>JBKHXK010000027.1:0-33519 GCA_046566065.1 Actinomycetota bacterium | reverse complement strand
TCGACGTGACCGACGCTCCCACCGTAGGGGAACAGATCACCGATCCCACCCTCCCCCGGCAACCGGACGCGCTCGAGGTCTCCGGCGAGAGCGGTGAAGAGCCCGACGAACTGGGTCGACGCACCTTGCTCGAGATCGACGACGATCTCCGCCCCCGGGCGGCCGTCGATGTCGGCGAGGTCGTTGAGACGAGGCTGCGGCAGCGCGTACCGGCGCCCGTCGCTGAGCTCGGAAGCCAGGACGACCTCCCCCGCGTCGACGAACAGCAGGTCCGTGCAGCCCGGCCCCCCCTCGGGGTCACGCAGCAGATAGACCTCGTCCTCCGCGCCGTCTCCCGTCACGTCGCCTCGGAGATCGCCACCGATCCTCTGGCCTCGCTCCCAGGCCTGGGCGAGGTTGTCGCATCTGGTCTGCCCGACGGCGATGGTTGGAGAGGCGGACGGCGAGATCGTCCGGGAGCCTCCACCGTCATCGCATGCGGCCGCGACCAGCAGGCATGCGAGCAACAGCGTCCGGCGGGCCATCCCCCGATTGTGGAGCAAGCGCACGACTACGATGCCGCTGCGGGCACGAGAGACCGATCGGAGACTTCGATGAAGGTGTTCCTCACCGGCGGCACGGGTTTCATCGGGTCGCACACCGCGGAGAGGCTGATACAGCGCGGTGACGAGGTCGTGGCGCTGGTGCGGACCCCGTCGAAGGCGGACCGGATGGGGGCGCTCGGGTGCGACCTTATCCCGGGCGATCTGGCAGACGAGGACGCGATCCGAGCGGGGATGTCGGACTGCCAGGCCGTGATCCACGCGGCGGCCATGTACGAGGTCGGCATCCCGAGATCCCAGCATGAAGCGATGTACGAGGCGAACGTGGAAGGGACGCGCAACGTCCTCACCGCCGCTCTCGACCTCGGCATCCCTCGGGCCGTCTACGTCTCCACGATCGGTGTCTTCGGAGACACACGGGGAGAGGTGCTCGACGAGACACGCGAGTCGACCCGCAGATTCGGTACCTACTACGAAGAGACGAAGTACGAGGCCCATCAGGTCGCTCGCGAGCTCATCGGGCGCGGGCTGCCTTGCATCATCGTGATGCCGGGCGTGACCTACGGGCCGGACGACCCGTCAGCCCTAGGGCAACTGGTGGATCGCTTCGTCGCCAAGAGGCTGCCGGCGCTTCCGCTGCCGACGCTCGGCGGCAACTACGGGCACCGCGACGACATCGTTTCGGGCATCCTTCTGGCCCTCGACAAGGGCCGCCCGGGAGAGAGCTACGTCTTGGGGGGCGAGATCGCCCGGCAACGGGATTTCGTGACGAAGCTGGCGGAGAACCTGGGACGGAAACCGCCACCGAACCTCCCCACCGTCCTGCTGAAAGCGTTCGCGCCGTTGGGGCCGGTCATCGGACCGCTCCTCGACATGCCCACGAACCTGAGCGAGGCGATCGCCTCGGACGGTGCGACCTTCTGGGCCACCCACGAGAAAGCCATGAGGGAGCTGGGTTACAACCCGAGGGGTTTGGACCAGGGCGTGAAAGACCTGCTGGCCGCTCGCTCCGCAGCGGGTTAACGCGCCTCGACCGCTCGGAACATCTCGACCGACATCACGCGGCGCAACCACTCCTCGCCCAGCGCAGCGATCGTGCTCTCCGACTGACTGGGCTGCGCCTGCAGCGCCTGGAACTTGAGATCCAACAGATCGTCCGGGAGCTCGTAGTGAACCGCCAGCTCGTCGCGCTCGGTGACCGGGACGACCTCTTCATCCATGAAGGCGCCGATGCTCTCCCATCCCGCCCGGAACTCGTCCATCCACTCCGGGGTGGTCGTGGCGTAGAGCAGCCGAGCCCCCGGCTGAGCGGCCCGAGCGAAAGCCGCGGTCGTCCACCCGCTGACCGCGCTGTGATCGGGATGACCGGTCATGCCGTCGGGTCCGAAGGTGAGGACCGAGTCCGGCCGGGCGTCCCGGATGATGTGCTCGATACGAGCGACCGGCCCCTCTGGGTCGAGATCGCGACAACCTCCGTCCGGCAGGTCGAGCCACAGGTGCTCGGTGACCCCGAGTATCGAAAGCGCTTCTTCGAGCTCCGACGTCCGGATGGATGCCAGCTCTGTCGCGGGCCAGCGGGCCTCGTCCTGCACGCCGCCCTCGCCCCTCGTGGCCGTGACGCAGACCACGCGACGACCGGCGCGGACGCCCGCGGCCATGAGCCCGGCCATAAGGAAGGTCTCGTCGTCGGGATGGGCCCAGACCCCCACGATGTCGCCCAGGGTTTCCATGGGTCCTGTCTACGCCCCTCAGGCGCCTAGGTCCAGGCTGTCGGCGGCGGAAGGTGGATCGAGTGGACCCGAGCGGGATCGAACCGCTTGCCTCCTCGATGCCATCGAGGCGCTCTACCAAGTGAGCTACGGGCCCAGGACAGAGGAGTCTAAGCCTTCCTCTCTGCCGCGGAACCGAAATCGTCACACCCCATCATTAGCCTGCACGCCCATGAGTCCGTTACCGTCTGGCATGACGCCCTCTCAAGTGGGCGAGAGAGCGGAAGCTGCTGTGATGGCTGCGCTCGCAGCGACCGGCAAGCATCTGCTGTTCCCGTTCGGGCAGAAACGTTACGACCTCGCCTACGAGGAGGGCGGACGCCTGATCAAGGTCCAGGTCAAATCGGGTCGCGAAGTGGACGGTGCCATCGTCTTCCGTACCAACAGCGCCGTCCGAGGGAGCTTCTTGGACTACCGAGGCGACGCCGACGTCTTCGGCGTCTACTGCCACGATCGAGGAACGGTCTACCTGGTGCCGGTGGAAGACGTCCCACGCAGTGCCGGGATGCTCCGACTCTCGGCGCCTAAGAACGGACAGAAGCGGAAAGTCAGATGGGCATCGCAATACCAGCTGTCACCCCCGGTCTCGGAGGAAGAGCCGAGTGATAGTGGGGAGCACACCCTTATATTGACGAACGTCGATGTATGTGAGACACTCGCCCCCATGCCCGAAATCTCCGCCCTTGAGTTGCCGGTTCTGTGTTGTGCCCCGTTGACCGGGTCGGCCCTCAACGACGACGAGGCCGAGGCGACGGCCCAGCTGTTCAAGGCTCTCGCCGACCCCCACCGGGTCCGGATCGTGAACCTGTTGGCCAACGCCGGCGAACCCGTCTGTGTATGCGACATCACCGAGGCGATCGGGCTCTCGCAGCCGACGATCAGCTTCCACCTGAAGAAGCTGGTGGCCAGCGGCCTTCTGGATCGAGAGAAGCGGGCGACGTGGGCCTACTACTCCCTGAACAGCGCCGCACTGGACCAACTGACCCAAGTCGTCAAGATCGAAGGAGCGAACGCATGAACGATGTGAGGGAAGAGGTACGCCGCCGCTACGCCGAGGCCGCAACTGCAGTCACCGAAGGCCGAGACGACGTGGCGGCCTTCGAGAGCTCTGGGTGTTGCGGCTCGGAGGCGGAGACGGGCTGCTGCACCGACACCGTCGTGTTCGGCCCCAAGCTCTACGACGCGTTGGCCTCAGAGGAGCTCCCCCAGGAGGCCGTGCTGGCCAGCCTGGGATGCGGAAACCCCACCGCCGTTGCAGATCTGAACCCGGGCGAGACCGTTCTGGATCTCGGCTCCGGCGGCGGGATCGACGTCCTCCTTTCAGCCAAGCGCGTCGGCCCGACCGGGAAGGCCTACGGACTGGACATGACCGACGAGATGCTCGCCCTCGCGAACAAGAACAAGCAAGAAGCTGGTGCGACGAACGTCGAGTTCCTGAAGGGCTTCATCGAAGACGTCCCTCTCCCCGACGCCTCCGTCGACGTGATCATCTCGAACTGCGTGATCAACCTCGCGGCCGACAAGACGGCCGTGTTCAAGGAGATGCATCGGGTCCTGCGCGCAGGGGGCCGCGTCGGCGTGTCCGACGTGGTCGCGGCCGACCACCTGTCCGAGGCCGAGCGCTCGGAGCGCGGGAGCTTCGTCGGTTGCATCGCGGGCGCCCTGAGCTTCGCCGAGTACAAGAGCGGACTGAGCGAAGCCGGCTTCACCGACATCGACATCTCTCCGACCCACAGCGTGGCGGAGGGGATGTTCGGAGCGATCGTCAAGGCCGTCAAGCCGCGTGGCTGACCGACCCACCATCCTTTTCGTCTGCGTGCACAACGCAGGTCGCTCCCGGATGGCCGAGGCCTTCCTCAACCATCACGCGGGAGATCGCTACGAAGGGATCTCGGCGGGCACCCAACCGGCCGACCATCCGCATCCCGAGGTCGTCGATGCGATGCAGCGAAGGGGCATACCGCTGCGGGACGGCGGCGGCACGATGTTGTCCATGGACGTCGCCGAGCGCGCTGCGAGGGTCATCGGGATGGGCTGCAACGTGCAGGAGGCCTGCCCTGCCCTGCGCATCCCGCTGCAGGACTGGGAGCTCCAGGACCCGAAAGGCAGAACCGCCGAAGAGGTGGACCGGATCCGCGACGACATCGAGCAGCGGGTGAAGCGGTTGATCGCCGAACTGGACCGAGCGCCCGACTAGCTCGGGCTTTCGGAGCCGTCCCCGCCGGCCGCGGGCGACGGCCCGTTCGAACCGCCCTGGTTGCCCTCGGGCCCGCCTTGGCCCCCGCGCCTGCGCCGCCTACGCCGCTTCCGGGGCGCCTCCTCCCTCTGCGCTCCTTGCGTAAGCCCCGGCGCGGCCGGTGCCTTCTCGCGCCGCGGGCCCTGCTCGGAGGATCGCTCGGGGGCTTGCTCTCGCGCGGGCCTCTCGCCGGGCTGCCGCGACTGCGACTGGCCGTTCGCCGTCTCCGAGCGCGCCTCTTTCTCCTCGGCGACCTTGAGGACGATGCGGTACTCCTGTGGGTATTGGGGAACCCCCCAGGTCGACTGCAGGTCGCCGATCACACCTTCGAGGGTCTGACCGTCGGGTGGCGCGGTCAGGGTCTCGGGTCGCTCCTTAGGCAGAGCCCGGACCAGGTCCTCCGAGGACTTGGGCGAGCCCGATGCCTGCCGCCCACTGCCGGCGCGGCCTCTCCCCCGTCGCCGCCTGGAGCTCTTGGAGCGCGCCTGGCCCTTCTCTCCGGCGGGCGCGCCGCTGGCCGTCTCTCTTACCGCTTCGGTGTTCGCTTGGCCCTGGGGTTGCGGGCCTCGGCCTCCTCGGCGACCTCTACGTCGCCTCCGCCGCGGCTGGCTCATCCCGCTCCTCTCGCTCGCCGCTCATCGGTCCCTCTTCGAACGGGACCCTCGGGGCGTCCGACCACAGGCGTTCCAGGTCGTAGTAGTCGCGCTCCTCGGGTCCGAAGACATGCACTACGAAATCGACGTAGTCGAGCAGGACCCAACGCCCCTCGCGTTGCCCTTCACGACGGAAGGGCTTCACCTGGTGGCTCTCCGCCAGACGCTTCTCGACCTCTTCGGCGATCGTCCGAACCTGTCGGTCGTTACCCCCGTTGCAGATCAGGAAGTGATCGGTGATCACCAGCAGCTCGGAGACATCCAGGATGACGATGCGCTCGGCCTTCTTCGACGACGCCGCCTCCGCCGCCTCCAGAACCAATCCAGTTGATACAGCCATAGAGGTTGGGCTCAGCGAGCCCGCAAGAAGTCCTTTCCTACGACGATCGTGAGGTCCACGATACCTTGCTGTTGAGCCGAAACCTGCACCTCTCCCACGCCTAGGAGCTCCCGAGCTCGCTCCGCCAGGCCGATGCCGGCCTCGGAAGAGTCGTACGCGATCACCAGCGTTCTCTTGTAGTTGAGCCTCCGGGCGTTGCCGGACAGGATCACTCTGAAACCCTCACCCAGCAGTCGATCCGCGACCTCCTGTCCGATCCCCGGGACGCCGTTGCCGTTCAGCACCTGAACCCGGATCTCGGCGGGCGCATCCCGGCCTTCGCCGATCGTGGACGCTACGAACTCTGCCAGCTCGACCTCGTCGGTGGCATACAGCTCGCTGTCTCCTGCACTGATCGGACGTACCGGAAGCGCGGTGATCGTGAGCTGCTCGGGTTCCAGGTCGGCGATCGACGCGAAGAACGCGCCGTGGTCCTCCGCCGATGCATCCGACTCGCCCAACGCGGGGCCGGCGGCCTCGAAGAGCTCGGCGAGGTCTTCGGGATCCGTGTACCGATCGAACAGCGCGTCCCAGAATGCGAGGTGCCGGCTGCCGAGCTCGACATCGTCACCGTCGATACCAACTATGTAGAGCAGCTTTACGAGAAGGTCGGGCGTGAGCTCCTGCGGCCCGTCCACGAAGATCAACCGGGCCTGGTCCTTGCCGGCCGGCACGCGCACCTCGGCGGGAACGTCCACGGTTATGGAGCCGATGCCCTCGAAGACCACGCGCGCGTCGCTATCCGACAGTTCCACGTAGCGATCGATCGAGACACCGAGCAGGTTCTCGGTCGCTACCAGAAGTAACGGGATGCCACCAGAGCCGTAAGCCTCCCCTACTCCTTGCAGACCGCGGCCGGGCACCTCCACCGCGGTGTGCGGCGGGATGTAGACGATCGATGCCTTCTCCTGCGCAGCGTCGTAGTGGAACAACGTCATCCAGATCGCCCCGCGCTCGGAGCCGGCGTCCTCCCTGGTCCCGAAGAACAGCGTGGACCCGCCCTCCGGCTCTGGGGCGGGCTCCGGCAACGGCACCGCCACTCGTCGCTTCGGCTCTTCCACCACTCGCTGCGCCAGCAAGCCCACGGCGCCGATCGCGGCAACAGCGACGATCCCCGCGAGCACCCCACCCGCCCTCTGCCGCACCTTCTTCTTCTTCTTGCGCTCCTGCAACGCGGCGGTGCGAGGGCCGAGGAAGACCTCCTCGTCGTCGTCATCTGAGGTCTCGCTCTCCGAGGGGTCCTCGTCGCCCTCGAAAGAGAGCTCATCGGAGGGCTCGGTCTCGACAAGCTCCTCCGAGACGACCGCCGCGGGTGGCGCCGCGGGAGCAGTCGGCTCGACGGCCTCCGGCTGGACCGGCTCGGGCTCTGGTTCCGGCTCGGGCTCTGGTTCGGGCTCGGGCTCTGGCTCTGGTTCGGGCTCGGGCTCTGGCTCGGGCTCGGGCTCTGGTTCCGGCTCGGGCTCTGGTTCCGGCTCGGGCTCTGGGTCGGGAAGCACTTCCTCGGTCTCGACCACCGCCTCTCCCGGCAGCGCTGCCGCTGCCGGCGAACCCGCGGCGTCTTCCGAAGCGCCTTCCGGCGTGGGCGGCTGCTCTGGTTCGGCGGGGTCCTCGACCGGCGGGGTCGCCTTGCGGGAGCGCCAGGGCCGGGCGAACAACCCAGAGACGGGCTCGTCGCCAACGTCGCCCTCGACGAAGGTCTTCTCCGCGGGCGGGGGCTGCGCCCGGCGCGGCTCCAGATGGTCGATCTCGGATCGGTCTGCGAACTCCTCGACGTCGCCCTCGGCCCCCCTGGACCACGGGGACGGCTTCTTGGGCGCGAGGTGACGGCCTGTGTAGTCGCGCGCCCGCCTGATCAGCTCCGGCGGGGCCTCATCCCCGGGAGGAGCAGGCCTGCGCCTGCGCTCGCTGCGCCGGGGACCCAGATACGGAAGCTCCTCGACCGGTTTCGGAGGTGGGGCGACGATCGATTCCTCCCTGGCGATCCAGCCGCGTTCTTCATCGTCGTCGTCTTTCTCCCGCCACATCGTTTCTCTGTCGATCTCGACGTCGTCGATGTCCTCCGGACGGTTCCGTCGTCTTCGGATCAGCGGCGCGCGACCCGGTGCGCGATGGCGGGGTGCGTAGCCCGGCTCCTCCTGCGGCCCTTCTGGAGTTGCTTCAGGTTCCTCACGCGGCGGGGCGGCCTCGGGCCCGGCGAGAGCGGGGCTGTCGGCCAGCTCCTCTTCGACCGGTCTCGGCTTCTCGGGCGGTTGCTTCCAGATGTCGCGTGGCGGCTTGCGTTCGCTCATGCCGCCCCCTCGACGGGGCCGACGTACAGACCTCTCTCATGGATGTACGACACGACCTCGCTCGGCACCAGATAGTCGATCGGACGCCCCGCTCGGACGCGCCTGCGAACGTCCGTTGCGGAGACATCGATGTCTGGCATCTCCATCAGATGGATACGCGGCCAGGTGACTTCCGTCTCGATCTGGCCGAGAGCGAAACCGGGCCGGGTGACCGCGATGAGCTCGGTGTGATCGGCGAGTCCCTCGATCTTCTTCCAGGTGCCGAGACGAAGGGCGGCGTCGGCGCCGAGGATGAAGAAGAGCTGGGTGTCCGGGCCGTGGAAATCCTTCAAGGTCCGCATCGTGTCCGCCGTGTAGGTGGGGCCTTTCCTGTCGAGCTCGATACGTGAGACCCCGAAAGAGCGATGGGTGGCCGCCCCTAACGAGGTCATCATGAAGCGATCCTCAGCGTCCGAGTAGCTGGATTTCTGCCACGGCCGACCGGTGGGCACGAACACGACCCGGTCGAGCTCGAAGCTGTAGAGGGCCTCCGAAGCCGCGACGAGATGGCCGACGTGGATCGGATCGAAGGTCCCTCCCATGACTCCCAGGCGCCGCACGCCCCCTGTTTCCGCCTCAGACATCGCTCTAGCTAACCCGAAGATGAGCCATAACCACCGTGTTTGCCCTCCGACGGCGGCTTCAGGATCGGGTTTGGCCGTCCCCCCACACGACGTACTTGGTGGTGGTCAGCTCCCGGAGACCCATCGGGCCGCGGGAGTGAAGCTTCTGGGTCGAGATCCCGATCTCGGCCCCGTAGCCGAACTCGCCTCCATCCGAGAACCGCGTGGAGGCGTTGACGAAGATCGACCCCGAGTCGACCTCGGATGCGAAGCGGCGGGCGGCGGTCAGGTCTTCGGTCACGATCGCCTCGGCGTTCGAGGTCCCCCACCGGTTCACGTGCTCGATCGCCTCGTCCAGGTCCGAGACGACCTTCACCGCGAGCTCGAGATCGAGGTATTCCTTGCCCCAGTCCTCGTCGGTGGCTTCGGTCGCCGAGGGCCAGCTCTGACGCACGCGCTCGTCGCCGTGCACGGTGACCCCCTTCGCCCCCAACGCGTCGAGACATTGCGGGAGCCATTTGTCGACGAGTTCCTCGTGCACGAGAAGTGTCTCCGCCGCGTTGCAGACACTAGGTCGTTGGGTCTTCGCGTTGAGAACGATGGCGGTGGCCTTCTCCAGATCGGCGGAGCGGTCGACGTAGACGTGGCAGTTGCCGTCGCCGTCGATGATGTAAGGGACGGTCGCCTGTTCTTCGATGCTCTTGATCAGGGCCTGCCCCCCTCGCGGAACCAGAAGATCGACGAGGCCTTTCGCTTGCATGAGGGCGACGGCCGAGGCCCGCTCCGCGTCGGGGATCAGCTGGATCGCATCCTCGGGGACGCCCTGCGCAACCGCGGCCTCGCGCAGCACGGTCACGATCTCCGTGTTCGAGGACAGTGCGATCGAGGAACCGCGCAGGACGCACGCGTTCCCGGACTTCAGACAGAGACCTGCGACGTCCGCCGTCACGTTGGGTCTGGCCTCGTAGATGACGGCGATCACGCCCAGCGGCACACGCACCTTCTCGATCAGCAAGCCGTTGGGGCGCTTCCACCCCTCCACGACTTCGCCGACCGGGTCGTTCTGGGCGGCAACGGCTCGGAGACCGCCGGCCATCGAAGAGAGCCGGGATCCGGTGAGGGTCAGCCGATCGAGGAGGGTCTCACTCGTGCCCTCCTTGCGCGCCGCATCCACGTCCCTCTCGTTCGCTTCCACGAGCCGGTCGGCGGACGTTTCGAGCGCGTCGGCCATGGCATGGAGCGCGGCATCCTTGGTGCGGGCGGGAAGCTGCGCCACGTGCGGGGCCGTTCGTGCAGCCCGCTCGCAGATCTCGGTGACGGAGCTCATGCGGGATCTCCTTCGAGGATGATCAGCTGATCTCTGTGGATGACCTCTCGTCCTGCCACCTCGGCGGACGGACGACCTTGCGCTTGCTTCAACTCGGTCGAGTCGTAGCGTACCAACCCACGGGCGAATACCGAGCCGGATCGCTCCCTCACGTCGACCACATCACCGCTGCGGAAATCACCCGACGATCCCAGCACGCCGACGGGCAGAAGGCTGCGCTTGTCCTGCACCATCGCTCGGCGCGCTCCACTGTCGACCTCGACGGTGCCACGGGGCGGTTGCGCGAAGGCTATCCATAGTCGCCGTGCCGAAACGCGAGTGGGATGCGGATGGAAGTAGGTGCCGACCCTGTCACCGGCGGCGATACGAGCAAGGACGTCGGGCTCGGAGGCGCTACCCACGACGACCCCCACACCGGAGAACGTCGCGACCCATGCCGCTGCGATCTTGGACGCCATCCCACCGCTCGAGAGCTCGGAGCCGCGGCCCCCTGCGCGCCTCTCCAACTCGGGGGTGATCCTGTCGACCTCGTCGATCACAGGTGCGTTGGGATCGCGGCGCGGGTCCTCGGTGTGCAGACCCTTCGCGTCGGTCAGAAGAGCGAGGAGCTTCGCTCGCGAGAGGTTGCCGACGAGTGCGGCCAGCCGGTCGTTGTCCCCGAAGCGGATCTCGTCGACCGCCACCGTGTCGTTCTCGTTCACCACCGGGACCACGCCGAGGTCGAGCAAGCGGTCGAGGGTGTTGCGTGCATTGACGTAGTGCTGACGATTCATGAAGTCGTAGCGCGTGAGCAGCAACTGAGCGGTCACCAAGCCGCTCTCGGCCAACAGCCGCCCGTACAGCGACAGGAGCCGGCCCTGACCCACCGCAGCGGCCGCTTGGAGGGAGGGGATGTCGCTCGGCCGAGCCCTCAGCCCGAGGGGGCCGAGACCTGCAGCGATGGCGCCGGAGGACACGAGGATCACCCGGATCCCGGTCGCCGCGAGAGCCGAGATCTGATCGCACAACCCGGTCAGCCTGGCTTCGTCGGGCTCGCCGCCGGGGCCGACGAGCGATGCCGTGCCCACCTTTACGACGAGGCGATCGTTCGGCCCTAGCTCAAGGCGTGCCATCGGCCTCAACCACCTCGGGCTGGAAGTCGAAGGCCGCATCGCCGATGCGGACCTCGTCTCCGTGAACGGCTCCCGCCTCGATCAACGCCTTCTCCACCCCCATCGAGATGAGTTTGCGTTGCAGGCGGGCGACGGCCTCCTCGTTATCCAGGTTCGTCATGGCGACAGCCCTTTCCGCGTTCGTCCAACGCACGCGGAAGCCGCCCTCTTCTTTCTCGATCCTGAGTGTCTCGGGTCGCGAGATGTGACGGACGTAGCTGCGCCGCGGCGGCGAATCCCGGCGCGAGTCCTCGACGGCGGTGGTCAACCTGCGCAGCAACTCATCCAGGCCGGCTCCGGTCACCGCCGAGATAATCACCGCCTCCGGGAACCGGTCCTGCAGGGGGGCCAGTCGATCGCCCGCCGCATCGGCCTTCGTGATCACGACCAGGGAGGGCCGCTCGGCCAGCGTCGCGTCGAACGCGGCCAGCTCACCGCGCAGCACCTCGACATCGTTGGCGGGGTCCCGCTCCAGGGCCGTCGGGTCCACGAGGAACACCAGCAGCGACGCGCGGGACACGTGTTTGAGGAACCGATAACCGAGGCCCTTGCCTTCGTGCGCGCCCTCGATCAACCCCGGGATGTCGGCCACGACGAATGAGGTGTCGGCTGCCTTAACGACTCCGAGGTTGGGCTCGAGCGTGGTGAACGGATAGTCCGCGATCTTCGGTTTGGCGGCCGAGATACGCGAGATCAACGTCGACTTGCCGGCGTTGGGGAACCCGACGAGACCGACGTCGGCCAGCAGTCGCAGCTCCAGACGCAGCCAGCCCTCCTGGCCCGGTTCACCCTTGTCGGCGAACCCAGGAGCCCGTCGGGTGGCGGTGGCGAAGCGCACGTTGCCGCGGCCCCCCCGGCCTCCTTTGGCAGCGACGAGCTGATCGCCCGGGTTCGCCAGGTCCGCGATGAGGGTCCCGGACTCATCGTGCACCACGGTCCCCGGCGGGACCAACACGATGCGATCGGCTCCATCGGAGCCGTGACGGCGTTTGCCCTCGCCGTGACCGCCGCGCTCGGCCTTTACGTGAGGATGGTCGCGCAGCTCCAGGAGCGTGCCGACCGAGGTGTCGGCGCGAAGGATGACGTCGCCCCCCTTGCCGCCGTCTCCCCCGTCGGGCCCACCCTTGGGCTTGTACGGCTCTCGGTGGAACGCGACCGAACCGTCGCCGCCCGAGCCGGCGATGACCTTGATCTTCGCCTCATCGATGAACGCCATCGGCTCACCCTACGCGGGGTGCGAAAGCAGAGGTGCTTGAAGGAGGGTTATTCGGAGACGACGCTGACGACGCGGCGGCCGCGCAGGCGGTGGAACTGCACCGTCCCCTCCGCTTTGGAGAACAGCGTGTCGTCGCCGCCCTTGGCGACGTTGTGGCCGGGGTGAACCTTGGTTCCCCGCTGGCGGATGATGATCGCGCCGGCCTTGACCTGCTCGCCGCCGTAGACCTTCACGCCGAGTCGCTTGGACTCGGAATCGCGGCCGTTCCGTGAAGAAGCAGCCCCTTTCTTATGCGCCATCGGTGGCTCCCTCCTCCTTGCGCTTGCCGCGGCCCGCGGTGAGCTTGATGTCAGAGATCTGGATCGTCGAGTACTTCTGACGGTGGCCCTGGTGGCGGCGGTACCCGGTCTTGTTCTTGTACTTCATGACCTCGACCTTGGGTCCTTTGGACTCGCCGACGACGGTGGCCATGACGCGGGCGTCGGCCAGCTCGGAGCGTGCCGAACGGGTCTTGCCCTTGTCGTCCACGATCAGGAGCGGGACGAACTCGAGGTCCTCCGAGCCGTTCTTGACGCGCTCGACCTCGATCACATCGCCCTTGGCGACCTTGTGCTGCTTTCCGCCCGCGCGGATGACTGCGTACATGTGCTCTCCTTGAGAGTTTCCGCCCCCCGATCGAGAGGCGGCTTGCCAGGATACCAAAAGGCTCTGCGGGTAGGCCTCAGTCCACGTCGTGCACGACGATGCCCCGCCCCTCGCAGTGGGGGCAGGGGTCGGAGAAGGCCTCCACGATGCCCGCCGAGACGTTCTTCCGGGTCATCTGGACCAGACCGAGCGGAGAGATCTCGAACACGTGGGTGCGTGTCTTGTCCCGGTCCAGCTCGTTACGGAACACCCGGATGACCTCGTCCCGGTTCTCGGACACCTCCATGTCGATGAAGTCGATGACGATGATCCCGCCGATGTCTCGCAGGCGGAGCTGCCTCGCCACCTCGACCGCGGCTTCCTTGTTCGTCTTGAATACGGTCTCTTCGAGGTTGGACTTGCCGACGAACTTGCCGGTGTTGACGTCGACCACGGTCATCGCTTCCGTCCGGTCGATGACGAGGTGGCCGCCCGAGGGCAGCCAGACCCGGCGGTCGAGCGACTTGCGGATCTGCTCGAGCACGCGGAACTCCTCGAAGATCGGCAGATCTCCTTCGTAAAGCTCGATGCGATCAGCGAGGTCGGCGGACGTCGCACTGACGTAGTCGCGCAGGGTCCGCTCGAGATCGCGATCATCCACGATGCAGCGCGTGACCTCGCTATTGAATAGATCCCGAACCACGCGCAACTCGAGCTCCGGCTCGCTGTAGATGAGGGCCGGGGCCTTCGCGCTGGCGGCCTTGCGATCCACCTCGTCCCAGATCGCCATCAATCGCTCGAGATCCCTCTCGAGATCTTCCTTCGACGCTCCCTGCGCGGCCGTGCGCACGATCAGACCGTGGTCGGAGGGCCGGAGATCCTGCGCCAGGTCGCGCAGGCGTCCGCGCTCCCCGTCCGGGAGCCGACGGGACACGCCGAGAGATCTAGCCCTAGGAACCAGGACGAGATGCCTGCCGGCGATCGAGATCAGTGCCGTCAGCCGCGCCCCCTTGGCGCGCATCGGATCCTTGGTCACCTGGACCAGGATGGGCTGTCCCGACTTCAGGACCGTTTCGATGCGCGGGACCTCGTCGCCCTCGTCGCCGGCGAGGCCGACCTCGCCCGCGTAGAGCACGCCGTTGCGGGCTTCACCGATGTCGACGAAGGAAGCCTCCATCCCGGGGAGGACGTTCTGCACCTTGCCGAGGTAGACGTTGCCGACCAGAGACACCTCGTCGGCGCGAGCCACGTAGTGCTCGACGATCCGGTCCTCTTCGAGGACCCCGATCTGGGTGCCCTTGGGATCTGCGTGCACCAGCATGACCCGCTCGACCTTGGACGGCTTGTTGCCGGACCTCCGGCGCGGCCCCCTCCTCCTGCGCTTACGGGCGGTGCCCGAACGCTTCGACTCCCCTCCCGCTGGCGCCTCGTTGCGCTCCACGGTGGGGGCTTCCACGGCTGTGGGTTTCTGCTGCGGCTCGGCCATCACTTCTGAAGCCTTCTCGCGCGGGCGTCGTGCGGGGTCACTCATAAGAACCTCCGCATGTGCACGTTCATCAGCAGCCCGACGGCTGCGAAGTTGGTTATCAAACTGGAACCTCCATAAGAGATGAAAGGCAAGGGGATGCCGGTGATCGGCATGATCCCCATCGTCATGCCGACGTTCACGAATAGCTGGAAGGACCACAGAGCCGCCGCGCCTGTAGCCAACAATGCCCCGAACATGTCGCGCGACATGGCCGCGATGCGAAGGGCTCTCCAGATCAAGAAGGCGAACAAGCAGAGCATCGTCGCGGAGCCGATGAAGCCCAGCTGCTCACCGACCGCGGTGAAGATGAAGTCCGTGTGTTGCTCGGGCACGAAGTCGAGAGAGGTTTGGGTGTTCTCGCTGTCCAGGCCCTTCCCACGGAACCCGCCTGAACCGATCGCGATCTTGGACTGGGTCAGGTTGTACCCGTAAGAGCGCACGTCGGGGTTCGGGTCGAGGAAGGAGGTGATCCGCTCCTTCTGGTAGTCATGCAGCACGTCGAACTGGATGATGGCCCCGATAGCCAGTAAGCAAACCGCCGCCAGAACCAAGAAGTGGCGCAGCTTCGCCCCTCCTACCAGCAACATCGCGCCCGTGATGGCCACGAACACCATCATCGTTCCGAGATCCGGCTCGAGGAAGATCAGGACCGCCGGGAACGCGACCACGATCAAACCGATCAGAACGTCGAGGCCTCGGAGCTCGCCCTTCTTCTCCGCGAACAGAGCAGCCAGGGTGATGATGATCGCCACCTTCGCCATCTCAGACGGCTGGGCTTGGAAAGCGCCGAGATCGATCCAACGACTCGCTCCCTTCTGAACATCTCCGAGCGGCGTCAGCACGACGACGAGTCCGATGATCGTGGCTCCATAGATGAACGGGGCGAACGACCTCAGATGGCGATAGTCGAAGGCGCTCAACACCAACAGCACGACCACTCCCGCGACCAGGTAGGCGATCTGTCTCTTGACGTAGAGCTGCGGGTCCAGGACCGATGCGTCCTGGCTGTTCGCCGTGGCCGAGAACACCATCACGGCGCCGTAGGCCGCCAGCAGCATCGTGACGAGCAACAGCGTCGGATCCAGATGTCGGATGGGGGCCTTGCGGGCCATGCGAGCACTGATCGGCTCGCCGCCGATGCGGTCGACCGCTTCTCCGAAGATCCCGCCCGAGGCGTATCCACCTTTCATCAGCCGGAGGCGTCCTGGCCGAGCTGCACATCGGTCTCGTGGTCGATCCCGAAGATCTCCTCCCATACCTGTCGGGCGATCGGAGCGGCGATCTCGCCACCGTGACCCCATGTCTTCTCGACGTAGACGGAGATGACGTATTCAGGGTCTTCCATCGGGCCGTAGGACACGAACCACGCGTCGTTGTCGCCCGTCTCGCCGATCTCGGCGGTACCGGTCTTGCCCGCGATCGCGTACTGCTCGAGCGGGAAACCGGCGAAGGCACCCCGAGCGGTCCCGTCCTCACCCATCAAGACGTCGACCAGACCCTCTTCGATCACGCCGATCTCGGTGTCGTCCAGGGGCAGCTCCTTCGTGACCTGGGTGGAGATGTCCCGGGTCACCTCGCCCTCCTGCTCGGGGTCGGCGGAAGGTCGGATCAGCTGGTCCCCCACGCGAGGCTCGAGGACCTGTCCCCCGTTGGCGATCGCCGCATACGTCGTCGCCATCTGCAACGGCGTGACTACGAGATCTCCCTGACCGATCGACATGTTGACGGAGTAACCCGGAACCCACTGTTCGTTCTCGCACGCGATCGCTTCGCAGAATTCCTTCAGCCAGTCGACATCGGGCACGCGCCCGTCGGCTTCGTTGGGCAGGTCGATGCCCGTGTCGTGGCCGAACCCGGCCATCCGCATGTACTTCTGGAAGAGCTCGGTTCCGTCTCCGCCGGCGCTGTAGGAGGGGCCGAAGCGGGATTCCATGCGCCAACCGAGCTCGTAATAGAACGTGTCGCAAGAGATCTCCAAGGATCTCGGGAACCCGATGAAGCCGTTGTAGGTCGATTCCCAGTTGCGGAACGTGACGCTTCCGGAACCGCCGTCGGGGGGGTACACGGCAGCGCCGGGGCACTCGATCGTGTCGAACGGGCCCGCTACGCCCGTCCACATCGCGGCCCCCGCGGTCACCACCTTGAACGTCGAACCGGGAGCACGTTCACCTTGGAGGGCGCGGTTGAACAGCACCGGACGCTCGGGATCGTTCAGCTTGGCGAACTCCTTGGTCGTGATCCCGTCGGCCAAGGTCGCCGGGTCGTAGGTCGGCCAACTCGCCATGGCGACCACTCCGCCCGTCTTGGGATCGATCACGGTTACCGCTCCGCCGACCGCCTCTCCCGTCTCCACGCCCGCAGCGAGCGCGTCCTCGGCCGCCTTCTGGATGCCCGCATCGAGAGAGAGAACCAGGTCTTGGCCGGGTTCCTCGGGAGAGGTGAGCCGCGTCCCGATGACCTCACCGGAAGAGTTCACGACCACCTTCTCGACGCCCGGCTTGCCCCTCAGCCAACGGTCATACGTGTATTCGAGTCCGGCCTTGCCGACGATGTCGCCCGCTCCGTAGGCGGGGCGGGCCCCTTTGAAGTGATCCCACTCGAGCTGTTCCTCGGAGATCTCGCCGACGTAACCCAGCATGTGCGCGGCGAGGGGGCCCTGGGGGTATTCCCGCACCGGGATCTTGCCGATATCCACCCCTGGGAAGCGCTCCTTGTTCTCGATGATCTTGAAACGGGCGCGGTTGGGGATGTCCTTGGCGACGGCCACCGGCTTGTACGGGCTGACGGTCGTGTCTTCGAGGCGAAGCTTGATGTCCGACAGCTTCTCGCCGGTGAGGTCGGAGATCTTGCGAAGCACGCGCTCGCGTTGACGCGGATGCTCCAACACCTGTCGGTTGACGGTGAGCGCGTACGAGGTGCGGTTGTCCACCAGCACGATCCCGTTGCGATCGAGGATGCGTCCACGCGGAGGCTCCGTGTGCACGAAGCGGACGCGGTTCTCCTTCGCGAGCGTGCGGTACTCCTCCGACGCCAGAACCTGCAGGAACCACAGTCGCGAGAAGAGAGCCACGAAACCTGCCACGATCAGGATGCCCATGACCGCGAGGCGGAGCATGGTCTTGTCCACGCCACTCGATTTCTGCCTCTGCGTGCTCACCAGCGATACACCCTCTCGGGCCGGAAGCGGTCGGCGACCTTTCGCACCAAGGGGAACGCGAACGGTGTGAGCAAGGTGTCGTACAGAACCACCAGACCGGTGACCTTCGCCGTGAAGCTGATGCTGACCCACGGTTGACCGAGGATGATCGCCAGGACCGCGTAGCCGAACTCGGCCACGGCCGAGGCCAGCGCGACCGCCAGCACGGGTGTCCACACGGACTCACCCGGCGCGAACTGACGCAGCGAGGCGACCCCGTAGCCGACCAGCGTGTAGACCAGAGCGGTCAGCCCGATGATCGATTGAGGCAGCAGAAGATCCTGCAGCAGGCCTCCTGCGAAGCCCACGACGACCCCCACCCGCGGCCCGTCGAGGAACGCCAAGCTGACCACCACGACGAGCACGAGCTGAGGGATCACACCCAGCAGCGTCAGGCGGGCCAGCAGGGTCGACTGCAGGGCCACGGCCAGAAGGACGACCGTGGCCAGGGCCAGGATCCGGCCCAGGCCCAGATCGCCTAGGATGCCCGGGGTCCGGCTGCTTGCGCTGGCGGCCACTACTCGGCCCCCTCTGCTCCGACCTTGCCGGTCTCGACGATGACCTGAACGAAGTCGAGCGTGGTGAAGTCAACGTACGGCTCCACACTGATGTTCTGCTCGAGCGCCGCTTCCTGGCTCTCCACCAGCGAGATCGTTCCGATAGGGATGTTGGGCGGGAAGATCCCGTCGTCATAGCCGGCGGTCACAACCTCATCGCCGACCTCGACCTCCGCTTCGGTGTCGATGAAGGCAAGGGTCAGCGCCTCGCTCGCGCCGTTCCCCTCGATGCCCCCGGCGTAACCCGAGCCACTGACGCGCGCCTTGGCGCCCGCTTGCGGATCGATCAACAACAGCACGGTGGAGGTTTCGGGCTCCACGCGGATGATCTTGCCCACGAGTCCATCGGGATCGATGACCGCCATGTTCGTCCTGATGCCGTCGTTGTGCCCTTTGTCTATCGTCACCGCCCACTTGTAGTTGGCCGGGGGCCGGCCGATAACGCGAGCAGATACGCGGTCCATCGTCGGATAGCTCTCGTCGAGCTCCAACAAGCCCAGCAGCCGCTCGTTCTCCTCCACGATCGACTCCGCCTCACCGATCCGTTGCTCCGCCTCCTCCACACGGTTCTGGAGCTCGGCGTTCTCGGCACGCAGGTTAGAGAGCTCCGAGATAGAGGAGAAGAAGTTGCCCACCGGCGTGAACACGGCGGTGAGCCCCCGTTGGATCGGGGTGACTATGGCGCTCGACACATCCTTGGCCCTTTCCAACGGGCCGTCGCCTGGCTGGCGGAAATCGAGCGTTATGACGACTATGGACAGGGCCAGGAACGCGAACAACAGCAAGCGGCCTCGCCCGGCGCGGCGATACATGCGTATAGAAACCTCTTCGCATCTGCGAAAACTTGGGGGCAGCCCCGTTCACAAGCCCACGAGCTTGTGGCCGCCCGACGCGACCACCCTAACCGCAGAACCGGGCCGGACCCCCCGAAAAGGGGCCTGACCAGGAGGAACGCGGCGGATGACCTCCTAGTGGCGGGTCGAGGAGATCAGCACCCTCTTCAGGGCCTCGAACTCCTCCAGGCACTTCCCGGAACCGACGGCGACCGCGATCAACGGGTCCTCGGCCAGGTGGATCGGCATGCCGGTCTCGTGCTTCAGGCGCTCGTCGAGGCCCAGGAGCAGTGCCCCGCCACCGGCCAGCACGATCCCCTTGTCCATGATGTCGGCGGCGAGCTCGGGCGGGGTCTTGTCGAGCGTGTTCTTGACCGCATCAACGATGGCGTTCACCGGTTCCTCGATCGCCCGGCGGATCTCCTCCGCGGCGACGACGATCGTCTTCGGAAGCCCGGTCACCAGGTCGCGTCCACGGATCTCGGCCTGCTGCTCTTCCGGCATCGGGAACGCGGACGCGATCGCCATCTTGATCTCTTCGGCGGTGCGCTCGCCGAGCATCAACGAGTATTCCTTCTTGATGTAGTTGATGATCGACTCGTCGAGCTCGTCACCGCCGATGCGGATCGACTGACTCGTGACGATTCCGCCCAACGACACGACGGCAACCTCCGTCGTTCCACCACCGATGTCGACGATCATGTTCCCCGTCGGCTCGTGCACGGGAAGTCCCGCGCCGATCGCGGCGGCCATCGGCTCTTCGATGATGAACGCGCTGCGCGCGCCTGCGGAGATCGTTGCCTCCTCCACCGCGCGCTGCTCGACGCCGGTGATACCGGACGGAACGCACACGACAACGCGAGGCTTGGCGAGGAAGGTGCGCCGGTGCACCTTCTGTATGAAGTAACGAAGCATCTTCTCGGTCACGTCGAAATCGGCGATGACCCCGTCCTTCAAGGGACGGATGGCAACGATGTGCGCGGGGGTGCGGCCGATCATGCGCTTGGCCTCGGACCCCACCGCCAGGATCGCTCCCGTCTTCGTGTTGATAGCCACCACGGACGGCTCGTTCAGCACGATGCCGCGGCCGCGCACGTAGACCAGGGTGTTCGCGGTGCCGAGGTCGACCGCCATGTCGCGGCCGATGAACTGGAACATATTGTCCATAACTGTTACTCCTGATACGTCTTGGTTTATTTGTGAACCAACAACCCTAGCCGATGCCGCCCACCGCGGCCCCGGCCCGCGTTCTGAGGGACCACAGCGGGGTTATACGCCGTTGTACTTCCTCAGGATCTACTAGCCGAAGAAGAGGTTGACCTCTCGCTCGGCCGAGGTGGGCGAGTCGGAGCCGTGGACGATGTTCTCGCCGATGATCGTGGCGAAGTCTCCTCTGATCGAGCCCGGGGCGGCCTCGATCGGGTTCGTAGCTCCCATCAGTTGACGCATGCCGGCGACCGCATCGGCGCCCTCGACGACCATGGCAACGACCGGTCCCGAGGTGATGAACGAGACGAGCTCGCCGAAGAAGGGCTTGTCGACGTGCTCCGCGTAATGCTTCTTGGCAAGCGTCTCGTCGATCGTGAAGAGCTTCATCTCGCGGATCTCGTACCCCTTCGACTCGATCCGCATGATCACTTCCCCGACCAGGCGGCGGCGAACGCCGTCGGGTTTCACCATGATGAAGGTCTGCTGGGTGTCGGGCATGGGTGTTACCTCCTGTTTGTGTGGGGTCCTTACGACGGTAGCAGGTGGCCGCGCGCCTCCCCCACCACGTAGTGGGAGCCCGTTACGCAGATGAGGTCGGTCTCGGCGGCTTCCGCGAAGGCGGCCTCGAGCGCGCTGGGGACGTCGGCTGCTATCGAGGACGGGCAACCGAGCTCATTCGCGATCTCTTGCAGAACCTCTGCTGACTCGGAGCGCGCGAACGCCGGCTGCGTGAAAACGACCGCGCTCGGGAGTCTGGTGAGCTCGGCGATCATCCCTCGCTGATCCTTGTCCTGCAGGATGCCGACGACGAAAACGATGCGGTCGAACGCGAACGCTTCGGCAAGCGCTTTGATCAGAGCGGACAGGCCTTCGGGATTATGAGCGACGTCGAGAACCACCGGGATCCCGTCGCGCCTGTCGTTGCGGACCGTCTCCAAGCGGCCGGGCGCTACGACGCTGCCGAACCCCTCGGCAGTCACGCTGTCGCTCAGGCTTCCCTCGGGAAGGAACGCATCTACTGCTTGGAGTGCGGTCGCCGCGTTCACGCCCTGGTGGGCGCCGTGGAGCGGAAGGAAGAGCCCCTCGTAGGTGCGGTCCTGGGTCTCCAGCGACAGGTACCGCCCTCCGAACGCGACCTTGTTCTCCCTCACCTCGAAATCGCGGCCGATCGCGACCATCCGCGCCTCCTGCTCGGCCACCCGTGCCCCGATGATCTCGAGCATCCTCGGGTCTCGCTCGGCGGTGACCAGGGTCGCCGCATGCTTGACGATGCCAGACTTCTCCGCCGCGATCGAAGGTCGATCACCCAACAGGGCCGTGTGGTCCAGGCCGATGTTGGTGATGACCGCTACCGGTGCCTCCACCACGTTGGTCGCATCCCATCTGCCCCCGAGCCCGACCTCGATCACCGACACGTCCACCGGCGTGTCCGCGGCCCACAGGAAGAACAGTGCGGTCATGAGCTCGAAGTAGGTGAGGTTCTCTCCCAGGCGTTCTTCCACCACTCCGAGATAAGGAACGAGGTGGTCGAAGGTCTCCCCGAAGTCGTGCTCCGAGATGGCCGAACCGTTGAGAGAGATCCGCTCGGTCATCGAGGTCAGATGCGGGGAGGTGTAGGTGCCCACCTTCAACCCCGCCGCTGCCAGCAGCGACGAAGCGATCCTCGCCACCGACGACTTGCCGTTGGTGCCGGTGATGTGGATGGCCGGAACCTTCAGCTCGGGGTGATCGAGCGCGTCCATCAGTGCCTCGATGCGATGCAGCGATGGCGCCATCGATTTCATCGCATCGATACCCAGCGCGTCGAGATGCGCCTTGGCTTCCGGGAAGGGCACGACTAGGAGAGGGTCTCGAGTTGAGCTTCGAGCTTCTCGAGGTTCTTGCGGTGGTCCTCCAGCTTGGCCCGCTCCTTCGCGACCACCGCTTCGGGAGCGCGGGCCACGAAGCCCTGGTTCGCCAGCTTGCCCTCTGCGCGAGCGACCTCCGCCTTCGCCTGCTCGATCTTCGCCTTCAGCCGTTCCCGTTCGACGTCCAGGTCGATGGTCGAGCCCAGATCCACAGACGCCTCGATCCCCGCGTCTGTCACCGTGCGAGCGGTGCGTCCCGGCGGCGGTAGGTGGTCGACCAACTCCAGAGACTCGAGCCGCGCCAGGGCCTCGATCGCCTCTTTCATCTGCCCGACCTCGTCCGCGTAGGGGCCGGCTGCGATCGCGACCGCCACCCGCTGGCCTTGCGGCAAACCGTGATCGACCTTCAAACGGCGCAACGATCCGACGAGCTCCTGGAACCGGTCCATCAGCGCTTCAAGTTCTGTGTCGCCCCGGCCCTCCGGCGCGGGCCAGTCCGCGAACATGATCGAGCCCTCGTCGGGATGCAGACGGCTCCATAGCTCCTCCGTGACGAATGGCATCACGGGATGGAGAACCCTGAGGATCCGATCCAGGACGTGTACGAGGACCGGTGCCGCGTCGGCCGACCGAAGCTTCGAGAGCTCGATGTACCAGTCGCAGAACTCGCTCCAGATGAAGCGATGGAGCACGCGCATCGCCTCGCCGAAGTTGTAGATGTGGAGGTGCTCCTCCATCTCCGAGAGAGCCCGATCCAGACGAGCGAGGATCCAGCGATCCGCGATCGGAAGTTCCGCATCGGCCTGCAGCACCGGACGCTCGTCGCCAAGAGAGGACAACACGAACCGGGCCGCGTTCCACAACTTGTTGGCGAAGTTCCTCGACTCCTGGATGCGCTCCTCGGAGACACGCATGTCGTTGCCGGGGATCGAGGCGAAGGCAAGCGAGAACCGGAGAGCGTCCGCTCCGTAGCGGTCGATCATGTCCAGGGGGTCGATCACGTTGCCCAACGACTTCGACATCTTCTTGCCGTGCGCGTCCCGAACGATGCCGTGGATGAAGACGTCTTTGAAGGGGACGTCTCCCACGAAGTAGAGACCCGACATGATCATGCGAGCGACCCAGAGATAGAGGATCTCGTAGCCCGTCACCATCACGGACGTCGGATAGAAGAACTCCAGATCCGGGGTCTCGTCGGGCCAGCCGAGCGTAGAGAACGGCCACAGCTGGGACGAGAACCACGTGTCCAGCACGTCGGTGTCTTGCCGAACGTTGCGTGAGCCGCACGCCTTGCAAGTCTCGGCATCCTCCATCGACGCGAAGGTCTCATCGCAATCGTCGCAGTACCAGACCGGGATCCGATGTCCCCACCAGATCTGGCGCGAGATGCACCAGTCGCGGATGTTGGCGAGCCAGTCCATGTACGCCTTCTCGAAACGCGGAGGCTCGAAACGGATCCGGCCGTCGGTGACCGCTTGCATGGCGGGTTCGGCCAGCGGCTGCATCTTGACGAACCACTGCAGCGACAGCCAAGGTTCGACCTCGGTGTGACAGCGGTAGCAATGGCCCACGGAATGCATGTAGGGCCGCTCCACCTTGTCCACAAGACCGAGGGCTTCGAGCTCCTCCAAGACCTTCGCCCTGGCCTCGAAGCGATCGAGGCCGGCGAACCTCCCTGCGTTCTCGTTCAGGTGTGCCTTGCCGTCGAAGATGTTGATCTTGTCGAGCCCCTGTCGCTCCCCCATCTCGAAGTCGAGGGGGTCGTGCGCGGGTGTTCCCTTGACGGCGCCGGTGCCGAACTCGGGATCCACACCTTCGTCGGCCACGATCGGCATGTCGCGGTCGGGGAAGAAGGGATGCACGACCTTCTTTCCGACGAGGTCCGAGTAGCGCTCATCGCTGGGATGGACGAAGATCCCCGTGTCGCCCAGCATCGTTTCGATACGCGTGGTCGCCACCGCTATCTCGCCGGAGCCGTCGGCCAGCCTGTAGCGGAAGGTGATCAGCTCTCCTGCGACCTCTTCATGCTCGACCTCGATGTCCGAGATCGCGGTCTCGTGGAAGGGGCACCAGTTGATGATGCGGTTTCCCCTATAGATGAGGCCGTCGTCGAACCACCTGACGAAGACCGTGCGCACCGCCTGGGATAGACCTTCGTCCATCGTGAACCGCTCGCGCTCCCAGTCGCAGGAGTCTCCGAGCCGGCGCATCTGCTCGAGGATCCGGCCGCCGTACTCGTGCTTCCACGCCCACACGCGCTCCACGAACGCGTCGCGTCCGAGCGCGTGCCTGTCCGTTCCCTCGGTTGCGATCTCTCGCTCCACCACGTTCTGGGTGGCGATGCCGGCGTGATCCGTCCCCGGCAGCCAGAGCGCCTCGTTCCCCTGCATGCGCGCCCGTCTCGTAAGCGCGTCCATCAGCGTGTGGCCGAGCGCGTGGCCGATGTGCAGGGCACCCGTCACGTTCGGCGGCGGGAGGACGATCGAGTAGGGGCCCTTCTCCGAGGGGGCCGCGTGGAAGTAGCCGGCCCCCTCCCACTCCGAGTACCAGCGGGCCTCTATCTGCTCGGGGCGATAGGTACTGGAGAGGGGATCAGACATATCGGTCTTTTCGTCAGTCATGGATGTCGAAACGCTACCGGAACCGTCTTGACCCTTCGCCCAGGTACCCGGACCATGAAGCAGCACGGATCGGGCCGGTCCGGGAACAAGGGGGCGCTATATGCGAAGACGCTTTTCCATCATCTCATCAGCCGCGGTGACAGTCGCTCTTGTATTTGCGACCCCCACGCCGGCGACCTCGTCGCAGCTCGTGTCGAGCTTCGATTCAGGTCTCGGCACCTTGGTCGCGGTGGGTTTCGACTCGCGCTCGTCCTCGGTCCTGGTCTACGCAGCTTTCGGGGACTCCATCCGCGAGTTCTCCACGACCGGGCAACCGTTGGCGACTATCCCCCGCCCCGGTCAATCCTCGAACGACTTCGACATCGACGTCACAGAGGTGGCGGTCACAGTCGGTCAAGGCTCGGTCCCGGCCGGCGGACTGATCGTAACTAACGGGGAAGTGGACCCTCAGAAGCTCTTTGGCGTCGACCGAGCGGGCACCGTCCTCGGTCAGCTCGACCTCACCGGAACCCTGGTGGGCGGGAGCTACCACGCAACCCGGAATTCGATGTTCGTGGTGGATTGGACCGCTGACGTGCTGCGGGAACTCGACCCCTCCACGGGGTCTGTGCTTAACGAATTCCCCGTGATGCCCTACGGCAGTCCCACCTTCGACGTCTTCTACGGAGACGTGAGCGTCTCCCCAGGAGGGAATCTCTTCGTCGTCAGCTCCTCTCAGGACTTCGTAAGAGAGCTCACCCCCACCGGCGGATTCGTTCGAGACTATGAGGTGGGAAGTCTTGGAGTAACCGGGATGTCGGGCATCGATTTCGACGGAGTTTCCGGTGACGCCTGGATCGTCTCGTATCTAAACGGGACCGTCTACAGGGTGGCGTTGGAACCTTCCGCGAAGGATCGAGTGGTCAGCACCGATCAGGACGACAACCTGGAAGGGACGTCTGGCGACGACACCATCTACCTGCAAGGCGGTGACGACACCTACAACGCAGGCGACGGCGAGGATTCCGTGTACGGCGATGCTGGACAGGACCAGCTGGCGGGCGGCGGGGGCAGTGACCTTATCGACGGAGGCGCTGACAACGACCGACTGATCGGCGGGGCCGGGGGCGACACCTTGAAGGGATCTGGTGGGAACGACACTCTGACCGGTGATGGCGTGAACGAGATCACCGGGTCGAGCGCCCGTCCCTACCTCGCCGTCTCCGGTCCCGACCTCCTCCTGGGAGGAGGGGGCGCCGACAAGCTCATCGGCGGCGGTGGGCATGACCGTTTCAATGGAGGGCCAGGCCGAGATGTCTGTCTTGTGGACTCCCGCAAGGAGAAGGGCCAGGCAAAAGGTTGCGAGACGATCCGCCTGAGGCGGTCGCGCTAAAGATGAGGGGAACGAATAGCCCAAAAGAACCATTGAGGACGGTCTTGGCCTACCCGACAATCAAATGAAAACCTTCGGGCGGAGACCGGCGAAAGGGTAGGGACAGTGGGGTCAGAAAGCACATACAAGCATCGGCGGCGCTTGACGAGATCAGTTGGAGTCCTGATGACGGTGGTCGCGATGGCGACCAGCTTGGTCGGTTCCGTGTGGGCTGCTCCGGGTGAGACCTGGTCGGGCACGCTGATGGTTTCAGAACAGGTATCCCGGGAAGACACGAATTCGTCCTACGACAAGTCACACATCACCGTCTTCTCTGTCTCACAGTCCGCCGGTTTCGATGACGATCCGTACCGGCAGCCCCTGGCGAGTTGGAGCGCGAGCTACGACGAGCAGATAAGCCAAGGCGGAGAGTGCCCGTCCGGAACCACGACGAGCGGAGACGCGGCCGGCACCGACGGCGAGCTGTTGATCAGCCCGACGGGCGCAGAGAGTATCCGGATCGAGATAGTTAACTATGGCTCTCCGGGCACGTACCCCGCAGAGTCCACCTCGACAACCTGCGAGCAGGAACCCACGAACTACCGAGCAGCAAGCACCGTGAACATCACTCATCAAAGGTTCGCTGTCGAGTCGACCGAGGATCCGCAAGCAGATGTCCTTTCTGGGACCGTGATCCAGCCGGTTACCGACGGCACGATCACCTATGAGTGGCAGCTCCACCGTGGGGAGAACGCTTCGGATGGTGACGACGACGTCACAGGCACCCTCGGCAACGACGTGATCGAGCTGTTCGGAGGCAATGACGCGGCCTTCGGCCTAGCAGGAGATGACAAGATCTACGGGGGCGAGGGAGATGATGAATTGCACGGTGATCAGGACGCCGACCTGCTCACTGGTGGAACGGGCGCGGATACGCTCAAAGGTGGCGCGGGGACCGACACGATCAACGGCGACGGTCCCGACAGCGCAACGGTCGCACAGTCTTATCGGAGTGGACATGCCGCAGCAGAAGGCGGTCCGGATCAGCTCTACGGAGGTAGCGGGGGTGATCGCCTTACCGGCGGGGACGGCATCGATCGGTTCAACGGTGGCTCGGGCCGAGATACCTGCATCGTCGACTCGCGGAGGGAGAAGAGGCAAGCGAGAAGCTGTGAGGAGATAAGGCTGAGGCGCTCCCGCTAACCCCAGCAGTCAAACCAAAAGGCCCCGCCTTGAAGGCGGGGCCTTTTCGGTTTCCGGGTCTAGGCGGAGCGCTCGCGGGGTGGACGCTCGGGACGTTCCTTCGGCCTCGGCACCAGGGTCGGGTTGACCCGCTCGAGGACGACCTCGCGGTTGATGATGCACTTCCCGATGTTCTCCTGGCTCGGCAGGTCGTACATCACGTTCAGGAGCACCTCTTCGAGGATCGCACGCAGACCTCTGGCCCCCGTGCCGCGCAACATCGATTGCTCGGCGACGGCTTCCAGCGCGTCGACGGTGAAGTCGAGCTCTACCCCGTCGAACTCGAAGAACTTCTTGTACTGCTTGATCAAGGCGTTCTTCGGCTCGGTCAGGATCTCGACGAGCGCTTCCTTGTCCAGGTTGTGGACGTGGGTGATCACAGGCAGACGGCCGATGAACTCGGGGATCAGCCCGTACTTCAGGAGGTCCTCGGGCAGGACGTGCTCCAGGATCGTGCCGAGGTCCTTCTCTTCCATCTTGCGGACGTCGGCACCGAACCCGACCCCCTTGCGACCGATCCGGTTCTCGATGATCCGCTCGAGCCCGGCGAAGGCCCCGCCGCAGATGAACAGCACGTTCGTGGTGTCGATCTGGATGAACTCTTGGTGTGGGTGCTTGCGTCCGCCCTGGGGCGGGACGCTGGCCGTGGTGCCCTCGAGGATCTTCAGCAACGCCTGCTGCACGCCTTCACCCGACACATCACGGGTGATCGAGGGGTTCTCGGACTTGCGGGCGATCTTGTCGACCTCGTCGATGTAGATGATGCCGGTCTCGGCCCTCTTGACGTCGTAGTCGGCGGCCTGGATCAGCTTGAGCAAGATGTTCTCGACGTCCTCGCCGACGTAGCCGGCTTCCGTCAATGCGGTCGCGTCTGCGATAGCGAAGGGGACGTTCAGCATCCGAGCCAACGTCTGAGCGAGGAGGGTCTTGCCGCAGCCGGTCGGGCCTAGCAGCACGATGTTGGATTTGGCGAGCTCGACGTCCCCGTCGGTCGCGGCCCCCACCTGGATCCGCTTGTAGTGGTTGTAGACCGCTACGGACAGGACCTTCTTAGCTTGTTCCTGGCCGACGATGTAGTCGTTGAGGAACTCGTAGATCTCTTTGGGCTTGGGTAGGTCTTCGAGCTTGAGCTCGGGCGTTTCGGAGAGCTCTTCCTCGATGATCTCGTTACAGAGGTCGATGCATTCGTCGCAGATGTAGACACCGGGGCCGGCGATCAGCTTCTTGACCTGCTTCTGAGACTTCCCGCAGAAAGAACACTTCAACAGGTCGCCGCCGTCACCGAACTTCGGCACTCTCAGACCCCCCTAGGCCTCGGGATTCTCCGAAGGAGAAGCCTCGACCTCCCGAGCGACACGTCCAACCTCACCCGGAAGCAGTGCGCCATTCCCAGCCTTCTTTTCGGCGAGACTCCGGCTGCTAATGACCTCGTCAACAATACCGTAGGCCTTTGCTTCCTCAGCCGTCATGAACCGGTCGCGATCGATGTCCTTCTCGACCTGCTCGTAGTCGTTCCCGGTGTGCTCGGCGATGATCTCGGCCATCCGCTTACGGAGAGAAAGAACCTCTTTCGCGTGGATCTCGATGTCGGTGGGTGTACCCGAGAAACCGGCGGAGCCTTGGTGGATCATGATCTTGGAGTTCGGCAGCGAGTAACGCTTCCCGGTCGCGCCTCCGAGGAGGAGGATGGCGCCCATCGACATAGCCATGCCAACACAGATCGTCGACACGTCCGGCTTGATGTACTGCATCGTGTCGTAGATCGCCATGCCGGCGTAGACCATCCCGCCCGGCGAGTTGATGTACAGGCTGATGTCCTTGTCGGGGTCCTCTGACTCGAGGTGCAACATCTGCGCGACGATCAGGTTCGCAACCTGGTCGTCTACAGGGGTTCCGAGGAAAACGATGCGCTCTTTGAGCAAGCGCGAGTAGATGTCGAAGGAACGTTCGCCGCGGCTGGTCTGCTCGACAACCATCGGGACGAGGTAGTTGCGGTAAGCGTCTCGGTCCATGTGCTGAAAGCCTCCATTCCCGCCACCCCTAAGTGGGTGTCCCCCACTATGAATCATCGGTCACCCCACCCGTGACATTGACGGAGCGGACGACATAATCGAGGGCCTTCCGACGCATGATATCGGCGGCCACTGCGCCCACCCGGCCCGAATCGACCAGGTTCTGGGCTACTTCCTTCGGGTCCCGTTGGGCCTGTGCGGCGGCCAGCGAGATCTCCCGCCCGAGCTCCTCCTCGGTGACGTCGATCTCTTGGTCCCGGGCGATCTCTTCGAGCAGCAGCTCGGCCTTCACCGAACGAGCAGCCTGTTCGCGTAGGTCTCGACGTATCTCGAGCTCGGTGAGTTGTACCTGAGCGCCGTAGGAATCGAGCGTGAGGCCCGCACGCTGGAGGTCTTGCTCCAGATGCTGCAGGCGGTGCTCGAACTCGCTCTCAACGAGCTTCTCGGGTGGCTCGAGGTCCGAGGCGTCGACCAGTGCGCTGAGCGTTCGGGCACGAAGCTCCTCTTCGGACATCTGGTGCTTGATCGTCGCAAGACGGGCTCGCACGTCTTCTTTGAGGTCCTCCACCGAATCGAACTCGCCCACGGTCTTGGCGAACTCGTCGTCGACCGTCGGGAGCTTCTTGGTCTTCACCTCCTTGACCAGAACCGTGAAGCTGACGTCTTCCATGTGCGAGTGGTCGTGATCGTGCTCGTCATCCCGGTGGATGTGGACCTGGTCGGCGAATTTCAGGATGGCTCCTGGGCGGGTGCCTTCCAGTTCCTCGTCGAGCTTGGCCGGGCCGGTCCGGGAACCGACCTCGTACAGGAAGTCGGGAGCGGACATCCCCTCGACCAACTCGTCGTTCTGGTAGCCCTTCAGGTCGATAAGGACGTGGTCGCCCCTGCGGGCCTCTCGTCCGACCGGCTCGAGCTCGGCGAAGCGCTCCCGAAGGCGGTCGAGCTGGTCGTCCACGTCGGCGTCGGTCACTTCGGAAGAGGGGGCCTCGACCTCGATCGACGAGAGGTCCGGGATCTGCACCTCGGGCCGCACGTCGACCGTCGCCTCGAACACCAGGGGGGCCCCCGCCTCGAACTCGACGACGTCGATCTCCGGTGGGGCGATCGCCTCGAGGTCCTCGGCCCGCAGAGCGTCCCTGTAGAGGTCCGGGAGGGCCTCACGCAGGGCTTCCTCACGGATCGCCTCCGGGCCCACCCGGGCGTCGATCATCTGGCGGGGCACCTTGCCCTTGCGGAAGCCGGGCATCTTTATCTCGTTCGCCCACCGCCTATAGACGGCGTCGACCGCCGGCTTCAGAGCGCTTTCGGGGACCTCGACCCGGAGCTTGACCCGATCTTTCTCGAGTTGCTCGGTGGAGGTCTGCAGGGGGGTTGCCATCGCTCGCATCCTAGCTGTGGGGTGTGACCATCCCAAAGCCTGGAAGGGATTCCAACGCTCTGAGCGAAGCCTCTACAAGGAAAGTGGGGCCGGCGCCAGATTGGGAGCCACGAACCGCGCTAGGCGGACGAAAGTGGGGATGACGGCTCGTGACTCCCAACCTGATTCCGTGCCTGGTGCTTGCTTTGCTTATCGTACCTAACGAACGCGCAGCGTAACGTCTTCGCTGCGCGGCCCACTGCTGTGCTGGGACCAGAACCAAGGCGCGAAAACTATCGAGTGACCACGATGCGATGCTTGGCGCTTCGGGGCGTAGCGCAGCTTGGTTAGCGCGCAGCGTTTGGGACGCTGAGGTCGCCGGTTCGAATCCGGCCGCCCCGACGAGGACTCTAAAATCGGCAGCGTTGCGGGAGTAGCTCAATGGTAGAGCTCTAGCCTTCCAAGCTAGTGACGGGGTTTCGATTACCCTCTCCCGCTCTAGAACAAGCGGCCCTGCATGAGGGGCTCCATCCAGCCTGCTCGCCGAAACCCACCTCTCCGAGTAGTTCGTCTTCGGTGACAGTTGCAACAAACGACCTCACATTTCTCGATCTCTGCGAGGACCGACTCCCATCGGTGGCTGCGCACTCCGTATGCGACATGGAAAGACTTGTCGCCCAGATGGTCGAATTCGAGAACCACGGGATCGCGCTCTCCGCAATCGGCGCACGGGTGCGCCAGAAGGTAGTCGTAGATGTATTCCATACGCTGATCGATCTGCTCATCCGTGCGTTTCCTGGCTAGATCGATGTAGTGCTGACGACGTTTCAGATAATGCTCACGGTGATAGGCAGAGCGGCAGGGGCGGCAGTAACAGTCCTTCCGCGGATTGGCTCTCGACGGCCCAGCGAACTCGGTTTCGTCCTTCATATGTTTGCAGCGAGCACAGCGTCGTTCCATTGCGTCACACTTTATGGATCACCTGTGACAAGAAAGGGGTCCGGTGGAGACCAGGAAATACATCGAAAGCAACTCCGAGAGATACGTCGGGTGGCTGAGCGAGGCTTGCTCGATCTCGTCTCTGGCCGGGCAACCCGAGGAGCTCGAGCGTATGGCCCTCTGGGTCGAACAGAAGCTCACGGACCTCGGAGCGACGACGCGGCGGCTCACCTACGAAGGGGCCCCGGATGCCATCCTCGGCCTGCTGGGCTCCGGATCGCGCAGCGTTCTGATCTATGACCACTACGACGTACAACCGGTGGACCCGATCGAGCTGTGGGATTCGCAACCGTTCGAGCCGGAGATCCGAGACGGGATCTTCTACGCCCGGGGCGCGGCCGACAACAAGGGAGATCTGGTTGCGCGGCTTGCGGCCCTGGAGGTCTACCAAGAGGTGTACGGCGACCTTCCCGTTCAGGTGAAGTTCTTGGTCGAGGGTGAAGAGGAAACCGGCTCCAAGTCCTTCGAAGCGATCGCAGAGACCTATGCAGACGAGCTCAAGGCCGACGGCTGCATCTGGGAAGGCAACGGGATCGATCACGCCGGCCGCCCCGAGCTTGTATTCGGAGCGAAAGGTCTCGCCTACGTGGAGTTGGTCTACAAGGGCCTTGCCGAGGACCAGCATTCCTCTCTGGCAGTGGTCGCGCCGAGCCCCGTGTGGCACCTCGTCGAAGCGCTCTCGACACTGCGCGACCCCGACGGCCGCGTCCTGATCGACGGCTTCTACGACGACGTCGAAGCACCCACCCAAGCCGACCTGGACATGCTCGAAGACCTGCCCTTCGAAGAAGAAGAGGAGCGCAAGAGACTCGGCGTCGACGCCTTCGTAGCGAACGCAACCGGTTCCGAGTTCCTGCGCCGCTACTTCTTTGAGCCGACCTGCAACATCGCAGGCATCGTGGCCGGGTTCACCGTGCCGGGAGCATCGAAGACCGTTCTCCCCAAGGAAGCCATGGCGAAGCTCGACATGCGACTCGTGCCGAACCAGGATCCTGATGACATCGTGGCCAAGCTGCGCAAGCACCTGGACGCACGAGGCTTCGAAGACATCCAGATCAACCGCTTCAGCAACGAGCACCCGGTGCGCTCCCCCAGCGACTCACTGATAGCTCGGGCCGCCATCGAGGCGGCGCGGGAGACCTTCGACGAACCCCTTGCGTTGTCGCCGATGATGATCGGGACGGGACCGATGTATCCGATAGCCAGCCAGCTGGGCATCCCAACCGTGTCGCCGGCCGGCGTCCACCGCCCAGACTCGAACATCCATGCCCCGAACGAGAACTGTCGTATCGAAGATTTCCAGAAGATCATCGGATACACGGTTGCTTGGCTGCACAAGCTCTCTATCCTGCAGACATGACCGAGGCGCAATCTCCAGAGACCCCCTTCGAGTTCGAGGTCGACGAAGACGCGACCGAATCGTGGGGGTTAGACGAAGGCGAAGAGATCGTTCCGGATCGCTTCGCACTGAAGAAGCTCGGAGGTGGGTCCGACTACGAGGCCTACCTGGCGTGGGACGAACGCATGGCGACCCTCCTCGTCGCGAAGGTGCTACGACCGCACCTGGTTGGCAACGAGCACGCGCAGAAGAGCCTGGCGCGAGAGGCCGGCGCACTCGGACGGCTTCATCACCCGTTGCTGGTAAGGGGGTTCGGGGCGGTGCTCAAAGGCCCCCGTCCCCATGTCCTGATGGAGCATCTGGAGGGACCCCACCTCGCCCGACTGATCCGCAAGTACGGCTACCTACCCATGGAGCAGCTGGTCCCCCTCGCGATAAATCTGTTCTCGGTTGCGCACTACCTGGCGAACGAAACGATGGTTCACCTAGACATCAAGCCTCGCAACATCGTCGTAGGGGTACCTCCCCGGCTCATCGACCTGTCCATCGCGCGATCGTTGAGCAGGGCGGAGCGGATCACCGGATACGTGGGCACCGACCTCTACATGGCGCCGGAACAGTGCGAACCGAACAAGCACTAC
>JBKHXK010000026.1:0-34686 GCA_046566065.1 Actinomycetota bacterium | reverse complement strand
AGCCGACCCCTTTCAAGTCCCACAGGCGCTCGACAGCGCAATGGAAATGGTTTTCATGTGCGGTATGCTGCCCGGGTGAACGATGCCGCCGTGCCCGCCCTCCTGGCGCTGGTGCTGATCAGCGCTCTCTCGCTGGTCGGGGCCGTGACGCTGACGATCGCGCCGGAGCGTCTGCGACGCGGACTCATCGTGCTGGTCGCTTTCGCAGCGGGGGCTCTCCTGGGCGATGCCTTCGTCCACATCCTTCCGGAGGTCGCCGAGTCGGAAGCCGGGTTCGACCTGACCGCATCGCTGTCTCTGGTGCTCGGCGTGGTCGTTTTCTTCGTGCTCGAGAAGGTGCTGCATTGGCACCACTCGCACATGCCGACCGAGGAAGTGATGCACCCGGTCGCGACGATGAACCTCGTGGGCGATGGGCTGCACAACTTCATCGATGGAGCGATCGTGGCGACCGCTTTCACCGTCTCGCCCGAGATCGGTATCGCCACGGCGGTGGCGGTGGGGCTCCACGAGATCCCCCAGGAGCTTGGGGACTTCGGGATCCTCGTGCACTCCGGCGTTCGTCCTCGTCGGGCCTTGTTCCTGAACGTAGCGACCGGAGCCATGGCCATCATCGGCGGTGCGACCGCATTGCTGGCGGGCTCGGTCACGGCGATCGAGAGGCCCCTCCTCCCCTTCACAGCGGGTGCATTCGTTTACATCGCGAGCACCGACCTCATCCCCGAGCTCCATAAGGAGCCCGAGCCCGCCAAGTCGGTCGTCCAGGTGATCGCTCTGGTGGCCGGCGTAGCGACCATGGTCGCGTTAAGGGTGTTCGAGTGAGCGAGGCTCTGCGCCGCGTCACCCGCCAGCGGTCCGCGATCCAGGACGCGCTCGACGATGCAGAGGGATTCCGAAGCGCGCAGCAGCTGCACGAGGACCTGCGCACCGCCGGCCACCGAGTCGGGCTGACCACCGTCTATAGAGAGCTCCAGAACCTGTCGGCCGCTGGAGAGATCGACTCTCTTGCCGGCCCGGACGGAGAGGTCGTCTACCGGAGATGTGCCACACGCGACCACCATCACCATCTCCTCTGTCGTTCCTGTGGCCTTGCGGTAGAGGTGGCGAGCGACGAGATCGAGTCCTGGGCGGACCGGATGTCGAGCTCCCACGGCTTCAAAGAGGTCTCTCACACGCTCGAGCTGTACGGGCTTTGCGCCCGCTGCCAGGAGGGCTCCGCCTAGATCGGGGACGATCCACCCAGGATGGGCTATTGAGCGTGTAACGATTTCCCCCCACACTTAGCGGCCACTAGTGATCCGGATCATCGGGCGAAGGGGATCAGATGCACGACCTCGTAGAGGTCATCGGCTACATCAACAACGTTCTCTACATTGCGCTCGCCTTGGTCGCCTTCCGGAGCTGGAGAAGGCGCGGCGGGGAGGCAGCGGCCTGGGTGGCGGCCACGTTCGCATCCTTCGCGCTGATCGGCGTCATCGGCCTGGTTGTCCCAGAGGAGGGAGATTCCGCTTTCATCGACGTGACCACGAAGGTCACGATCCTCGCGATCGTCTTCTTCCCCTACGCGCTCTACCGCTTCACCAGCGCGATCAAGCGTTCCGGCCGGCTATACGACCGTCTCGCGCTGGCAGCGACCGTGATCGTGGGGGTGTGGACGCTGTTCCTCGGAGATCTGCCCGACCCTGGCGAGCAACGTAGCTCGTCCCTCCAGCTGTACATCGTTGCTTTGCTCGCGCAGTGGGGGGGCCTGCTGATCACGGTCGCGGCACGGCTATGGCGCGCTGGGAGGGGGCAACCCACCTTGGCGCGTCGCCGGATGAAGCTGCTCAGTCTGGCTTCGGTCGGGATGACCCTCGCGTTGGTGGTGGCGGGGACGCAGCAGTCGAGCGAGGTCAACGACTCGGTCGATCTGGGGGTTCAACTGCTCGCCTTGACGAGCACGGCCTTCTTCTTCCTCGCGTTCGCGCCACCAGCGATCTTACGGATGGCCTGGCGCCGTCCCGAACAGGAGGCCCTGACTCAAGCGACCGAGGAACTCGTGCGTGCCACCTCCGGCAAAGAGGTGATCGACAGTCTCCTGCCGCACGTGACCAGAACGGTTGGGGCCAGGGGCGCCCTGCTGGCGTCCCCGGACGGCACGGTGCTGGGGACCCACGGCGACGTGCGGGCCGAACGCGGTCCTGCGCCGATGGCCACGGAGGACGATCCAGATTCCGATCTGATCGCCCTCGAGTTCGACTTCGGACGTTTGGTCATGTGGACGAGCCCGTACACGCCTTTCTTCGGACACGAGGAACTGGAGCTGTTGAGGTCACTCGGGATACTCACCGGCTTGGCTCTGGATCGCACCGAGTTGTACCAGCGGGAGAGGAGCGCTCGGGCCTCGCTGGCCGAAGCGCAGAGCATCGCTCATATCGGCAGCTTCGCGTGGGATGTCCGAGCGGGAACGACCGCCTGGTCCGACGAGATGTACGCGATCTTCGGTGTGGACCGTTCGTTCGAGGTCACCGCCGAGTCCTATTACGCCAGCGTGCATCCGGAAGACCGGAAGATGGTCGAGGACATCGTCGCCAAAGCCCTCCAGGAGAAGCGTCCCTACACCTTCGACCATCGGGTGAGGCGCCCCGATGGCGAGCTGCGGACCCTTCACGCTCGCGGGAAGGTCGAGACCGACGATTCGGGTGAAGTGGTGCGCGTGGTGGGCACCGTCCAAGACGTGACGGCGGCCAGAGAGGCCGAGCGGAGGGTCGCGGCCGCGCTCGCCAGCGAGCGGGAGGCTCGCAAGGCGGTCGAAGACCTGAACGCCGAGATGGAGTCTTTCGTCTACACGGTCTCGCACGACCTGAACAGCCCGATCATCGCCATCCAGGGCTTCGCCGACTTCCTGGAGAAGGATTACGGCTCCGAGCTTCCGGAGCGCGGCCGCTTCTACGTCGAGCGGATACGGGCCAGCAGTGGCTACCTGCGGTCGTTGATCCAAGATCTGCTCGCCTTCTCCCGGGTGGGGCGCGTCCAGACCGATCCCGAGAGCGTCGACCTGCACGAAGTGGTTAGGCACGCTTCGGAGGAGGTAAGAGGCGGTTGCCCCGGGCTGCAGGTGGACGCGGACGGACTGCCGGCCGTCTACATGAACCCGCTGAGGGCCCGCCAGCTGTTCACCAACCTGATGCAGAACTCCTGCAGGTACGCTGGTCGCCCGGACGTGTCGGTCTCCGTCTCGTCGCAGATCGTCGACGGTGGCATGGTCCAGCTCTCGGTTCGAGACAACGGACCCGGCATCCCGGCCGAGCATCGGAAGAAGGCCTTCGGCGTGTTCGAGCGCTTGCAGCAGGAGAGTTCCCCGGAGGGCAGCGGGATGGGACTTCCCATCTGCAGACGCATCGTCGAGACGACCGGGGGCACCATGTGGATCGAGGACTCTGACATCGGTTTGGACATCAGGTTCACCCTGCCCCTGTCGCGTTCTTCCGCGGCCCCCGACGAGACGGTCGGTAACGCCGGCTGATGGCAGTCGTGGGGTCCTCTCTCTCGGATGACAGACGGCGCGTGCGCGTGCTGGTCGTAGAGGACGACGCCGATCAGCGCTTCCTGATCGAACGGCGACTGGAGGATGTCGACGCCGAGATCAAGATGGCGTCTTCCGGTGGCGAAGCTCTCGAGCTGCTCGCAGACGTAGATCTCGTGCTGCTCGACTATCGCCTGCCCGATATGACGGGTCTAGAGACCCTGCGGGCGATCAAGGGCAGCGATCCGTCGCCCTCGGTCGTGATGGTCATCGGGATGGGGTCCGAGTCGGTCGCGGTGGAAGCGATGCGGAGCGGCGCGATCGACTACGTCGTCAAGGACGACTCGTACCTCCGCACCCTGCCGGAGATCATCGAGCGGAGTTGGCGACAGCACGACCTCAGCCGGCGCGCCGGTCGTCTGCAGAAGCTCGCGCTGCTCGTGGGCGAGGCCGAGGACCGGCACACCATGCTGTCGGAGATCGTGCATGGCGCCAGAGAACTCTTGGGGGCCGAGACCGCCGCGCTGGCCACACCCGACGAGGAGGGCCGCTGGGATGTCGAGGCCGCAACCAGAGAGGGCGTGACGATCTCGGATGAGCTGGGTTCTCATCTCCGCGAGGTCGTCCGTGCTCGTTCGGTCGAGAGCTTCGAGGGCTACCTCATGGTTCCGTTGACCAAGGCGGACGACGAGGCGCTGGGCGTTCTGATCCTGCTCGGCCACCCCGACACGATCTACAGCGAGCAGGAGATAGAGCTGGCTCGGACCTTCGCAGCTTTCGGCGCGTTGGCCCTCAGGAAGCTGCGTCGACAGGAGTTGGAGCAAGCTCTCATCGATGAGCTCCAGGAGACCCTCGAGGTGCGCCGGGATTTCATCAACTCGGTCTCGCATGAGCTGCGCACACCGCTCGCCTGCATCTCCGGGTTCAGCACGACCTTGCTCAACTACTGGGGCCGGCTCGATCAGGACACGACCCTGTCATCCATCGAGAAGATCCATCATCACGCCTCGGATCTGGCGAAGCTCGTCGACGCGTTACTCGACTTCGGCAGCCTCGAGCACGGACGCTTCCGTGTGGAGATCGAAGAGGTCGATCTCCAGCAAGACCTTCAGCTGACCATCGACGACCTGGCCCCCTTGCTCGGCGACCACCCGATCGAGATGGAGGTCCCTCCGGTGACGGTCAAGGCCGATCGCGCGCTGCTGAAACGTGTGTTCATCAACCTGTTCTCGAACGCGGTCAAGGCGTCCCCGGAGACGACCCCCATCAAGATCACGGCCTCGGTGTCGGACGGCATGGCCAAGGTCGAGGTGCTCGACCGAGGCGTAGGGCTCAGCCAGGAGGAGGTCAACAGGGTCTTCGAGCCCTTCTGGCGGTCGCGTAGCTCGGTGAAGGCCGCCAAGCGGGGGGCCGGGATCGGGCTCACGCTCGTGAAGGAGTACGTGCGATCGATGGGTGGCCAGGTGGGGGTCCAGTCCACACCGGGCGAGGGCTCGAACTTCTTCTTCACCCTGCCCGTAGTCTCCAGGGACCCAGGGACCGCCTGAATCACGTAGGAAAGTCACTCTGAGTGACTAGGAAAAGATGACCTTCTGGGGTCATTGAGCAAACTGTCCGAATGGTCGACCCTGTTACCTATGCGGAGGCTAGAAGATTTGATATTGAGGCAGGCAGGTTCGTGATCCAGGCGACCAGACCCTGCCGCGTTGTGATCGCCGACGACACCCCCGATATCCGCATGTTGTTGAGGTGGTCGTTGGAGCCCGACGAGCGCTTCGAGATCGTGGGTGAGGCGGCGAATGGGGCCGAGGCCCTGGCGCTGCTCAGAGACAACCAGGTCGATGCCATCCTGTTGGATCTGGCCATGCCGGTCATGGACGGCCTCCAGGCGATCCCCAAGATCAAGGTCCAATCACCCACCACGCGTATCGTGGTCCTGTCCGGCTTCGATCAAGAGTCGATGGCGGGGGAGGCCCTGTCCCGGGGCGCGGATGTCTACCTCGAGAAGGGCGTCGCCGTGTCCGAGGTAGCTGCGGTCCTGGCGGACGTGTGCGGGAAGAACGGCACCGACTAGCGTCGAGATGCTGCAAGAGGGTTGGTACCTGATGAGCGTCGCCGACCTCGAGGCCGAACTCGCTCATCTCCGCGATCCGTCCCGGCCCCCAGGTCGCACCACCCTTGCTGTGGGTCCGTCCGAGGCCCTCGCGTTCCGCAACGCCGGAAACGTGCCGGACGAGCATGGTCGCAGCCTTCGCCTCGTCTTGCAGGTGGACGAGGAACCCCTGGAGCGCAAGCGTTCTCGCTACGAACCCGACTTCCACGAAGCTCCGAGTTGGAGACGGGAGGGCAGCAAACCGGTGAACGTCGTTCCGCTTCGTAGATCTGCGGCACCGGAGCGATCGGATCCCGAGGTCGCCTGGTGGGAGCATCCCGATGTGGCCGCGCTCGAGCGGCAATGGCGGGACACGGGCCGGGTCGCCGGCCTCGCCGTTCCGGCCGGTTACCGCTCTTTCGTCCTGAAGACGATCGCTTCCATGCAAGCCGCCGGGCTCGCTGTCGACATCGAGGCCATCTCGGGCTCTCTCAGCCGCTGGCTGGCCCCGGACCAAGTGATGGAGATACGCGCTGCTCTGCTGGAGGCGAACGCGAAAGAGCCCTCGGGCTAGACCCGAGGGCTCTCGCTGATCGCCTAGTGGCTAGACCTTGTTCTGGTCCACTTCACCGCGCCACGCGCCGGTCTCCTGGCCGCGCTCCTCGATGAAGGTCTTGAATCGCTCCAGGTCGCCCTTCACGCGCCCCTTGACGAGGCCGAGTGCGTCGGCAGCCTTCTCGCCGAAGCCCTCTGGGTCGAACTCCATCTGCAACATGACCCGGGTGGTGTTGTCGTCGATGCGGTGGAAGGTAACGACTCCGGCGTTCTTGGCGCCATCGGTGTTGGTCCACGCGATGCGCTCGTCCGGGGTCTGCTCGGTGATCTTCGCGTCCCACTCCCGGTGCTGACCGAGGATCTCGGCCGCCCAGTGCAGGGTGACGTCATCGATCTGGTTGACCTTCTCTACGCCCTCCATGAAGTGAGGGAAATCCTCGAACTGCGTCCACTGGTTGTAAGCGGTTCTGACGGGGACATTGACTTCGATCGACTGTTCGATCGTCGACATCTGGCACCTCCATAGGTAGTCCTTCGACCTTCTACAGGGGGTCCTACCCGGAAGGCGTGCCGGCGACACCACCGGCGTCAGGCAGAGCGAGCGATGTGTGCGTTGTCTCGCGGGCGGGTAGGGATGCCTCCCAACGGAAGCGAAGAAAGCGAACCATGCCAAGGCTTAAGAGAGTTGATTGTTCCGGTCCCGGTATCGCCCGCAGACGGCGAGGCAAGGGCTTCGAGTATCTCGACGCGGGCGGAGCACGGGTTCGAGACGTCTCGACTCTCCAGCGGATAAAGGACCTGGGCATCCCCCCGGCATGGACCGACGTCTGGATCTGCCCCTGCGACAACGGCCATCTTCAGGCCGTCGGAACCGATGCAGCGGGTCGCAAGCAGTACCTGTATCACGAAGCCTGGCGCACCCGTCGGGACCAAGAGAAGTTCGACAAGATGATCGACTTCGCCAGCTCGCTCCCCAAGATCCGTCACGTCACGGACCTGCATCTCGACCAGGAGGGCCTCCCGCGCGAACGGGTCCTGGCGTGCGCGGTTCGACTGCTCGACCGCGGGTTCTTCAGGATCGGCGGTGAGACGTACGCCGAGGCCAACGAGACCTACGGTCTCGCCACCATGCGGAAGGAGCACGTTCGGTTCGAGGGGGCCGAGGTCGTCTTCGAGTACATCGCCAAGAGCGGCAAGGAGCGGATCCAGTCGGTCGTCGATCCCGCCGTCTACGACGTCGTCAAGGCACTGAAGCGAAGGCGGGGCGGCGGGGATGAGCTGCTGGCCTACCGCGTCGGCAAGCAGTGGGTCGATGTGAAGTCCGCGGACATCAACGTCTATCTGAAGTACGTCTCGGGCGGCGACTACTCGGCCAAGGACTTCCGCACCTGGCATGCGACGGTGCTGGCGGCCCAGGCCTTGGCGGTGTCGTTCGAAGCCAGGTCGGCGACCGCCCGGAAACGTGCGGTGACCCGCGCCATCCAGGAGGTGTCCCACTACCTGGGCAATACCCCTGCGGTTTGTCGGAAGTCATACGTCGACCCGCGGGTGATCGATCGTTTCGAGTCGGGATGGACGATCGGCCCGGTGATCAACGAGCTGGCCGACGGCTCAACCGACGAGAACGAGTGGCGCGACGCCGTCGAGGCTGCGGTGCTGGATCTGATCGAGGAACCTCGCCAGAGCGATCTCGTCGAGAAGGTGGACCGCAAGGCCAGTTAACTTTCCGGCGTGTCCGACAAGACGAGGTCCCCCCTGGCCGAGCTCTCGCTCGTCGCCGTCTGCGCGATCTGGGGCCTGACCTTCGTCATGGTCAAGGACGCGGTCGAGCTGATCCCGGTGACGACGTTCCTCGCCTACCGCTTCATCCCCGCCGCCGCGATCGTCGCCATCGTCTTCCGCAGGCACCTCGGCTCTCTGGGCCGAAGCGGCCTCGTCGCCGGGTTGGTGATGGGCGTGTTCCTGACCGGCGGGTACATCTTCCAGACCCTCGGTCTCGAAAGGACCTCTGCGGCCAACGCCGGATTCATCACCGGTCTGTTCGTGGTGCTCACGCCCCTGTTCGGGGCCACGCTGCTACGCCAGCGGGCAGGGGGCCTCGCCTGGGGCGCTGCGGCGTTGTCGACGTTCGGGCTCTACCTCCTGTCGGGGTCGGGAGGGCGCGAGGGGGCCGAACTCACCGGCGACGCACTCGTGTTCCTTTGTGCTTGCTCGTTCTCGTTGCACATCCTGGCTACCGATCGCGCGATCAGGGACCACCACTACGGAGCTCTGTTGGCGGTGCAGCTGGGTGTCACCGGCGCGTTCTGTCTCGTGCTGGCCGGCGCGCAAGGAGATCTGGTGGTGCCCGATTCCACGACGGTCTGGACCGCTCTCGTCGTGACCTCGCTACTCGCCAGCGCCCTTGGCTTCTTCGTTCAGACCTACGCGCAACAACATGCCGAGCCGGCGCGCATCGCGCTGATCCTGACGAGCGAGCCGGTCTTCGCGGGTGCCTTCGCCTATCTGGTCCACGACGACCGGCTGACGGCGCTGGGTTGGGTGGGGGCCGCGCTGATCATGCTGGCGATAGTGGCCGTGGAGCTGGTCCCGCACCTGAGGCTCACCCGCCCCCTGCCCGAACGCTGAGGGGATCTCGCCCCCTGGGCCCTGGTCACTATCGAACATACGTTCTATACTCTGGCGATGGCCAGGGACGCTCTGTTCGAGCTCCGGAGACGCACCTTCGACACGCCCCGCTTCAAAGGGATCGAGTTCATCGAGTCCGAGGCCAAGTCGATCCTGAACCACGTCCCCGGCAACCGCCTGCCCTTCAACTGGACGATCAACCCCTACAGGGGTTGCAGTCATGCATGTACCTTCTGCTTCGCTCGTGTGACGCACACGTTCCTCGACATGAACGCGGGGTCGGACTTCGATTCCAAGATCGTCGTCAAGGTGAACGCGCCGGAGTTGTTGCGCAAGGAGCTCCGTGCGAAGCGGTGGATGGGCGAGCTGGTTGCGATGGGAACGTCGACCGATCCCTATCAGCGCGCCGAAGGCAAATACGAGCTGATGCCGAAGATCATCCAGGCCCTCACCGAGGTCAGGAACCCTTTCTCGATCTTGACGAAGGGCACGCTGATCCTGCGCGATCTCGACCTGCTGGTTGAGGCGGCGTCCGTGACCGACGTCACCACCTCGTTCTCGATCGGGACCTTCGACGAAGACGTATGGGCTAAGAGCGAGCCGGGCACCCCGCATCCTCGCAAGCGCATGGCCGCGGTGAAGAAGCTGAACGAGGCGGGGGTTCCCTGCGGCGTGCTGGTGGCGCCGATCCTGCCCGGATTGAGCGACTCGCAGGAGCAGCTGAAGGAAGTGATCGACGGTGCTCTCGACGCTGGTGCAACGCACATCTATCCGATCCTTCTGCATCTCCGGCCGGTGGTACGCGAGGAGTACATGGGTTGGCTCCAAGACACCTATCCGGATCTGATCGGCACCTACGAGGACCTCTATCGGGGTCGCATCTATGCAAGCTCGGCAGACAAGGCCGCGTTGGACAAGAGGTTCAAGGCGGCCATGGCCGGCCGTAAGACGGTCACACCCCGTCCACGACCTAAGCGTCCGCCCAGGGCACGTGCGGAGATCGAGCGACTGAACAACCAGCAGCTGACGCTGATCTAACTCCCTCTCCGGTTCTTTGCGCTCCTATGGTCGCTGGGCGACCACCAGAACGCAAAGAAAGGCCTGGGTCCCGCGGGCGAACCCTACGGACTGGTCTAGCGCGCTGCGAGGGGGGCCCGAAGGCGGGCGATGCGCTCTTCCATGGGCGGGTGCGTAGAGAAGAGCTTGGCGAAGTTCGCCCGCCGGCCGGTAAGCGGATTCACGATGTAGTGCGTCGCCTGCGCGGGGTCGACCTTCATGGGGATCTTCTGCGCCCCGAGATGGAGCTTCTCCAGCGCCTGGGCCAGAGGCTCTCCGCCGTTGATCAGGTTGGCCGCCCATCGATCGGCTTCGAACTCCCGGGAGCGAGAGATCGCCATCTGGATCAACGAGGCGGCGATCGGCGCCAGGAACAGCGCGATGAGTCCAGCGAACGGGTTGCCGCCATCGTCGTCGTCGGAGCCTCCGAAGAAGAAGGCGATGTGTGCCGCGTAGCTGATCGCGGTGGCGATGGCGGCTGCGACCGACCCGATCAGGATGTCCTTGTTCCTGATGTGTGCGAGCTCATGAGCCATGACGCCGCGCAACTCGCGCTCATCCAGGATCTCGGTGATACCGCGCGTGACGGCGACGACCGCGTTCTTCTCGTTGCGGCCGGTCGCGAACGCGTTCGGCTGCACGTCGGGGGTCATGTACAGGCGAGGCATCGGCATCTGTGCCGCGCTGGTGAGGTCGCGCATCATCCGGTACAGCTCCGGAGCCTCTTGCTCGCTGAGCGGTTGGGCCCTCGACGCACGGATCGCGATCTTGTCGGAGAACCAGTAGGACCCTCCGACCATGACGAAGGCGATCGCAAGTCCGATCGTGGCTCCGTTCGGACCTCCCCAGATGCGGCCGAGGAAGACCAGGAGGCCACCGAGGGCGGCGAGCAGGGCATAGGTTTTGAGCGTGTTCTTGTGCATGCCTCCATTATCAAGCCATGTCTGAGCTATCGCTGACGCTGGAGGCGGAGGCCCGGGAGCTGGCCCTGGCGAAGCCCTTCGCCATAGCGACCAAGACCTACACCACGGCGTACAACGTCTTCGTCCGGCTCCGCTACGGCGGGCAGGTGGGGATCGGCGAGGCCTCTCCGGAGGACCGTAGCGGTGAATCCGTGGACTCCGTGCTGGCGGCGCTTCGTGGCCTGGACCTGTCGCGGCTGAACGGGCCCTTCGACCTGGAGGGCATCGCGGCCCTCCTGCCCCCGGGCTCTGCCCGCTGCGCTCTCGACATCGCCGCCCACGACCTGGCGGCGAAGCTGGCCGGGGTCTCCCTCGCCGAGTACCTGGGTGTGGCCGGGCGGACCCCGTCACCCACCTCGGTGACGATCCCGATCGGGTCGCCCGAGGAGATGATCGCCGAAGCCCGTGGGTTCGCGGACTTCCCCGTCGTGAAGGTGAAGGTCGGCTTCCCCGGTGACGTGGACGCCGTGGCGGGTCTGCGTGAGGTGTTCGGGGGAGCGATCCGCATCGATGCCAACGAGGGCTGGTCGCCCGACGAGGCCGTTGCGGCTCTGCGGGCGATGGAACCTCTGGACATAGAGCTCTGCGAGCAGCCGATCCTGCGGGGCAACCTCGATGAGCTTCGCACCGTGACCCAGGCGACCTCGATCCCGATCTTCGCGGACGAGGACGTGGAGACGTCGAAGGATGTAGCGCTCCTCGCGGGACGTGTGGACGGCGTGAACCTGAAACTACGGAAGACCGGCGGTATCAGGGAGGCGATCCGGGCCGTCGCGGTTGCACGATCGCTCGGGATGTCCACGATGATCGGTTGCGATCTGGTCAGCGGAGTGTCGGCGAGCGCCGAGGCTGTGGTGGCTTGTTTCTGCGACCACTGTGACATCGACGGCCCTCTTCTCTTGGCCGAAGACCCCTTCCCCGGGGTCACGTACTCGAAGGGTCTCGTGACCCTTCCCACCGGCCCGGGTCTCGGTACGCGAGGTGACGGATGACCGCACGGTCCTGGATCGTTCTGACCGATGGTTACACGACCATCCGGAATGCCAAGACCGCTCATGGGGTGCTGAGGTACGCGCGCGACCCCGTGGCCGCCGTTCTCGATCGCGAGCACGCAGGCAGGCGCATGACGGAGGTGATGCCCGAGCTGAACTCGGACGCGCCCATCGTCGCCTCGCTCGACGAGGCGCGCGAGCTGGGCGGCACCTCCTTGCTCCTCGGGGTGGCTACGCCGGGAGGCTGGATCCCCGATCACTGGCGGACCTGGCTGCTCGAGGCAATAGACGCCGGTCTCGAGGTAGCGAACGGTCTGCATCGGTTCCTGAATGACGACGAGGAACTGCGCGCACGCGCACGCGCGTCGGGGGCGCGTCTGTGGGATGTGCGAGCGGTGCCGGACAACCTCCCGCTCTTCACCGGTAAGAGCCTCGAGGCTCCTCAGAAGATCGTTGCGACCGTGGGCAGCGATTGCGCGGTCGGCAAGATGACCGCGAGCCTGGAACTGGTGGAGGCGGCAGCGGCGGCCGGCACGAGAGCGGAATTCGTGGCCACCGGCCAGACCGGCATCCTGATCGCAGGCAAGGGGATAGCGGTCGACCGCGTCATCTCGGATTTCCTGTCGGGAGCGGCCGAACAACTCGTCTGCGACGCGGATGCCGAGGCCGAGGTCGTGGTGGTGGAGGGCCAGGGGGGCCTGTGGCACCCCGCCTATGCCGGAGTGACCCTCGGTCTCCTCCACGGCTCCGCGCCTCACGCCCTGGTCCTCTGTCATCAGGTCCACCGGACCGCGATCGAGGAGCCGCCCTATACGAAGCTGCCGCCGCTGAGCCACATGGTGCGCGTGTACGAGGAAACGGCCGCCACCGTGAGACCGGCGCGCGTGGCGTGCGTGGCCGTCAATTGCAGAGGGCTGGATGACGACCAGGCCGACAGGGCGATCGGCCAGATCGAAGACGACCTGGGCCTGCCTGCCGGCGATGTGTTCAGGGGGGCCGGACCCAAGCTATGGGACGCGGTCGCGCAGGTTCTCTAGCTCACAGATACGCGCGCGTTACCGAGCGGTGAACGCTGAGCGCCAGGCGCCAGGTCGCGAGACGGCTCGCCGCGGCCCCCAGAACGATGAGCGACAACGCTGCTTGGATCAGAGCCAGCACCGGCTGCTGCCATCCGATAGCGAAGCCTGCGAGGATCGCATCGATCACGAAGTAGGCGGAGGCGGCGGCGAGCGATGCCGCCAGGAGATAAGCCGCAGCCGGTCCCCACACCCAGCCCAGCGCGAAGCGGGTCTGGAAGGCGGCCGGGCAAGACTCCAAGGCGTTCACCGCCGGATCGCGGGAGGGGTGATCGAGAGGTCGCCGGAACGGCTCCAGGAACCGCTGGGCTGAAGAGCGGATGCCGGCGCGTTGAAGGTAGGCATAGACCCCCAGGATCGCAACGAGCAGCGCCAGCGCGGCCCATTCGGACGATCGGAAGGGCCGGCTGGTGGGGGCTCCGAACCTCGAGGGCCGCACGAGGCCGATCGCACCCAACAGGATCAACGACCCGACGTAGAGCCCTTTGAACAACCCCAGAGCGAGCCGGCCGCTGCGAGCGCCGCGCGGCCGCGCCTCTTTCATCCATCTCAGGGCGTCCGCGTAGGCGCGTCGTGCGGCTATCACCATGTCCTCGACCTTACGGGTCGAAGGTGGGAACCCCCGTACGAGAGAGGGCGGGTGCAGCGAGCACCTTCTTTTCTTCGGACTTCTGCTGTGGAAGGAATACAGGTCAGAGGGGCTAGGTTCGGGACGTCGTGACCAGTCGTCCTCAGGAAACCGCGCCCGCATGGATGGTGTGGGCTGCCTTGTGGACTGTCTACATAGTCTGGGGATCGACCTATCTCGCGATCCGGATCACGGTCGAGACCCTGCCCCCGTTCCTGGCAGGCGGCGTCCGTTTCCTGATCGCCGGAGCTCTCATGTGGCTGTTCCTGAGGGTCAAGAAAGGTCGCGAGGCCATGCAGGTGAGCCGTCGCCAGGCCTTCTCGGCAGCGGTGGTGGGAGCGCTGCTCCTGATGGGCGGGAACGGTCTGGTCATGGTCGCCGAGCAAGACGTCCCGTCGGGCTTGGCCTCTCTGATCATCGCGTCGACCCCTCTGTGGGTGATCCTGTACCGCTACCTGGCCAAGGAGAGGATCGCGGCCGGAACGCTTGTGGGCGTGGCGGTCGGTTTCGTGGGCGTCGCCGTCCTCGTCGTGCCCGGAGACCGTCCCGGCGGCGCCTCGCTCACGGGCATCTTCCTGTTGGTCATCGCGGCCGCTTCGTGGGCGAACGGCTCGTTCCTCTCCAGCCGTTTGGAGATGCCTGGAGATCCTGCCGTGAGCACCGCGATCCAGATGCTGCTGGGCGGCGGCTTCCTGACGTTGGGTGGTCTGCTCAGAGGGGAGCTATCCGGGCTCGACACCGACGCCTTCTCGACAGCTTCGGTGCTGGCGCTCCTTTACCTGATCGTCATGGGTTCGCTCGTGGCATTCACCGCCTACGTGTGGGTCCTTCAACATGCGCCCGTTTCGAAGGTCGCCACCTACGCTTACGTGAACCCCGTGATCGCGATCTTCCTCGGATGGATCGTCCTCTCGGAGGAGGTGACACCGATCATCCTTTTGGGGGCCGCGATCATCGTGGCCTCGGTCGCATCCATCGTGCGTAAGGAATCGGCGACGCCGAAGGAGATCGACCCGGTCGACGCGCCTGCCCACGGACTCGCGGGGGCCGATGTAAGGACGTAGGTCGCTGCCCCTTTACCTTGCGGGTGTGAGAGCGATCGTCGCCATCTTGCTTGCTTCGATGTTGGCCGCCTGCAGTGGCGACCCGAGCCCGAGCACCTCGGACCTCCCCCGATCCGAGGGCCGCAGGGTCGCTCCATCGCCGGGGGGCCCGCCGACGCCCGACCCGAAGCCGTCTCCGTCCTTTGCGGGCCCGCGTGCCCCGTTGCCCGCCTCCGCGCGCGGTCTGTTGCGGGAGCTGGTGGCCGTGAACGCCTCGTTGAAAGAGGCGATCGATGAGTGGCTCGAAGCGGGGGGCGCACTGCGCGATCCCAGGTCGCGTGCCGTCTCGCTCGGGGCGCTCAGGCAACAGCGGATCTATCGGGAGCTCACGGTTCATCCCAAGAAGGCCGAGGAGGTGATGAGGCTCGCAGGCCCGTACCTGGAACGGGTGATCCGGGATCACGTCGAGGCGGGCCGCGGGTTGCGGTCGCTCGTCACGCCGCTCGAACGAGCGGGGGTGCTGCCCGTGACCCCTCCTCACGATCCTCGGCTCCTGGAGCGGCTCTACGTACGGACCGCGAAGCGGTACGGGATCGACTGGGAGATCCTCGCCTCGCTGAACTTCGTGGAATCCAAGTTCGGGCGTTTCATGGGTCCGAGCTCCGCGGGTGCTATGGGCCCTATGCAGTTCATGCCTGCCACGTGGGACGCCTACGGCGGGGGAGGAGATGTGATGGACCCGCGCGACGCGATCCCGGCGGCGGCTGGATACCTCGTTGCTAGTGGCGCACCCCACGACATGCGTTCGGCTCTCTATGCCTACAACAGGAGCTACGAGTACGTGGATGCGATCCAGACCTACGCTCGCCACATCAAGCGGGACCCGCGCAATCTCTACGCCTATTACTTCTGGCAGGTGTTCGTCATCACGACGAAGGGCGACGTGCAGCTAAGTGGGCCGGGCACGGGAACCCGCTAGCAACAGGCGTCGATCCGCTCGGAGATGGGTATAGATACCAACGGCGGCAGAAGGAGGTTGCTATGAGACAGCGTCTGACCAGTTCGGCCCTCGCGGTCGCAGTCGTGTTGAGCATGGGAGCCACCGCTGCATGCGATCGTGAGGATCGCCGCGATGTGGAAGAGGTGGGTAACGAGGTCGAGAAGGGGGTCGACCAGCTCGACTCCGACGGCAAGGACGACTAGACGCCGGGTCGCCCGGCCCCCACGTAGTCCGTCCGCATAGCGCTGACGACCCGGACCTTCTGGCCCGTGTAAGGGGCCTCGACCATCTGCCCGTTGCCGATGTACATGGCGACGTGGTGGATCGGTGAGCCGAAGAAGAGCAGATCGCCGGGTTCCCAGTCGCCCTTGGGCACGCGTGTCGTCGCGGTGTACTGCGTCCTCGAGACACGTGGGAGAGCGACCTCCGCGTGAGCCCAGGCCCACAGCATCAGACCGGAGCAGTCGTAGGAATCCGGCCCTTCAGCTCCCCACTGATAGGGCTTACCGATCTGCGACAGAGCGGCGTCTACGGCTGCCTGAGCTGCCGCGTTCGGGGCGGGGGCCGGACGTATCGGTCCGTCGAGCCCGAAGGTCCCCGTCTGTACGGCCAGCGCGGCGGCATCCCGAGCGGCTCTTCGAGCAGCAGCGCGCTCGAGCGCCGCGTTCAAACGCGCGATCTCGTCCTCTTGGCTGATGAGCCGGAGTTCCACCTCGGAGCGGAGCTCGTCCAGGCGGACCTCTGCCAGCAGGGCCTGGCCCTTCTGCTCGTCCAGTTCCTCCAGACGCCGATCGAGCACGCTGCGATCTGCCCCTAGTTGTTCGAAGATCTCGACCTGTGCGGTGTTGGACGAGCGCAGGTACTCCACTCGGGTCTCGATGTCCGCCAGCGACTCGGAGGAGAGGACGGCCTCTACCGCGACCCCGGTCGGACCGGCTTTGTAGAGCTCGACGGCGAGAGCGATCGCGGAGGCTTCCTTGATCTCCATCCGTTGCTCGATCTCTCTGACGATCAGCTGCGTTCGGGCCATCTCGTGTTGGATCCCGGCGAGACGCTCGTCGACCGCGTTGTACCGCTCGACCAAGAGCTCGAATTCGCGCTCGATCTCCATCAGACGCGCTTCCGCCGCTTCCAGCTCGGCTTGGGTCGGCGCCGCGGTCGACGGTGCGGCCACACTCAAGGAGGAGATCAGCAGCCCGGCCAGCGCGGCGCGCTTCAGGATCCGGGCCGACTTCAAGCGCGGTCCTGCCCGGCCGTTCGACGCGAGGCCCACCACAAAAGAACGGCGACACCGGCCATGCCCGCGATCGCCGCCAGACCACTCGAACGGGTGACTTCAGGGGCTCGCAGGCGAGGCAGACGGTCCCTGATCGAGATCGGGTTCCTGAAGAACTCGATGCGCCAACCTCGTTCCGTCGCGAGACGACGAAGGGCCTTGTCCGGATTGACGACGACCGGGTTGCCTACAGCCTCCAGCATCGGGAGATCCGTCACCGAATCCGAATATGCGAAGGATCCCTCGAGGTTCAGGTTGAGCTCCTCGGCCAGGGCCTTCATCGCTTCCGCCTTGTGGGGTCCATAAGCGTAGAAGTCGAGTTCCCCGGTGTAGCGACCATCTTCGATGCGGGGCTTGCTCGCGATGTAGCGATCGACCATAAGCATCTGAGCCAGCGGATCCACGACCTCCTCGGGCGAAGAGGAAACGATGCAGACGAGCCTGCCCGCCTCTCTGTGATCGTGCATCAGCTCCAGGGCCTCTGAGTAGATCAGCGGTGACATGACCTCTTCGAGGACCTCTTGCACGACGCGCCGGACCTTCTCCTGCTCCCAGCCGGCGGTCAGCTTCGCGGCCTCGGTTCGCATCCGTTCCATCTTTTCCTCATCCGCGCCCATGAGCTGGAACATCAGCTGCGCGTATAGCGACTTCATCAGCGAAGAACGACTGATAAGCCCCTCTTTGAAGAACGACCGCCCGAGGGCCAACGGGCTGGACCGAGCCACGATGGTCTTGTCGAGGTCGAAGAATGCCGCTTCCATATGCCTAGTTTGGCGCTCCGAAGTGAGCTTCGCCACATCCCCTCGCGTCCAGAGGCATTTCGATGGACCCCGATGACCCTCCGCGTAGCGATCGTCTGCCCCCAGCCCGAGCTGCGCATGTCCGCTGTGAAGGCGTTCGATCGGGCCCCGCTCGACTGGGACCTCCGTTTGGTCTCCGAGCCCCACCCGGAGGCGGATGTTGTCGTCAGCGTCGGGGCCGACAGGGCCGGGGCCATCACGATGGACCCGGCTCACCCCGAGCGGGTCATCGACGAGATCGTGCGATCTTCTTCTCGGCCCGACGTCATCGTCGTCGTCGGCGCCTCCGGAGGGTGCGGCACTACCAGCGTGGCCGTGCATCTTGCCGCCGCGCTCGCGCGGAGAGCGCGGGCGAACCTCGTGGACCTGCACTCCGACCGAGGCGCGGCCATGCGTCTGGGCCTCGCCCTCGACGAGCTCCCGCTCGCAGACGGTCCACTCCTGGTGCCGGTGGCCGGAGGCTTCCGCTTCGCGCTGGGGCCCGAGGGAACGAGCGACGCTTGTCTCGAGACGGCGAGGGTGGCTGCCGACAAGGTGGTCGTCGATACGCCGCGCTCTTCGCTCGACGCGATCGAGTCGCCGTCGCGGGTGCTTCTGGTGATGACGCCGACGCTCCCGAGCGTGCGCAAGGCAGCCGGGGTGTTACTCGAACGTCCCGAGTTGTCGTGGGTCCCGATCACGAATCGGACCGGGCCCGGGTCGGAGACGACGCGTGTGGACGTAGAGCGGATCCTGGGACGCAAACTGGCGATCGAGTTGCCCTGCTCGCCGGGTTTGCGCGACGCGGAGGACGATCTGAGGCTGCTCACCTCGCCGTTGTCGCCGTGGCGCCTCGCGGTGCAGCGTTTGGCCGCGGCACTGTGAGGCCCGATCTCCTCGGTCTCATCTCCGAGCGGACCGAGCTTGCCGGGCTGGACGCAGCCGAGCGTCGCCTAGCGATGCGCAAGGTGCTGAAGGGGTCGCTTCCGGAAGAGACGGTCCAGGGGTCCGTGTCGCTCCTGTCTGACTGGATAGACGGCTTCGGCCCGCTGACCGGTCTGATGGGCGACCCAGCGGTGACCGACGTCTTGGTCAACGGGACCCACGAGGTCTGGTGCGAGCGTCGCGGACGGCTCGAACCCAGCGATGTCTCCTTCACGGACGCGGCCGAGCTGAGGGATCTCATCGAACGGCTTGCCGGCGCGGCCGGGATCCGGGTCGATGCTTCCCACCCGATCGGAGATGGCAGGTTGCCCGACGGGTCGCGGCTGCATGTCGTTCTGCCGCCGGTTTCGGGAAGTGGCCCACTGATGTCGATCCGCCGGTTCCCCCAACGGGCATTCGACCTCGACACGCTGGTCGAGATGGGATTGCTGGATAGGTCCGAGTCGGCTCTACTCGACGAGGCCGTCGTGGAGCGACGGACGATCATCGTTTCGGGTGCGACCGGCACCGGCAAGACAACGCTGGTGAACGCACTGCTCGGGCGCGTTCCTCGGACCGAGCGCGTCGTCGTGATCGAAGAGACCCCGGAGTTGAGGCCGTCGTGCGCGCACAGCGTGTCGCTGTTGACGCGGGGTCCGAATGTCGAGGGCCGCGGTGGCGTCGATCAACTCGCTCTGGTGCGGGCCGCTCTCCGCATGCGACCCGACCGCATCGTGGTTGGCGAGGTGCGAGGTCCGGAGGCGCTGCCTGCGCTTCAGGCGATGTCCACAGGCCACGAAGGCTCGCTGTGCACCGTGCATGCCCGCTCTGCAACCGAGGCACTGGAGCGCTTCGTGGAACTAGCTCGACAGTTTCCACTCGCCCCTTCCGAGGACACGCTCAGACGTCAGGCGGAGCAGGCTTTCGATCTCGTGGTGCATGTGGGCAAGGACCGAGCGGGCGCGAGGCGTGTGCTGCAGATCCTCGAACGCAACAGAGATGATTGACCCGAGCTCGCTCAGGGCACTGGCCGCGTTGGTCCGAAGCGGGCTGACCGTCAGGCAGGCGCTCGCTTCTTGGTCGCACGAGCTGCCTCCCGAGCTTCGTGCGGAACCGTCTCTGGTCGGCGCGCGACTCGCCCTGGGTTGCTCGGTGATCGACACGCTGTCGGCCCTGCCCGAGGACTCCGCTCGCGCTCTGACGCCGGTGCTGGCTCTGCATCTCAGTGCCGGAGGAGATGTGGGGGCCGCGCTCGACCGACTCGCGACCGAGCTCGAACAGGAAGTGGCGTTCCAACAGGACGCACGAGCGGCGAGCTCGGGAGCCCGTCTGTCCGCTCGCATGGTGGCCGCTCTGCCTCTGGCCTTCGTGCCGTTCTCCCCGGCGAGCAGGGCTCTAGGCGACCCCGCCGGCCTCATCCTGTTGCTCCTGGGAGTCGCTTTGGCCGCCATCGGCTTGCGCTGGATCGGACGACTCGTCCCCGTCCCCCCGGCCCCGGAGCCGGCGGTGGAGCTCTGCACGGCGCTGGCGACGCTGCTCCAGGCCGGCCTTTCCCTCACGCAAGCACTCTCGGTGATCGCCTCTCACCCTCCGGCGGGCCTGGAGGAGCCGCTCGCTCGGGCAGCAGGGCAGGTCCGGCTGGGGCTGTCGTGGAGCTCTTCCTTGGCGGCCTCCGGGCCCGGGCTCGATCGTGTGGCTCGAGTGATCGAAAGGGCCCAGGGCGCGGGCCTCCCCGTGGCCGGCTCCCTCGAGCACCTGGCCGACACGCTGCGGACCGAACGAGCCTTGGCCTTCAAGTCCAGGATGCGGCGAGCCCCCGTCCTCATGGTCGTCCCCTTGACCTGCTGCATCCTGCCGTCCTATGGGCTGCTTGCGATCGGGCCTTTCCTCCGGAGCGTCAGCCTGAGCTGAACCGGATGCGAAGCTTCGCTACATGAAGCTCCGTATCGCTGTGTTGATGGTGGTGGTCCTCGTTGCCGGCGCGTGCGGGGATAGCCGTTCGAGCGACCCAGAAGCCCCTCATCCCGCGGAACAGACCCTTCCGGAGGGTTCCCCTACCTTCGCTCCGGCGCGCGTGTTGATCGATACGGAGGAAGGGTCGGTGATCATCGACGCGGAGAAAGCCGAGACCGAAGAACAACTGTCGTACGGCTTGATGAACCGGGAGTCGCTGGACCAAGACGCGGGGATGATCTTTCTGTTCTTCGAGCCGAGGACGTGTTGCTTCCACATGGAGAACACTCCGATCCCGCTCTCGATCGCCTTCTTCGACGAGGAAGGGATCATCGTTGCGATCGAGGACATGGAACCGTGCGTGGACGGGCAGGAGTGCGAGCTGTACAGCTCTGACACGCCCTACACCGGAGCCCTAGAGGTCAACCAAGGCGCGTTCGAACGTTTGGGCGTGCAGGTTGGCGACCGCATCACCGTCACCCACTGATCGACGCCCGTGGCGCCCGCCACAGACGTCTTCCCGCATCTCGGTTGAGATGACGGCGAGCCCTTTCCAGGGAGGCCGAGCTGGGAGGTAGACGTGGATCGGATCAGGTCGATCGCCTATGGGCAGGATGGTCAGACGACCGCTGAGTACGCCCTCGTTCTGTTGGTAGCCGCAGTCGTAGTTGGGGTGTTCGCAGCGTTCGTGCAGTCCGGGGCCTTAGAGGAGTTGTTCCGGAGCATCATCTCGTCGTTGGTCGAGCGCGCCGACGGCTGATGGAGCCTTCGCAGGGCCAGAGCGGGCAGGCCACCCTCGAGCTCGCCCTCACTCTGCCGGTGCTGGCCCTGCTTCTCGCCGCTCTCGTTGAGGTCGGCTTGGTGGTTGCGGATCAGGCGCGCCTCTGGCACGCGACGCGAGAGGCCGCCCGCGTCGCGGCGGTGGATCCGGATGCCGGCGAGGTGAGAGCGGCAGCGGAGCGGCCGGGTCTTAGCCCGTTGAAGGTCGAGATATCTCCCGCGCCACGCATGCGCCGGCAGGGGGATCCGGTCACGGTGCACGTCACCTACTCGCCCGAGTCTCGGGTCCCGCTCTTCGGTTCCCTCCTCGAACGCGTCGAGCTGGAAGCGACCGGCGTGATGAGGATCGAACAGCCATGACGACGATCTTGGGAGCTTTGGCCGTATCTCTCGCACTTGCCCTGGCCGGCTTCGCGGCGGACATCGCGCAGACCAGTGCCACCAGAGCACGCGCCCAACTCGCTGCCGATGCAGCAGCTCTGGCTGCGGTTGCCGAGTCCGCTCCCTACGGGGATGGCGACCCCGAGCGACAGGCGGCCCAGGTAGCTCGAGACAATGGAGCGTCCTTGATCGATTGCTTGTGCCCTGTCGGGACAACCGCGGTGCAGGTGAAGGTTGCGGTCGACGGTGTGACCGCGGATGCGCGCGCCACGATCGATCCCACTGCGTTCTTCCCCCTCGCCGCGACGACAGGCACCGGTCTGCATCCGGTCCTCGATCGGGCGGTGCAAAGGTTGTTGGACGCCGCCGGGGGCCGCGTGACACTGATCAGCGGATGGCGATCGACGGTGCATCAACAGGAGCTCTGGGCCGATGCGCTACGCCGCTACGGGAGCGCGGAGATCGCGGACGACTGGGTGGCTCGGCCGGGCTCATCGATGCATGAACGCGGTCTCGCCGTGGACCTCGGCGGGGAAGTGGAGCACGCTGCGGACCTGGCGGAGGCACTCGGATTGCCTCTCCAGCGACCGTTGCCCCACGAGCCCTGGCACTTCGAGCTCACCTCGTGACCTTAGGATTCGCCGACATGGCGGAAAGAGAGACCTACCTGTGAATCGAGCACCGCACCGCGTGGTCGATGACCTGCAGGACCGGCTCCAGCCTTTGGAGACCCGTTTCCACCTGGACTACTGGGACTCGCAGATCGCCTCCACGCCCGAGAGCGAAGCTCGCAGGGCTCGCTCGGAGCTGGAGCTCCGGACGTTCATGGGCGATCGGGTCTCACTCGAAGCGGTTAAGGAAGCGCTCGCGGACGGCACGCACGAGCCGATGCTGAGCCGCCAGCTCGAGGTGCTCAGACTGACCTTGACCGGCGACCAGATGACAGAGGCGCAACGTCGCGAGTTGGTCGAGGTAACCGGGAAGGTCGAGAGTGAGTTCGCCAAGTTCCGCCCGAAGGTCGACGGAAGGACTCTGTCGGAGAACGACATCCAAGACATCCTGGAAACCTCGAACGACGACCAGGAGCGCAAGCGAGCCTGGCTCGCTTCGAAGGAGATCGGTCACAGGGTCGGGGGCCGGGTCAGAGAGTTGGCACGACTCCACAACGGGATCGCTCTCGAGTTGGGTTACGCCGACTACTACCTGATGGCCCTCGATCTTCAGGAGATCTCCGAGGATTGGTTGTTCGGGGTGCTCGACGATCTGGACGCGTTGACCCGCGACTCGTTCGTCGCTTGGAAAGACGAGCTAGACGAGGGTCTGCGGGCTCGTTTCGGCATCGAGGACCTGCGTCCATGGCACTACGCCGATCCGTTCTTCCAGTACGCACCCGACGATGGCGCCGATCTGGATCTGGACGCCCACTTCACCGACGCGTCGACGGCCCCCGAACTCGCCTTGAAGACGTTCGGGGCGATGGGCATCGATCTCAGCGGCGTGCTCGACAGCAGCGATCTGTATCCGAGGGAGTTGAAGTGCCAGCACGCCTTCTGCCTGGACATCGATCGAACGGGTAAAGACGTGCGCGTCCTAGCCAACGTTGTCCCCGGTGAGCGTTGGGTCGAGGTCATGCTCCATGAATGCGGGCACGCCGCATACGACGTCTCTATCGATCGCAGGCTGCCTTATCTGCTCCACGCTCCGGCTCACACGTTCGTCACCGAGGCGATAGCTCTTCTTTCCGGTCGTCTTACGCGCGACCCTCGCTGGCTCACAGAGGTGGCGGGTGTTTCCCCAACCGAGGTCGATCCCGTCGCCGAGCGTCTCCGACGGTCGTCTGCGATCCAGAGCACGATGTTTGCCAGGTGGGTGTTGGTGATGGCTCATTTCGAACGCGCTTTCTACAGGGACCCCGAAACCGATCTGGACGAGCTGTGGTGGGACCTGGTCGAGAGGTTCCAACTCGTAACCCGCCCCGACGAACCGGTTCCGGGCGCGTGGGCCGCGAAGGTCCACGTAGCCGTGGCCCCCGTCTACTACCACAACTACCTGTTGGGAGAGCTCCTCGCGTCGCAGCTCGAGGAGACGATCGAGCAGCGGTGCCCCGATGGCATCGTCAGCCGGGAGGCTGGGGATCTGCTGAAACAAGGTCTGCTGCACCACGGAAACGTCATGAGGTGGGACAAGGTGATCGAGGAAGCCACGGGCAGGCCGCTTTCGGCGCAAGCGTTCGCCGCGCAGGTGACGGCTAGCTAGAGACTGCCGTTCTCTCTGAACCTCTCGTAGATCGAGCTCGCGCCCGGCGAGATGAACACGACGCTGGCGGCCCCCACGCTACCCAGGCTCACAGGGACGGTCACGTTCCCAACATCTCCCGGATCGACCTGCGAAGCGAGGATGCCCAAACGGAACATCTCGTCGGCAGCGATGTCGAAGCGAGCGTGTTCCCTGGTCAACGCCATCCACCTGAGCATCGCGGCAGGGCTCTTCGCCGTCTCCTTGCGGAGCTTCCGCGCCAACGCGACGAGCATGTCCCCTTGATGTGTGGTTCGCGCGACGTCTCCGCCGACGAACGCCTTGCGGGTCCGCGCATAGGCGAGCGCTTCGTAGCCCTTCAGCGTTTGAACGCCTGCCCTGAGCTGCGCTCCCGAACCCCCGATGTCACTGACCGCAGTGGGGATGCGCATCCTCACCCCGCCGAGCTTCTTGATGATGTCCTCGAAGCCCTCGAAACCGACCATCACCCAGTAGTCGATCCGGATGCCGGTCAGGTTCTCGAGCGTGCGTGCCAGCAGCTCGGGCCCGCCGTGGATCAGCGCTTCGTTGATCTTCGCCGAGCCGTAGCCGGGGATGTTCACCCAGGAGTCCCTGGGGAAGTTCAACACTCCGGCCTCCATCGTCTTCGTGTTGATCCCAAGGATGTGGATCGCATCGGCCAGCGAGCGGTCTGGGTTCCCCGACCGGGCGTCGTTGCCGATCGCCAGCACGAAGATCTTGCCCGTCTCTGGCTGGAAAGTCTCGTGCACGCGACCGAACATCGCAGGAGCTGCGACCCCTGCGCCCGGCGTCCCCACGATGGGCAGCAGGGTGCAGACCAGTCCTAGGAAGACAACGAGAGCCGCGGCGCGCTTGGTCATCCCCGCTTCTTCTTCCGGGGAGATCTCTTGGAGTCCTGTGCGTCACCGGCGGCTTGCTTGGGCCCCTGGTCGACCTCGAACGCCACCACCTGCCAGCCGTCCTTGCCGCGTTCCATCCAGAGGGTGGCGTGGTGGTCCACCGTCCGCTTGGGATCGTTCGCGAAGGTCGCCTCCAGACTCACCGAGGCGACCGCGAGGGTGGGCCCACCGGACGCCTGGATCCCGATCTCGGCCTTGCGCTTGGCCGTGCTGACGAGGCCCGCCTCCGGTACCACCGCCCCGGAGCGCCGTAGGGCGGCGGCCGCTGCAGGAGTGAAGTTCTCCGCCAGCGCCGAGCGCAGTCGTCCGGGGTGGAGGAGCAGCGCGTCGTAGACCCTCTTCACCAGAGACGTGACTTGAGGCCGCTGCCTCCTGATGCGAGCAGCCTGGGCCTTGGTCACCTTTTCGACCACGCCGGCGGGGTGGGTCCTGATCTCCCAGGGGGCCTGGGGCAGCGCCCTCGTGCCGGCCGGGGCGGCCTCGTCGGCGCCCGGCGACAGCAGCCGTTCCCCGGGCAGGTCCATGAACACGAGGGCGGCTACGAGCGCGAGCAAGATGGCGGCTGCCGCCGCAACCAGCGCCCAGGGCCGTTTGATCGATGGTGCCGCGATGCTCACGCCGTCATCTCCTTTGGTTTTGAAAGACGCCCTGAGGGTAGCTAACGATGCTCGGGGTTCTGCGGATTCCCGAAAGCGACAAACTTCGCAATCTCTTCGGCACGGAAAGGCAGCGGTTTAGGATTGCGGCCTCTCGAATATCGCTCTTCGACTAACTAGAGGAAGGACTCCGATGGAGCTTGGTCTGGATGTGCGCAATGTCGACTCGCATGCGGTCGTCGATGTCAAAGGCGAGATCGACGTGTACACGGCGCCGAAGCTGCGTGAGAAGCTGATCGAGCTCGTCTCGGAGGGCTCCTACAACGTGGTGGTCAACCTCGAAGGTGTCGACTTCTTGGACTCGACGGGTCTGGGCGTGCTCGTCGGTGCCCTGAAGCGGGTCAAGGCTCACGACGGCAGCTTGTCCTTGGTCTGCACCCAGGACAAGATCCTCAAGATCTTCAAGATCACCGGGCTGACCAAGGTCTTTCCGATCCACGCCTCGGTCGAGGAGGCAGCGGGCGGCGCGGCCTGAACATCATCGGTCGGCCGGTTCAGATCGAGATCCCCGGACGTTCGGCATACGTCGGGATCGTCCGCCTCGCGGTGGGTTCGTTGGCTCGAGCCAGCGGTTTGGACGAGGAACGTGTGGACGACATCCGCATCGCGGTCTCCGAGGCGTGCACCAACGCGGTGTTCGTCAACGAGGAGGCGGGCGGCGACCAACCGGTCAGCGTCTCGTGGACCCGGCACTCCGATCGCATCGAGGTCGAGGTCGGGGATCGCAACGAGTCACCCTCGGATCAGCCCGATGCTCTGGATAGCCAGGGCTTCTCATCACGGCTCGTGATGTCGATGGCACTTCTGGAGGAGTTGGCCGACGAGCTCGAGGTGGCACGCCGCTCCGGTGGGGGGACCTCGGTCCGCATGGTCTTCCGGACCCCGGAGGATGTCGCCGTCTAGAGGTGGTAAGGCACCGAGACGACGACCACACCGTTCTCGAACAACATCCGCCGTTTCACGATCAACGCCGTTTGCCCATGAAGGATCTGGTGCCGGCGTTTCCGAACGATGAACTCCGGGATGACGATGGTCACTACCTTGTTGACGCCGTCGGGTTTGAAGCGCTCTATGTACTCGATCAGCGACGCCCCCAGATCCCTGTAGGGCGATTCCTCGATCTCCAGGGGATAGGGGACACCCACCTGCAGCCACTGGTTCCCTAGTCGCTCGGTCTCTTCGGGGTCCAGACCGAAAGAGAGCGCTCGGATGTCTGTAGGCCTCAAGGTCTGCGCGTAGGAGATCGCTTCGAGCGTCGCGTTGTGAACGCCCGACAGCAGCACGATGACGTGGTTCCGGGCGGGTTCGTGGGCCTGGTCTAGGTTCGGATCGATCTCGTTCCGGAGCAGAGGGATATCGAGCACCTGGACCCCCGGTTCCCGTACGAGAAGGGCCTTCAGCCTGTGGATCGAGGGGTGGCGAAGGATCTCCAACAGGCTCTTCGTACGCAGCACCTCGGGAGTCATGACGGTGAGGTAGTCGTCCTCTGCGAGTTGAGCTCGCAACTCTCGGATGTGGGCCAGGATGGTGGCGCGTTTGGGCCCCGAAAGGATCTGGAGTGGGATCTCCGGCGCGAGTCGGTGCCACGCGGCGTTGTTTGCGGCGTCGAACGTGATGGCGGAGATGTTCGACGAGCGAGTAGCTCTTGCGTAGCCCACCGCGCGAGCTGCCGCGGCATCGACCCGGGAAACCAGGATCACGTAATGGGACGGGTCCAGGCGCATGTCCTCGGGTGCGCGCTGGGGATCGCCCAGCTGCTCCCCGACCTCTTGGTAGTGCTTGTAGACGGAGCGCATCCCGTACATCACGAAGGGGATCGCGGTGATCACGATCCACGCTCCATGGCGGAACTTCGAGTACGCGATGACACACAGCACGATGCCGGTGATGGTCCCTCCGAAACCGCTGATGAGGGCGCTTCGCTGCCAGCCCGGGGGCTTCAATCGCCGCGCGCGCACCACCATCCCTGTCTGGGAGAGGGTGAAAGAGATGAACACCCCGACGAGATACAGCTGGATCAGCCGCGTGAGGTTGGCGTCGAAGATGAAGATGAGCAGCATGGAAAGGACCGCCAGGATGATCACGCCATTCGAGAACACGAGCCGGTCCCCGCGGTTCATGAACTGGCGTGGCATGTAGCGGTCCTTCGCCAGGATCGAAGCCAGGCGAGGGAAGTCCTGATAGGCGGTGTTGGCGGCCAGGATCAGGATGGCCGCGGACATGATCTGCACGAAATAGAACAGCGGCCCGCCGTCGAAGACCGCTCGTGCGATCTGGGCCACCACCGACCGCTGACCGAGGGGATGTTCGGTGAAGACGACGCCTGTGTGATCAGCGAGCCATGAGATGCCCAGGAACATCGAGGTCGAAAGCCCGGCCATGATCAGCAGAGTCGTCGCAGCGTTCCTCGACTGCGGGTAACGGAAAGCGGGTACGCCATCTGCGATCGCCTCCACCCCGGTAAGTGCGGTGGTGCCGGCTGCGAACGCCCGCAGCAGGAGTACGAACGTGACCGCGGTCTCCGGATGTAGTTCCCGGCCAGCGCTCTCGGCGACCGGGCAATCGCCGATGCATCTGAAGATCCCAGTAACGATCATCAGATAGATCGCGAAGACGAACCCATACGTGGGGATCGCGAACAGCGTTCCGGATTCCTTGACGCCCCTCAGGTTCATCAAGGTCACGAAGGCGATGAAGGCTCCCGCGATCGCGATCTTGTACGGCTCGACGCCGGCAGCGGCCGACACGATCGCCTCTACGCCTGCTGTGATCGACACCGAGACCGTGAGCACGTAGTCGAGGAGGAGGGCAGAGGCCGCTAACAGACCCGGGTACTGACCGAGGTTCTCGTGCGAGACCCGATAGGCGCCCCCTCCCGACGGGTACGCCTTGACCGTCTGCCGGTAGGAGGTCACGACGATGAATAGGAGGGTCGCTACGGCGATCGAGATCGGCAGGATGAAGGACAGCCCCGCCGCGCCCGCCAGGGCCAGCACCAGGAGCGCCTCCTGCGTGGCATACGCGTTGGAAGACAGGGGGTCGGACGAGAAGACGGGAAGGGCGATGACCTTCGGCAGCAGGGTGTGGCCGAGCTCGCCGGACGACATCGGCCGCCCCACGAAGAGCCGCTTCATGGCGGCTGCGGTCTTAGCCATGTTCCGGGTTCGGCATCAGCTCGTACTCGGGGTTGAGAACCTGAAGGTTCCCTCGCGGCCCCTCACCGACGATGCCTTCGAAGACCAACCCGGCCCCCAAGGTGATCCCCGAGAGCGTCTGCCTTCCCAACCACTTCACGATGATCCGGCCAGAGCCGTCGTCGACGGTGGCCTCGATCGAACCCGAGCCCTGGCCCGGGTCGATGCGGATGTTCTGGATCACTCCCGCGATCTTGTAGCGGGAGCGTGCCTGGACGGAGCCGATGGGGGTAGTGCCCTGGATCGACGAGGCCCAGTGCCTCAGGTGCTCTGCTCTGATCTCCTGGGGAGGACGAGCCAACCTCTCGATGACATCACCTAGGAAAGTCACGAGGGGGAAGTATGGCAGTATCCCCGCGCTGGTCGGGGGCCGAGCCGAAAGGGACATCGAGACGTGGAAGTGGTGATCGCAGGTTGCGGCCGGGTGGGCTCAGAACTGGCGTCCAACCTGCAGCGGCTGGGTCACTCCGTCACCATCATCGACAAGAACCCGAAGGCGTTCGACCGACTGAGGAACGACTTCTCGGGCCGGAAGGTGGTGGGCTTCGCCTTCGATCGGGATGTCCTCCACGAGGCGGGCATCGAGGAAGCGGAGGCGTTCGCCGCCGTCACCTCGGGCGATAACTCCAACATCCTTTCCGCTCGCGTCGCGAAGGACCACTACCGGGTCCCCCACGTCGTGGCCCGCATCTACGACCCGAGACGTGCCCAGATCTACCAGCGGCTTGGGATCCAGACCGTCGCAACCGTTCGCTGGACCACAGATCAGATCCTGCGCTCGCTGATCCCCGACGAGGTGCCGGTCGAGTACACGGTGGACAACGGCGAGGTCGTCGTGACCGCTTTGCCCGCCCCACCTGAGTTGGTGGGGAAGAAAGCGCTGGAGGTCGATCAAGCCGGGCTCCGCCGCGTCGTTGCGGTCAGTCGCTTCGGAGTGCCCCGGATCCCCGACAAGGAATTCACGGTTCAGGAAGGCGACATCGTCTACATCTCGGCGGCCCGCAGTCATCTAGGCGACATGGACTCCGAGGTCAAGAAGGTCGGAGAGCCCGAGTGAGCCCCAGGAGGATCCGGATATGCGTGGCGGGCGCCGGCAACGTGGGGCGATTCGTCTGCAAGGACCTTCAGGCGAAGGGCCACGAGATCGTGCTGATCGAGCAGAACGAAGACCTGATCGCCGCTCTGCGCGATGAGCTGGAGGTCAACTGGATCAAGGGCGATGCCTGCGAGATTCACACGCTGGATGCGGCCGTTCTCTCCTCCTGCGACGTCATGGTCGCCGCCACCGGGGATGACGAGGACAACCTCGTGATCTCACTGCTGGCCAAGCAGGAGTTCGCCGTGCCGCGCGTGGTGGCTCGCGTCAATCATCCCGACAACGAGTGGCTCTTTACCGAGAGCTGGGGCGTAGACGTCGCAGTGAGCACCCCCCACCTCCTCACCTCTTTGGTCGAAGAGGCGGTCTCGGTCGGTGACCTGGTCCGGCTCCTGCGCTTGGAGCAGGGAAAGGTGGCCCTCGTGGAAGTGACCCTGGCCGAGGGTTCTCCGGCCGAGGGTAAGACCGTTGGCGAGTTGAGCATCCCCCCGGATTGCACGCTCGTCGCCGTAGTCCGAGACCGGCACGTGATAGCTCCGACGAAGGAGACGCCTCTGCGAGCGGGTGATGAGGTCATGGCTCTCGCGTCACCGGAAGCCGAGAGCGACCTGAAGCGCGCCCTGACCGGAGACTGATAGTGGATAGAGCTACGGCTCTCGAGCTCGTGAAGAGATACACCGAGAAAGACATCACCTATCGTCACCTGATCTCGGTTGAGGGCGTGATGCGCGCTCTGGCGCGGCACTTCGGCGAGGACGAACAGCGCTGGGGCTACGCAGGTTTGTTCCATGACCTCGACTACGACCAGACCGCCGACGACTTCGATCGACACACGAAGCTGACCGTCGAGTGGCTGCGTTCCGAGGGCTACGAGGACGAAGAGGTCCTGAATGCGATCGTGGCGCACAAGGAGCCGCAGTTTCGGACGGACCTCATGTCCAAAGCGATCGTGCACGCGGACGCCGTGGCAGGACTTCTCGTCGCGTCCGCACTGGTCCGTCCGGAGAAGGCGAACGGCATGAAGGTCTCGTCGGTCAAGAAGAAGCTCAAAGAGAAGTCGTTCGCGCCCGGTGTCGAACGGGAAGAGATCCGAGAGGTCGAGGAGAAGATCGGGATCCCGATGGACGAGTTCATCGCGATCTCGATAGGGGGCCTTCAAGAGATCGCGCGGGAGATCGACCTGGTCTAAGCCTCCGCGTCGGTGATCGCTTCCGCGGTCGCCTTCTGCCGTTTGCGCCTGCGCACGTACCAGATGCCGGCAGCAGCCACCAGCGTGGTTCCGATGACGAGGGTTGGGATGTCGAAGTAGGCGAATACCTTCTCCCAGTTCTCGCCCACGATCACGCCTGCGTAGGCGAGCCCGAAGGTCCATGGGATCACGCCGAGGAACGTGTACAGGGTGAACTTCCCCAGCGGCATCTTGGCGATCCCCGCAGGAAGTGAGATGAAGGTGCGGATCACGGGGAGGAGTCGGCTGAAGAAGGTTGCCGCTTCGCCGTGCTTGTCCCACCACACCTCGGCCTTGTCGATGTCGTGCGAGCGGATGAGGATGTAGCGCCCGTATCGATCGAGCAGGGCCCGGCCCGTCTTGCGCCCGATCGCATAGGCGATCCACGACCCCACCAGGTTGCCCACGACCCCGGCGACCGTGACCCAGAACAGGCTCAGGTCTCCCTCTACTACGTAGAAGCCCCCGACCAACATCGTGACCTCGCTCGGGAAGGGGATACAGGCCGATTCGAGCAACATGAGCAGGAAGATGGCCCAGTAGCCGTAGTCGGAGACCCACCCCTCCATGAGGTGGATGATCGGCTCGACCAGGGCTTCCATGCCCGGGATGGTAGCCCCGTGGGATCGGCCTCCGAGGCAGGGAACATGGCCGGCCCCGGGACCGTTGATTGACACCGGCTGATATCAATGGGCGTGAAAGGCCCCTATACAGCGGCCGCAGACCGATCCCGGCACGCGGGTGCGAGGTTCCTCCCCGCTGTGGACGACTCAAGGAGCAGCTTGGCTAAGAACCTGGTCATCGTCGAGTCACCGGCGAAGGCGAAGACGATCAGCAAGATCCTGGGCTCTGACTATCTGGTCGAGTCCTCGATCGGTCACGTGCGCGATCTTCCCGAGAACGCCTCGGAGATCCCGGCGGCCTATAAGAACGAGCCTTGGGCGAAGCGGCTGGGTGTGGACGTCGAGAACGATTTCAAGCCCCTCTACGTCGTGCCCCGGAAGAAGAAGCCTCAGGTGACCAAGCTGAAGCAGCTTCTGAAGAACGTCGACGAGCTCTACCTCGCCACTGATGAGGATCGCGAGGGAGAGTCGATCGCCTGGCATCTGCAGGAGGTGCTTTCGCCCACCATCCCCGTGAAGCGGATGGTCTTCCACGAGATCACGCCGCAGGCGATCCGCGAAGCCGTCGAGAACCCACGCGATCTGGATCGCCGCCTCGTCGACGCGCAAGAAGGCCGCCGGATCCTCGACCGCCTGTTCGGATTCGAGGTCTCGCCCGTTCTGTGGAAGAAGGTCATGCCCGGGCTGTCCGCCGGTCGTGTGCAGAGCGTCGCAACCCGCATGATCGTCGAGCGCGAGGAAGCTCGGATGCGGTTCCGCTCCGCCGGCTACTGGGACGTGGAAGGTCACTTCGCGGCAGCCGGGTCCTCCGACGAGATCTTTGTCGCAGCCTTGCTGTCCGTCGACGACGCCCGCGTAGCAACGGGTAAGGACTTCGATGCGTTGGGCAATGTCACGCGTGAAGGCGTCGTCGTGCTCGATCAGGACGCGGCAACGCAGTTGGCGGACGCGTTGCAAGAGTCGTCGTTCACGGTGAGCTCGGTCGAGCAGAAGCCGTTCAAGCGGTCCCCTTACGCCCCCTTCATCACTTCCACGATGCAGCAGGAGGCCGGTCGCAAGCTTGGATTCACCGCCAGCCGCACGATGCGAGCGGCGCAGACCCTTTACGAGAACGGGTTCATCACCTACATGCGTACGGACAGTGTGACCTTGTCTGGATCTGCCGTGGCGATGGCCCGTTCTCTGGCGAAGGATCTGTATGGCCCCGAGTACGTCCCGGAGAAGCCCCGGGTGTACACGAAGAAGTCGAAGAACGCGCAAGAGGCACACGAGGCGATCAGGCCGGCCGGTGAAACCTTCCGGATGCCCGACGAGGTCGCCCGCCAGGTCTCGAGTGACGAGGCCCGGCTGTACGAGCTGATCTGGAAGCGGACCGTGGCCTCTCAGATGTCCGACGCGAGAGGCCAAAGTGCCCACGTGCGTCTGGTCGCCGAGGCTTCGAGCGGGAAGCGGGCCGAGTTCTCGGCTAGCGGGAAGGTCATCTCGTTCCCGGGCTTCCTGAAGGCTTACGTGGAGGGCAGCGACGATCCCGATGCCGCCCTTGAAGACCGTGACGTCCGTCTGCCGCCGCTGGAGGAAGGGCAGAAGGTGCGCGCGTCGGACCTCCAACCGCGCGGCCACGAGACGAAGCCCCCCGCACGCTTCACCGAGGCTTCGCTGGTCAAGCAGCTCGAGGAGATGGGCGTGGGTCGGCCGTCCACCTACGCCAGCATCATCCAGACGATCCAGAGCCGCGGCTACGTGTGGAAGAAGGGCTCGGCCCTTGTCCCGTCGCTCACCGCTTTCTCGGTCGTGCGGCTCCTCAAACAGCACTTCGCTCGGTTGGTCGATTACGACTTCACCGCGGGCATGGAAGAAGACCTGGACGAGATCGCTACCGGCGAAGAAGAGGCTCTCCCGTGGTTGAAGCGTTTCTACTTCGGCAACGGCGAGCCCGGCTTGCACGCGATGGTCTCCCAGCGGCTGGACGAGATCGACGCGCGCGAGGTGAATTCGGTCCCCATCGGAACGGACGACCAGGGGCGCGAGATCGTGGCGCGAGCCGGTCGCTACGGCCCCTACATCCAGCGCGGTGACGAGACCGTTTCGATCCCCGAAGACCTGCCTCTCGACGAGCTGACGGTAGCCAAGGCAGAGGAGCTGCTGGCGGCTCCGAGCAACGACCGCGAGCTCGGCAAGCACCCCGAGACCGGTGAGCCCGTCCATCTGAAGATCGGCCGTTTCGGCCCCTACGTGCAACTGGGTGAGCTCGAAGAGGGATCGAAGAAGAAGCCTCCGACCGCGTCGCTTTTCCAGACGATGGACCCGGCGACGGTGACGCTCGACGAAGCCCTGCGGCTGCTCAGCCTGCCTCGCGTGGTCGGCACGGATCCGGCCGATGGCCAGGAGATCCAGGCCCTGAACGGGCGCTACGGCCCCTACCTGAAGAAGGACAAGGACACTCGTTCCCTGGAGTCCGAGGAGCAGCTCTTCACGGTGACCCTGGAGGAGGCGCTGGCTCTGTTCGCCCAGCCGAAGCGCGGCCGGGGGCGCACCGCGGCCCCCCCGCTGAAGGAGCTGGGCGACGATCCGGTGACAGGAGAGCCGATCGTGGTCAAAAGCGGCCGATACGGCCCATACGTGACGGACGGCACCACGAACGCCTCGCTCCCGAAGGGGGCCAGCCCGGACACGATCACGAAGGAGCGTGCGGCGGAGATGCTCGCCGAGAAACGCGCTGCGGGCCCGGCCAAGCCTCGTCGCAAGAAGACCACGAAGAAGAAGACCTCTCGCAAGAAGACGACGGCCGGGGGGGCCGCCAAGAAACAAGCCCCTTGATGTCGCAGGGTGCCACCTAGGATGTCTGATCAGACCTAACAGGAGGAGTCGGCATCCAGCCAGCGCCTGATCGCCCTGACCTTCGGATCCTCAGCGGCGATACCGAGGACGTCTCCTATATGTCGTTGCTCCGCAACGGCAACTTCTTCCGTTTCTTCCTGGCCCAGTTCGTCTCCAGCCTGGGCGACTGGGTGGGTGTCTTCGCCATCGCGATCCTCGCTGATCGGATCGGCGGAGCCACCGCGGTGGGAACGGTTCTGACCGCG
>JBKHXK010000025.1:0-35793 GCA_046566065.1 Actinomycetota bacterium | reverse complement strand
CCCTCGCCGCCGGCGGGCAGATGCACGAGTGTGAGCGCTCTTTCAAGCTCGGGCTTCGGGGCATCCCCGCGGAGGCCGAGGAGCTGATGGCCGCGCGGGACATCGCCCTGGCCAAACTGACGGGCTGCCGGCTCCACCTGCTGCACATCTCGACGGCAGGGACCGTCGAGCTGGTGCGACGGGCGAAACAAGAAGGGATCCGAGTGACGGCGGAGGCCACCCCACACCACTTCACGCTCACGGACGCGGCCCTCGACGACTACGACCCGATGACGAAGGTGAACCCGCCGCTGCGGGAGGAGAGCGATCGACTCGCGGTGATCGAAGGACTGAAGGACGGCACGATCGATGCGATCGCCACCGACCATGCCCCCCACGCCACCGAAGAGAAGGACCAGGAGTTCTCCTACGCCCCTCCGGGCCTCCTCGGCCTCGAGACGGCCCTGGCCTTGACGATCACCGAGCTGGTCGACCCGGGCCACCTGAGCCTCTCCCAGGCGGTCGAGAGGCTGTCTGCCGCCCCGGCCCGCATACTCGGTCTGGATGGACAAGGAACGCTTCGAGCCGGATCGCCCGCCCACGTGGTGATCTTCGACCCGACGCGGCAGTGGACGGTCGATCCCGAACGCTTCCAGTCCAAGAGCCGCAACACCCCCTTCGGAGGAAGGAAGCTGAGAGGCCGCGTGGTCCACACGTTCTTCTACGGCACCCCAACCGTTCGCGATGGTGAAATCCTGACCGGAGCGCTGGTATGAGGCGGCTACCGGCCCTGCTCGCTCTGGAAGACGGAACGGTCTTCAACGGCGTGGGCTTCGGGTCGCACAGGACGGCCACCGGAGAGATCTGCTTCAACACCGGCATGACCGGCTACCAGGAGGTCCTGACCGACCCCAGCTACCACGGCCAGATCGTCTCGATGACGGCTCCGCAGATCGGTAACACCGGGACCAACGACGAGGACGACCAGTCGCGCCGGCCGTGGGTAGCCGGCTTCATCGTGAGAGACCTCACGCGCATCACGTCTTCGTGGCGTGCCACCAGCTCGCTCGACGACTATCTGAAGAAACATGACGTCCCGGGCTTGGCTGATATCGATACGCGCCGCCTGACCCGGCATCTGCGGGATCGCGGCGCGATGCGAGGCGCGGTCTCCTCCGAGATCACGAACCCCGACGAGCTGGTCGACATCGCTCGTAACTCGCCGAGCATGATCGGCCTCGACCTCGCCAAAGAGGTCACCACGCAGGAGCCCTACAGCTGGACCCGGAGCGACGTCGAAGCCCAGCGCAACGGCGGTTTCGCGGCGGGGGCCGAGACGGCGGTCGCGAGCGCCGAGCTTCTCGCGGCCCCCACCGGAGACACCTTGAAGATCGCCGCTTACGACTTCGGCATGAAACAGAACATCCTCGATCTCCTGGTCGCGAGCGGGGCGGACGTGACCGTCGTGCCCGCCGACACAGCTGCGAGCGCGATCCTCGGCGGTGGCTACGACGGGGTCTTCCTGTCGAACGGGCCGGGCGATCCCGAACCGGTCACCTACGGGATCGAAGCGGTCCGAGGCCTGCTCGGCAAGGTCCCCGTGTTCGGCATCTGTCTCGGACACCAGATCCTCGGCTTGGCCCTCGGGGCGACGACCTACAAGCTCCCGTTCGGTCATAGAGGGGCGAACCATCCGGTCAAACGATTGAGCACCGGAACGATCGAGATCACCTGCCAGAACCACGGTTTCGCGGTCTCCCCGGAGTCGATCGCGGACACCAAGGCCACCTTGACGCACGTCAACCTGAACGACAACACGGTCGAGGGCCTCGAGGTCCCCGGGATCGCCTACAGCGTGCAGTACCACCCGGAATCGGGCCCCGGCCCCCACGACTCTCGATACCTCTTTGCGAAGTTCAGGGATCTGATCCATACGTTCGAACCGACCGAGATGGAGGTGAATGCATAGATGGGACGCGGCGATAGGAAGCGCACCCGCTGGGCGAAAGACCGCCAGAAGAAGAAGCGCGAACGAGAAGCTCGCAAGGCCGAAGCCAAAGGAGCGAACCGCAAGTAATGAGTGGTCTATTCAGGGTGCTAGGGCTGGACCACGTCAACGTGACCACGCCGGAGGAGCTCGAGGCCGAGGTCGTCGACTGGTACGCGAACTGTCTGGGCTTGATCCAGATCAAGAAGCCCGAGGGCACGCGGCCTAGAGGGGCCTGGTTCGAGGCGGGGCCGCAGCAGCTGCACATCTCGGTGGACGAGCACAACCCACCGCAGACCGCACACCTGGGTCTCGTGGTCGACGAGCTCGACGCCGTCATCGAGCGCCTACGAGGTGCGGGTTGCCACATCGAACAGGCCTCGGCGATCCCCGGCCGGAGGCGCTTCTATACGCGCGACCCGGCCGGTAACAGGATCGAGCTGGCTGTCGTGGACGAGATGCACGCCGAGATAGTGAGCGAGGAGAGCTAGTGCCTAAGAGGACAGACCTGAAGAAGATCCTGGTCATCGGATCGGGCCCGATCGTGATCGGTCAGGCCTCCGAGTTCGATTACTCCGGGGTCCAGGCCTGCAAGGTGCTGCGTGCCGAGGGCTACACCGTGGTTCTCGTCAACTCGAACCCCGCCACGATCATGACGGATCCCGAGTTCGCCGATGCGACCTACGTCGAGCCGATCACTCCCGAGTACGTCGCCAAGATCATCGAGAAGGAACGTCCCGAGGCGGTCCTTCCCACGCTCGGAGGCCAGACCGGGCTGAACGTCGCGATGCAGCTCGAAGCGGACGGGGTGCTGGACGCCTTCGGGGTCGAGATGATCGGCGCCAACGAGCATGCGATCGAGAAGGCCGAGGACCGGCGTCTCTTCAAGCAGGTGATGCAGGAAGCAGGGATCGACCTTCCTCGGTCCACGTTCGCCTACTCGGTCGACGAAGCCGTCGCCGCGGCCGAACGGATCGGGCTGCCGGTGGTGGTGCGCGCCTCCTACGTCCTCGGCGGTGGGGGTTCAGGTGTCGTAGACAACGTGGACGACCTCAGGCAGATCGCGGCCGAGGGCATCCGGCTGTCCACGATCGGCGAGGTCCTGATCGAAGAGGCCATCTCGGGCTGGAAGGAGTTCGAGCTCGAGGTCATGCGGGACCGCAACGACAACGTGGTGATCGTCTGTCCGATCGAGAACCTCGACCCGATGGGCGTGCACACCGGCGACTCCATCACGGTGGCCCCCGCGATGACCCTTACCGACGTCGAGTACCAGGGCATGCGAGACGACGCCGTACGCGTCATGCGAGCGATCGGGGTCGAGACGGGCGGCTCCAACGTCCAGTTCGCCGTTCACCCCGAAACGGGCCGGCGCGTGGTGATCGAGATGAACCCACGCGTCTCACGCTCCAGTGCGCTCGCGTCCAAGGCCACGGGCTTCCCCATCGCGAAGATCGCGGCGAAGCTGGCGGTGGGCTACACGCTCGACGAGATCCCGAACGACATCACCAAGAAGACCCCCGCATCTTTCGAGCCCTCGATCGACTACGTCGTCGTGAAGATCCCGCGCTGGACGTTCGAGAAGTTCCCGCTGGCCGATCGGACACTCGGCACGCAGATGAAGTCGGTCGGCGAGGTCATGGCCATCGGCCGGACCTTCGTAGAGGCGCTCCAGAAAGGGTTCCGCTCCCTAGAGCAAGACCTGGTGGGTCTGGCCCCCTGCACGGCATCCGAAACCCCGTTGCCCGACCTGATCGAGGAGCTGCGCCGCCCCATCGAACACCGCCTCGTCCTCCTGGAGCAGGCGCTGTTCCAGGGTCTCGCCCCGGAAGAGGCAGCACGGATCACGGGGATCGATCCGTGGTTCATCGATCAGATCGCGTCGCTGGCCGAGTGGCGCAAGGAGATCGCCGCGGCCGGCTCGCTCGAGGCCCTGGGCCAGCGTGAGTTGCTGGAGGCCAAGCGTCACGGCTTCTCGGATGCACAGCTCGCCCGGCTGCTGAGCACGACCGAGGCCGAGGTCCGCTCCCATCGGATCGCGTTGGGGATCCGACCGACCTACAAGACCGTCGACACCTGCGCGGCCGAGTTCGAGGCCGAGACCCCCTATCACTACTCGACCTACGAGGAAGAGGACGAGGTTCGCAGCTCGACCAAGCCCAAGGTGTTGATCCTCGGCTCAGGACCGAACCGCATCGGTCAGGGCATCGAGTTCGACTACTGCTGCGTGCACGCGGCGTTCGCTCTCGGTGAGGCCGGTTACGAGACGATCATGCTGAACTGCAATCCCGAGACTGTCTCGACCGACTACGACACCTCGGATCGTCTCTACTTCGAGCCGCTCACTTTCGAAGACGTGATGAACGTCGTCGAGCGCGAGCGCCCGGCGGGCGTCATCGTTCAGCTGGGGGGCCAGACCCCGCTGAAGCTCGCCAAGCCGCTGCACGACGCCGGTGTTCCGATCCTCGGGACCTCTCCGGACGCGATCGACAGGGCGGAGGACAGAGAGCGGTTCGGCGCGCTCTTGGCGGACCTGTCCCTGCCTCATCCGCCGAACGGGATGGCTCGTTCACTCGGCGAGGCCCGAGCCATAGCCGCGTCGATCGGTTACCCCGTCCTGGTACGGCCGAGTTACGTACTGGGTGGCCGGGCGATGGAGATCGTCTACGAGGAATCCTCGCTCGAGGGATATATGCGCACCGCCGCTCAGGTCTCGCCCTCTCATCCCGTCCTGGTCGACAAGTTCCTCGAGGGCGCGGTCGAGGTCGACTGCGACGCCGTCTTCGACGGGGCCGAGCTCTACGTCGGGGGAGTGCTGGAGCACATCGAGGAAGCTGGTATCCACTCCGGGGACTCCGCCTGCGCGCTGCCCCCGTTCACGCTCACCGACGATCAGATCGAAGACGTGATCTCTCACACCGGGGTACTTGCCCAGGCCCTCGGGGTCGAGGGGCTCATCAATATCCAGTTCGCGCTGAAGGACGAGCAGGTCTACGTGCTCGAGGCCAATCCCCGTGCCTCTCGCACCGTGCCGTTCACCTCGAAGGCCACCGGAGTGCCGCTGGCGAAGGTCGCCTCGCGGGTCATGGCGGGAGCGTCTCTTGCCCAGCTGCGCGAAGAGGGCCTGGTTCCCCCGCGTGCGGTGGGCCACGACGGCCTGCGTCACGTGGCCGTGAAGGAGGCCGTCCTGCCGTTCGAGCGTTTCCGCGGCGTGGACACCACGCTCGGCCCCGAGATGCGTTCCACGGGTGAAGTCATGGGCATCGATCGGAACTTCGGTCTCGCTTTCGCGAAGGCCGAACGGGCGGCGAACGTGCGGCTGCCGGTAAAGGGGACGGTCTTCATCTCGGTCGCTCATCGAGACAAGAGAGCCGTGATCTTTCCGGCCAAGCGACTGCAGGATCTGGGGTTCCATCTCGTTGCCACCGGTGGGACCGCGCACCTGCTCCAGCGCGCCGGGGTCGAGGTCGAGCTGGCACCCAAGCTGTCCTCCAGCGACGGTGGCAAGAACGTCATCGAACGGATCGGGGACGGCGAGATCGACATGATCTTCAACACCCCGTTCGGTCGCAAGGCGCGCTCGGACGGCTACTTCATCAGGACAGCGGCCGTCGACGCAGGCGTACCCTGCATCACCACTATGTCGGGCATGGCTGCGGCCGTTCAGGCGATCGAGGAGATGGTTTCGGGCGAGCCGCGGGTGCGCTCCCTGCAGGAGCATCTCGCGGAGTCGGAGGATGGCCGGTGAGCATGGTGCTCGCTTCGGGCGAGGTGCTCAGCCATAAGAAGTACGGCGAGCACTACCATTCGCTCACGATCGTCACTCCAGACATCGGCGAGCGCGTGAGACCGGGTCAGTTCGTCAACATCCGTTGTGGTGAGAACCGGGCCAGCATCCTCAGGCGGCCGTTCTCGGTCTACCGCGTCCACAAACGTGGCGGCTGGGCATCGACGATCGAGATCGTCTTCGATCTCAGGGGGCCGGGCACCCAGCACCTCTCTCAGCTGCGCGGGCACTCCATCGTCGATCTGGTCGGACCCTCCGGACGGGGTTTCGTGCTGCCGAAGAGACGCGCTCATTGTCTGCTGGTCGGCGGCGGGATCGGGGCCGCCCCGTTGTTCTTCCTCGCCGACGAGCTCCGCAACGAAGGCCATCGGGTCGACGTCATCCTGGGCGCTCGCAACTCCGGGCTGCTGTTGGGCGCCATCGAAGCCCGGCGCCTGGCGTCGGTGTGCCGCACCACCACCGAGGACGGGAGCGCTGGGGATACCGGCCGGGTCACGGATGTCCTCGTCGAGACGATGCAGCGCTGCGAGACAGAGCTCGTCTACGCCTGCGGCCCTCACCCGATGCTCGCCGCCGTCTCCCAGATCTGCGCGGAGCAGAAGGTCCCGATCCAGGTGGCGGTCGAGGAACTGATGGCTTGCGGCTACGGGGTGTGCATGACTTGCGTCATGCCTCTGCGACGGCCGCTCAAGCGTGACGAGTCCCCGCAGGATGCGGTCGTCTACGCAAGGTCTTGCACCGAGGGGCCGGTCTTCAACGGCGCTCAGGTGGTGTGGAACGGCGACGCGGACCTCGTGGCCGAGGATCAGGCGGAGCTGTCACCCGCCGGGGTCCCGACACGTCACGGGGCGCTGCCGGATCCCCTGGACGAACACGCACCTCCGGGTAACTGATGGATCTCAAGACGAACCTCGGCCCCCTCGAGCTCGACAACCCCGTGCTGGTCGCGTCCGGCACCTTCGGAGCCGGGCGAGAGGGCTCGGCCTTCATCGATCTGTCCGGGCTCGGCGGGATCATCGTGAAGTCGATGACGATCTCTCCCTGGAAGGGCAAGCCGACGCCCCGGATGTGCGAAACCCCGTCGGGGATGCTGAACGCGATCGGCATCCAGAACAAGGGCGTGGATCACTTCATCGCCGAGGACCTTCCCTGGCTACTGAAGAAGAAGGCCACCGTCTTCGCGTCGATAGCCGGCAACACCGTCGACGAGTTCGTGAAGGTCGCCGACAAGCTGCGCACGGGGGGCCGCGGCGTCGCCGCCGTCGAGGTGAACATCTCTTGTCCCAACCTCGAGGATCGCAACAACATGTTCTCCCACTCGAAGTCCGCGACGGCCGCCGTGGTGGGTCAGGTCAAGGACGCGCTCAAGCGGGTCCCCGTGTTCCCGAAGCTCTCGCCGAACGTGACCTCTCTCTCCGAGATCGCCGAGGCCGCACTGGAGGCGGGGGCCGATGGCCTCTCTCTAGTCAACACGGTGTTCGGCATGTCTATAGATATCGAGACCCGCCGGCCCAAGCTCGCCGGTGTGGTCGGTGGTCTCTCGGGTCCGGCGATCCATCCGGTTGCCGTGCGCGCCGTCCACGAGGTCCATCAGAACTTCCCGCATGTCCCGATCATCGGTCAGGGTGGTGTGGCGGATGCGAATGACGCTCTGCAGCTGATGCTCGCAGGTGCGTCCGCGGTGGCCGTGGGAACACAGAACTTCATCAATCCCAAGGTGTCCGTCGAGATCGCGGAAGGGATCGCCTCGTACATGGAGCGCCACAAGCTTGGCGCGGTCTCCGAGATCGTGGGCGCCCTCAAGCTGGAGGGCTGACCGATGAGGATCGATCTGGTTTCTCCCATCTGCGTCGCGCTCGATGCATCGGACCCGGACGAGGTGACGCGCGTGGCCGAAGACGTCCGAGGTTCGGTCGGTGCGGTGAAGGTCGGGTTGACCGCCTTCACGTCCGGAGGGCCCGAGCTGGTCCGTACCCTTGCGGCTCGCCATCGGGTGTTCCTCGACCTGAAGCTCCACGACATCCCCGCGCAGGTAGCGGGGGCCATCTCCTCGGTGGGGGCCCTGGGCGTCTCCTGGACGACCGTGCACGCCCAGGGCGGCGGCGAGATGCTCCGGGCGGCCGCGGCGGCCGCGCCGAGCCATCTGATGGTGCTGGCGGTCACCGTGCTCACGAGCCTCGACGACGCCGAGCTCCGAAAGACCGGTCTCGCCGGCCCCCCCGAGTCGGCGGTGCTGCGTCTTGCAGATCTCGCCCTGGCTTCCGGGATCGAAGGTCTGGTCTGTTCGCCCCTCGAGGTCGCCGCGGTGCGGGAGCGCTTCGGGACCAGTTCCGAGGGTGGTCCCTTCCTGGTCGTGCCGGGGATCCGCCCCGCCGGCAGCGCTCGCGGCGATCAGCGCCGCACCCTCGGCCCCCGCGAGGCGCTGGAGGCGGGAGCGGACCTGCTGGTCGTGGGCAGGCCGATCACGGACGCCCCCGAGCCGGCACTGGCCGCGCGGGACCTACTCGAGAGCCTGTGAACCCCAACGAGATCCTCGGCGTCCTCGAAGACAAGGGCGCGGTTCTTCGAGGCCACTTCCAGCTGTCCTCGGGCCGTCACTCCGACCTGTTCGTGCAGAAGTTCCGCGTGCTCGAGCATCCCCGGCTCGCTCAGCGCTTCGGGGAGTCGCTGGCCCGGCTCTTCGACGACGATTTCGATGTCGTCGCGGCCCCCGCCGTGGGCGCTGTGGTCCTTGGCTTCGCCACGGCTCTCGCCGGAGAGGCCCGCAGCATCTTCTCCGAACGCACCGAGGGCAAGATGGCTTTGAGGCGCGGTTTCTCGATCGCGCCTCACGAGAGGGTATTGATCGTCGAGGACGTCATCACGACCGGTGGCTCCGCCCGCGAGGTCGTGGACCTGGTCAGGGCCTCCGGTGGAGACGTGGTCGGAGTCGGAGCCTTGTTGGATCGAAGCTCCTATCCCGCGGCGGAGGCGACCGCCGCCCTGGGGGCGCCGTTGCGGGCCCTGGTCAAGCTCGATGCCGACTCTTGGGAACCCACCCAGTGCCCTCTGTGCTCTACCGGCGAGCCGCTCGAGGATCCCGGCAGCAGACGACTCGGCCGCTAGTCACGGCCGCAAAAAGGCTCTCTACCTGCATAAACCCCGGCTGCGATCATTGCGGGGCAGGGATGAGGTGCCTATAATCCGGCTCGACCGCGGGGCCCGGATCATTTGATCGGCGGACGACGGCCTCCTGCTCACCCGACCGGCAGCAACCCTGAAGAGAGGACTACGCATGCCCCTGCCCCCGCCGCTGACCGAGGAGCAGCGACGCCAAGCTCTCGAGAAGGCGGCGATCGCGCGGCGCAAGCGTGCGGAGCTGAAAGAGCAGCTGAAGAGCGGCCGCAGCAGCCTGCGTGAGCTCTTGGAACGTACCGATGACGAGATTGTCGGCAAGATGAAGGTCTCCACCGTCCTGGAGTCCCTCCCCGGTGTGGGTCGCGTACGCGCTCGCAAACTGATGGAGAAGCTCGACATCTCCGAATCTCGAAGGATGCGGGGTCTCGGCGAGAAGCAGAAGAAGAACCTGCTCGAAGAGTTCGCTCGAAGGTAGGTCTTTTAAGGAGTGTCTACTTCCGAGAGCCGCGTCAGTAGCGGCCGATTGTTCGTTATCTCCGGGCCCTCGGGTGCAGGCAAGGGCACGGTCGTTCAGGAGATCGTGAAGCTCCGACCGGAGATATTCGTATCGGTGTCGGTCACGACACGTCCGGCCCGGCCGGGGGAGCGCAACGGAGCGCACTATCACTTCATCTCCGAGCAGGATTTCAAGGCGATGCGGGACCGCGGTGAGCTTCTCGAATGGGCCCAGGTGTTCAGGAACTTCTACGGCACCCCTCGGCTCCCGGTCGAGGCCGCGGTGGCATCGGGGGCCGACGTCATCTGCGAGCTCGATATCCAGGGGGCCGAGACCGTGAAGAGGGCGAAGCCCGAGGCGGTTCTGATCTTCATCGAGCCCCCCTCGATGGAGGACCTGAGGGCGCGTCTCCGCGGGCGGGGGACCGAGGACCCCCACGACATGACTGCCCGCATCGACGGCGCCTACGAAGAGATGAAGCGCAAGGAGCTCTACGACCACATCATCGTGAACGACCGCCTGGAGGACGCCGTGGCGGACCTGCTCCGTATACTTAACGAGACTTAAGGAAAGGAAGCACTTGTGATCGAACCCAAGATCGAAACCCTGATCGGCACCGCGGACTCCAAGTACACCTTGGTGATCCTGGCCGCCAAGCGGGCCCGTCAGATCAACTCGTACTTCAGCCAGCTGGGCGAGGGCGTAGCCGAGTACACCCCGCCGCAGGTCCCGCTCGGCCCTCACCAGGCGCCGAAGTCCCTCTCGATCGCCCTTCAAGAGATCGCCGAGGGTGTGGTCTCCTTCGAGCGCACCCAAGAGGGGATCAAGTAGCCGTTACGGCGAAAGGGAATCCCGATGACCCTGCAGGGCAGGAAGGTCATCCTCTGCATCACCGGCGGGATCGCGGCCTACAAGGTCGCCTTCGTCGCGCGCAGCCTGGCCCAGCTCGGCGCCGACGTGCGCGTCGTGATGACCCGTTCCGCCCAGAGGTTCATCGGAGCTCAGACCTTCGCTGCCCTAACGGGTAACCCGGTCTCCACCGACCTCTTCGGCACCGGGCCGGACGTCCCCCACGTGGAGCTCGCTCGCGGAGCGGACCTGGTGATCGTGGCACCGGCCACAGCCAACGCGATGGCGAAGCTCGCCCATGGGTTCGCGGACGACCTCTTCACAGCCACGGTGCTCACCGCTCGCTGCCCGATCCTGCTGGCGCCGGCGATGCACACCGAGATGTGGGAGAACGCTGCCACCCAGCAGAACCTGGAGACGCTGCGCGGCCGGCACGTGCACATCGTCGGACCCGAGACCGGGGCGCTGTCGTCGGGAGACGAGGGCCCCGGTCGCATGTCGGAGCCGGAAGAGATCGTGGCAGCGGCCGAACGGGTACTGGCTACGGCTCAGGACCTCGAGGGCCTCAGGGTCGTCGTCACCGCGGGCGGGACCCAGGAACCGATCGACCCGGTTCGTTTCATCGGCAATCGCTCGTCCGGCCTGATGGGTGTCGAGATCGCCGACGAGGCTGCCCATCGCGGAGCCAAGGTAACGCTCGTGATCGGGCCGAGCAACGTCACGATCCCTGCCGGGATCGACATCGTCCGGGTGCACACCGCACAAGAGATGCGAGATGAGGTGTTCGGTCGCGCTCTCGAAGCCGACGTGATCGTGAAAGCCGCGGCGGTGGCGGACTGGCAGTCGGATTTCCATGCCGACAGGAAATTGAAGAAGGCCGATGGACCTCCCGACATCCACCTCGTCCCCACCCCCGACATCCTGGCGGAGCTGGGAGCCGCTCCGGAGGCGCGCAAGCCGGGTTCGCTCTTGGTGGGCTTCGCTGCAGAGACCGAGCCCGATCCCGAGAAGCTCGCCCTGGTTGCCGAAGAGAAGCGTCTATCCAAGGGAGCCGACATGATCGTGGCCAACGACGTTTCCAGCCACGACTCCGGGTTCGGCGTGCCGACCAACCGGGCCGTCATCTCCACCGCGACGGGCACGGACGACGTCGGCCTGGTCACCAAGCGCGCTCTGGCAGCGGCGCTGGTGGATCACGTGGTTGCACTGCTAAGACCGTGAGGGCGGCGCCCTCGCACCATCGTGGCCTCACTCGCAGCCGCACCCAGCCCGGTCACCCCGGGGCCGTTCGCGGCCGCGGCTAGGATGCCGCCCTATGCCAGATAGAGACGTATCCCTCTTCACGTCCGAGTCCGTCACCGAAGGCCATCCGGACAAGATGGCGGACCAGATCTCGGACGCGGTGCTCGACGAGATCCTGGCGGATGACCCGTTCGGGCGCGTCGCTTGCGAGACCTTGATCACCACCGGCCTCGTCGTCGTCGCAGGCGAGATAACGACCTCCACCTACGTAGATATCCCGGCCGTGGTGCGCAGGACGGTCACCGACATCGGCTACACGAGCTCGAAGATCGGGTTCGATGGCGAGACCTGCGGAGTCTCCGTCTCGATCCAGGAGCAGTCCCCGGACATCGATCGCGGAGTGACGCAATCGAACGAGGAGCAACGCGGCGAGGCCGACGACGATCTGGATACCCAAGGCGCCGGAGACCAGGGGATGATGTTCGGGTTCGCCTGCAAAGACAACGAAGACCTCATGCCGATGCCGATCTGGTTGAGCCACCGCTTCGCTCATCGCCTATCGGAGGTCCGCAAAGCCGGGGTCATCCCTTACCTGCGCCCCGACGGGAAGGTCCAGGTGACGGTTGGCTACCGCGATGGTCGCCCGGCCACACTGGACACCGTCGTCTGCTCAACGCAGCATCAGCCGAACGTCGACATCGATACGCTCCTGAAGCCCGACCTGATCCAACACGTCATCGATCCCTTGATCCCGGCGGACCTCGACGCAGAGGACGTCAAGATCCTCGTCAACCCCACCGGGATGTTCGAGATCGGGGGCCCACGAGCCGACACGGGGCTCACGGGCCGCAAGATCATCATCGACACCTACGGGGGCATGTCCCGCCACGGAGGCGGCGCCTTCTCCGGCAAGGACCCCACGAAGGTGGACCGCTCGGCCGCGTACGCGGCGCGTTACGTAGCGAAGAACGTCGTGGCGGCCGGGCTGGCGGAGCGCTTCGAGATGCAGGTCGCGTACGCGATCGGTGTCGCCCATCCGGTCTCGGTGTCGTTCGAGACGTTCGGAACGGAGACCGTCGACCCGGCGAAGATCAGCAGCGCGATCAGAAGCGTGTTCGATCTTCGACCGGCGGCGATCATCCGAGACCTGGATCTCCGCCGACCCATCTATAGGAACACCGCGGCTTACGGTCACTTCGGACGCAGCGACAAGGACTTCACGTGGGAGCGGACCGACCGCGCAGATGAGCTCCGCCGGCTCTGCAGCTGACGCCGACCTCAGCGCTGCCGGCGGCACCGACGTCCATCTAGTAGCTCGAGTCGTCCCTCTCGTCCCGGCCTGGTCCGTAGACAGGACCTTCGACTACGCCGTTCCCGACGATCTCGGTTCGAAGGTGACCGTAGGCAGTTTGGTGCGCGTCCCCTTCGGCGGACGCACCGTCAGAGGCATCGTGACGTCGCTGGCTCGGGAACATCCCGAACGCGAACTGGAACGGGTGAGATCCGTGCAACTGCACGCGCCGGTCGCGCCACCGCCCATGCCCGAGCTGTTCAGGTGGGTCGCAGAGCGGTATGTGGTCCCGCAGGCCAAGAGCTTCGGCAAGGCCGTGCCGCCGCGGGTCAGGGTGAAGGAGCTTCCGCCAGGATCGCTCCGCCCCGGCCATGGCGATCCCCTCCTAGCCACCTTCGAACGAGGAACGCTGTTGCTGGAGGCGATCCGTACCGGACAGGGGGGCACCTGGTCGCTACGTACGCTTCCAGCGACCCCCCGCGGCCCTTTGATCGCGGAGCTGATCGCACAGGTGGGCGAGCAGGGATCGGCGCTCGTTCTCGTGCCCGAGGTGCGTTTCGGTTCGCTCGTGCTCGATGCGATAGCGGCGGACCAACCCGACCTCGTTCGACTCGACTCCTCGGAAGATGACATGGAGCGCTCGCAGGCGTGGATGCGCATGGCGACCGGTCACGCGCTCGGAGCGGGGGGCCGCGCCGCCGTGTTCGCACCTGCGCCCGACCTGAAGCTCATCGTGATCGACGAGGAGCACGACCAGACCTACAAGGAGGATCGCTCACCCCGCTACGACGCACGCCGCGTCGCGATCGAGCGAGCGCGCCTTCAGGGCGCCGTCTGCGTGCTCGTAAGCGCCACGCCGTCCTTGGGTCTGGGCGGGGACCGGGAAGGAGCGATCGAGAAGGTGATGCCGGGCCGCACGATGATCCGGGCCGCGCGGCCCGTGGTCGAACTGGTCGAGGTTCCCGAGCAGGGTGGCCTGTCACCCGAGCTGCACGCGCGCGCTCGCAACGCCTTGAGGGAGGGGCAGAGCGTTGCTCTGCTGGCTCCTGCTACCGGCTACGCCCGGGCCCTGTGGTGCTCCACCTGCAGGCGATCGGTCAGGTGCCCCCGCTGCGAGGCGGGGCTCACGTACGACCGCAAGGAAGCGCGGGTCCGGTGCCCGCGCTGTCGTTTCTCCGCCGCTGCACCGGATCTCTGCCCTTCGTGCTCATCGAGCGATCTCCGCTTCATGGGTCGGGGCACGGAGCGCTACGCCGAGCAGCTCCGCAAGGCCTTCCCACGCACCCCCCTGTTCCATATGGATAGGGCGGGGGCCGAGTCGGCCTCCAAGAGGACCTGGGAGGGCGCGGGCATCTATCTCACGAGCTGGTTCGGGACCAAGGCGGAGCTCCGGCCCCCGGTCTCCCTGGTCGGCGTCCTGGACGCGGACGCACTGATCCGAAGGCCCGACTACAAGGCAGCCGAGCTGGCCCATCAAGCGCTCGTGGAGATGGCCGGCTGGGCCGGGCCCGCATCCGGCGGCGGACGACTGGTGATCCAGACCGACGAGCCCAACCATCATGCCGTGCAGGCAGTGATGCGCGGCGATCACGACTTCTTCGCCCGTCGTGAGCTCGAGCAGCGCCGAGAGCTCGACTACCCACCTTTCAAGGAGCTGGTCAAGGTGTCGACGGCCGGCACCGGAGCCGCTGAGTTGGCCGATTCGATAGCCGTCTCGCTGCGGGACCTGGGCGCTCGCGTCCTCGGCCCTATAGACGCGCCGTTCCCGACCGGCAGCCGCGGGGAGGGTGCGACGGGTGACAGGTTGCTCGGGAGACAGCTGTTGATCAAGTGCCCCTCGGCGCAGGTGGTCGCCTCTCATCTGCGAGATATCCTGCCCGGCGTCCCCCGTGGGACCAGACTGCGCGTCGACGTGGACCCGCGCTAGGAGAAGGAAAGACTGTGGCGCTCCTCGAGATCAGGAAGTTCGGTGACCCGGTGCTACGAGAGCGCGCGCCGGAAACGGGTCGGCCCACCGAGCTGCACCGACGCCTCGTCGAAGACATGCTCGAGACGATGCGCGACGCACCCGGGGTGGGGCTCGCCGCTCCACAGGTGGGCGTCCTCGAGCGGATCTTCGTCTGGGAGGTAGAAGACGAGCACGGGGCGATCTTCGATCCAGTGATAGTCGAGAGCAGCCCTGAGACGGTCGAGGAAGAGGAGGGCTGCCTCTCGCTGCCCGGGCTCTACTACCCGGTGGAGCGAGCCGAGAAGGTGGTCGTCACCGGCCAGGATCTCGAGGGCCGGCCCCTGAAGCTCGAGGCAGAAGGTCTTCTGGCCCGAGTGTGTCAGCACGAGATCGACCATCTCGATGGGGTGTTGTTCATCGACCGGCTCTCTCCGGTTCATCGCAAAGAAGCTCTGTCCAAGCTTCGCGACGAGGCCTTCGGGATCTCCCACCCGCCTCGCTCTGATCCTGCCGAAGGGTCGCTCTGAGAACGGTCTTCTTCGGTACGCCCTCCTGGGCGGTCCCGAGCCTGGACGCCCTGCTCGCCTCCGATCTCGAGGTGGCTGCAGTCGTGACCAATCCCGATCGCCCCGCCGGCCGGGGCATGGAGATGCGTCCTTCCCCCGTCAAGATCCGCGCGCTGGAGGCGGGGATCGGCGTGTTGCAGCCGGACAAGGCACGTGACCCCGCCTTTCACGATCGGATACGCGAGCTTGCCCCGGACGTGGCCGTGGTGGTGGCGTACGGCAAGATCCTGCCCATCTCCTTGCTCGAGATCCCACCCCTCGGGTTCGTGAACGTGCATTTCTCGCTGCTTCCGCTCTATCGGGGCGCGGCCCCCGTTCAGCGAGCGATCATCGAAGGCCGGACCGAGACCGGGGTTTCGATCATGGTCCTGACAGAGGGGATGGACGAAGGTCCGGTTCTCGGGCGGGTGCGGACCGGCATAACCCCCAACGACACGGCCGGGTCGCTCGGCGAACGCCTCGCCGATCAAGGAGCGCGGCTCCTGGTCGAGACCTTGCCCCTCTACGCGTCCGGAGAGCTGCGCCCTGAGCCCCAGGACGGCGACCTCGCCAGCTATGCGCCGAAGATCACCACCGAGGAGGCTCGCATCGACTGGACCTCCGACCGGCAGACGATCTCGAACCACGTCCGAGGGCTCGACCCCGCTCCCGGAGCTTGGACGGAGCTCTCCGGCAAGCGTCTGAAGGTCTGGGAGGTGGCTCCCTCGCCCGGCCTCGATCTAGCTCCCGGCGAACTCTCGTCCTCGGAGGACCTCATCGTGGGCACGGGGGACGGGGCGCTGGGGCTCATTGAGGTGCAGATGGAAGGCAAGAGGCGCATGTCTGGGGCGGAGTTGGCCCGCGGCCTCAGGTTGCCCGGCGGGTCGCGACTCGGATGAGCCATGATGCCTCCGTGAAGAAGCTCCAACTGTCGCCCTCGATCCTCACCGCCGACTTCGCGCGCCTGGGCGAGCAGGTGGCCCTCGTCGGTCCCATCGTCGACTGGTTCCACCTCGACGTCATGGACGGGCACTACGTGCCGAACATCACGTTCGGGCCCTCGGTCGTCGAGGCGATCAGGCGTTCCTGCGACCTTCCCTTGCACGTCCACCTCATGATCCAAGACCCTCTCGCCTATGCGGCGACGTTCGCCGAAGCTGGGGCGACCCGGATCTCCTTCCACCCGGAGGTGACGGAAGAGCCGGGGGAGGTGATCGCGCGCCTCAAGGAGCTCGGGGTAGGGCCGGGGCTGGCGATCCACCCCGACATCCCCGTGGATGTGGCCGAACCCTATGTCGCCGACCTGGAGGTCTTACTTATGATGACCGTCAGGCCCGGCTTCGGGGGCCAGGCCTTCCTGCACGAGGTGGTTCCGAAGATCGAACTCGCTCGGGACCTACTCACCCGAACCGGTCAAAGTGCCGATATAGAGGTAGACGGTGGGGTGAACCTCACAACGGTCGATGAGGCTGTAGCAGCAGGGGCTGAGATCCTCGTGGCCGGCAGCGCCGTCTTCGACGGCAAGGATCCACTGGCTGCTGCCGAGAGGATGAGGGAGCGCCTGGACGCTTTGGAGAGGATGAGAAGTGAGTGATCCGACGGATCTGATCCTCGTCGCGGACGACGACGAGGACATCGTCCGCTTCGTCGAGGTGAACCTGCGCCTAGAGGGCTTCGATGTGGTCACGGCCTTCGATGGGGAGCAGGCTCTCCACGCTGCTTACGACCAGAACCCCGACCTCATCCTGCTCGACGTCATGATGCCCAAGGTGGATGGCTTCGAGGTCTGCCAGAGGCTTCGTTCCGATGGGCGCACCCGGAACATCTCGGTGATCATGTTGACCGCCAAGTCGCTCTCGGCGGACAAGGTGGTCGGGCTCACCGCGGGCGCCGACGACTACATGATCAAGCCGTTCGACCCGATCGAGCTGGTGGCTCGGGTCAAGTCGGCCCTGCGTCGATCGAAGGAGATGCGGGCGATCAACCCGCTCACCCAGCTCCCGGGCAACGTGCAGATCCAGGAGGAGGTGACGCGGAGGGTCCAGTCGAAGGAGCCTTTCGCGGTCATGTACATCGACATCGACGACTTCAAAGCGTTCAACGACTATTACGGCTTCCTCAAGGGCGATGAGGCGATCAAGTTGCTGGCGCGCTGCGCCACCGACGCGGTTGCGTCCTTCGGCGATGAGGGGTTCGTGGGCCATATCGGAGGGGACGATTTCGTCGCGATCGTGCACGCCGACACGGCAGAGAAGGCCGCGAATGCCCTCGTGGAGTGCTGGGACCGCGATGTGCTGGCCCTGTATGACAAGGCCGATGCGGACAAGGGGTACATCGAGGTCGTCGATCGCCAGAAGCAGCTACATCGCTACGGGCTGGCCACGATCTCGATCGGGATCGCGTCCAACACGCATCGGGAGATCACGAGCCATTGGGAGGCGGCCGAGATCGCCAGCGAGATGAAACAGTTCGCCAAGCGCCACGAAGGGTCCGGGTTCGCCACCGACCGCCGGACTGCCGAGAGCCAGGACGCGCCTCCCGAGCACTCGTTCCCACCCGGGTCGTAAACTTGACCCGGCGGTCAAGTCGGGAGGACCCGTGAGCGGAGGCGAGGAGCGATTCATGCACCGGGCCCTCGAGCTCGCGCTCTCGGCCCCCTTCACCTCGCCCAACCCGAGGGTCGGAGCGGTGCTGGTGAGAGACGGCCGGGTCATCGGCGAGGGCGCCCATCTCGGTGTTGGTAGCCCGCATGCGGAGGCCGTGGCGCTCGAGGCAGCCGGGGACGCCCGAGGAGCTACCGCCTTCGTCACCCTGGAGCCCTGCAATCACAAGGGTCACACGCCCCCGTGTGCCCCCGCTCTGGTCGAGGCCGGGGTCTCACGCGTGGTGGTCGCTCTCATCGACCCCGATGAGAGGGTCAGCGGCAGCGGGCTCGATCTGCTCAGGGATGCGGGCCTCGTGGTCGAAACGGGTCTGCTGGAAGGGCGGGCGCGTTCGGTCAACGCGGCTTATCTGCACCACCGAACGACCGGCCGTGCGTTCCTGACCTTGAAGTTGGCCCTCAGCATCGACGGTCGTCTGGGCGCTGCGGACGGGAGCTCCCGCTGGATCACCGGCGCCGAGGCCCGGACGCTGGTCCACCGACGCCGACTGGAGGCAGATGCGGTGATGGTCGGAAGCGGGACGATCGTGGCGGACGATCCCGAGTTGACCGTGCGCGCCGTTCCCGCCGCCCGCCAACCCGTCGCGGTCGTGGTCGATGGGAGTGGCGGGACGCCTCCCGGATCCGCGGTCTTCCGGGGTCACGACGAGGTCATCGTCGCGACCCATCCCGGGGTGCCGCACGAGAACCAGCTGTCGTGGAAAGAGGCCGGGGCCGAGGTGTTGGTCCTTCCCTCTCCCGACCCCGAAGGAGGCGTCGATGTCGCGGCCCTGCTGCGGGAGCTCGGCCGCAGAGGCATGGTGGAGGTGTACTGCGAGGGAGGGGCGCGTCTGGCCACTCGACTGCTCGCTCTGGACCTCGTCGATCGTCTCGAGGTTCATCGCGGCGCCGTTGTCATCGGTGAAGGCGGCCCCTCTATCGGCCCCCTCGGCTCGAGCTCGATGTCGGACGCCACCCGTTGGCGCTTGACGAGCTCGCAGGCGCTCGGTGACGACCTCGTGACCACTTACGAGCGAAGGGTGGGGTAGTTGTTCACTGGGATCGTCGTGGAAGCGGGCACCGTGAAGAGAGCCAAACAGCGGAGGGGGCTCCTCGAGCTCGAGATCGAGGCTCCTTCGATATCGAAGGAGCTGAGGAAAGGCGATTCGGTGGCGGTGAACGGCGTGTGCCTTACGGCCACCGACACCGGGCGCAGGAGGTTCTCGACCCAGGCCATGGAGGAGACGCTGGCCCGCACGACGCTGGGGTCGCTCGAGAAGGGACTGACGGTTAACCTGGAGTTGCCCGCCCGCCTCGCGGACCGTCTGGGCGGGCACCTCGTTCAAGGTCACGTCGATGGAACGGCCCATGTGACCAGGATCGAGGATGACGACGGGGCTTCGAGGGTGTGGTTCTCGGCCCCCGACGACATCTTGAGATACATGGTCCGCAAGGGATCGGTCACCCTGGATGGGGTTTCGCTGACCGTGGTCGACGTGGGACGAACCTCGTTCCAGGTCGCGTTGATACCCCACACATTGTCGGTAACCACGCTCGGAAGGCTTCAGCCCGGCGTGAAGGTGAACGTAGAGGTTGACGTCGTGGCGAAGTACGTCGAACGGCTATTAGGAGGCGAACGTGACGCTGGCGAAGGTTGAAGATGCGATCCGCGACATCGGCGCGGGCCGCATGGTGATCGTGGTCGACGACGAGGAACGAGAGAACGAAGGAGACATCGTCGTTGCCGCCGAGAAGCTCACCGCGGACCACATCAGCTTCATGGTGCGGTACTGCTCGGGGATCATCTGCATCCCGATGGAGGGACGGCGTCTCGAGGAATTGAACCTCCCGTTGATGATCTCTCAGAACTCGGAATCGATGGGTACGGCCTTCACCGTGAGTGTGGACGCGCGGCGTGGCACCACGACCGGCATCTCGGCTGCAGACAGGGCTGCCACCGTGCACGCGCTTCTGGATCCAGAGACGAAGCCGTGGGATCTAGCTCGGCCCGGTCACGTGTTCCCGCTCCGGTATGTGGAAGGTGGTGTGCTCCGCCGGGCCGGACACACCGAGGCCTCTGTAGACCTCGCGCGTCTAGCCGGGCTCTATCCCGCCGGAGTCCTCTGCGAGGTCGTCAACGAGGACGGGACGATGGCCCGGATGGACGATCTGGTGAGGTTCGCGGAGGAGCACGGGCTGCTCATCGTCTCGATCGCCGACCTGATCGCCTATCGGCGTCAGCGCGAGAAGCTCGTGACGCGCGCTACCGAGGCGCGGATCCCGACCGCTTTCGGCTCCTTCACCGCCGTGGCCTACGAGTCCTTCGACGGGCGCACCCACATGGCCCTCGTCAAGGGCGAGCCGGCAGGCAAAGAGAACGTCTTGGTGCGGGTGCACTCGGAGTGCTTCACCGGAGACGTCCTCGGCAGCATCCGTTGCGACTGTGGGATCCAGCTGAACGAGGCGATGCGGAAGATCGAAGAGGAAGGCGAGGGGATCATCGTCTACATCCGGGGGCATGAGGGCCGGGGGATAGGACTCCGCCACAAGCTGGAGGCGTACGCGCTCCAGGACGGCGGGTTGGATACGGTCGAAGCCAACCTGGAGCTGGGCTTCGGTGCAGATACCCGTGACTACGGGGTGGGAGCGCAGATCCTCGTGGATCTCGGCGTCACGACGATGAGACTCCTGACCAACAACCCGACCAAGCGCGCCGGTCTCGAGGGTTACGGGCTCGAGATCGTCGACCGCGTGGCGATCCAGTCGGAGCCCAATCCGGAGAACCTGCGGTACCTGCAGACCAAGAGGGACAAGCTGGGCCACATCCTCGACACGATCGTGGCTACCAGCGAGAACGATACGGAGGAAGTGTGATGGCGAGGGTCTACGAAGGCAGTTTCGATGGGCGCAATCTGCGAGTGGCGATCGTCGTGGCTCGGTTCAATGAAACGATCGGCAAGCAGTTGCTCGATGGCGCCATCGATTGCTTGAAGCGTCACGCCGTTGCCGATTCCGACATCATGGTGGCGTGGGTTCCCGGAGCTTTCGAGATCCCGTCGGTCGCGAAACGGATCGCCGGATCCGGTGAGGTAGATGCGATCGTCTGCTTGGGTGCGGTCATCCGCGGCGAGACGGCGCACTTCGATCACGTAGCGGGTCACGCGAGCAACGGCATCGGCGCGGTAGCTCTAGAGACCGGGCTGCCGATCACGAATGGCGTATTGACGACCGAGGACACCGAGCAGGCCATGGCCCGCGCCGGGGGGAAGCTCGGCAACAAAGGAGCCGAGGCGGCTCTCGCCGCGATCGAGATGACGAATCTCTTCGCCTCCTTGCCCAAGCCCTCAGAGCAGCTCTAGTGCTGAAGCTCGTCGTTCCGAAGGGGTCGCTGGAACGCGCGACCTTCGACCTCTTCGAAGCAGCGGATCTAAAGGTCACGCGCGGTTCGGACCGGGACTACCGGGGCAACATCGACGACCCTCGGATCGACTCGGTCGCGGTGCTCCGTCCCCAGGAGATCCCCACCTACGTGGAAGACGGGTACTTCGACATCGGGGTCACCGGCGAGGATTGGATCGCGGAGACCGGCGCGAACGTCGTGAAAGTGACCGCGCTGGAGTACTCGAAGCAGACCGACCGGCCGGTGAAGGTCGTGCTTGCGGTGCCACGGGACTCAGGCATCACCGAGCCGCAGCAGATAAAGCCGGACTCTCGGATCTCGACGGAGCTTCCCAACCTGACCAAGGCGTACTTCGAGAAGCTCGGCATCCCCGTGCGGATCTTCCTCTCGTACGGCGCCACGGAGGCCAAGGTCCCCGAGATCGTCGACGCGATCGTCGATCTCACCGAGACCGGCTCGACCCTCCGGCGGAACGGCATGGAGATCGTCGACGTCCTCCTCGAATCGAGGACGCACCTGATCGCCAACCCCCAGGCGTATTCCGTCCCGGAGAAGCGGCAGGCGATCGAGGAGTTGACGATGCTGCTGCGCGGTGCCGTCGATGCGCGCGGTCGGGTCCTCGTCAAGCTGAACGTGCAGAAGGAGAACCTCGACCGGGTGGTCGCCCTGCTTCCGGCGATGCGAGCCCCCACGGTGTCTGCATTGACACAGGATGGCTTCTATGCCGTTGAGACCATCGTGGCGAAGAACCAGATCAACGTTCTCATCCCCAAGCTGAAGGGGCTGGGGGCCGAGGACATCATCGAATTGCCGGTCACCAAGATCGTTCCGTAACGACTCTGGAGCACTTCTTCAACTCCATGCCCCCTAGAAAGGTCTGTGCTACGGTTCCACCGTTGTTAGGGCGGGGGTGATCAAACGGGCAGGGAAAGAACTGCCGGCTCCCGTTTGTGAGAAAGGAAGTGGAGTAGTGGCTGAAGGTACGGTGAAGTGGTTCAGCAACGAGAAGGGCTACGGATTCATCTCGCAGTCCGATGGTGAAGACGTGTTCGTGCACTTCTCGGCGATCCAATCGGAGGGCTACAAGTCCCTTCAGGAGGGCCAGGCCGTCGAGTTCGACGTAACCGATGGACCCAAGGGGAAGCAGGCGTCTAACGTCCGTCCTGTCTAACACCTAAACAAAAACCGCTTGAGGCCCCCGGGAGACCCGGGGGCCTCTTAGTTTCTAGGGTGCTGTAGGAGGTGGCTGCATCGCCCTCTGTGCGTAGGCCAGTTGCAGTTGGGCCAGGGTCTGCTTGAGGGGAGCCTCCGTCTGCTGAAGGCGCGATCCGAGCTTCTCGACGATCGCTGCAAGTGCGTCGATGGCGAGCTGGGCGTCGGTCGTCTGGCCGAGATCCAGCTTCGTCCCGGCTACGTTCGCCAGGGTGACGGCGGTGTTCACGACCCACTCCAGGCTCGGGCGCTGGGCGATCTCCTCCACGAAAGCCCGTGCCTCGGCCTCCTGCTCGGGGGTCCAGACCCCTTCCTGAGGTCCTGGAGGCGAGGGATGCTGCTGTTCGCCGGTAGACGGTCCGGCCCCCTCCGCCGGAGGATCCGGGGCGGGCTGGGTGGGGGCAGGCTCTGGTTCGACCACATCTGCCGGTGGCTCGGGGGGCGGCGGGGCGGCCGAGGAGTCACCGCGAGCCGAGATGCGCTTGTCGACCACCCGGAACTCGGGCTTCTTCGCCTGGGACCTCTCCTCGTCGCTCATGATGCGGCCGTTATACTGCCTGCTGCGTATATCGCCAAGAAGGGTCGCTGTCCTGGGCCCTCACCTTCCGGACGGAGGACGAGCCGCGGAGGTTCTGGAGGTCCCGAAGGGACCGGCTCGTGCGAGCCTGGTCTTTGCCGGTGACGTCGAGGTCTTGGCGTCGCCGGTTTTTTCGTTACTCGAGCTTCACTGCACTGTAGGTCGAACAAAGGAGAAGCGCATCGCAACAGAGCTGAGGGTGAACGACCGGATCAGGGTGCCCAAGGTCCGCGTGGTTGCGTCGGACGGGTCCCAGGTAGGGATCATCGACACGCAGAAGGCCCTCGATATGGCCGCCGAGCAGGACCTCGATCTGGTCGAGGTCGCCGCTCAGGCGGATCCTCCGGTCTGCCGCATCATGGACTACGGCAAGTACAAGTACGAGCAGGACCAGCGGCAGAAAGAGGCTCGCAAGAAGCAGTCGCTCATCATCGTCAAAGAGATGAAGATGCGGCCCAAGATCGACAAGCACGACTACGAGACCAAGAAGGGTCATGTGGTCCGCTTCTTGCGCCAGGGCGCGAAGGTCAAGGTAACGATCATGTTCCGAGGCCGCGAGATGGCTCACCAAGAGCTCGGCCGCAGGTTGCTCGACCAACTGGCAGCCGACGTGGCAGAGATCGCCAAGGTGGACACCCCGCCCAAGGTGGACGGCAGGAATATGACGATGGTTCTCGGTCCATACAAAGAGGCGGTCACCCATCGGCCCCCTCCAGCACCCAAGCACAAAGGTGAGAAGCCGGCGGAGCCGGCAGAGCCACGAGCGGAGGCGGCTGCGCCCCCTCGAAAGCTCCCACCGAAGATAACGAGAGCCGAAGGAGGCTGATCGAGTGCCGAAGATGAAGACCCACAAGGGAGCAAAGAGCCGGTTCAAGATCTCCGGGAGCGGCAAGATCCGCAGACGTTCTTCGGGTCTGAACCACTTCCTGGGCAAGAAATCCGCGAAGCAGAAGCGCCGGCTCGAGCAGATGGCGCCCGTACACAAGAGCGACACCAAGCGCATCCGCCGCATGCTGGGCGAGTAACCAAGGAGGCTTTTCGATGCCACGCGTCAAGAGAGGCGTCGCAGGACGCAAGAAGCGCAAGGATGTACTGAAGCAGGCCAAGGGTTACTACTCCGCGCGCGGGAAGCACTTCCGGGCGGCCCACGAGCAGTTGCTCCACTCCGGCACCTACGCATACCGGGACCGCCGCGCACGCAAAGGTGACTTCCGGCGGCTCTGGATCACGCGCATCAACGCTGCAGCTCGTGAGAACGGCCTTTCTTACAGCCGGATGATCGCCGGACTGAGGGTTGCGGAGGTCGAGGTGGACCGCAAGATGCTTGCCGAGCTCGCTGTGAACGAGCCCCAGGCTTTCGCTGCCCTTGCCCAGGTCGCCAAGGACTCGCTCGACCCCGAGGGTTAGTCACACGTCCCAGGTCTCGAGCCTGCAGAACCCGCGGGTGCAAGCCGCGCGTCGGCTGCATCGCCGCGTCGTGCGCGAGCGCGAGCAGCTCTTCCTGCTCGAAGGGCCGGTCGTGCTGGCCGAAGCGGTGCAGGCGGGGGTCGAGCTAACCGACGTCTTCGTCGACGTGGAGACGTTCGCCGACGCTGAGCTCTTGGAGGCGTGTGCGGCTGCCGGCGCCTTCGTATCGGAGGTCGGAGACAACGTCCTCAGGGCGCTGGCCGCAACCACGACTCCCCAGGGCGTGGTCGCGATGGCCCGTACCCCGTCGTTCACACTGGACCGGCTACCGGACGAGGCCGACCTGGTCCTCGTTCTCGCGCAGGTGCGCGATCCGGGTAACGCCGGCACCCTGGTGCGCACCGCGGCCGCCGCGGGTATCGCATGCGTGGTCTTCACCAAAGGGTCGACCGACCCCTTCGGCGCCAAGACCGTGAGGGCCTCGGCCGGGTCGATCTTCCAGGTCCCGATCGCTCGCTCGACGGAGCTCGAGGATGCGCTTGAGAGGCTCGCTCAGCTCGGTTACATGACCGTCGGGACCCGGGCCGATGCGCCGGAGGTGGTCTACGACGTCGACCTCAGTGGAAAGGTGGCGATCGTGGTGGGCAACGAGGCCTGGGGGTTCGGCGATTCTGAGCTTCCGATAGCGCGTTGGGCCTCTATCCCTATCAACGACAGGGTCGAGTCCCTCAACGTCGCGACAGCCGGGGCCGTGATCCTCTTCGAGGCGGTCAGACAGCGCCGTTTATCCTCAGCACGCCATGGATGAGGGTCCCCGCTTCGCCGAGATGATCTCCAAGATCGCGCACGAGCTGCGCTCGCCCTTGACGTCCGTCAAGGGCTTCTCCTCCACGCTGATCAGGAGGTGGGATCGCTTCACCGAAGAGCAGAAGTTCCAGTTCGTCGAGACGATCCATGCCGACGCCGAGCGGATGGGAAGGATCGTGTCGGAGGTCTTGGACCTGGCCCGCCTGGAGACGGGCCGTCTCGAGCTCCATAAACAGAACGTGGACCTCGGCGCCCTCACGGAGAAGGCAGCCGGGCACCACTCGGCTCTACCTGGATCGGACCGCGTGAAGATCGAGATCCCGATGGGCCTGCGCGCCTTCGCCGATCCCGATCGTCTCGAGCACGTCCTGGGCAACCTCGTAGAGAACGCGATCAAGTTCTCCGACGAAGGCGAGATCCTCATCACCGGTCGCGAGGCTGGTGACATGGTAGAGATCGACGTCGCAGATCGGGGCGTCGGTATAGAAGAGGAGCGGCTCGAGACCGTCTTCCTCGGTCCCGGCCCGACCGGTCAGAAGGCGACGCCCTCCGGGACCGGGTTGGGGCTGTATCTGAGCAAGCGCCTGATCGACGTCCACGGCGGCACCCTCTCGGTGACCAGCGAGCCTGGTAGGGGATCGACCTTCACGATCTCCCTCCCCAAGGCGATAGCCGATGAGTGACCTCCGCGCTCAACTGGAGGAAGCTCGCCTACAAGGACTCGCTCGCATCTCGCAAGCCACCGACCTAGCGTCTCTCGAGGAGGCGCGCGTCCGTGTGTTGGGGCGCAAAGCTCCGTTGTCCCAAGCCCGTTCTGGGCTGGGGCGCGTCGACGAGGAAGAGCGTAGGGAGATGGGCCGCCTGGCCAACGATGTGCAACAGGAGCTGGAGGAGGCCCTGAACGAGAAGCGCAAGACGTTCGAGGCCGCCGAGCTCACGCAGCGGTGGGAGCGTGAGCGCGTCGATGTGACGCTTCCGGGGAACAGGCCGGATGTAGGTACCATCCATCCGCTCACGAAGACGATCTGGGAGATCGTCGACATCTTCGTGGGCCTGGGCTATGTAGTGGCGGAAGGGCCCGAGGTTGAGCTCTCCACCTACAACTTCGACGCCCTTAACACCCCTCCCGAGCACCCCGCTCGTTCTTCTCAGGACACCTACTACGTCGAGGGGACGAACGAAACCGTCTGTTTGCGCACCCAGACGTCGCCGATGCAGATGCGCATCATGGAGACACAGGAGCCGCCGGTCTACGTCGTCGTCCCCGGTCGTACCTATCGGCGCGAGGCGGAAGACGCAACCCACATAAGTCAGTTCGCCCAGATCGAGGGACTGGCTGTAGACGAGGGGATCACGATGGGGGACCTCAAGGGGTCGCTGTCGGCCTTCGCCCGGGCCGTATTCGGCAAAGACCTCGACGTCCGACTGCGCCCTCACTACTTCCCATTCACGGAGCCCTCGGCCGAGCTGGACGTCCAGTGCTTCGTCTGTCGCGGCAGTGGGTGCCGGATGTGCAAGGGCGAGGGGTGGATCGAGGTTCTGGGTTGCGGGATGGTCGATCCCGCTCTCTTCGAGTGGGTCGGTTACGACCCGGAGCGTTACTCCGGTTTCGCGTTCGGGATGGGCATCGAGCGCATCGCGGCCCTCGCTCATGGCGTCAGCGACATCCGTCAGTTCTACGAGAACGACGTCCGTTTCCTACGGCAGTTCAAGGGCCTCGCATGAGGGTGCCTCTGCGATGGCTGGAGGAGTTCGTCCCGGTCGACGTCCCCCCCGAGAAATTGGCTGATCTTCTGGATCTCTCGGGCACGAAGGTCGAGGCGATCCATCGGCCCGCCGGCGACATCGCGGGGGTTCGCGTAGCTGAGGTGTTGGAGATCTCGGACCATCCGAACGCCGACAATCTCAGCCTCGTCGAGGTCAGGGTGGACTTCGGGGAGACACATCGTGTCGTGTGCGGAGCCAGCAACTTCGAGGTCGGCGATCTGGTCCCGCTGGCTCAGGTCGGCGCCCGCCTCCCCGATCTGGAGATAACGGAACGCAAGATCAGGGGCGAGGTCAGCCGGGGGATGTTGTGTTCGGCGGCCGAGCTCGGCGTCTCGACCGATGCCTCCGGGATCCTGATCCTGCCGTCGGACGCGTCCCTGGGGTCGGATGTGGTGTCGCTCTTGGGCCTGGACGACACGGTCTTCGAGCTGGAGGTGACTCCTAACCGACCCGATTGCATGAGCGTGTACGGCGTGGCGCGCGAGGTGGCCGTCCTGCTCGGCAACGACCTGGCCGAACCGGCTCTGGAGATCGAGGAATCCCCTTCCCTCACCTCCCCCGTACGGGTCGACATCGAGGATCACAAGGGATGCCCCCGCTACCTCGCCCGATATCTCGACGGCGTGCGGGTGGGTCCTTCACCCGCTTGGTTGATCTCTCGGTTGCTGAGCGTCGGGGTGCGTTCGGTCTCGAACGTAGTAGACGTGACCAACTACGTCTTGTTCGAGCTGGGCCACCCGCTGCACGCGTTCGACGCGCAGAGCGTCCGCGATCATCACATCGTCGTCCGCCGAGCTCGATCGGGCGAGAAGCTCACCACCCTGGACGGGAAGGAGCGATCCCTTCATCCCGACGACCTGCTGATCGCAAGCAAGAAGGAGATCCTCGCCCTGGCCGGCGTGATGGGTGGAGGGGACTCGGAGGTCGGTCTCGAAACGACGAGCATCATCTTGGAGTCGGCCTACTTCGATCCGGCCTCGGTGTCCTTCACCAGCCGCCGTCACGGACTGCGCACCGAGGCCTCGGCCCGTTTCGAACGCGGCGCCGATATCGAAGGCGTGGAGAGGGCTGCTGCTCGTGCTGCGGGCCTGATCCAGGCGCTCGGTGGCGGCCGGCTCTCGACCGAGGTGCGGGACGCTTACCCCACCCCCTTCGAGCGGCCTCAGATCAACCTGCGACCGTCTCGCACGGATCGTGTACTCGGCACGTCGGTGTCGCCGACGCAGCAAGCTAGCTACCTGCGCGCTCTGGGTTGCGCGGTCGAGGAGCGCGGCGAAGAGCTGCAGGTCCTGGCCCCCAGCTTCCGTCCCGATCTTCGCCGAGAGATCGATCTGGTCGAGGAGGTAGGTCGCCTGGTGGGCTTCGAGAGGCTTCCGGCAACCCTTCCTCCGGGCAAGGTCGGCAACCTCGATCGGATGCAGACACTGGATCGGGCCCTGAGGAGGTCGCTCGCCAACCTGGGCCTCCAGGAGGCGTGGACCAGCTCCTTCATGTCTCACAAGGATCTAGAGGGTCTCGCCGTCTCCGATGAGGGAGCCGCCAGGCAGGTCGTCAAGCTGGCCAATCCGATGTCCGAGGCGGACGAAGCGCTTCGCACCAGCCTGCTGCCGGGTCTCCTCAGAGCCATAGCGCTGAACGAGAGACAACGTTCGAAGCGGACGACCCTCTACGAGCTTGCTCGCATCTATGAACCGAGCGACGGCCCCCTTCCCGTGGAAGCCTCCGTGCTCGCGGCTGCATTCTGTGGGTCGCGTCACGAGCCCTCCTGGCTGACGGAGGAGGAGCCATGGTCGTTCTTCGATGCGAAGGGGATCGTGGAAGCGATCTTCGAGGGCCTCGGAGCTGCCCCTCCGACAGTGACGCCGGTTACGGGGATGCCCTTCCACCCCACCCGGGCGGCCGCGGTGGTCCACGAAGGAACGACGATCGGGGCCATCGGCGAGTTGCATCCGCAGGTGCTCGCACACTGGCAGATCGACAGACCGGTCGTGGTCTTCGAAGTGGCCCTCGCATCGCTGTGGGATGCGACTCCGTCCAAGACGAAGATCGAGGAGCTGTCTAGGTTCCCGAGCAACCTGCTCGACATCGCGGTGGTGGTCGATACCTCCGTCCCAGCGGGCGAGGTACAGGATCTGATCCGGGACGCGGGGGGCGAGGAGCTGGCCGGGACGCGCCTGTTCGACATCTACGAAGGCGAACAGATCGGCTCCGGAAAGAAGAGCCTCGCCTTCTCGCTCGAGCTCAGAGCGACCGACCGGACCCTTACGGACGCAGAAGCCAATGCAGTGCGGGAGCGGGTGGTAGCCGTTCTGGCCGAGCGCGTGGGGGCGACCCTCCGCGCATGAGACTGGAGGTCCGATGAGCCGAAGTTTCCTGTCGGTAGACGATGTCTCCGCGGATGAGCTCGTCGGCCTGCTGGATCGATCGGATGCCGCGAAGCAAGACCCATCCGGCTGGGCTCACCGCCTCGACGGCAAGCAGGTGGCCGTCATCTTCGAGAAACCATCTACACGGACGAGGGTCTCCTTCGAGGTAGCGATCACTTCGATGGGGGGCCATACGGTGATCCTCAGGGGCGATGAGCTTCAGCTGGGTCGCGGGGAAACGATCGAAGATACGGGAAGGGTGTTGTCGCGATACGTCGATGCGATCGTCGTGCGAACGTTCGGGCAGGATCGCCTAGAGCGCCTCTCCGATGCCGCCAACGTTCCCGTGATCAATGCGTTGAGTGATTTCGAGCACCCCTGTCAGTGTCTCGCAGACCTCCAGACGATCAGGGAGAAGAAGGGAACCCTGCGCGGCGTCTCGCTCGCCTACGTCGGCGATGGCAACAACGTCGCCCATTCCCTGATGTTCGGCGGAGCGAAGGCCGGGATGGATGTCAGGGTTGCCTGTCCTTCTGGCTACGAGCCCTTCCCCCAGGTGACCGAGCGCAGTAGCGAGCTGGCCGCCGAGTCCGGCGGTCGTCTGATCGTCACGGACGTCGTCGCGGAAGCGGTTTCGGGGGCCGACGTTCTGTACACCGACGTGTGGGTGAGCATGGGCCAGGAGAGGAACGACAGGCACGAGAGCTTCGAACGTTTCCGGATCGACTCCGACATGGTGGGTCTCGCCGACGATGAGGTGATCGTGATGCACTGCCTGCCGGCGCATCGCGGCGAGGAGATCGCGGCGGACGTCATGGACGGGCCGCGCTCCGTGGTGTGGGATCAAGCAGAGAACCGGCTGCACGCTCAGAAGTCGCTGCTGGCCTGGCTTCTCGACTGACCCCTCTCGCTCGTCTTGAGACGGCTGCACCGCTCCTTCTACGCCCGCGATGCTCTGGATGTAGCGCGCGATCTGATCGGCTGCATCTTCGTGCACCGGCACCCTGAGGGCGACATCGCCGTTCGTCTCGTCGAGACGGAGGCGTATCGGGGCTCCGAGGACCCCGGGTCGCATGGCTACAGGGGACCGACACCTCGAACGCGCACGATGTTCGGGCCTCCCGCTCACCTCTACGTGTACTTCACCTACGGGATGCACTGGTGCGTCAACATCGTCTGCGGGCAGGAGGGTGTCTGCCAGGCGGTGTTGCTCAGGGCGGGTGAGCCGATGGACGAGATCGCCCTGATGCGTGTCAACCGCGGCGGCGTGGCGAGCGACCGGCTCCTCGCGTCCGGTCCTGCCCGACTGGCTCAAGCGATGGGCATCTCGAAGGAGCACGACGGGGCCTCGTTACTGCGCGGCGGCTCCTTCTTCTGCGCAGAAGACGATCTCACGCAGAGGATGCAGGATGGGGAGATCTCGCAGACCAACCGGATCGGTCTGGCAGCGGGTCGCGGCGACGACATCCCCTGGCGTTTCGTGGTTCCGGGACACGTTCACGCGTCGCGTCGCTCCTAGCGCTAGGGATTCACCCAGATCGTGACGAGCGAGCCGGACGCCGCTTGAGACCCCGACGCGGGGGATTGCTTCCACACCCGGCCCCGGTTGCGCCGCGCCGCCGCCGGGTCCGATTCCCGTTGATAGACGACCCTGACATCGAAACCGTCGCTGTGGAGGCGCGACTCGGCGGCCCCTTCCGGCATCCCCAGCACGTCCGGCACGGTTGTCTCGTCGTCACCTTCGTCGCTTCCCGCGATCGAGACCGAGATAGTCACCTCGGCTCCCTCCGGCGCGAGCTCCCCTCCGCCGGGGGATTGCCCGATGACGGTGCCTGGGGGATAGGAGCTGCTCGGCTCTTCGACACGCTCCACGTCGAACCCGGCTCGCTCCAGGATCCTCTCGGCTTCGTCTGCCGGAAAGCCGACCACGTCGGGAACCTCGATACCGTCCTCTTCCACGGGACATGACTCCTCGGGCTCGGTCCCCGCAGCGAAAGTGGCCTGGGCTTTGAACTCCTGAGGTGTGAGCTTCGTGGCCAGACAGCCCGTGCGCGTATCGATGGTGACCGTGGTGGTGCCGGAGGTCGGCGGCGGGAAGGAAGATGCGGGGACCCCCGACAGGGCCTGCAACATGAAGGCGCTCCAGATCTGCGTCGGGAAGGACCCTCCCGTGACCCCACCGGACGAGATCGTTCGGGTAGGACGGCACGGGTTGATCGAACCGGAACAGGATGGCTTCATCTCGATCGAGCCCTCGGGATAGCCCACCCACACGGACGCCACGAGATCCGGGGTGTAACCGACGAACCAAGCGTCCCTGTATTCCTGCGCGGTGCCGGTCTTGCCGGCTGCCGGACGTCCGATGTTCCCGTAAGCCGCGGCGGTGCCTCGCTGGATCACCTGTTGCAACGCGCTGGTGGTGAGATATGCAACGGCGGGCTCGAGAGCTTCCTCCCCCTCGGTCTCGTCCTTGTACAGGATCTCGCCGTCGGCTCGCGTGATGCGGGTGATGGCGATCGGCGGGTTGTAGACGCCGTTCGCGGCAAGGGTTCCATAGGCCGAGGCCATGTCGAGCGGGTTCACCTCGTTCGTCCCGAGCACCGCAGACGGGACGGGAAGCAGGTCGTTGTAGCTGGAGATGCCCATTCGCTCCGCCACCTCCACGACCGCCTCCTCACCGATGTCGTCGATCACGAGTTGCGCATAGACGACGTTCACGCTGAAGACGGTGGCCTCTAGAAGTGAAAGCTTCGAGCCGAAGCTGCCCCCCTCGTAGTTCTGGACCCTGTAGTCGGTCCCGTTCTCACCGAGCCCGGGGAAGACCACCTGGGAGCCCGCCTTGTAGGTCTTCGATAGCGGTATGCCCTCTTCGATCGCGGCCGCAAGGGCGAACACCTTGAAGGCGGATCCGGCCTGACGGCCCGTCCCCGGCGCACGGAGCTCGGTCTTCCCCGTGACCGAGTTCTCGACGCGCCCCAGGTCGGGCTCGTTCGCGATCGCCAGGTTGAGCTTCGCCCGGGGGTCGACCTTCCGGGGAGCGAAGAAGTCCCGGCCTCCCACGAGAGCCTTGACGTGGCCGGTGGCGGGATCGATCGCGACCAACGAAGCCGAGGGGTCCGAGTCGTAGGGGAGGACGGTGCGCACGGCCTCTTCCGCGGCGGCTTGCATGTCGAGGTCGACCGTGGTGTGGATCCTCAGCCCACCTTGGAAGAGGTTCTTCTGACGCTGCCGGACGTTCTCGCCCAAGGCTTCGAAACGCGGGTCATAGGTGATCAATCGCTGGACGTAGTCCATGAAGTAGGGGGCCGGATAGCGGTCCTCCTTGTCCACCTTTCGCAGCTTCAGCTTCTCGTTCTTGGCTCGCTCGGCACGGTCCTGCCCCACCCATCCGAGCTCCGCCATCTTCGTGAGAACCACGTTGCGACGCTCCACCGCGGCTTTCGGGCGGTCGTAGGGGTCGTAATCCTCAGGAGCTCGGATGACTCCCGCGATGACCGCAGCCTGGGCGAGGTTGAGCTGCTTGGCGGTCTTCCCGAAGTACGTGTTGGCCGCTTCCTGGACACCGTAGGCGCCGTTACCGAAGTAGACGGTGTTGAGGTATGCCTCCAGGATCTCTCGCTTGGAGAGCTTCTCCTCCAGCTGCCGGGAGAGGGCGGCCTCGGTGATCTTCCGCTCGAGCGTGCGGTCGGCGATCTCTCCCGGCGAGATGATCAGGTTCTTCACCAGCTGTTGAGTAATGGTCGAGCCACCTTCTTTGATCGAACCGCTCTGGGCGTTCGTGACCAGGGCTCGAAGCACCGCCCGCAGGTCCAGGCCCTCGTGCTCGAAGAACCGCTCGTCTTCGATCGCGATCACTGCCTCGCGCACGTGCTTCGGGATGCGGTTCAGGGGGACGATCGTGCGGTTCTCGGTCTGATGCAGGGTGTGCATCAGGTTGCCGTTGCTGTCGTAGACCTTGGACGACTGGGCGAGCTTGAAGCGCAGATCCTTCCGCTTCAGCTTGGGCAGGTCTGTCAGCTGGTCCGATAGGCGCGCACACGAGGGCCCTAGGAGGGTGAGGGCAAGGGTGAGTGCGAGGACGGTGCTTCGACGTTTGCGCATCCACGGGGATTCTACGGCCGGGCCTGGGGCTATCCCTGGACTACCATCCGCCCCATGCCCGACTCGATAGGAGGCCACGAGGCCCTGCTACGCAGGGCCGAGCACGTCGTTCGCCGCGAGGAGCTCGTCGAGCGGCTGGACGGGGGCCGGCCGCTGCGGGTGAAGCTGGGTCTCGACCCCACCGCTCGGGACGTGACGCTGGGATGGGCGGTCCCGTTGCGGAAGCTGCGTGACTTCCAGGACGCGGGCCACACGGCGGTTCTGATCATCGGGGACTTCACCGCTCGCATCGGGGACCCCTCGGGAAAATCCGAGACGCGCCCCCAACTGACCAAGGAAGAGGTCCAGGCGAACGCGGAGTCGTGCGTGGCCTCCTTGATGGACATCCTCTCGGAGCGCAACCTCGAGGTCCGTTACAACTCGGAGTGGCTCGAGCCCATGGACATGGGAGACATCCTGCGACTCACCGCCAGGTACACCGTGGCTCAGATGCTCGAACGAGATGACTTCTCCAAGCGCTACAAGGAGAACAGGCCCATCTCCCTCGTCGAGTTCATGTATCCGCTCATGCAGGGTTTCGACTCCGTGGCCGTTCAGGCGGACGTAGAGCTGGGCGGCACCGATCAGCTCTTCAACCTGTTGGTGGGTCGCGACCTTCAGCGCGCGTACGGCCAGCGGCCTCAGGTGGCCATGACCCTGCCCCTGCTGGAAGGCCTCGATGGGGTCCAGAAGATGTCGCAGTCGTTGAAGAACTACGTCGCCATCCGGGAGCAGCCGGACGTCATGTTCGGCCAGATCATGAGCATCCCGGACTCACTTACCGCCCGGTATGCGTCCCTCGCGACCGACCTCGACCCCCAAGCGGTGGACGAGATCGAGGCCGCGACGGGCGCCGGTGGGCCCGACGCCGGAAGGGCCAAACGCCGCGTCGCTCGAGCGGTCGTGGAGCTGTATCACGGAGCGGAGGCCGCTCAGCAGGCGGAGGCCGCCTTCGACCGGCAGTTCAAGGAGCACAAGATCCCCGACGACGTAGACGAGGTAGACGTGCCCCCCGATGTAGTCGAGGGCGGGTCCGTATCCCTCCCGAAGCTCCTGGCGACGGTGGGCCTGGTCTCGTCGCGCGGGGAGGCCCGTAGATTGATCTCGCAAGGGGGGGTGCGCATCGACGGCTCGCGGGTAGCCGCCGAGGAGGTTCCGCTCGAGTCGCTCAGAGGGGCCGTGATCCAGGTGGGGAAGCGACGCTTCGTACGGATCCGGGGAGGCGTGTAACCTCCGGGATCGACTCGACCGAGGTGGAATACAGCTCCGATCGGAGGGGTTGAACCACCCGTCACGGGTCTGGTAAATTACACAAGCCCGAGGGGCAAGAACTTTGGCACGCATGGATCCCGGCCCTCCTGCCAGGACCGTGCTTAGCAAGACAGGAGGAGTCGCCTATAAGGCACCTGATCTAGGAAGACCAGGATGCTTGGTGACTCGCCGGCGCTCTCTTGGCCCGGCGTTTTTGTTTGCCCTAAGAGGTATGCAGCAACGCTCTTTGAGAACTGAACAGTGTGCCTGCCGGGAGAACATCTCCTTCGCAAGAGGTGTTCGAACGGAAACCAGTGGACCCTCGTTGAAAACTTAGTTTTCAGCGATCAAGTACCACAAATAAATTCGGCAAACGTTCAATGACTTTCACTAGTCAGATCGTTCGCTGATGCACAGCTTCAAACTTTGACGCTCCGAGGTGGATGACTTCGGTTAACCACCTGTTAGGAGCGCCAATTCTCTACGGAGAGTTTGATCCTGGCTCAGGACGAACGCTGGCGGCGTGCTTAATACATGCAAGTCGAGCGACGAAAGGAGAAGGGGTAACCCTTCTCCCTGAAAGCGGCGAACGGGTGAGTAACACGTGGGTAACGTGCCCCGGACTCTGGGATAACAACGGGAAACCGTTGCTAATACCGGATAACCCTGCAGTTCCGCATGGGAGAGCAGGCAAAGTTTTTTCGGTCTGGGATCGGCCCGCGGTGTATCAGCTTGTTGGTGGGGTAACGGCCTACCAAGGCTTTGACGCATAGCTGGCGTGAGAGCGCGACCAGCCACACTGGGACTGAGACACGGCCCAGACTCCTACGGGAGGCAGCAGTAGGGAATCTTGCGCAATGGGCGAAAGCCTGACGCAGCGACGCCGCGTGCGGGAGGAAGGTCTTCGGATCGTAAACCGCTGTCAGGAGGGAAGAAGTCCCCGGGGAGGAAATGCCCTGGGGTTGACGGTACCTCCAGAGGAAG
>JBKHXK010000024.1:0-35862 GCA_046566065.1 Actinomycetota bacterium | reverse complement strand
ATCGACGCTCCGTTGGTGGCCCTGGTGTCACTCGGTGAGCCTCGGCGGTTCCTCCTCAAGCCGCGCGGGGGCGGAGAGACACACGCTTTCATGCTTGGACGCGGCGACCTGCTCGTCACCGGGGGCCGGACGCAGCGGACCTGGCTGCACAGCGTGCCCAAGGTCGCCAAGGCGGGGCCACGCATCTCGATCGCCTATCGGCACGGACTGGATCCGGCGATCTACGACAACGCGGCTGCTACTACAGAGGTCGGTTAGAGCGGACCCTCTTGCCGCTGCTAGCGTGCGCCGATGCCTGAGTACCGGGAGTCGTCATGCGCGGCCTAGGAACGGTCGTAAACCTGATCACGGTCGCGGTCGGGGGTTCTGTAGGCGTGTTGATCGGCCATCGGTTCCCGGCCCCCATGCGCAGAACGATCATGCAGGGGTTGGGGTTGGTCACGATCGCGGTGGCGGTGACCGGCTTCGCTCCTCTGCTCGATGCCGACGAGGGTTTGAAGCGCGCCGTGATCGCGATCGGGTCGGTGATCGCCGGCGGCATCGTCGGAGAAGCCCTTCGGCTGGAGGATCGGCTCGCCTCGGTCGGCGACCGGCTGCGCGAACGGCTCGGGGTGACGGACGGAGACTCCTCCACCGCGACCGACCGGTCGAGCTTCGTCGAGGGTTTCGTCGTCTCGTCGACGGTGTTCTGTGCGGGGCCGATGACGATCCTCGGCGCGGTCGAAGACGGGCTGGGAACGAGCGTCCGGTTGTTGATGATCAAGAGCACGCTCGATGGCTTCGCGGCGATCGGCTTCGCATCGATCTACGGCTGGGGCGTCCTCGCATCGTTGGTGACGATCGCCCTGTATCAGGGCCTGTTGACCGGGCTTGGAGTGCTGATCGAACCGCTGCTGTCGGAAGAGGTTCTCGCTCAAATCGGTGTGGTGGGGGGCGTGCTCGTCCTCGGGGTCGCGCTGCGTCTGCTCGAGTTGGTCGAGGTGCGCGTGATCAATCTGGTCCCGGCTTTGGTCTTCGCCGGGACCGCGGCCGGAGTCGTCGAGAGCTTGGCCCGGTAGAGCAACCGTCTAGGGTTGATGGCATGACGGCGGGCCCGGAACCGATCGCGGACGGCGTCTGGTTGATCCGAGGCGGCATCCCTCGGCGGATGAACGTCTATGCGATCGCGGACGGCTCGGGCGTCGCTCTCTTCGATGCAGGCATCTCCTCGATGACCGAACAGATCCGTAGAGGCACCGACGAACTCGGCGGGCTGACCAGGATCGTGCTCGGCCACGCGCACGTGGACCACCGGGGAGCCGCTCCCGGACTCGGCGCTCCCGTGTTCTGCCACGCGGACGACCGCGCCGACGCCGAGACCGACGGCGGGCTCCATTATCAGGATCTCACCAAGCTCGCCCCTCCCGCCCGGTGGATCTATCCCGGGTTGATGAAGCACTGGGATGGAGGACCCGTTCGCATCGAGGGCACCGTCGCTGAGGGAGACGACATCGCGGGTTTCACCGTTATCCATCTGCCGGGTCACTCACCCGGTCAGATCGCGCTGTGGCGGGAGAGCGATCGTCTCGCCCTGACGACCGACGTCTTCTACACGACCGATGTCTACAGCGGACGCAAGACGAAGCCCCGGCTCGCACACGACGCGTTCAACCTGGACCGGCGACAGGCGCTCGCGAGCCTGTCCACGCTCGCGCTGCTGAAACCGAAGGCAGCCTGGCCGGGTCATGCCGATCCGGTGATCGGAGACGTCTACGGCGCCCTGGAACCGGTGGTGCAGAAAGGCTAGCTAGGCGGCCAGCGCCTCGGCCACGAGCTCGAGCATCCGATCCACCTTCTCGGGGGTCGCGTTGCGTCCCATCAGCCCGACCCGGATGGCCTTGCCCATCGTCGGCACGAGGCCGCCCGAGATCATCAGGCCGTGCTCGAGAAGGTGCTTCTGGATCTTGGTGGGGTCGCTCGCCCACGCTGCGACGACGAGGTTCGCTTCCGCTCCCGGCTCGGGGACGGGATCCAGCCCGAGGCCCCGCAGCCCTTCTCTGCATCGTTTCGCTAGATCCGCGCGAGCGGCGACCCAGGCCTCGAGGCCGGTCTCGCTGATCCGCTCCAGGCTCGCCGACAAGGTGAGGATCAGGTTGGTCGGCATCGTCACCGGGTGCGGGTGCCAGGCCCCCCAGTCCTCTCGGTACCAGTCCCAGACCTTCAGATCGAGGTACCACGAGTCGGGTCGCTCGCTGCGGGCCTCGACCCGCTCGCGCCCACCCGGACCGAGGACGAGGATGCCGAGGCCCGGGGGTGCCTCCAGGCCCTTCTGCGTGCTGGTCACGAGACAGTCGATGTTCATCTTGTCGATGTTGATCAGCTCACCGCCGACCGATGCGATGCCGTCGACCATGATCACTGCGCCGGCTTCGTGAGCCGCCGCGGCGATCTCCTCGATCGGATGGCGAACCCCCGTCGCGGTGTCGACGTGTGTGGTCAGGACACCTTGCGCGCCCGTGGCGGCCTCGGCGATGCGCTGCGGGTCGGCGGCCGAGCCCACCTCCACCGGCACCTCGACGACCTCGAGCTTGTGCTGACGCGCCATCTCCATCAGTCGGATGCCGAAATAACCGGTGTTGGCAACGATGACCTTCTGCCCTGCCTCGAAGAGGTTGAAAAGGGCTGCGTCGAGACACGTCGTCCCGCTGCCCGGCACGATGTACGGAGCGTCCGCCGCGCCCAGGAAACGGCCCATCTGAGCGACCGTCTCGTTATGGAGCTCCGTCCAGACGTCTCCGTAGTGGGCGATCACCTGGCGGCCGAGGATGGCCAGCTCGTCATCGTGCAGCTCGCCGGGCCCGGCGATCATCAGCTCCGGCATCGGCGGAAGCTTCTTTGCATCCGTCATGCGTCCGAGACTACCCGACCCCCTCAGGGCTCACGGCTGCCCGGCAGGCGGCGCGGATGCGTCCGAAAGCACCTCGACGATGTGATTGTGGGTGCCCCGGTTCTGCCACGGGATCGGGTCGACCGAGCCGGCTCCGAACTCCCTGAAGACGATGTTCTCGGCCGGCTTCTCCCACGCCGTCATGCTCTCTCCGTGCTCGGCGCGAACCTTCGCCAACGCCTGCTTGAACGCTTCGGCGATCTGTTGATTGCAGGTCTCGACCTTCGCCGTGTCCATGTTGTCGCAGTAGTTGCGCGCGTAGGCCTCCCGAGAGCTCTTCCTGAACAGGTTCTCCAGATAGCTCGAGAAGTCGAACCAGAACACCGACCCCTGAGTGGGGTCGTAATCGCTGATAGGGGCAGGGACGAGGTCGTAGTCGTCCGCTCCGATCTCGTCATCGAAGATCCGCCTGACGAGGGTCGTGTACCACTCGTCGAAGAGCACCAGGGCCGGGCTTTCGTCCATCGTCTCGTCGCGATCCTTGTTCTTGCGATGAGCGCCCGCCTGTACCCACGTCTGAACGGCAGCCAGCGCCTCGGCGTCCTTCGCGTCCGAGCCGACGGCCGCGGCAGCGGCCTTCACCATCTTGGGCCCGAGATAGAGACCGCGCGTGTCTTGGGTCGCGGCCTCGCGAGCCACATCGACGAGATCAGACGTGTCTGCCTTGCCCGTGGCGAACAAGCTCTCCAACTTGTCCTGCAGCAGCTCGACGCGATGCACGGCGCCGAACTTCAAGCCGTCGAAGTTCTTCCACCCGCGCGCCGGCTGGTTGTTCCAGTTGGCGAGCCACCCCGACGAAGGATCGATCACCTTGGGATGCGACGAATAAGGCAGTCGCCCCTGCCACTCCCACTCGCCGGTCCCCCACGTCGGCAGCGAGGGATGCACGCCGGGGGCTCTCTTCGGATAGAGGCCGACGTGGAAGTAACCGATGTCATCGTGATCGACGTAGAAGGCATTGAAGGACATCGTGAAGTTCTCGGCCGCGGCGTCGAAGTCCTCGACGTCGGTGATCTGGGTGTTCCACTTCAAGAACTGTGGAACCGAATCGATCTCCTTCTTCCAGAACATCCTCTGCTTCACGAACGCGACAGGCTTGCCGTCGACCTGTCCGCGCAGGAACACGGGGCCGTGCTTGGTCCTATAGAACGTGCGGGTCTCGCGGCGCGGCTGGCCGGGGTCGACGGGAGTGGGGGTGACCGTGAAGGTCTCCTGACGCGACTCCATCTCGAGGCACTTCCCCTTGAACATGTAGCCGTTCGAGTCCTGCTTCGCCTCTCCGCCCTTCGGATCGCAGAGCAACTCGACGCGGGTATCGACCGCATCGGAGTAGCCCGTCGTAAGTGACCATGCGTAGTCGGACCCCCGGCCCAGCGGGACCAGGGCCGAGGCTCCCGGAACGGCCGGGCCTCGGAAGTCGACGCCGGGAGCGTGCACGTCGATATCCATGAAGAAAGAGGGCACCGCGTAGCCGACCTGCGGAGCGCCCCACTGAAGCGGGTTCCCCGTCTTCGAGTTGGAGCCGGAGACGATGATCGCGTTGGAGGTCGGACCGGTCGGGAAGCCGATGCTCCTCAGCACCTCTTCACGGTTGCGGATCGCGCGGGTCTCCTGCTCGCTCAAACGCTCGGCGTTGTCGGGGATGGCGAACGAGGCGCGCTGGACGCGACCCAACGCCTGCGAGGGGAACTTGCCGTCAACCGGATCGATCGACGTTGCCGAAGCCGGGTCGTTCTGCCGGGCCAGGTCCTTGTAGACCCTCGCTCCCAGCTTGTTGCCGAGATCCTTCGTGAGATGCGAGTAAAGGGCTGCCTGACCGAGCTCTCCACCTGCGGTCTCCCCGAACACGCGCAGTTGAAGGACCACCAGGAAGAGGGTGTCGAGAACCTCCCAGTCCTCGGGGTTGGGCGGACACGCGTTCCCGGTGGCCTGGTAGGCGGCGTCGCACTCGGTCGGGTTCATGCGGATCTCTGCGATCCGGGCATTGATGCCGTCGGCGTACGCCTGAAGGCCGGTCTGCACCTGCTTGCCGGTCTCACCGAACTTGTCGTCCAGATCGTCGAACATCTTCTGGACCTCTTCGTCGGTGTAGCCATGCTTGCGGGTCTCGATGTCCATCTTGAGGTTGGCGTCGTCGTCACCCGGGCCTACGAACTCGGCCAGCGTTCCCCGTGCGGCGTGGCGGAAGGCATCCATCTCGAACATGCGATCCTCGGCGGACACGTAACCCAAAGCGAAGCTCGCGTTGTCGAGCGTGTCCGCATAGATGTGGGGGATGCCGAAGCTGTCTCTGTAGACGGTGACGCCTGCCTTCGGCGAATACTCGCTCTCGATATCGGCGCCGGGCCCGAACTGCATCGAGCGGAAGTACTTGCTGAGCTCCTCCTCCGTGACGTCGGCGTCGTCGATGAGCGAGGCGTACATCTCGAGCTGGTCCGAGAAGTGAGGGCCGTAGTCGCCGCTGAGCAGCTCCGCCGCGGTCACGTTGCCCTCCTGACCGGGGGGCACGATCGAGAACGCCCGGAGATGGTCGGCGACGGCCGGGGGGGCCGCGGCCCCCACCGAGGTCAGGAGCGATGCCGAGATCGTTCCGGCAAGGACGAAGAGGGCTACGAACCGACGCAACATGGGACCTCCGCATGGTTTGGTAGTGCTTGGTTGCCAAGTTTCCCTCCCCCGGCGAGGTTTCCTGCGTAGTCCGGGGCGATATGGGCAAGAAAGCATCTGGGAGAATCCGCCAATAATGAACGAGAACGATCTGATCCAGAGCCGATACCGGCTCCAACACCGGCTGGGCCGAGGCGGGATGGCCGAGGTCTGGTGCGCGCGCGACGAGCGCCTCGACCGCCCCGTCGCGGTGAAGTTCCTCGCGCCTCAGTTCCATGCGGACCCCGAGTTCCTGGTCAGGTTCTTCAACGAGGCCCAGCTGGTGGCACGGCTCTCGCACCCGAACGTCACGGACGTCCTCGACTTCGGGGAGTTCGAGGAACGGCCCTACCTGGTCATGGAGTACGTGGGCGGCGGCGCGCTGTCCGACCTGACCGGCGAGCCGATCCTTCCGGAACGCGCTGCCGAGATCGTGAGCCAGGCGGCGTGGGGAGCCGGCGCCGCACACAGCGCCGGGATGGTCCACAGGGATATCAAACCGGCGAACATCCTCATGACCGACGACGGACGCGCGAAGCTCGCTGACTTCGGCATCGCGCTCGCCCGGGACGCCGAGCAGCTGACCGCGACCGGCCAGGCGATCGGCTCTCCCCATTACGTCTCCCCGGAGCAGGCATCGGGCCAGGGCTGCACCCCCCGCTCCGACGTCTACTCGCTGGGCGTCGTTCTCTACGAGCTGATCACCGGAAGGCCCCCCTTCGACGCCGACAACGTCACCGCGATCGCGATCGCACACGTGGAATCGCCTCCGATCCCTCCCAGCCACCACGTCCCCGACCTGGATCCCGATCTGGAGGCGATCGTGCTGCGGTGTCTCCAGAAGGATCCGGACGAGCGATTCGAAGACGGGCGCGCGCTGGCTGCCGCGCTGGAGGAGCCCGCGGCTGCCGCAGCCTTCCTGCCGCCCACAGCTGGCGAGCTGGACGATCACGACGAGGGGCCGCGCGCTCGCCGCGTGCTGGCGACGCTGTTGATCGTGGGCGGCGTTCTCGGTCTCCTCACGGCCGCCGTCTGGGCGGCCAGCCGCGAACCCGAACTCCCCCGTGCGATCTCGCAGGATCTAGAAACGGAGGACCGCGGGGCTGCCACGAAGCGTCGGAGGTCGTCGCCCAGCCCGAGCGCGACTCAAGACGCCGCAACGACGGTGTCCACGAACGAGTCCCCTTCGCCGGAACCCTCGGCATCGGTCGCCGGCGAGGAGGAAGAGGACCCCGGCGCCGTGCAGAAGCCGCGAACAGGAAGTGGTGGCGGTGGCGGCGTAGCGGCAAGCCCGGAGCCGACCGTCGAGCCCTCTCCGGAGCCGACCGTCGAACCGACCGCGGAGCCGACCCCGCAGCCGACGCCCACCTCCGAGTAGCTAGCTCGCCAGCGGGATCTCCACCGGCCCCCGCGGCCAGTCCTCGACGGTCTGTTTGATCAGGTAACGAAGCCGAGGTCGGTCGATCTCGACACCGAGGCCCTCCGACGCCTTCTCGCACCGGTTGAGCTCCCGGCCCACCTTGGCGGGGTCGGTCCGGCCTTGCCACTCGATCGATACGCCGCCCGTCCATGCGCGCCATCTGTCGGCCAGTGCTCCGAAGGGAGCGTCGTCACGTCCGACGGCCATCGCAGCCGCCGCGGTGTCCGCCGGTTGCGGACCCCAGCCGATCTGCTCCGGGGTGAACCTGCAATCGAACCCCTCGGCCGTGAAGACCATCGGGCTCTCTTTCATCTCGTCGCCCCGCTGGCGCAAGGCGTCGACGGCGTCTTGCTGATTGAGCCCCCCGATGTCGAAGCCGCGGACGTCGACGCCGTGATGAACGCGCCCCGCACTGACGGCCACCTCGACGATCACCAGGTAGCCCAGAGCGGCGAACAGCAGCACGACGGCGAAGACCGCTTTGGTCGAGGGATCGATGCGCATGGACCCATGCTAAGTGGACCCCCCACGTCGCCTGAAGCGGCCCCAATGTCCGGTCCAGGCGCGCCCGGAGGAGTCCCCCGCCCCGCGGCGAACCTCCCCCACAACGGATCGAACGGAGGACCGTGTGCGCAGGCTTCTCTCTCTAATGATGGCGGTAGCGCTGCTCCTCGGGGTGGCGCCGACGAGCGCGCTCGCCGACCACGAGGACGGCATCTTCGAGATCCCCGCACGCGACTTCTGGGCCAAGTCACGGCTGACCGTGTACATCGTGCCGCCTACCCACGGCCAGCTCTACAACAGCAACGGTCCGCTGGGCGGAGCCGATCCCGACGAGGTCACACCCTTCGAGAACAGCTACCTCAGAGCGATGGAGGCGTCGATCAAGGAGTGGGACCGCGGTATCCGCATGTTCGGCTCCGCCAAGCTGAAGAGGCGTTTCCGAGCCGACGTCTACGTGGTGGGCAGGGACGATCTGCCGGGGCAGCGCCAGCCCGACATCCTGGTGGTCACCGATGAGAACAAGGGCCCCGTCCTGGGTTTCGCTCTGTACACCGACCCCTGCATCGTGAACAACTCGCAGATGTTCACCCGCAGCTTCACCTACGCGGACATGTACAACGTCATGGGCCAGGAGTACGGACACTGCCTCGGCCTCGGCCACGTCGGCAGCCAGGGCGGCGTCGACCCGACGTCCTCGCAGAAGCATCCCGAGCATGACGTCATGAACGGTTTCTACGCCGATGGGATCGGCAACAACGAGACCCACCTGCATTGCGTCAGCAGCCTGGACGTCAAGGGCCTCGAGTACGTCTTCGTGCAGAGCATGACGGGCTCCGGCGAGTCGATGCCCATCTACCTGCCGGTGAACAAGTACCGGACCACCTGTGACGGAGACGGGAAGACCTCGCCCGAGGATCCGACGCCGTGAAGAAGCTTGCTGCGGTCCTCGCGGCGTCGATGACTCTCACGTTGACTCCCTTGGCGCAGGCTGCTCCCGTCAAGAGCAACAACATCAGACAGATCGCCAACCTCGAGCTCGGCCGTGTGACAGAGCTCGCGCTGCAGGGGCGCTACACCTACGCCGTCGGGGACAAGACGGTCAGCATCGTGGACCGTTCCACCCTGAAGGTGGTCGGAGAGCTCGAGTGTCCAGAGGGCATCGGAGGAACCGAGGTCGAGTCATTGAACAAGGGCTTCATCGCCTTCGATGCATCGGGTGGCTGTGGCATCCCGGGGGTCGCGATCGTCGACGTGCGCGATCCGAAGCGCCCGCGCATCGTCGGTGGCAGCGATCCGGTCAGAAGCCACACCATCACCGCCTACCCCGGTAAGCCGATCATCTACGTCTCCCCCAACGGCTGTTGCGGCGACGCGCGGGGCGGGATCGAAGAGATCATCGACGCACGAGACCCCAAGGATGTGAAGATCCTCAGGTTCAACTCGGCGGGCTTGGGCTGTCACGACGTCGGTTTCTTGATCACCAAGAAGCTGAAGCTCGCCGCTTGCGCCGGGGGGGCCGAGACCCAGCTGTGGGACGTCTCCGATCCTCTGGCCCCCGTGACGCTCTCGCGCATCCCGACCCCGCAGGTGTTCTTCAACCACTCCGCCATGATCAGCCCGGACGGCAAGTTGTTGGTCGTCGGGGACGAGGCTCACGGAGTCACTTCCTGCGCCGGGACCCCGACCGGAGCGCTGTGGTTCTACGACATAAGCAACCCGGCCGCCCCGATGCTGCAGGGCTACTACAACATCGACCGCGGGTCGGCGGTCTCCAGCTTCTGGGCGACCCCAGAGGCCTGGTGCTCCGCCCACATGTACTACTTCAAGCCGGGCACGCGTCTGCTGACCACGGCCTGGTACCAGGGCGGCTTGAACGTCCTCGACCTGAAGGATCCGCGCTCGCCCCAGGAGGTGGCCTACTACCAAGCCGACGGCGATTTCAGCCCGTGGGCGGCTTACTGGGACGGGAACCGGATCTGGACCGCCGACGAGCATGCCGAGAACGGCGGGATCGAGATCTTCGAGGTGAAGCTCTAGGGCCTCTTCGGCAGAGGTTCGCCCTCGACGCTGCAGAGCTGGCGGTGCAGGGCTCGGAGGCGTTCGGTCACGGGTCCGGCGACCCCCGTCCCGATCGAGCGTCCATCGATCTCGACCACGTGGGCCAGCTCCCCCATCGTGCCCGTGGTGAAGACCTCGTCCGCCGTGTAGAGCTCGGACAGCGACACGTTTCGCTCCACGACGTCGATGCCATCCTTCGACGCTAGCTCGAGCACGATCCCGCGCGTGATCCCCGGGAGACACGCGTCTGCACTGGGCGTGAGCAGCCGGCCGGCTCGCGCCGCGAACACGTTGGTCGCGTTCGTCTCCGAGACGAACCCATGCAGGTCCAACATCAAGGCCTCGTCCACGCCGGCGACGTCCGCCTCGATCTTCGCCAGGATGTTGTTGAGCAGATTGTTGTGATGGATCTTCGAATCGAGCGTCGCTGGCGAGTTCCTCCGCACCGAAGACGTGATCAGTCGGAGACCTCCGGTACCGAATACCGGGGGTTTCCACTCCGCCAAGACGATCAAGGTGCAACCTGCGCGGTTGTTGGTGGGTGACATACCCGAGGTGACCTTGGGGCCGCGCGTCAGGGTCAGACGGGCATGCGCATCGTCGTACATCCCGTTGGCGACGAAGGTCTCGACCACCGCTTCCCGCACGGTCTCACGAGACGGAACCCCGTCGAACCTCAGCGAATGGGCCGAGGCGAACAGGCGGTCGAGGTGACGATCCAGGGCGAAGATCTTCCCGTCGTAGACGCGCAACCCCTCCCATACGGCGTCGCCACCCTGGACCGACGAATCGAACACCGAGACGCGCGCTTCGTCCCGGGGCACCAGGTCTCCGTCCACGTAGATGACGATCCCCGCGTTGCGCGGATCCGGGAGGTCCTCGGGCCTGTAGGGGGCGGGCGACATCTAAGCGCTCTCGGCGGGCGCCGCCGCGATCGCGTGAGGGAGCAGCTCGTCGTAATAGATCTGGCACTCCTCGACCAAGCTTCGACAGTGCTCCGGTACCTCTTTGCTCCGCTCCCGGTAGGGCTCGAAGCCCGCCGAGCGCTGCACGTTGTCGTACCAGTACTTCGCCCATATCCCGTCTTCAGGATGCGGGCCCGGGGGCCAGGTGAGCATCGCCGGATCCCACTCCAGACCGAGCCGGTCACACAGCGTCTTGAGCACCCCTTCGGGATCGAGCAGCACTTGCTTCGCATCCAGCACGGGCGGTACTTGACCTCGCGAGGTCAGATCGCGGAAGAGTTGGACCTGTCGCGCGAGCCCAACATCTCGCATCGTCGGTTCGGGCAGCTGATTCACGAGCGACGCGATCACTTCCGCGGGGTCGCGGATCAACAGCACGTTCACGCACCGCTCGAGAAAGCCGAGATCGAGCTCGGGGGTGAGGTGATGGACCATCTGCTTGAAGAACATCACATCGCGATCGCAAGGACCCAAGATCGTTCGCTCGATGATCGTTGCGGCGTCGGTCTCGAGGATCTCGATCAGTTCCTCCCTGCCTGGATGCGGAGCGCCGGTCGTCCTCAGGTAGTAACCGTAGAGAGGTTCGTCGAAGGCGCGGGTGTCCGATCGCTGCGCGAAGCTGCGCATGAGAGCCGTCGAAACGTTGCGGGGGCCCGACCAGCAGTTGATCCGAAGTGTCGCCATCGAGCGCGAGTCTGCCACCCTCTCCGGCCCGTCCGAGCGCCCGGCCTACTCCTTCCCCCTTGCACCCGCTCGGCTCCTGGCGGACACTTCTTCCGTCGGACCGAGAGCCATGGAGGTGGGCCATGTACGCGAGGCACGTCACCGTAAGAGGATCCGCTGAGAAGCTCGAGGACGGTATCCGGTCGGTGCGCGAGCACGTGATCCCCGCGTTGAAGGAGTGCAAGGGCTTCCGGGGGCAGCTCCTCCTCGTCGACCGCGACAAGGGCGAGGCCATCGGGATCTCTTTATGGGATTCGGAAGAAGACATGCTCGCCAGCGAGGACAAGGTCGCCGGGGCCCGGCAGCAGACCGCCGACACCGTCGACGCCTCGGCAGCTCCCGAGGTGCGGATGTTCGAGTTGCCGGTCTACGAGCAGGCTTAGCCGAGCAGTCGCTCTAGCGATCCACTAACCCGAGACCTCACCGGACGGGCTAGCCGACTTCGATCGTGCCGACCATGCCGCCTTCGTAGTGGCCCGGCTCGTGACAGCCGTACAGCACCTCTCCGCTCTCCGTGAAGCGCCAGGTGAGCGTCGCGCTCTGGCCCGCTTCGACCGAGACCGAGTTGCCCATCATCTCGCCGTGACCTCCGCCGGCCATCTCGCTCTCATGCATCTCTTGGTAATCCGCATCCCCAAGGACGAACTCGTGGCGAGCTTTCCCGTCGTTCACCACCTCGAAGGTGATCACTTCGCCCTCGGAGACCTCGATCTGCTCTGGGTCGTATGCCAGTTCGTCGAGCATGACCACCTTGATCGTGCGATCCGCCTCGGAGGCTTCGGCGGGCTCTCCCATCTGACTGCCCTCGCCCTCCATGGACCCCATGTCATGGCCGCCGCCGGAGGAACCACCGCTGGACCCATCGGTCGATCCATCCCCTCCGCAAGCGCCCGCTACGAGAGCGAGGAGCACGGCGCCGATCAAGAGAAGCTTCTTCACGCGCTCACCTCCGCCACCGAATAGCCGGCCGCGCTGACGGCCTCCCTGAGCGCCTCCTCCGAGACCGCATCCCCGTGCTCGACCGAGACGGTCTTGCTTCCGAGATCGACCGACGCGCGCTCCACTCCCTCCACGGTCAGGAGCGCCTGCTCTACCGTGGCCTTGCAGTGCCCGCAAGACATGTCGGGAACCCTCAATACCCGGGTCATCTCTCCTCCTTGAGTCGTATGGCCCGCACATCCAGTGCCGACCGGCCCTAGTACCCCCAGGGGGTATTCAGGAGGATAGAGCCTAAAAGGAGGTCGCGATGAAACTCACCGGAAGCACTGCTCTGACGGCCCTAGGGATCGCCCTTGCGATCGGTCTGTTCATCTGGGCATGGACGGCGATGACCCCGAACCACTGGAACCGTCTAGACCGCGGTTATGGGGTCAGCCACATGTTCGAGACACAGGACGGCGCTGCCCCGATGCCCGGCATGACGATGACAGGGGCGCCCATGACGGGCCCGATGCCCGGCTCTCATGGCACCTGGCACGCCGCGCACCACGGAACAGGGCGGTAAGGCAAGAGAGCGAAGCGATGGAGAGCGCCGTCCTGACGACGGCGCTCTCCATAGAAGTTAGGACCCTTCCTGGACCGCGTAGATCTCGTCGGCGACGAGGCCGTGGGCTTCCCGGTGGACCCGTGATGCGGTTTCCGCATCCGGTGCATCCACCAGACAGAAGATCTTGCCTGCCTTCTCGTCGACCCAGTACCGCAGGTAGTTCACCCCATGCTGGCCCTGTACCTCGAGATCCTTCTCGTGAGCTCCGGCAACATCGGAGGCGGCCACCCCTCCCTCCATGTTGTGGACGTCCATGAACAATGGCATCTACTGCTCCTTTCTCGACGGCAGCGACAACCGGATGATCGCCCCGAACCGTGTGAAGCAGCGTGTGAAGGGACGGATCAGATGAAAGAGAGCAGAACCGGGTTGTCGACCTCTCGGGCGATGAGGCGGGCGGTAGACCCGGCGGACTCGTCGCCGCTGCGCGACTCGTACAGGTACGAGCGGGCCAGCAGCTCGTTCATGCCCGTCTGGGCGGCCAGGTTCCGCAGGTCGCTGATCCACTGATCGGCACCCGGCGCCCCGGTCTGGGTCGAGAGATCGCACAGAGCGTCGAGGATGTATCCCCTCATCCAGATATACGAATCGGGGAACCGGACGCACACGGTGCTGGCCCGCTTCAATCTCTCCGTCGCCGTCTCCACGGCCCCCGCGGCGGCATCGACCATGCCGAGCCCGTGCAGCGCAGCCGCTTCCCAACAGGGGTCACCGATCTGTTGGGCCAGCGAGAGGGCGTGTTCCAAACGTACGCGCGCCTGATCGGGATCTGCACCTTCGAGTAGGTCGACCTCGGCCAGGAGTGACTGCGGCCAGGGGACCAAACCCGTCCATCCGCACTTGGTGGCCGTGGAGATAGATCGCTCGAGGCTCTCTCGGGCCTGCGCCAGCTCGCCTCGCAACAACTGGATGCGCCCGAGGAGACAGAGCGCGTAGGCCGTCTGACTCGCTGTATCTGCCTGGCCTTCCATCGCGAGGCATCGGTCGAGGCACTCGACCGCCTTCGCGTAACGGCCCATGTCCGAATGGCAGATCGCCTCGTAAGCGAGGGTCCACGCCGCCCCGGCCTGGTCATCTCCCGAAAGATCGAGGGCCCGCTCCAGAGATACGAGGGCCCTGTCGTAGCTCCCCACCAGCATCTCGATGTAGCCGAGCTCGCGCAGACACGCGGACGTCAGCGACTCCGACCCCACGCTTTCGGCGATACCCAAAGCGCGGTGCAGCAGCGCCGAGGCCTCCCCATCTCGTCCTCGAACGGAGTGGAGCAGTGCGTATCCCAGCCCCAGTAGCGATTCGGCATAGAGAGAGCGGTCACCGGACTGCTCCGCGGCCCCCACGGCGGCCCGAAGGCTCTCTATCCCGGTTTCGATCGCGCCTGCTTTCAGTGCCGAACGGCCGAGATCCAACTGCGCTCGGGCCGCGGCCGGCCCGGAGACCTTGAGCCCAGCATGCGGCCGTCCTTCGGTCAGCGCATTCCTGAGCGCTGCGCTCGGCTCGACCTGAAGTTCGTCCCGGAAGAGCTGGGTGCAGCGGGCCAAAGCAGCGTTCGCCTTGTCGTGGAGACCGGCCGATGCGAATGCCCGGATCAACAACTCGTGACTGGCTTCGTTGAAGGGATCGAGAGCGATCGCTCGAGCTGCGAAGTCCGCCGCCATATCAGGGTGACCATTGCCGAGGGACGCAGCCGCCGCCTCGCGGAGCACGCTCCTCGTGACATTACGGATGCGTGATCGCTCCAGCGTCAGCCAGGTCTCGAAGGTCGGATCCGACGGGAAATCCATGCCTTCCAAGAGGTCGCAGCCCAGGCCGCGCACTCGTATGGCCTCCGTCCACGTGCCCTTCGTCAGAACGTCCACGTCCAAGACCCCATCGAGGTCCGCCCGAAGATCGAGATACGACCCGCGCAAGGCCTCCGGCAACTTCAGGATCTTGCGCAACTGCGAGAGGTTCCAGCGAAGCGACCCAAGCGGATCGTCAGTGCCACCGAACAGCAGCTCCGCGAGGTGATTCCGCGTATGAGGGCCGTCGCTCAGGGCGAGGTAGGTCAGCAGTGCCCAGGCCTTCTTGCCCTTCGGCTGAAGGCCGGCGGTCCCGCCGCGCGAGACGCTGGGAACCCCGAGCAGCGATACGGACAGGTCTCTCATGGCCGCCCATCGTTTCTCAACTGGAGCCCGCAAGCAATGGGGCGGGGATGAGCCAGCGAGGGCGCCATCTAGCATGGACGATGGAAACGGTCGGGTCGTCTACCGGGGATGAGGATGGAACGGTTCCCACCACGCATCTATCGCCACGCGATCTTCGACGGCCGTCGTTGGGACGATGTCGAACACCGTCCCGGCGACATCGTCATCTCGACCAGCATGAAGGCTGGCACTACGTGGATGCAGGGGATCGTGCGCAGCATGCTGTGGCCCAGCGACGACATCCCCGGGGGAAGTGTTGAGTCTCCCTGGGTGGAAGCCAGGTGGACTCCTATCGAAGAGATCAACGCGACGCTCGCCGCGCAGGAGCATCGCCGTTTCATCAAGACGCATCTGCCGGCCGATGGCCTGCCGATCCACGAAGAGGTGCTCTACATCATCGTCGCGAGAGACGGCCGAGACGTCTTCATGTCGACCGTCAACCACTGGGACAAGATGCGCGATGACTTCATCGACTGGGTGAATGAACTCGCCGCCGCGGACGGTGTCGCTCCCCTGCCGAAGTACGACGGAGATCTACATCGATTCTTCGACAGCTGGATCTCACGCGGATCGTTCCCGTGGCAGAGCGATGGCGCTCCTTGGTGGTCTCACCTTCACCACATCGCCACCTGGTGGGAGCTTCGCGAGCGGCAGAACGTCCTCTTGGTCCATTACAACGACCTGCTCGCCGACCTCGAGACCGAGATGAGGCGCGTGGCCGCCTTCTGCGGGATAGACGTGCCCGAACACATGTGGCCCGCGGTGACCGATCGCTGCACGCTCGCCGAGATGCGCGCACGGGCCGACGCACTGAAGTCATACGACGAGGTCTTCGACGGAGGAGCCAGCAGCTTCTTCTACAAGGGAAGCAACGAACGCTGGCGCGGAGTGCTTACGGAAGAGGAACTCTCTCGCTACGACGAGCGCGTCGCTCAGGCCCTTGACCCCGAAGCGGCTAGATGGCTCAAGCGCGGCCGCCACGGGAGCTCCTTGCCGAGCTGATCCCCCTTTGCTTGCCTGAGCTGCGCTGAGGTCACTTCCTGGGGGGAGAAGCCATCCGATTACCATCCGGATCTGTGGACCCACGTTTGGGTGGCTTAGCGGCGGCTCTCGGAGGCGCCTGTTGGATAGCTAAGTCGGGCGCCATTCTCGCGACGGGCGACCAGCCGCCCGCCCTCTTCGAGATCGCGCCGCTGTTCTTCGCCGTTGGAGTTATCGGGCTCCGCGAAAGACTCCCGCAGCGCGGCAGGGTGCTCGGCCGCGCAGGCTCTCTCTTGGCCCTGGCGAGTGCGGTCGCCACAGTCGGTTCGCTGGTCACGACGGCTGGAGGAACGGAAGCTTCGAACAAAGCCGATTTCTCGCCACTCATCTTCGTGGGATTCGTTGGGACATTCATCGCTCTCCTACTTGTAGGCATCCCTACTTGGCGTGAGCGAGCCCTCCGACCGGATTGGCACATGCTGCCGGTCTTGCTCTTCGTGAGTCTCATTCCGGCGATGATCGGCGGTGGAGTACTGGAGTCCATCGACGAACGTCTCCTCGAGATTCCGCTGTTGATCCTCGGCGCTGGATGGATGTTGCTGGGGTTCGCGATCGCGCAACGCGGTCGATCAGCTGGCGAGAACCACGCTCTATAGATGGGGGAATGCCCTAGTTAAGGGTTCCCACTACCGTTGCACGTCTCGGGAGACCAGAGGCCCCGCTCGTTCTCTCGCGCTTCGCGTTCCATCTGCACGAACAGATCGCTGTGCCGGACGCTGGGCGGATAGGTGTAGGCGGTCGCGTAGCCGTTGACCACCAGGCGCGCGTTGGCCATCTCGTCGCCGAGGTACACGTAGCGCAGGAGGCGGTCGTACTGATCCCTCTCTTCGACGTCTCGAACCAGTCGCACGCTCTTGCCCTCGAGAAGAGCCTTGGCCGCGCTCGATGCCTCCCGGCCGAAGCATTCCACCGGGGAGCCCGGCTTCACCGACTCCGGGGTGTCGATCCCGATCAGCCGCACGCGCTGCTCCTCCCCGAACGGGGCGCTCCCGGCCCCCGGGCCGTCGGTCCGGCCGGTCACCGAGACGACGATCGTGTCGCCGTCCACCACTCGGAGCACGGTTGCTTGTTCGTACCCTCCGGGCTCCTGGTCGAAGGTCGCAGGGGCTTGATGGGTAAGCACGACCTGGTGGCTGTTGCACCCGACGGCCACGATCGCCGCCGTCGCCAACAACACCCGAAGCTTCATGAGAGCAGGCTAGCGACGGGGTACGACAGGAGGATGTGGTGGGGGCCGCAGCCGTTAGGTTTGCCCGCTCGGACGCGATACCTAGGAGGGGACATGGCGCAGACCGATCTTCCCGATCCCGCTCAGCTCGCCGAGCTGATCAAGACCCTGTCGGACGAAGAGCTGAAGGCTCAGCTCGATCAGCTGGGCGAAGACAACGTGCTGCGCGAGATTTTCGCCCGCATGCCGGAGGCCTTCCTCGCGGAGAAAGCCCAAGGGACGGACGCTCAGATCCAGTACGACATCGCCACCTCTGAAGGCGTTAAGGAGTGGACCGTCGCGGTGAAGGACGGCGCCTGCACAACGGCCGAGGGCCCTGCCTCCGATCCACGCATCACTTTGCAGTTAGGCATCGTCGATTTCGTGCGTCTGATCTTCGGCCAGGCGGAAGGGACCCAGCTGTTCATGACGGGGAAGCTCAAGTTGAAGGGCGACATGATGTTCGCCATGCAGATGCAGACCTGGTTCAGCCGCGACTTCGCCGGAGCCTCCTGACGTCGTGGCTTTGTTCGTAGCTAGCGCCGAAAAGCGGGCGCGGTTACGCGCAAAGCATCAGTAGCTGCGGCGGGTCAGCCTGCCGACCATCTGCCGCACCGGATAATCACGCGCCGTCGAGTTCGAAAAGTAGCCGAGGTGCGTCCATGGTCCCGCACCGATCCGCCAGCGCGCTTCCCAAACCACCTGAACCTCGACCGGGTAGTGGCCTCGTCTCTCGTAGAGGTGTGAGATCGACCCCGGCACGCGACGCGACCAAGCTCGGCCGATGTTTGCAGTGGTGAGCGCGTGGCCCTCGCCGAAGTTCCATCCGTATCTCACCGGCCGGGCCTCGGCGGTGACGAGGACACCAGGCACGCTTGCCGTCGCCCACACCGTCGGCGGAACGTGGTCGAGCCAGAAGTACGAACGCAGGCCGGTCAATCCGATCCGGCTGGGCGCGATGCGCAGCTCCGGCCGCTCGGCGACTGCCATCGCTCGGTCCGCTGCGATCCACGCCAACTGCAGGGGTGAAGGCGTCGGCGCATCCGGATCGGCCGCGTCCGGCGTACCCGTAAGACACGAGCCCGAATCCCAACTAACGACAACCTTCCCGAACCAAGGGGGCCGCGCCAAACAAGCCGCCGAAACCCACCGCACCGGAGGAGGGCCCGACGTCGAAACCCCTCGCTGCGGTGTATCAGCGGCACTGTGGGGTGGCACGTACGACCGGGCACCTACTTCTACGCCAGGGGAGGACCCAGGGGCGCTGGTCACGATTCCGGCATCCGCCATCTGGGCCAGCGCCTGGCTGGAAGTAAGAAGAGCCGCAGTAGCCAGAAGCACAAGCGTTCTCGTCATTTCCTGCGGTAGGGCCTGGCCCCGATAACTTTCCCGGCAGCGATGAACCACCCTCTGCCGACTCGCTCAAGGGTCCATCGAACCGTTAGGAGCTCCGGCTCGCCTTCCCTCGTCACATCGCGTCCCGACTCATCGCTGAATTTGATGTGGAAGACGACCTGCTGTTCGATCTCGATGTGGTTTGGCTCGTTCTGAACGATGGAGATTTCTCTGTTTCGATAAGGCTTGTGCGTCATCAGGACGTCGTCTTTCCGCAAGCGAGCGATAGTGCTCTCGGCTCGCGCTGCGTCGGTTGTCATGGGAACAAAGACGTCAGCTAATAGGTTCGGATTGCGGGTTTCGAAGGCGCGGATGCGGAGGGCGTCTAGTTCTTTGAAGCGGGCTATGGCCTCGGCGTCGGTGAGGGTGTGGTCTTCGCTGGGTTCGGGGCTCGCCGCGGGGGTGGCTGGGAGCGGCTCGTCGTCGGTCTGACCCGCCCAGATCGCTCCGCCCGTCACGGCCCCCAACACCGCGAGCAGGCAGAGGAAGACGACCACTGGCGATGCGGCCCCCCGGCCCTCGGCTTGGTTGCTCACGATCGAGATTGTGGCAAAGCGGGCCGAACCGGGCCAACAAGGCGAGGGCCGCAGCTCCAGATGCGAGGCAAACGAACGCAAATGGACGCACCGACCGCCGACAGAACTCCTCTCGTCCCGCGTCCCGGTACGAGAAGCGCGCTGCCATCCGCCTAGGCCCAGGCCTTGGCCCCTCAGACGTTCCTAGACCTGACAGTCAAGTAACGAATCGCTACTTTTGGAGTCCAAGTTGGCACTGGCGGCGAGAAGGAGGTGGATCGTTTGGCAATCGCGATGGAGGATCTGGTGACGGCGGGACTTTGCGATGGCATGCAGGAGCCCCACCTCACCGACAAGGGCCGCGACTGGCTTGAGGCCCTCGAGCAGATCGAGGCGCAGATCAAGTTCCAGGACGCAGCGGAGGACCTCGTGCTCTCCACGAACGGCCTCTTCCGCTAGACCCCACCGATAGCAACCAAGGCCCCCGGTATCCCCGGGGGCCTTTCATTTGCACTAGAGGAATCTCGGCAAACGCAGCGAACCCAGCAGGTACCGACAGATCCCGACCTGTGGAGGCCTTCGTGCGTGACGAGTGGAATCAGCCCCCCGGCGCATCGGCGCCTCGCTCCATCCCCCGTTCGCTCAGGACGATCCTGGCCTCGTTCCTGGTAGGGGTCATCTCGATCGGAGTGGCGTGGGCCGGAGCCAGCCTCGTGCCGATCAACGATCTCTCCGGCGACGACTCCCTCACGAGTACCGCAAAGCAAAGCAAGACCTCGAAGGCGCCCGCGACGGATCGCGGGTTCCAGGACGCGATCTCGTTCGCCTCCCTCGATGAAGCGGGTCAGATCCTTGCCGGAGCTGCCAAGGTCTCGATCGAGCCGAAGCCCGAGGCCTATGGCGGCATCTGGGAGCAGAACAAGAAGAAGTGCACCACCCTGCCCCCCAACGAAGAGAGCTTCCCGGCGATGGCCACCCACGTCGCGGACTTCCGCGTGCGCTGGGCCGAGAACTCGAACTGCATCTACATGGGCGGCTACGGCATCGGCCCCATGAACCCGATCGTCTCGTGGGACAACGAGTACGGCCTGTGGGCTCGCTCGGTGGCGATGAGCGATGGCACGGACACTGTCGTCCTCACGCTCCTCGACGCGGTGTACTGGGAGGGCCGCTACAACAGCCTGTGCGACGCGTGCGGCTTCCTGGACCTTGCCGATCAACTCGCCACAGAGACCGGACTCAAGCCCGAGAGCTTCATCTTCGCCTCGACCCACAGCCACACCTCCCCGGATTTCATCGGAGGTTGGGGCGGCGTGCCGAGCTGGTACATGGACCAGGTCACCGACGCGTTGAAGGATTCTGCGAAGGCGGCCGTGGCGAGCATGAAGCCCGCCGTCCTCGAGACCGGCGAGGTCGTCGCCCGGCAGTTCAACGGCGAGCGCCGCGATTTCTACCGCTCGGCCGAGGACGACGGAGTGTCCTGGTTCCGCCTCGTGGCCGCCGACGATCTCCCCAAAGAGGAGACCTGCGTCCCGGGTGAGCCAACCCCCACCGAGCCGACCAACCAAGGCAACGGCAATGGTTACGGCAACGCCGGTAAGGCGACCCCGGCCCCCGCGCCCACTCCTATCTGCTCGCCGGCCGACCCCGGCACCGCGATCGCAACGGTCGGCGCGTACGCCGCGCATCCGGTGACCGCCGACGAGTCGACGGGCCAGGCCGACGCGGACTTCCCCGCCGTCTTCGCGAAGCGGGTTGAAGAGGCCTTCGGTGGCACCGGCATGTTCCTACAGACCGGGCTCGGCAACCTGTCCCCCCGCGGCGACAAGGTGACGATGGGCAACGGTCTCGCTTCGCTCATCCCGGCGATTGGAACGGGCGAGGCCGTAGCCGACCCGAACGTTCGAGTCGGACGCACCGGCTGGAACCAGCCCGTGACCAACATCCCGCTCGGCACGCTCGGCGTTGCGGGCTTCTTCGACCGCAGGTTCAACCAGCTCCCCGCCGCCGTTCGAGAGGGCAAGGGCCCTGAGAACAGGAAGTGCATCTCCGCGTCGCCCGTCTCTGTCGACACGACCGTCAGCGCTGCGAAGATCGGCTCGTTGTGGATCACGGGCGCGCCGGGCGAGATCTTCGCCAACTACTCGAACACGATCGAGGAGGGCAATCCCAACGGTGTCACGATGGCGCTGGGTCTCGTGAACGACGGGCTCGGTTACATCATCCAGAGCTTCGAGACCGATCACGTCGGTCGGCAGGCCGCCGGTTTCGTCGGCAAGGCCGGCCCTGTCGGCATCGCCGAATACGAGGACGCTTACTCGATCGATCACTGCTTCGGTGACGCCGCTCTCGAGAAGACGCTCGCGCTGCTGGGGACCCTCTAAGACATATGAAGTCGCGGCTGGCGCTCGGCGCGCTGGTTCTCATGGTGCTGGCCACAGGCCTTGCTTCTTCGGGCGCGGCCTCCGAGACGGCCGGTCCGATCGAGCCGCGCGACCTCCGTAACTGCGAGTGGGTCGCAGGTGATCTGCACGTTCACACCTGGTACTCGCACGACGCGTGGCGGGGGCCGGGTCACGCCGACCACAACACCGGAGATGACGAGTTCTACACGTGGAGCTGGGAGGTCTCGAACGAGCGAGACCTCGCGCTCGAACGGGGCCTCGACTACATCTCGATCACGGACCACAACAACATCGACGCACAGTCCGACCCGGCCTGGGGTACCGGCGATCTCATCTGGCTCCCGAACTACGAGAACTCGCTCAGTGGGCACGCCCAGATGCATGGGGCGAGGAGGATGTACGACAACGGCGCCAAGACCCTCGCCGACGTCGAGCGGGTGGCCGCCGAGCTGAGAGCGGACGGCGGCGCGTTCCAGGTCAACCACCCCGACGATCTCGGCTGGCTCAACGCTTACGGCTTCGGCTTCGTGCCGGACGCGGTCGAGATCTGGAACATCGGCCTCTGGGCCTACGAACCACCCGCTCCGGCCACCAACAACCACGAGTTCGGGCCCAAGTTCCTCGACACCTACCTGGACGCCGGGCACCACGTTGCGGCGACCGGGGGCAGCGACAGCCACTGGCGCACGACGACGGCCGCGCAGGGGATCGGCCAGCCGACGACCTGGTTGTGCACCGAGACACGCGACTGGCAAGGCCTCGCCGACGCGATCAGGGAGGGGCGAAGCACGATCTCGCATCAGCCTCCCGCCTACGGCACGGTGTTCGCCGACATCAGGACGCCTTCAGGGACCCTCGGCAGCGTGATCGAGCCGGGGATTACGGCCACCGCGACGGTGCAGGGCGCGCCGGGGGCATGGTTGAAGCTCGTCACCAACGGATCTACAACGCTCGCGAAGGTCCCGGTCACCAGCGACGACTTCAGCTACACGTTCACGTTGAACGAACCCGGTTGGGTGCGAGCCGAGGTCTACTACGAGGACGGACAGGAGATCAGGCGACTCCTTCAGCCGCTCTGCGATGCGATCGAGGCGAACATAACCAGCAAGGACCCTCTTAGCTCGGATGGGTTCGCTTACTGCGAGAGCAAGCTCGCGGTGGTTGCGATGACGTCGCCGATCTACTTCGAGCGAACGGAGTTCGACCCGACCACGACGTTGGTCTACGACGGTGACACCAGCGCACGCGCTGGTGAGCTCGCTACCTTCGCGGCCACGCTGACCGGCTCAGAAGGCCCCATCTCTGGGGCCGCGATCCGCTTCGCCTATCGAGGTGACGTCTACCTGGCTGTCACCGACGAAGGGGGCCGGGCCTCGGTCCAGATCCGCGCGGCGGGCCCTCCAGGTATCTATCCCATCGAGGCCAGCTTCGAGGGCTCCGACGTCTACTCGGCGTCCTCGGACACCGAGGCCTTCACGGTTAGGTCCGGGCGGCCCTAGGTTTCCCCTCCCCCCATCGACGGGTAGGCAGCAGAGGACCGTTCGACCAACCAGGGAGGGCACCATGACCCATCACGAGACGCCCGGCGGGACCGTCAAGGTCATCGAGTTGGTGGGCAGCTCGCCCAACTCGTTCAGCGACGCCGTGCGCAACGCCGTGAAGACGGCCTCGAAGACGATCCGCAACATCCAGGGCGTGGAGGTCTACTCGAGCACGGCCAGCGTCGGAGACAACGGCGACATCACCAACTACAAGGTCCAGGTGAAGATCGCGTTCCTGATCGAAGAGGGCGGCTCCGCCAACTAGAACAACTGAAGCGAAAACCGAGAGGCCCCCTCCCGACGGCGGGGGTCTCTCGCCTTTCCCGCAGGAATCCCGGCCCCTGGCGGCGAACTTCGCTAGAACGCCCCTTCTAGCGCGGAGACCAAACTTGATCCGACGTCTGAGCTTCCTGCTGTCCCTGGCCGTGCTGGCCTCCGTGCTCCCGATCGCGATCAGCATCGAGGCCTCTGCTCAGACCGGGCCCTCCGAACAGGACTCCCCGCTGGCCGCAGCCCGGGAGACCGAACCCGTCGTCCTGACGGGAGCGAGCTTCCCGACCTGGTCGGTTCCCGCCGACATCACGGCCAAGGCCCCCAGCATCGAAGGCAAGCAGTGCCTGATTGCCAAATCTGCTCCCGAGCAGTTCCCTCCCGTGTTGTGGAGTGACGAGAACTGCACCCACAACCAGTACGAGGACCCAGAGGTATCCACTGGAGAGCACTCGCCGCTGGAAGGCAAGCCCATCGACCGCCTGCTGGGTTATCGGTGGGACGGCGAGCGCTTCGTGGAGATCCCCTTCCAGGTGGACGAGATGGCGCAGCGCTACCTCTCCAACAACAACTCGGGATTCGCATTCTTCTCGGAGACCGACCCCCACCACACGTACGTGTTCGACCGGGAGGGTTTCCGCTGGACGGCCGAGGATCCCGCGAACCCGTGTCTGGCTCGTCCACGCGACGGCATCGAGAACACGCCCGACTCGGTCAAGGGCTTGGACACGGACGACGAGCTCGTGTTCATGGCGCGCGACACCGGTCCGGCCGCCCCGAGTGACGCAGAGCTGCCCCCAGGGATGGTCGACTCCTATCGGGTCGCGGTGACCGACCCGGCGAACGGCCAGGTGTCGTTCGCCTACGTGATGCTGGCGGCCGAGGATGGTCCGCAAGCCTCCTTCAATGCCGACAACGGTTACGTCCGTTACGAGCGCGACGCCGACGCGGATGTCTACCTCTTCTCCGAGAGCTCGTACGAGAACTACGGAGCCGCGCCGAAGGGCGCCTACTTCGACCCCGGGACGGGCCAGTGTGTGAACGACCCCAACAACCCGAAGCAGCGCAGGCCCGGAGACCAGGCCACGATCACCACTCCGCGCTACCGGTTCCGTTACGAGGGCCGCTGGCTGATGACCGATCTCCGGGTCGCGCCGGCGACGGCGCCGGAGAACTGCCTGGACCAGGGCGGCTGCAACTACCAGGAGGACCTGATCGACCAGTGGAAGGCGCGCGCCTTCCAGCAGAGACCCTCCGGGGAGACACCGTGCTGTGGCTTCGAGGAGGAGGTCAACAACTGGGGCGGCTCTTCGATGCTCATGGGCGAGCGCTCTGGCCCGGTTCGTACGATCCGAGAGACCTGGGGCGCGGACTCGGGCACCAACGTCGTAAGGCGCGAGATCTTCTACCGGGACGAGATCCGCTTCGGCACCTTCCTGCGGGTTCACGTCATCCCGCCCCTCGACGGGATCTACGCGCAATGGGATTACAACGCGCTGAACGTCGACACCTATTACAACCAGTACAACCCCGACGGAGTGCCTCTCGACGGCAAGAACGACGAGCGGTTCGGGAACTCGCGCCTGCATGTCTCCGACAGGGGGGCTTACTACTGCGGGCAAGACGAGATCTCGGAGGCGATCGGGGCGGGCAACTGCGAGACCACTCCGGTGAAAGTGGGAGATCCTCGGGAACCCTGTCAGTCGCCGCAGAACCAGATCGAGCAGTGGTGGGACCAGTACATCGTCGCCAACGATCCGACCGGCCAGGTCCCCGATGACCCCACCGGCGTATGCATCTTCAACGACATCGACAGTCCGGACCCGACGTTCTCCGGCGTGAATGCCGGATTGAACTGGGAGCAGGTCACCGGTCCGTACGGGACGGTCGTGATGCGCTCGGGCATCAAGCAGTTCACCCCAGGGGGCACGGCTCAGTCTCTTCTCGCGGTCCCCTATTACCGAGACGACTCCTGCTTCGATGACGGCACGGGCTCCAATCCCGGCCCCCACCTCGACGGGAGGGCCGTGGACGGCGACGAGGAGGACGACTCCTTCTGGATCGACGAGAACGGGGTCCGTCGGCCGCGCGAATGCTGGGACTCGGACAACCCGGAGCACGTAGCCCTGCTCGCCGCTGAGGAAGACAACAGCCACCCTCGCTTCTACCAGGGCTCGATCGGAACGCACGGCATCCATATCCTGCTCATCGGCGACTCGGATAACGCCGGCACGACGCTGCCCATCACGGAGATCGACAACGAGCAGCGCATGGTCGTGCTTCCCGGGAGGCAGGGGAACGTCGGCGAGACCTACGGTCGACACACCGAGAAGCCCCTCGTTGCGGTCGCGCATCCCGAGAAGCGCGAACAAGCAAGCGCCGAGCCCGGCCCCACCGCGACGACGATCGAGATCGTCGGGGACAGGTCCGGGCAGACCACCGACTCAGCCACGTTGGCGGCACGTCTCAGCGACACGAACGGCCCGGTGGCCGGCAAGGAGCTGGTGTTCCGCCTCGACGGTCAGGTTGTGGGCAGCGCCGCCACTGACGAGAGTGGAGTAGCTGCGGTTCAAGTCACGCTGAGCGGGCCCGCCCGACGCACAGAGCAAACCGCCGCGTTCGCCGGAGACCAGAGCCACGCCGCGTCCTCCGCGTCCGCGACCTTCGATGTGACCCTCGAGGACTCGACCATGGAGCTTGGCGTCTCCCGGAAGGGCGCTTCGTACTCTGCTAGCGCCCGTCTGAGCGAAAGCGACACGGGCTCTGGGCTCGGTGGCCGCCAGGTCCGCTTCGTCCTCAACGGGGAGACGGTTGCCACGGCTACTACGAACTCCGACGGAACGGCCACAGCAACGTTCGCCTCGAGCAAGGGACGCCAGACGGACCGGATCCAAGCGATCTTCGATGGGGACGACACCTATGCGTCCTCGAGCGCGAGCACGGAGTCACGCAGGGGCCAGTAGACGCCTCTTCTTGATCCGACGGCTGTACCTGCGGTACCAGTCATCGCGGTGTCGCAGGGCTATGCCTTTCTTAGTCCCGGTTCGCTATCTAGAGCTCTGCGCCCCCGACCGACATTGTGAAAGTCAGTCGGACCGAGAAGCCGGGCCCCACATGCCCCCGTGGTGGCCCGGCTTCCTTCCGTTATGAGGCCCCGACTCATTTCCTTCACTCGCGCTAGCCGAACCCTGGCGCGTTCAGAGCTGCGCTCTCTTCCTCGATCTAGTCACGTTCACTTGCCGGGCCATCGGACGACTAGTCCCTCTCGCCTATGCGCTTTTAGGTCCTCGTTACCTATATGGCAGTTGTTGGGAGCGTCCGAGAACTAACCACAGCCCCGGCAGCGGGGATCGAAAGGGCAAACCCGTCGCGAGGCGGGGGCGCAAAGCCACGGGACTCGAGAGAGTCGGCCGGGTTGCCGAGCGGAGGCTCGACCGGCTTGCGGAGAGTTAGCCGGGCTACCGACAAGAAGGGAGGGATCTTTCTAGATGAAGGGTCCAGGCAGGAAGAACCACGGCACCAAGAAAGTCCTCGGTCTAGTGATGGTTGTAGGCGTTATGGCAGCCAGCACTTACGCCTTCACGGCCGCCAACAGCGTTCCCGCGACGGAGGCTGGTGACGGCGCCGGCGCCATCACCGGGTACCAGGTTTCCGCAATCGAGTACCTCCCGGACGCAACCGACCCGTCGAAAGTGGATGGCGTGAGGTTCATCCTTGATGCTGCAGCAGAGACCGTGAGAGCCCAGATCGACAGAGACGCCAGTGTCACCGGTTCCGCCGACAGCGCCTGGAGCTCCTGCACGAGCGTCGGAGGCACCAACGTTCTCGATCTGCTCGGCAACACGATCGTGGCCCCGGCGAACACCTGGCAGTGCACGTACAACGACTATCCTGCCCAGCACGCTGGTTCGCTCCAGGTCGTCGCCTACAGCTCGACCCCTTAGTCGGAAGTTGAATCCTTGGCAGTCCGGCCGCCCGAGTGAGGCGGCCGGACTTTGTCTTTGGAGCCTGATGTGACCTCGAATGCCACCCGCGCCCTCGCCGCCGCCGTATTGCTGGTGGCCGTTGTTGCATTTTGGCGATTTCTGGCCCCACAGCAGATCGGGGGCAGCGCCGCCTACGTCATCACCCATGGAAACAGCATGGAGCCCGAGTACACGGCAGGTGATCTGGTGATCCTCCGAAAGGCTGGCGCGTACAGAAAGGGCGAGATCATCGGGTTCCACAGCAAGGCACTGGATCGAACGATCCTCCACCGGATCCACAGCCTCGACGGCGGCGTCATCATCACCAAGGGCGACAACAACGGATGGCTCGATTCAGACCGCCCTACAAGTGCCGATGTAATAGGCAAAGCCTGGCTTCACCTTCCTGGTGTGGGGAAATGGCTCGCTGCGACAAGGACGCCGTTGATAGCGACGACCCTGGTCGCTGCAAGCGCGTTCATGCTCTTCCTGGGCGGTGGAAAGAAAAGCCGCCGAGGAAAGAAAGGTAAAGGTTCCGACTTGCCCCGGATAGCGCTCGATAGCTTCACGGATCAGCAGAAAACCTGGATGGGCGTTCCGGCCGGGCTCCTGGTCGTCTTCTTGCTGCTCGCGATAGTTGCCTTCCAGCGCCCACTCGCCGCGGCGGCAGGCGCCGACGCGGCTTTCGAACACGTAGGCGACTTCACCTACTCGGCCAAGGTCCCCGAGAGCGCCGTTTACCCGGACGGCCTCGTGGAGCCCGGCCGTCCGATCTTCCGACGCGTGGTGGACCAACTCAGCGTGCGTTTCGACTATCAGCTCGCATCGGAGGTCCCCCAGTCGGTCTCCGGCGAGGCGCTGATGTTCGCCCGTGTGAGCGGCGCAACGGGCTGGAAGAAGGCGATCCCCGTGGCGAAGGTGACCACGTTCAAAGGTGACGAGGTAACTCTCAAGGGCACCCTGGACCTCGATGCGATCCAACGACTCAGCAGCGAGGTGCAGGCGATCACCGGCGTTCCGGAGTCGGCTCAGAAGATCGATCTGGTCGCCAGGGTGACGGTGGATGGGACCGTGGGCGGCGCCGACGTGGCCGAGCGATTCGCTCCCATGCTCCGTTTCGACATGGACCCGGCCCGCCTGCGCGTGCTCACCAGCGCCGGAGGCGAGCTTCCCGCCGGGGAGGTTCCCGAAGACCTGCACCAGACCCAGCCGAGCGAAGTCGCCATCTCCGAGACCGAGGCCAACCGACTGCGGTTCTTGGGGATGTCGCTGGAGATCAGAAGCCTCCGGACGCTCAGCTTGCTGGGGATACTTCTCAGCATCCTGATGCTGGCTGCGGCGTGGTTCCGCTTCTCTAGCCCGGCCCACGCGGACGAAGCATCGTTGATCCAGGCCCAGTACGGGGACTGGTTGATCCCTGTCGAAGCGATGGACCGGTCCGGCACCAAGATCGTTCGGATCAAGAGCATCGAGTCTCTCGTCCGCCTTGCCGAGCTGTACGAGCGCATGATCCTGCACGACGAAGGCCCGAGCGGTCACTCCTACTTCGTCGAAGAGGACGGGGTCGTTTACTCCTACTCCACCAAGGAGTCCGCGCCGCGGCCGCCGAAACAACCCTCCCGTTCGCCGAGATTCAGCGGTCGCCAATCCCGTGAAGAGCGGCGCAAGGCCCAGGTGGAGAAACTGCGAGAGGAATTGGCGGAGATCGAGCAGGAAGTGCTGAAGGCCGGACCTTCGGAGGAATAGTGCGACGGCGCCGGAGCTCCCAACCGCGCGGGCGCTCGCTTCGCGTCATCCTTGCGGTGGTCGGGGCCCTGTCGCTCGTCACAGCCGGCGCCTACACGGCCGCCAACAGCGTCCCGCCTACCAACGTCGACGATCAGACGTTGGACGTAAGGCCCACTCCGCTGGCACCGCCCGCTGAATGCGATGGGATGACTTTCGACGTGACCGGGTCGGGCTCTGGGGTCATCGCCGGGTCGCTCGGTAACGACTGGATCATCGGCAGTGATCAGACCGACACGATCTCGGGTCTCGACGGGGCCGACTGCATCGAGGGCAAGGGCGCCGATGACGTGATCGACGGGGGGCTCGGGAACGACGTTTGCCTCGGGGGCCCCGGCGTGGACGTGTTCGTCGGGTGCGAGACGCAGGTCCAGTAGCCCCTCTCTCCCACCCGCCCAGGCGGTTTAGGCTCCCTCCTCCAAGCTGATCGAGCTAGAAGGAGCTCCCCTCATGCCTGAAGCAGTCATCGTTGCGGCCGCGCGTACACCGATCGGGCGGGCCAAGAAAGGATCGTTGCAGGACGTCAGGCCCGACGACCTCCTCGCCTTCGCCATCCGCTCCGTGATGGAGAAGGCCCCCGAGGTGGATCCCGGCGAGATCGTCGACGTCATGGTGGGGTGCGGCTTCCCGGAGGCCAAACAAGGCATGAACCTGGGCCGACGCGGCGCTCTGCTGGCGGGCCTCCCCGACCACGTGCCCGGCACCACGGTGAACCGCTTCTGCGCCTCGAGCCTCCAGACGATCCGGATGGCGTTCCACGCGATCAAGGCCGGCGAGGGAGATGTGTTCGTCGCCGCCGGGGTCGAATCGATCTCTCAGGTGGACGGCTACCCGAAGGACATGGACGAGCTGCACCCGAAGCTGTTCGGTGACGATGCCGAGATCGCGAACGTCTACATCCCGATGGGGATGACCGCCGAGAACGTTGCGGAGAAGTACGACGTGTCGCGCGAGGACATGGACAGGTTCGCTCAGCGGTCGCAGGAGCTCGCGGTCAAGTCGCAGGAAGATGGCTTCTTCGCGAGAGAGCTCACTCCCTACACGAAGGATGACGGCACCGTCGTCGACAAGGACGACGGTCCGCGGCCCAGCTCCACCCTCGAGAAGCTGCAGAGCCTCCCGCCTGCGTTCAAGCCGGACGGTGGCAAGGTGACCGCAGGGAACTCGTGTCCGTTGAACGACGGGGCCGCCGCGATCCTCGTCATGAGCGATGAGCGCGCCAAGCAGCTCGGCGTGAAGCCGCTCGCTCGCATCGTGGCATCGTCCGTCTCCGGCCTGGCCCCCGAGATCATGGGTGTCGGACCGATCGAGGCCGTCCGCAAGGTTCTGAAGCAGGCCGGGATGTCGATCGACGACGTCGACTACATGGAGTTGAACGAGGCCTTCGCCGCTCAGGTGATCCCCGTATGCCGGGAGGTCGGCATCGACCCCTTCGGCGACAAGTTCAACGTCCACGGTGGGGCGATCGCCCTCGGTCACCCTTACGGCATGACCGGCGCGCGCATCATGTGCACGCTCTTGAACGGCTTGCACTCCGACGACAACGCGTCGATCGGCCTCGAGACGATGTGCGTCGGCGGCGGGCAGGGCATGGCGATGATCGTCGAGAAGCTATAGGCCCCGTTCTGACGTTGGAAAAGCACGCTGGAGCGTGCTCCAGTTAACTCAGAACGGTTAGCCGACTTGGGTTAGTTCCTTCACGAGTGGGATCAGCTTCTGGATCTCGTTCTTCACGAGGAACGTGTCGCCCCATTCGGGTTGCTCCTGAAGCACCGCCGAGAAGGCCACGATCTTGCAGTCGGGGCAGTTCTTCCTGATGAACTCGGCTGCCCTCGAACCGTCCCACCGGGGCATGAAGAAGTCGAGGATCACCACGTCGGGGTGAAGGTCGGCGGCCAGCATCGCGCCCTCGAAACCGTCTGCCGCGACCCCGCCGATCCTGAAACCTTCGTCGACTGCGAACATCGTGGACAGCAGTTCCCGCATCAAGGGATCGTCGTCGACGAGAAGTACCACTGGTCTGTGCGCCATGGAGCTAACCTTCGACCGGGCCGTGGGCCCACGCAATAGTCATCTAGGGCTATCTAGCGCTTACTGCGCGCGCTGCGGGATCCGCTACCTTTCCGCTGATCCGACTGCCGGCGGTCCTCGGTAGCTTGATCGCGATATGCGTCCCCGTCGCTCCACTGCGGATCTCGCCGCGGCCCCCATGGCTCTCGACCAGCGTTCTCACGATGTGGAGCCCCAGACCCGTACCGCTCTTGATGTTCTCGTCGATCCGATACAACGGCTCCAGCACGAGGTTCAGCTGCTTCGGGTCGATGCCGTCGCCCTCGTCGCTCACACTGATCGTCACCGAACTCCGATAAGCGTCCACTGATATCCGCACCGAACCCGTCGTGTATCGCAGAGCGTTGTCCACAAGGTTCGAGAGCACCTGGTCGATGACGAAAGGATCGATCTCGGCCTCGATGGGCCGTTCGGGCAAAGCGACCCGGATCCGGTCCGCATCCGTCGCCATGAACGGCGCCAGACCTTTCTGGATCGAGGTCCTGACGTCATGCAGCACCGGCTCGATCACCACCCCTTGGAGCTCCACCCGCGCCGCCTCCAGGATGCGCTCGACCAAACGCGCCATGCGTTCACCCTGTTTCTCGATCTCGCGCACGAAGTCGCGTTTCTGTTCCTCCTCCAAGCGACTCCAATGATTTCCCAATGTCTTCGAATAGCCGATGATCGACGTCAGCGGCGTCCGCAACTCATGAGAGATCGTCGTCAGGAACCGTGATTTCACAAGGTTCGTAGCCTCGAGGTAGGCGGCGGAAGCCGAGGCGGCATTGACCTCGGCGGCCTTCTGTATCAGCCGCGCGGCGCGAGTGGTGAATCGCTCCAGCACCGCTACGGTGGCCGGCTCCAGCTGCCGAGCGTTCCTGGGCCGAAGGAGTGTAAGAAGACCGACCAGGGTCTCGTCATGGATCAACGGCAGCTCTACGGATGCGCGACCCGTCTTCTTCGTGGGACGAGCGGGGTTTGTGGACACGGTTTGAGCAACGGCGAGATCAGTGCTGCCCTTCTGCTCGAAGTAATCGAGGCTTCCACTCTCGGCCCCCGCAGCATCGACCGCGCACGCCAGGATGATGCTCAGGACGTCGTTCATGGGCAGCGGAGCCGCCTTGCGGCCGTTGTCGTCGAGCAGCCCGCTCACGACGCGCATCCGGTTCTCGATCGCCGTGTCCAAGAGGCTCGCCTTGACCTGTTCGGCGGCCGACCTGGACATCTGCGCCTGCTCTTGCCACACGAGGGCCACGAATCCCGCGGTCAGCAGCAGCACGCCCAAGCGCACCGACAGAGGGGTCTCGGCGAGGGCCCGCAACGGGCCCGAGGCGAAGAAGCTGAGCACGAAACAGAGCAAGGTGAAGCCGCCTAGGAGAGCGACCGCATATGCGAGCGATCGGCTCGAGCGCCGACCTATCGCGCCGTTCGCCACGGCATGCAAGATGTGCTCCTATCTGGCTACCCCCGCTAGTCCCTATGGACTAGTCACTCTCAGTATCGGGCGCCTCACGCTCCGTCTTTAGATACATCGATCCGGGCAAACCGGGCAGGGATGAGGGCACAGGGGTCGAAGCCCTGCATCACACACAAACTGCGGAGGTTTCCAGATGGTCCTGTCTCGTCGTTTCTTGGCGTTCGTCGCGCTCAGCTCGATCCTGACCCTCGCCTTGACCGCACATCCCAGATCGATACCCGCGGCCGACGCGTCCGACGAGGGGTCCGGGGGCAAGGCGGTCGCGCACCGAGACGGTGGCGCCAGGGTCGGCTCCCAGAGCGCCCAGGACGATGCACCCACCTCCCACCTCTCCCGCATCACGATCGACGGACTCCCCATCAACGGGGTCGAGCCCACCCTGGGGCTGACGAAGAGCGGGGACATCTTCTACACGGCCTTCCAGGGCAACACGCGCATCGAGGTAGCCCACTCGGGTGACGAGGGCAAGACCTGGGATCTTCGCTCTCCCAAGATCGGCGAGCGAAACGCGCACCTCCTCTCGGTCGACCCCTACCTCTACGTGGACAAAGACACCGATCGGATCTTCAACATCGACCTGACCCTCGCTTGCTCGTACCTCTCTTTCAGTGACGACAAGGGCAAGTCGTGGATCACGAATCCGCTCGCATGCGGCCGTCCCGTGAACGACCACCAGACCCTGTTCACCGGGCCGCCCGTGAGCAGTCCGACCGTGGGCTACGAGAACATCGTCTACTACTGCTGGAACGACGTTGGCAGCTCTTCCTGCTCGAAGTCGCTCGACGGCGGCCTGACGTTCCACCCCACCGGCTCCCCTGCCTTCACCGGCGTCGATCCGAACGCCGGCGGCCAAGGCGGCGCGTTCTGCGGGGGGCTGCATGGGCACGGGTTCGTCGGATCGGACGGAACGCTGCTCCTGCCTAAGGGACACTGCCGTCAGCCGTGGCTCGCGATCAGCCGGGACGAGGGGAGAACGTGGACCCGCGTACAGGTTGCGAACAACGGGGTCGCGGACCACGAGTCCGACGCCGTCATGGACGACAAGGGCAACATCTACTACATCTACATCGCTCGAGACAGGCTTCCCTATCTGGTCGTCTCCACCAACGGCGGCAAGAAGTGGAGCAAGCCGATGATGGTCGGGCCGCCGGGGCTCAAAGAGGCGAACCTCCCGGCGATGGACGTCGGCGGCGTGGGGAAGGTGGCGTTCGTCTACATGGGCAGCGAGAACTCGCCGTACCGCCCCAACGCCGAGGACCAGCGCAGCTATTCGAAAACGACCTGGAACGGGTACATGGGGATGACGGCCAACGCTCTGGACGAAGATCCCCTCTTCTTCACGGGCACCGTCAACGACAAGCGGGACCCGTTGATCCGAGACACCTGCGGCCCCGGTCGTTGCCGGGCGGTCTACGACTTCATCGACGTGGTGGTGCATCGCGACGGAACCCCGTGGGCCGCGTTCGTTGACGGATGCGTCTCGCTCTGCTCGACGACGGGGCCCTCCAACATCGGCTCGGAAGCGATCGTGGGTCACCTAACAGGAGGCCCCAGGCTCAAATAACCCCCGCCGTTCTGGGTTAACTGGAGCACGTCTGGGCGTGCTTTTCCAACGTCAGAACAGGGGCCGCGAGGTCGTCGGGAAACTTGTCACAGGTGGTCGTTAGCCTGGGTGCATGTTGAACGAGAACGACAACGGCGGCGAGGCTCGTTGGTTCGGCCCGACCTCGGATGTTTCCCGCGAGGGTCCGCTACCGGGCGACGAACACCAAGAGGCCCAGGCCGAGATCATGCGGCTGTCTTCTCTGATCGCCGCAGCCCAGGCCCGCATCCTGCAGCTGATGGTCGAGTGCGGCGACCGCCTCGCCGGTGGGGACGACGTCTCGAACTGGCTGGCGTGGGCCGCCGGCATGAAGCCATCGACCGCCAAGGCCCACCTCAGGGTTGCCGACCGGCTCGAGTCGCTTCCGCAGATCAGGGAGTCCTTCCGGGCCGGGGAGCTGAGCTTCGACAAGACCGACCAGATCGCCCGCATCGCGACCCCCGAGACCGAGGCGTCGCTTCTGATGTGGGCCAAGCACGGCACCGCCTCTCAGCTCGCCCAGATCGGCTCCGGGTTCCGCAAGGCGACGGCCTCGCATGACGGGACCGATGCAGCCCACCTTCGCCGTCACCTCTCCTACTACTTCTCCGAAGACGGCACCTTCCGGATGCGGGCCCAGATGGCGGCCGACCAGGGTGCGATCGTGGCCTCGGCGCTGGAGGCCGCGACCGAGCATCTGCGCGAGCAGCAACGAGCCTTCAGAAACGAGCAGCTGTCGCAGGAGCAGGAGCGCCACCAGACCCACAACGAGGCCGACTCCTTCGGCGCGCTGAAGGCAGACGCCCTCGTGGCTCTGTCCGAGACCTATCTGGCTAACGGGATGACGTCTCGTCCGGGCGCCGATCGTCACGAGGTGATCGTGCACGTGGACCCCGCGGCCCTCCAAGGCGACCGCAGCGCGATGGCCGAGCTCGACTCCGGCGTTGGCATCTCGCCCGAGACCGCCTTGCGCATCTTCTGCGACTGCTCCTTCCGCACCTTCTCCGAGCAGGGGGCCGAGCTCAAGCTGGGTCGCAAGCAGAGGACGGTGTCGCCGGCGCTGAGACGGGCGATCGAGGCGCGCGACCGCCACTGCACCTTTCCCGGGTGCAGCTCGAGAGCCTTCACCGAGTGTCACCACATCGTGTGGTGGACCGCCACCGGCCCCACCGACGAAGACAACCTCACCTTGCTGTGCCTGCGCCACCATCGCCTCGTGCACGAGGGTGGCTACCAGTTGCACCGGGATCCAGCAGGCGAGCTGCATTTCGTGCGGCCCGACGGGACCGAGGTCGAGCGCGTCCCCACCTGTCGCAGCGTGAGCGAGGTCGAGCTCGCCGAATATCAGATGCGCAAGAGCGTGGATCCCGACACCTGGTCGCATCACATCGACCCCTGCGACCTCGCGGATGCGGTGAGCTACCTCTGCGATGCGATCCCGGCTGAGGAGCGTGACCCGGCGAGGGCCGGGCCCGAGGGGGCCGGGCCGGGTCCGACGGGGTCCGGCCCGGACTAGACGAGACCGGCCCGGACTAGACGCGGCCCGGGCAGGGTTCGGCGGCCCTAGGCTCGGCCGGCCATGAAAGCTCTGCTCATACGTTGGATCCGTCTATTGATCGGCCTGTGGTTCTTCGCGCTGGGAACGGTGATGTTCCT
>JBKHXK010000023.1:6796-36297 GCA_046566065.1 Actinomycetota bacterium | reverse complement strand
GACGACCGCCCTTGTGGGCTCGTTGGTCGTCCGTGGCCGACCGGGGAACCCGGTCGGCCCGCTGATGCTTTGGGCGCCTTCGGGGATCGCGTTCTGGCTTCTGTGTACCAGCTACGCCAACCTTGCCTTCAAAGGCAGCCGACCGGATCTTCCGCTGGCCGAGTTCGTTGCTTGGCTGACCCTCTGGGTCTCGATCCCGGCCTTCGCGCTGTTCATCCACCTGGTCCTGCGCTTCCCCTCGGGTGACGTCCCGAGCCCTCGATGGCGCTGGGTCAGCCGTCTCACCACCATCGGCATCCTCTGCTCCGTGCTCGGCTACGGCTTGCGGAGGGGGCCGATCGACACGGTGAGGCAGCTCGACAATCCCCTGGGCACCCTGGCACCCGGTTGGGTGTCTGAGCTGGGCATCAAGTCAGGAGACGTCCTGCTGCCACTCGTCGGTGTGCTGAGTGTGGTCTCTCTGGTCGTTCGTTTCCGCTCCGCCTCCATCGTGGAGCGACAGCAGATGAAGTGGTTCATCCTCACGGTCTCGGTGTTCCCCTTCTTGTTCTTGCTCAGTCAGGTGGTGCAGTTCGCCGACGACAGCGAGGACGAGTACCTGGGCTTCCTCTTGATCGTCTTCGCGTTGATGCTCGTGCCGGTGTCGATGGGCGTCGGAATCCTGAAGCATCGTCTCTACGACGTCGACATAGTCGTCAATCGCGCTTTGGTCTACGCGACGTTGACCGGCATCTTGGCGATCACGTACCTCGCAGCTGTAGTCGTGTTGCAGGGGTTGCTGGGACCGGTCACGGAAGAGTCCGATCTCGCCGTAGCTGGCTCGACCCTGGCGGTGGCAGCACTCTTCCGTCCCTTGCGATCCAGGGTTCAAGGGTTCATCGACAAGAGGTTCTACCGGCGGCGTTACGACGCGGCCGCTACTTTGAGCCGGTTCTCCACGCGTTTGAGGGATGAGATCGAGCTGCGATCGTTGTCTCACGAGCTCGTCTCGGTGGTGAGCGACACGATGCAGCCCGCGCACGCGTCCCTCTGGCTCCGTTCTCAGGAGCGGCCCCGGTGACGCGGGTGAAGATATTGGCCTGGGCCCTGTGGCTGGCGTTCCTGGTCGTCCTGGTGATGGCCACGTACCTCGGCTTCAACCCGGCGCGCGGCCGCCCGATCAACGTGGCGGACGCCATCTGGGCCGCGTCCTTCATCGGGTTCCCGACCGCCGGGGCCCTGGTCGTCTCTCGCCTGCCCCGTCGTCCACTGGGATGGATCTTGCTCGTGGCGCCGCTCTTACTCATGACCGGGGTGGCTCTGAGTGACGCATCCCGGATGCTCGTGGCTGGGGCACCGGAACCGGTCATGCTCTGGCTCGCCAGCGTCTGCTTCGGGGGCGGGCTCGCCCCTCTCCTCACGGTCCCCCTCTACCTCCCGGACGGTCGCCTTCCTTCTCCCCGCTGGCGGTGGGTCGCAAGAGCCGTGTGGTCGCTGGCGCTGCTCGCCCTTCTGACCTCAGCGTTGCGGCCCGGCCCCCTCGAGTCTGCGGCCTCGGGCCAGATGAACCCGTTCGGGATAGAGCCCTTGCGAGGCGTCTTCGACGCGATGGAGACAGCGCTGGGGCCGGCGTTCCTGCTCACGATCGCCGTCGGGGTCGTCGCGATGATCCTTCGATTCCGACGAGCCCAAGGTATCGAGCGCCAACAGATGAAGTGGTTGGTTCTGGGCGGCGTCATCCTGTTGGGCTCGTTCGGCTCGATAGCCGTATATCAAGCCCTCTTCCATGATCTAAGCGACGTAGTGGTCACGCTGATCATCGTCGTCGCCATCCTCTCTCTTCCCACCGCCATAGCCATCGCGGTGTTGAAGACACGCCTGTACGAGATCGACGTCGTGATCAACCGTGCGCTCGTCTACACGGCTCTCACAGGGATCCTCGGGTTCGCATACCTGGGTCTCGTCGTCGTGCTCCGTGATGTCTTGGGACCTTTGACTCGGGAATCCGATCTCGCCGTCGCTGGCTCGACCCTTGCGGTGGCCGCCCTGTTCCGGCCGGTCAGGGCGAGGGTGCAGTCCTTCATCGACCAGCGCTTCTACAGGCGGAAGTACGACGCGGCCGAGACGCTCGGCGAGTTCTCGACGCGACTGCGGGACCAAGTGGATCTTGATTCGCTGACGACGGAGTTGGTCTCCGTGGTCGGCTCGACGATGCAGCCGGCGCATGCCTCCGTATGGCTGCGAGAGGCGCCTGAATGAAGTCGCGAGCTCTCCGCTACCTTCCGATCGGGGTCTGGGCAACGGCGGTATCACTCTCCATCGTCTATGGCGTGATAGCTGTTCGGGGGGGCACCTCGGTGGGGGATGCAGCCAGCGCGCTGGTCGGGATCACCTTCTCCACGGTCGGCGTGATCGTCGCGTCCAAACGCCCCGAGAATCGAGTCGGTTGGATGTTCCTGGGCATCGGGGTTTCCTTGGCCCTGAACGGTTTCTCGTTCACCTACGCCGACTACCTGCGCCTGCGGGGAGAAGACTCTCTCTGGCACTGGTTCGCGTGGGTGGGTACGTGGAGTTGGCAACCGGGTTTCTTCCTCCTGTTCCCGACGCTGTTCCTGGTATTTCCCGACGGTCACGTGCACTGGAGTCGAGGCCGCATCCTCTGGGGCATCGCTCTCGCCGGCGCGATCTGCTCCATCTTCGGAACGCTATGGAACCCGGCGGACCTACCGGGAAGGACGGGTTACAGGAACCCGGTAGGCGTAGAGGGTCTCCTCGACGTCTCTGATGTTCTTCTGATCCTGGGCAGCATTCTCTGGATGCTGGCGGCGCTGTTGGCATCCGTCCGTGGCCTGCAGCTACGGTTCCGTTCGGCGGGCGGGACGGAGCGGCAGCAGCTGAAGTGGTTCGTCTCCGCAGGCTTGGCCACCCTAGCGATGTACGTCGTGGGTTCGAGCTTCTACAACATCGGAGGGTCCGTCATCGGCGGAGTGGTTGCCCTATTCGGGGTCCCGCTCCTCCCAGTTGCAACCGCGGTTGCCATCCTGCGGTATCGCCTCTACGACATCGATCGCATCGTCAATCGAACGCTTGTCTACGGAGCGTTAACCGTGGTTCTAGCCGCTGCCTACCTGTTCATCGTGGTTGTACTTCAGATGGCGGTATCGCCTCTCACGAGCGATTCGGACCTCGTGGTCGCAGCCTCAACCTTGGTGGTGGCGGCCCTGTTCAGACCCCTTCGGGGCCGCACCCAAGAGTTGATCGACCGGGCGTTCTACCGAAGCCGGTACGACGCGACCGAAACGCTGGGGAGCTTCTCAGCCCGCCTGCGCGATCAGGTCGATCTGGAGATGCTGAGCAAGGATCTCGTGAGAGTCGTCGGCGACGTCATGCAGCCGGCCCACGCGTCGGTGTGGTTGCGGCAGGGGAGCAGGCGATGAGACGCCGAACGCGGGCTCTGTTGCTAGTTAGCGTCCCTGTCGTTCTCAGCGTGGTCGCCGCAGCGATCCAGACGCTGAACGGTCACAACGTCCTTCGAGACAGCGAAGCGTTGGGGGCTCTTGCATTCATCGGGTTCGGGATCGTGGGGGGAGTCGTCCTTGCGGCAACCCCGGGGCATCGGATGGGACGGGTGTTCTACGGAGCCGGGTTGTTATCGGTGGTGACTTGGGCGACCGACAACTACGCCCGCTACTCGGTCGACCAGAACCTGGACCTCCCGGGAGAGCTCCTGGCCGCGTGGATCCAGAACTGGACGTGGTTCCTCCCCATCGGGATGATCTTCACCGTCGGCCTTTTGTTGTTCCCGAACGGAGAACTTCCCGGCAGGCGCTGGCGGCCTCTGTACCGACTCTCGGCGATCTCGCTGGGTGCTCTCACGTTCGCATTCATGCTGCATGACGAGCCTCTTGACGGGTTCCGAGGCATGGACAATCCCACCGGTGTCGTGCCAGAGGGCACGCCGTTCGCCGGCATCAGCTTCGCTCTCGTGGTCGCCTGCGCTCTCGGAAGCGTCGCTGCTCTGGCGTGGAGGTTCAAGGCCTCACGCGGGACAGAGCGCCAGCAGATGAAGTGGGTCGTCTACGCCGTGGCCATGATGGTCCTGGTGAATCTGGTCCTTCCGGCCGTGGGGGCCGAGACATCAGAACGCGCGACCGACCTGCTGTTCGGGGCGTCGACCTTGCTGTTCCCCATCGCCTGCGGGGTGGCGATCCTGAGATACCGGCTCTACGACATCGATCTGCTGGTCAATAAGACGCTCGTCTACGGAGCGTTGACCGCCGTTCTCGCGCTCGCTTACCTGATGGCGGTGGTCGGTCTTCAACGGGTGCTCGCGCCGGTCGCGGCTGATTCCGATCTGGCCGTCGCCGGCTCCACTCTGTTCGTCGCCGGTCTCTTCCGTCCTCTGCGGAGCTGGCTCCAGGGTTTCATCGACAAACGCTTCTATCGGAACCGCTACGACGCCGCTGCCACGCTCGAGGTCTTCTCTGCCCACCTGCGTGACGAGATCGATCTGCATGCCCTGAAGACAGAGCTCGTCGCGGTGGCTGTCTCGACGTTCCAGCCGGCTCATGCGCACCTCTGGTTGAGGCAAGGGCGAACGCAATGACCCGTCGCTCACGCACGCGACTCGTCGTGTGGACGGTGTCGGCGCTGTCGGCCGGGATGTTGGCTATCTCGGTCGTCATAGCTCTCGAGATGCCTGCGGGCGTCGATCTCTTGGGTATCGGGGCTTCGGTCTCGATGATCTGGAATGCCTCCTTGTTCGCTCTGGTCGGGGCGATCATCGTGTTGCGCAAGGACGGCCACCTGGTCGGTTGGCTCTTCTTGCTGGCCGGGCTCGGATGGTCGGGCTACGTCCTTGGCTCTACCTACGCCGAGTACTCGCTGGCGTTCCCTCGAAGGGACTTGCCGGCGGAGGACCTGGTCATATGGACGTCCTCCTGGACCCCTCTCGTGGCGATCGGCTGCGTCCCAGCTCTCCTGCTCTTCGTCTTTCCAAGCGGTCGACTGGCCGGTCGGCGCTGGCGTCGACCGGCGCTCGTGGCGGTGATGGCGGCGGCTGCAGGAGTCGTCGGTTCGGCCTTGGCACCGGGCCCGTATCAGGACTTCCCCTCGATCGCCAACCCGTTCCCTGCCTCTGGGCAGATCGGACGAGCGATGTTCTTCCTGAAGGAGATCGCTTGGCCCGTCCTGATAGTGACCTTCATCGTCGGGGCTAGGAGCGTGCGTGAACGTGCGCGCGCCGGGAGCGAGACCGAACGCCTTCAGGTCAAGTGGTTGGCTTTGAGCGGTTTCGGGATGGCGATCTTGGCGATCGGGTGGGGCGTGTCCTTCCTACTGGGCTCTCACGACGCCGTGCAAGGCATCTCGGGTGCGGTCGTTTCGACGCTTCCGCTCTCGGTAGGTGTCGCGATGCTGAAGCACCGTCTCTACGACATCGACGTGATCCTGAATCGCGCCCTCGTTTACAGCGCTTTGACGGGCATCATCGCCGCTACCTATCTGGCGAGCGTGGTCATCCTCCAGCTTCTGCTCGAGCCGATCACGCGGGAGTCGGACCTGGCGGTTGCCGCCTCCACGCTTGGAGTCGCTGCCCTCTTCCGTCCTTTGCGCAGCGCGGTTCAAGGCTTCATCGACCGCCGTTTCTACAGGCGACGGTACGACGCGGCGGAGACGCTGGCGGCTTTCGCCTCTTGCCTCCGCGACCAGGTGGATCTCCTCGCTCTGAGGAACGAGCTGCTGGTCGCCGTCGTGACCACGTTTCAGCCCACCCATGCCTCGGTCTGGCTGCGTCCGACCGGGCCCAAGGGAGCACCTCGATGAGCATCCGGCGTCCCGGCCTCGCTTTGACGCTGTGGGTGCTACTCGCTGTGATCGCTGCGGTCACTGCGGCCTTCTTTTTCCTGGGATGGGGTTTCTGTTACGAGACTTGGACGAGCCCTGGGTCTAAGGGAGCCGCAGCGTGCGCCGCGATGGATGAGACCAATGACCTCGGCGAGCCCATCGAGTTCGCAACGATGACGGGGTTAGGGCTCGCGATCGGGAGCCTGGGTGCTTTCTTGGCCTCGAGACGGCGAGAGAACGCCATAGGGTGGTGGTTCCTCGCTACCGGTTTGATGTTCGTAGGCAACGCCTTCTCGACTCTCTATGCGATCCATTTCCTGAACGAAGACCCCGGAGCGCTGCCCGGTGGGATGGCCGCCGCCCTCATGACCCAGGTCCTCGGCGGACCGATCGTCTTCATGGGTTTCATCTTTCTTTTCCTGCTGTTCCCGACCGGCCACTACCTGTCTCCACGCTGGCGGTGGGTGGGCATCGTCGCAGTGGCGGCACTGACGGCCAGCTCGTTGGGTGGGCTTGTGGAGACCGAGCTTCGGATGGCCCCTGTAGATCGCAATCCCATCGGGTCCGCCAGGATCCAGGAGTTGCGCGAGACCCCAGAGCTGGTCGCGGGTTTCCTGATGCTGTTCGCCGTTGCAGCATCCCTCACTTCGATCGTTGTCCGATTCCGGAGGTCTCGCGGTGAAGAACGACAACAGATGCGCTGGATCACATGGGCGGCCGGCCTCCTAGGCATCGTCCTCCTCCTGGCTCCGATCTTCTGGTCGACGCCTTCGCTGGAACCCTTGTGGGGCTTCCTCTGGATCGCGGGAGTAGCGGCGATCCCGATCAGTTCCGCGATCGCGATCCTGAAGTACCGCCTCTACGAGATCGACGTGATCGTCAACCGCACGCTGGTCTATCTGTCGCTGACGGCGATCCTTGGTCTGATGTATCTGGGTGGAGTCGTCGTTCTTCAGTCGCTGCTGGGCCCCGTGACCGCGGAGTCCGACCTCGCGGTAGCGGGCTCCACCCTCGCCGTGGCGGCCGTCTTCCGCCCTGCCAGAGCGCGGGTCCAGACCTTCATCGACCACCGCTTCTATCGCCGCAAGTACGACGCCGCCGCCACGCTGGAGGCCTTCTCCTCGCGCATCAGGGATCAGATCGACCTGACCTCGATGGGGCGCGAGTTGGTCTCGATCGTCGGGACCACGATGCATCCGGCCCATGTGTCGCTGTGGCTCCGGCCCCCCGAGAAGGCCGGGATCCGATGAGCGCTACGAGATCCTGCGTATTTCCCTTGTCCGTAACGATTCCCAGACGGTGACCCTCTAGAAAGGAGCCATGATGACGAAGTTCACGGAAGCACTGCGGAGGGTGAAGCCGGGGAGCCGCCGGGCGGACAGGGCGGCCCGGGACGACAGCGCGGTCGCTCAGGTAGCGGAATCGCCGCCGATAGACATCGCTCCGAACGACCCGATCATCGCCTATTTCCAAAGCGCCTCCGGCGCGGTCGACGTCGACTCTCTGGAGCTCGATTCGCCGGCGGTAAGGGCGATGAAGGAGGCCGGGATCAAGCTGGTCGTTCCGCTGGTGACCCAAGGCGAGCTGATCGGGCTGTTGAACCTCGGCCCCCGTCTCTCCGAACGCGACTACTCTGGGGACGATCGCAAGCTCCTCGACAACCTCGCCGCCCAGGCGGCGCCGGCCGTCCGGGTCGGCCAGCTCGTGCAGGAGCAAGAGGCCCAGGTTCGCGATCGAGAGCGTCTCGAGCAGGAGATGCGGGTCGCCACGCTGATCCAACAGCAGTTCCTCCCGAAGGAGCTGCCGCAGATGGACGGGTGGCAGGTGTCGGCTTTCTATCGTCCGGCTCGGGCTGTGGGTGGCGACTTCTACGATTTCATCGAGCTCTCCGACGGGCGCATCGCGATCGTTGCCGGTGACGTGACCGACAAGGGCGTGCCCGCTGCGCTGGTGATGGCCTCGACCCGCAGCATCATCCGCGCCGAGGCGGAACGGCTCGTGTCGCCGAGCAAGGTGATGGAGCGGGCGAACGATCTGCTGTTCCCCGACATCCCGGCTCACATGTTCGTCACCTGCCTGTACGCGCTGCTCGATCCTCGGACCGGGGAGATCGTGTTCGCCAACGCGGGCCACAACCTTCCCTACGTGCGGGTGGGAGACGAGGTCGTTGAGCTTCGGGCCACGGGGATGCCTCTCGGGTTGATGCCCGGAAGCAAGTACGAAGAGACCGAGGCGACCCTGGGAGCGGGGGAGACGATGCTCCTCCACAGCGACGGGCTGGCCGAGGCACACAGCGCGCAAGGTGAGATGTTCGGGTTCCCGCGCATGCACGAGCTCATGGCCACTGCTGACGGTGGACAGGCCGTGATCGACGCGCTGCTGATGGAGCTCGATCGCTTCACGAGCGGTGTCGAGGAGCAAGAAGACGACATCACGCTCGTGACCGTGCAGCGATCCGCGCACTCGCACCTGGCCGACGACCGCACCAATGGGTCGACCCAGATGACGATGCCCGCCGCGAACGGTCATCGGATCCTGGCCGAGTTCCAGCTGCCCAGCGATCCCGGCAACGAGCGCGAGGTGATGGACCGCGTGGCCGAGGCTGTGGGCTCGCTCGGCCTTCCCGCTCCACGTCTCGAGAACCTCAAGACGGCTGTCTCCGAGGCAGCCATGAACGCGATCGAGCACGGCAACGAAGGACGGGCCGAGGTCCCCGTCGGGGTACAGGTCCTTCTATCCGACGACGACCTGCGTGTGCTGATCCGTGATTTCGGTGGCGGCAAGGAGATCCCCGAGGCCGAGACGCCCGACATCGAGGCGAAGCTCGCCGGGCTGCAGAAGCCTCGCGGCTGGGGTCTCTTCCTGATCCAGAACATGGTCGACGAGATGGAAGTCACGAGCGACGAGACTCATCACACGGTCGAGCTCGTGCTCTATCTGAAAGGAGAGGGCGATGGCGGCAACGCTGGCTGAAGCGAAGGTCCGCATCGACGGCACTACCGCGGTGGTCGAACTATCCGGTGACATCAACCGGCTGGCCGAGCCCGTCATCAACGACGCGTACGACCAGGCGAAAGCCGCCGGCTGCTCCGAGATCATCTTGAACTTCTCGGACACCGAGTTCATCAACTCGACGGGGATCGCGGTGATCGTTGGGATGCTGGCGAAGGCTCGACAAGAAGAGCGCTCGGTGAGCGCATGCGGTCTCACAGAGCACTATCAGCACATCTTCCAGATCACTCGTCTCTCGGACTTCATGCCGATGTTCCCGGACGAGTCGAGCGCACGAGCGAAGGCTTCCTGAGGCTTCGAGGGACTAGGAGAGGGGAGAGAGCACATGGCCGAGATGCAGGTGACCATGACGACTCGCAAGGTGGGCGACAAGGTCAGCGTGATCGACGTCAAGGGTGACGTCACGTCAGCAGCCGAGACCGTTCTCATGCAGGCATACGAGGAGGCCGGCGGCGAGAAGATCAAGACACTGCTGCTCAACTTCAGCGGGCTCGAGTACATGAACAGTGGAGGGATCGGGATGCTCGTCACTCTGCTGGTCCGCGCCAACCGTCACAAGCAGAAGCTGTTGGCATGCGGCCTGAACGAGCATTACCGCCAGATCTTCGAGTTGACCCGTCTCGACGACGCGATCGGGATCCACGACACCGAATCAGACGCACTCTCCGCCGCCGGCGCGGCCTGAGGAAAGGACGCAACATGAGCACCACTCCAGAAAGCCCGGAGCAGGTCGTGTCCGAAGTCCCGGTGGCGCGCGATGCAGGCAACTGGGCGACTCCGGTCTCGAAGCTTCATGTCGGTGACGTCTCCACCGAAGCTCTGAACCGCAACGTGGAAGGCCGCAAGCCGATGAGCCCGATCCAGGGCTTCGGAAAGATGTGGCAGAAGACCTACAGGATCTCCGTGGGTCCGAACGTGACGCCGGAGCAGCTGATCTCTACCTGGAAAGAGAAGTTCCCCGAGTTCTGGCCTCCCGGAAACTTCTTCTATGCGCCGTTGACGGGGATCGCTCCGGGCGAGGTCGCCGTGTTGAATCTGACTATGCCCGGCAAGCTGAAGCTCTCGACCGGTGTGTTGGTCCTGTACGCGGACGACGAATCATTCACCTTGATGACGCCTGAGGGGCATATGTTCGCCGGGTGGATCACGTTCAGCGGATACAGAGATGCGTCCGGCGAGACGATCGCCCAAGCTCAGGTGTTGATGCGGGCGAACGACCCGGTCTACGAGATGGGCTTGACGTTCGGCGGACACGCGAAGGAGGACAAGTTCTGGGCGGAGACCCTGGGGAACCTCGCCGCTTACTTCGGCCACGAGGCCGAGGTAGACACGCAGATGGTGTGCGTGGACAAGAAGCGGCAGTGGAAGCGCGCGAAGAACATCACCAAGAACTCCGCGATGCGCTCCGGTCTGTACATGACGACTATCCCGTTCCGGGCGATAGCGAAGCCGTTCAAGAGCACCAAGCGCGTCTAGAGACCTTCCCGGGAGGCTCCAGGTGACGGCATCGAGGGAGAACCTCGATGCCGTTGTCGTTGGGGCCGGTCCGAACGGCCTGGCTGCCGCGATCGAGCTGGCGAGAGCAGGGCGCTCGGTCGTTGTCCTGGAGGCCAACGAGACGATCGGTGGCGGCTGCCGCTCTGCCGAGCTGACCCTCCCCGGATACGTGCACGATGTCTGCTCCGCGATCCACCCTCTCGCACTGGCCTCGCCCTTCTTCAGGTCCCTGAACCTCGAGAAGCTCGGCGTCCGCGTGCTCCATCCGGAGATCCCGCTGGCGCACCCGTTCGACGACGGCACCGCGGCCTTGCTCCGGCGCTCGGTCGAGGAGACGGCGGCGGCCTTCGGCGACAGAGACGCTCGTGCCTACAGGCGTCTACTCGGCCCCCTCGTCGACAACGCCGAAGGGTTGGTGCAGGAGCTTCTCGGACCGTTCCGCATCCCCAAGCACCCGATCTCGATGGCTCGATTCGGTCTGCGGGGGCTTCGCTCCGTGGAGGGTCTGGCGAACGGCAGGTTCGTGGGCGACGCGCCCAAGGCGCTGATCGCCGGATGCGCGGCACATTCGATCTTGCCGTTGGACAAGATCCCTACCGCGGCCGTGGGCCTAGTGCTGGCGTTCGTGGCGCACTACGTCGGTTGGCCGGTGATCGAAGGTGGTTCCCAGAAGCTCGCCGATGCACTCGCCTCCTACCTGCGAGAGCTCGGAGGCGAGATCCGCACCGGGGTCACGGTAAGCGCCATGAAAGACGTGCCGCGTTCGAAGGCCGTGCTGTTCGACCTCACACCGCGGCAGATCGCGGACATCGCCGGGCACTACCTTCCCGATCGGTACCGGAGCCGGTTGCAGAGGTTCCGGTACGGGCCGGGGGTCTTCAAGATCGACTGGGCTCTGTCGGAGCCGGTTCCGTGGAAGAACCCCGACTGCGCGAAGGCCAGCACGGTGCATGTGGGAGGGAAGCTGCGTGAGTTGGCCGCCTCCGAGTTGGCCCCTTGGAAGGGGCGCGTGCCGGAGGAGCCTTACGTCCTCGTCGGACAGCAGAGCTCGATCGACCCCAGCCGGGCTCCGGCGGGCAAGCACACGCTGTGGGCGTACTGCCACGTCCCCCATGGGTCCACGGTCGACATGACCGGACGGGTCGAAGCCCAGTTGGAGCGCTTCGCTCCGGGCTTCAAAGACACGATCCTGGCGCGCAACACGATGAACACCGAAGAGGTCCGGGCGCACAACTCCAATTACATCGGCGGCGATATCAATGGAGGTGTGCAGGACCTTGGACAGTTGTTCACCCGGCCCGTTGCGCGTCTGAACCCGTATACGACCCCGAACAAACGCCTCTACATCTGTTCGTCTTCTTCGCCTCCCGGCGGGGGGGTCCACGGCATGTGCGGCTTCTACGCGGCCCGGGCGGCTCTGTCCCGCACCCTGTCCTGATGCCGTTCTGGGTTGACTGGAGCACGTCCACGCGTGCTTTTCCAACGTCAGAACGGCGTCTCTTCGCGCGGAGCGGATGATCGGTGCCCTGTTATCGGTGTGAGCGCGTGCAGACCGACCCGGTCAAGGGCGCGGCCCCCTGGGCGGTCGGTGTGGTGGGTCGGGAGCAGGTCCTCGTGTGTCCCGACTGCCAGCGCGACGACCCGGACTGGACCGCGGCCCTGGCCACCTGCCCCCACTGCGGCAGCACGCGCTTGAGGATCCAGCTCGGCTCCATCGTCTGCCGCTCCTGCGGCCAAGATTCCTAACCGTTCTGTTAACTGGAGCACGTCCACGCGTGCTTCTCGAACGTCAGAACACGCGGGTCTGAACTTCTTGAACTTTTTTTGACTCGCGTCGCTGTTTTCGACGCGTTCTTGTCATACCCCCTCACGATAATGACTCGTATGGATGCGAGTTACGTCAAAGGAGCGATCGAGCTTCTCGAGAAGGCGAATGCGGATCTCCAACCGGAGTTGATGCGCGCGGATGATGCCCGCCGGTTGATAGAAAGCTACGCGCGCGTTGAGAAGCTCGCCGCCTTCGGGCTGGCTGCGCTGGCGCGCAAGTGCGATGACGCAACCGAGATGGCTCGCGTGACCGGAACCTCCATAGCAAAGGCGAAAGCCGTCGTGCAGACGGGCAAGGTGTTGGCTTCATCGGACGAGCTCGAAGCAGCGATGCAGCATGGCGACATCTCACTCGATCAAGCCACGGAGATCGCTCAAGCGGAGGCGTCCGCGCCGGGTGCCGCCAGAGAGTTGGTCGCGGTTGCGCAGGAAGTACCCATGCACGTGCTGCGCGACAAGGCGCGCTCGGTCAAGCTCGCCGCGGAGCAGAGCCGTGGCCTGGCGGAACGTCAGCGGACGGCTCGGAGCGCTCGCAGCTATCACGATCCCTTGGGCATGGTGCACATCCACCTGAGCTTCGAGCCGCACATCGGCACTCCGATCGTGGCGCGGGCCGAGGCCGAGGCCGCACGGCTCGCGCGGAAGGCCAAGGCCGATGGGAACAGCGAGGGCTTCGAGCGCCATCTCGCCGATGCCTACGCCGGACTTCTCTCGGGCGCGGGCAAGGGCCCGACCCGGCGTCCGGAGCTGGTTGTGCTGGTCAGTCACGGCATCGCCAAGCGGGGATGGCGGGACGTGCGAGACGGCGAGGTCTGCAAGATCCCCGGCGTCGGCCCGGTGTCTCCGGCCACCGCACGCGAGATCGCCAAGGACGCCTTCCTCAGCGGCGTGATCTATGACGGCAAGGACCTGCGCCAGCTCAAACGTTGGACGCGGAGCATCCCGGTCGAGGTGGCCGTAGCTCTCGAGCTTGGCGATCCGCCGACATTCGACGGGATCGCCTGCGTCGACTGCGGCAACCGTTTCAAGACCGAGTTCGACCACGTGCACCCGAAAGCGGGTGGTGGGCCCACCTCACATCCGAACCTCAAACCCAGATGCTGGAGCTGCCACCGGCTCAAAACGGAACGAGATCGGATCGGGGGCAGGCTCGGCCCCGCAGCGCGAGCCGGCCCCGCCGGTGCGTAGAGCTCGTCGGGCGACGGGCCGCACCTTTTAGTCTGAGTCGATGCTCGAACTGATAGACGGCCGCGACCAGGGCGCGCCCGTCCACATCGCCAGGCCCAGCCCGGTGACCGGACGCGACGACCCGATGGCGGCGGTCTCGGCGATCGTGGACGACGTCCGGCTCCGTGGCGACACGGCCCTGATCGAGCTCACGCAGCGACACGACGGGGCTCGGCTGACCGCGGACACTCTGCGGGTCCCCGAGGAGGAGATCGCTCAAGCCCGCAACCTCGTCCGACCCGAGTTCCTGGCCGCTCTGGAGGTGATGGCTGAGAGACTCCGCGCCACCTGTGAGCGGCAGCTGCCCGCCGGTTGGATCGACGAGCGCACCGACGAGCGGGTGGGGGAGTTGATCCGGCCGCTTCGCAGGGCCGGGGTCTACGTGCCGGGGGGCCGCGCCTCTTATCCCTCGTCGGTCCTGATGGCGGCGGTGCCGGCGGCGGTCGCCGGCGTCCAGGGGATAGCAGTCACGACGCCGCCGTCGGGCAACGGCCAGGTTCCCGAAGCCGTGCTGGCGGCCTGCGCCGTATCGGGCGTGACCGAGGTCTATCGGGTCGGCGGCGCCCAGGCGATCGCCGCCCTTGCATACGGGACGGAGACCGTTCGACCCGTGGACAAGATCGTGGGCCCGGGCAATATCTACGTCACGCTCGCCAAGCGCCTCGTGCAGAGCTGGACAGGGATCGACAGCGAGGCCGGGCCCACCGAGATCCTCATCGTGGCCGACGACACCAGCGACCCGCGGATACTCGCCCTCGACCTGATCGCACAGGCGGAGCACGGCCCCAACGGCTGTCACGCACTGGTCACCTGGTTGCCCGAGGTGGCCGAGCGCGTGCTCGAGGTGATGGATGTCGAGGTGGCGCGCCACCCGAACGCCGAGGAGGTGGAGAACGCTCTGATCGAGGGAGGGCGCGTCGTCCTGGTGAGGGACGCCCACCACGCGCTGGAGACCGCCAACGCGTTCGCGCCGGAGCACCTCCAGCTCGACTTCGCAGGCGCGTACGACGCTCTGGAAGAGGTAAGGAACGCCGGCTCGGTCTTCGTCGGCCCGTTCTCGCCCGTCGCGGTCGGCGACTACGTCGGCGGCACCAACCACGTGCTTCCCACCGGAGGCTCGGCCCGGTGGGCCTCGGGCCTGGGCGTCCAAGATTTCGTCAAACGCATCTACGTCTCGAGCTACGAGAAGCCCGCACTGCAGCGGCTGGCCGCTCACGTGGAGGCGCTGGCGCAAGCTGAGGGACTAACCGGCCACGCTCGCTCGGTCCGCGCCCGTCTGGACGAGCTGGGCCCGTTCGTCCCATGACCGATCTGCCCCTCGCCGTGAGGCCCGATCTCGTAGGCATCGAGCCGTACGTCTCGCCGCAGCAACCGGCTCGCTACCGCATGAACACGAACGAATCCCCCTACGCGCCGCCGCGGGAGTTGGTGGCGGACGTAGCGCGTGAGGTCGAAGACATCGCCTTCAATCGTTATCCCGACCGCGACGCGAACCGCCTCTACGACGCCATGTCCGAGCGGCTCGGGTGGCCGAGGGAAGGCCTCTGGATCGCCAACGGATCGAACGAGGTCTTCATGCACCTCTTCCTGGGGTTCGGGGGGCCGGGTCGCTCGGCCCTCGTCTTCGATCCGACCTACTCGCTGCACTCGCTGATCCCGCGGCTCGCCTCCACCGAGGTGCACGAGCTGCCTCGCTCCGAGGACTTCACGATCGACCTCGACGCAGCCGTCCACGCGATCCGGGAGGACCAGCCGGACATAGTCATCGTCTGCTCGCCCAACAATCCGACCGGGGGCGTCGAGCCGCTGCCCGTCGTGGAGGCCTTGCTGGCCGAGGCCCCGGGCCTGGTCGTCGTAGACGAGGCTTATATCGAGTTCGCCCGGCCCGATGAGAGCGTCCGGCAACTCCTCGAGGAACATCCCAACCTCGTCCTGGTGAAGACGTTCTCGAAAGCTTGGCGGCTCGCGGGAGTCAGGATCGGCTACATGCTGGCGGATCCGGCCCTCATCTCGGAGCTCGCCCGCGTTCGCCTCCCGTACCACCTCTCCGCGATCACCCAGGTCGTGGGCGAGGCGGCTCTGCGACACGCCGACGCAACCCTCGAACTGGTTCGGTCGATCGCCGACGAGCGCGACCGGCTCTCTCTCGAGCTGCAGGCCATGGGGGTGCTCACCTTCCCGTCCCGCGCGAACTTCGTCCTCTTCGAGGTCGACGACCCACCGCGGACCTGGCAGCAGCTGCTCGACAGAGGCATCCTGGTGCGCAGCTATCCGGGCCACCCGCGCCTCGAGCGTTGCTTGCGAGTGACGGCCGGCCGTCCGGAAGAGTCAGACGTGTTCTTGGACGCTATGAGGGAGCTGACCGATGCCTGAGCGCAAAGCCCGCATCGAGCGCAAGACCTCCGAGACGGATGTGACCGTTGAGCTCGATCTCGACGGGGGTCCGGTCGAGGTGGCGACCGGCGTGCCGTTCTTCGATCACATGCTCGATCAGGTGGGACGTCACGGCCACCTCGGTTTGACGATCCAGGCCTCGGGCGATCTCGAGATCGACGCCCACCACACCGTCGAGGACGTGGGGCTCACGCTTGGTCAAGCACTGGCCGAGTCGCTGGGCGACAAGGCCGGGATCCGCCGCTACGGTCACGCGATCGTCCCGATGGAGGAGGCCCTCGCCCGGGTCGCGCTCGACATCTCGGGACGACCGTTGCTCGCCTACAGAGCCGAGATCGCGGCCGAACAGATCGGTCAGTACGACGTCGCGCTCACCCAGGAGTTCCTGCAGGCCCTCTGCCGAACCGGCGGCCTGACGCTGCACGTCGACCTGCAAGAGGGCCGCGACCCACATCACTGCGTCGAAGCGATCTTCAAGGCCCTCGCGCGGGCGCTGTCCGACGCGGTCTCGCTCGACCCTCGCTCCCGAGGTGATATCCCTTCCACCAAAGGATCGCTGTGAAGGTAGCGGTCCTCGATCACGGCATGGGCAATCTCCGCAGCGTGGCCAAGGCGTTGGAGGCGGCCGGTGCGACCGTGGAGGTCACCTCGCAGCAGCGCGCGATCCAGGCGTGCGACGCTCTGTGCGTGCCGGGCCAGGGGATCTTCGGCCGGTGCATGACGAATCTCGGGCGCCTGCAGCTGACCGAGGTAGTCAGGGCCTGGGTCGACGAGGAGAGGCCGTACCTCGGCATCTGCCTCGGGATGCAGGTGCTGTTCGAAACCAGTGAAGAGGCAGCCGATGCACCGGCTGCCGGCGATCGAGAGGGAGCCGCTGTGGCAGGAGGCAAACAGGATGGGTTGGGGATCCTCGGAGGTGAGGTCCGGCGGTTGCCCGGGTCCGTCCGCGTCCCGCACATCGGTTGGAACAGCGTGGCGGGGGAGTACTACTACTTCGATCATTCCTACGCGGCTTTTCCCACGGACGGCAGCATCGTGACCGGTTGGTGCGACTACGGCGATCGCTTCGCGGCCGAGGTGCGCCACGGTTCCATCCTCGGGGTCCAGTTCCATCCCGAGAAGAGCGCGCGAGCGGGCATCGAGTTGCTCGAGACGTGGGTGAGCGCGGCGTGAACTTCACCGTTTATCCCGCCGTGGACATCTCCGGCGGCCGCTGCGTTCGGCTCCTGCAGGGCCGTTTCGGCTCCGAAACCGTGTATTCCGACGACCCGGTCAAGGTGGCGATCGGGTTCTCGGCCGCCGGCGCGCGCTGGCTCCACATCGTGGACCTCGACGGTGCCAAGACCGGGGTCTCGGCGAACCGCGAGCTGGTGCTCGAGGCCGTGCGTCTCTCGTCCTGCCCGGTGCAGGCCGGCGGCGGTCTTCGTTCGCTGGACGACGTCCAGGAGGTCCTGTTCGCGGGCGCCAACCGCGCCGTCCTGGGGACCTTCGCGCTGGAAGACGAGGCGGGCGTCGCCGAGGTCTGTAAGAACTTCGGCCCTCGTATCGCGGTATCGCTGGACGCGCGCGGCGGCGAGCTCTCGTCCCACGGCTGGACCGTCGGGACGGGCATCCCGGTGCTCGACGCGGTCAAGGCCTTCGAGGCTGCCGGGGTCTCCCACTTCATCTACACCGACGTGACGCGCGACGGGACGATGCAGGGCCCGGATATCGATGGGTTGCGGCGTCTGCTGGAGGTCACTTCCGTGCCGGTGATCGCGTCGGGCGGCATCGCATCCCTGGACGACCTGCGCGCGGTGGCTCGCCTGAAGGACGAGGGCGTCGCCGGAGCGATCGTCGGTCGCGCCTTCTACGAGCACAAGTTCAGCATCGGAGAGGCGAACCTTGCAGCCGACGAGATCGTGTCGGGACGAGCCGAAGAGCCACCGCTGATAGAGCCCTAGTTTGGCCTGGTGAAGCGGTGCCTCTGACGAAACGCATCGTCCCTTGCCTGGACGTGGATGGGGGCCGGGTCGTGAAAGGCGTTCGTTTCGTCGACATCCGTGATGCAGGCGATCCCGTCGAGCTTGCCGGGCGCTACGACGCCGAGGGCGCGGACGAGTTGGTCTTCTTGGACATCACCGCCTCGCACGAGGGACGGGACCTGATCCTGGACGTCGCCGCTAGGACGGCAGAAACCGTGTTCATACCTCTGACGATCGGTGGCGGTGTGCGCTCGGTAGCCGACGTCTCGCGTCTGCTCGGCGCGGGAGCCGACAAGGTCGCGATCAACACCGCAGCGATCCAGAGACCCGCGCTCGTGAAAGAGGCAGCGGCGGAGTTCGGGAGCCAGGCCATCGTGGTTGCGATCGACGCGCGCCGACGTGAGGTGTCCTGCGGCGACACGTCTTGGGAGGTGTTCGTGCAAGGGGGCCGCGTGCCGACGGGTCTCGACGTGGTCCGCTGGGCTCGCATGGTCTGCGAGTTGGGCGCCGGTGAGATCCTGCTCACCTCGATGGATCGGGACGGCACCACGGACGGGTACGACCTCGAGCTGACCCGAGCGGTGAGCGAGGCGGTCCCGGTTCCGGTTATCGCCTCGGGGGGCGCGGGGACGCCAGATCACCTGGCCGACGCGGTCGACCCGGCCAAAGGGGGCGCCGAAGCAGCCCTGGCGGCATCGGTCTTCCATTTCGGCGAGTTCTCGATCGCCCAGGCAAAGCAAGCGGTCGAGGCGCGAGGGCTCCCCGTTAGGATTCCCCGCGCATGACCACCTATCTCCTCCATGACGACGCCCTCCGCAGCCGCGAGCTTCGTCACGAGATCGGCGAGCCGATCATGGACCCGATCACCTACATCGAGCACGAAGGCCGGCGCATCATCGTCGCGAGCGACCTGGAGGCCGCCATCTTCGAGCGCCGGGAAGACGTGGTCGACGAGTTCTGGAACTTCACCGACCTGGGGGCCGAGGAGCTCATCAAGGACCCCACGATCCCCGATCACCTGATCGATGCGGAGCTGGTGGTGCGAGCGCTCACGAAGCTCGAGGTGAAGGAGGTATGCGTCCCCCCGAGCTTCCAAGCTCTGGTCCTCGAGTACCTGCGTGACCGGGGCTTCATGGTCGAGATCGATCCGACGGGATGGTTCGCTCGCCGCCGCCAGAAGACCCCGTGGGAACTGGAGGGGATAGAGCGCGCCCAGCGTGCGGCCGAGACGGCCATGCTGACCGCGGCCCGCATGCTCCGTGACTCGGACAGGACGAACGACGGAAGGTTGCGCTTCGAGGGCGAGATCCTGACGGCCGAGCTGATCCGCGTGGCGATGGAAGCCGAGCTCCTGTCCCAGGGGGCCGAGAGCCAAGACATCTTGATCCACACGGGCGACGCCTGCCTGCGCGGCCACGACATCGGTATCGGGCCGATCCTGCCCGACACCTCCTGCATCATCGACTGTTTCCCCCGCGACATGCGAACGGGCGTGTACTCGGACATGACGCGCACGTTCGTCCCGGGAGAGGCTTCGGATGAGCTGCGTAAGCTCCACGGCGATTGCGTCGAGGCCATGGAGATCGCCCTGGCGGCGATCAAGCCGGGGACGAAGAGCGCGTACGACCAGGTGGCGTCCTTCTTCGAATCGAAGGGGTACCCGACGCAGCGGACTCGCCGCCCCGAGCACAGCCTGCTCGAAGGCTTCCGGCATTCGCTCGGCCACGGCGTGGGCCTCGAGGTGCACGAACGGCCCAGCATCGGGCGGCGCCCCGACGAGTTCCAGGTCGGTGACGTGGTCGCGATCGAGCCGGGCCTCTATTTCAGCGGGGTCGGCGGGGTCCGCTTGGAAGACACCGTTCTGGTGACCGAGTCCGGGGCAGAGCACTTCACCGATCCGTATCCGTACAAACTCGAGCCTTAGTTGGATCCGAGCGACCTCGTCTACAACGAGCAAGGGCTGCTGCCTGCCATCGTCCAGGACGCGACCACCAAGGAAGTGCTGATGCTGGCGTGGGTCGATGCCGAGGCGGTCAAGCGCACGCTCGACTCGGGCACGACCTGGTTCTGGAGCCGTTCTCGCTCCGAGTACTGGAACAAGGGAGCGACCTCCGGCAACACCCAGAAGGTTCGGGAGGTCCGTTACGACTGCGACCAGGACGCGCTCTTGATGATCGTCGACCCCTCGGGCCCCGCTTGTCACACCGGCGAGACCTCCTGCTTCTACCGAAGCATGTCCGCTCCCGACGCGTGACCGGCTACGAGCCCCAGCTACAACGTTTCCTCTCTCTCGCCGAGGACCATGCCGTGGTTCCCGTTTGGCGGGAGGTGCTCGCCGACGCCCAGACCCCGGTCGGAGCGTTCCTGAGGCTGGAGCCGCGAGAACAAGCGTTCCTTCTGGAGAGCGTCGAGGGCGGAGAGCGCTGGGCGCGGTACTCGTTCGTCGGGGGCGACGCGTTCGGGATCGTGAAGGCGAAAGAGGGACGTGTCTGGGTCGAGGGCGCGGCCCCCGTGATGCCCAACGCGGATGAGGCGCCGCTCGCTTACGTCCGTCGTCTGCTGGAGGTCATGCGCGCTCCGTCGATCGAGGGCTTGCCTCCTTTCCACGGCGGAGCGGTCGGCTACATCGGCTACGACGCGGTGCGTGAGCTCGAACGCCTTCCGGAACCTCCCCCAGACGACCTCCATCTACCCGACCTGGCCCTGCTGCTGACGAGGACGATCGTGATCTTCGACCACCTCGCGCAGAAGGCCTACATCGTGACCAACGTGCTGGTCTCGGAGCATGCCGTTCCGGAAGACGGGTATCGCGATGCGATCGAGCGGTGTGACGAGATGGCCGGGCTCCTCTCGGCCCCCCTGGCGGCGAGCACCCTCTCGCTCGATCTCGCTGCTCCGGCACAGGCCGAGGCACCGGTCGACGACGAGACCTACGCATCGTGGGTGGAAGCGGCCAAAGAGCGGATCTACGCGGGCGACATCTTCCAGGTGGTTCCCTCGCGACGTTTCGAGGCTCCGCTAGAGGGACCGGCGTTCGGGGCCTACAGGGCGTTGCGAACCCTGAATCCGAGCCCCTACATGTATTTCCTCCGTTTCGCCGCCTCTTCCGACCACGGAGAGATCGAGATCGCAGGCTCCTCGCCCGAGCCCCTGGTCCGGGTGGAAGGCGACAGGGTGGTGACGCGTCCGATCGCGGGCACGCGCGGTCGCGGGGCCACCGAAGAGGAAGACCTCGCGCTGGAGGAGGGACTGCTCGCGGACGAGAAGGAGCGAGCGGAACACGTGATGCTGGTAGACCTCGCTCGCAACGACATAGGACGCGTCTGTCGCTATGGGTCCGTTCAGGTCGAAGAACTGATGGTGATAGAGCGGTACTCGCACGTGATGCACATCGTGTCGAGCGTCACCGGTCGCCTGGATGAACGCAGCGACGCCTTCGACGCCCTGACGGCCAGCTTCCCCGCCGGGACGGTCTCCGGTGCTCCGAAGATCAAGGCCATGGAGATCATCGATTCACTGGAACGGACGCGCCGCGGCCCCTACGCCGGAGTGGTGGGCTACTTCGACTTCTCGGGCAACGTCGATACCTGCATCACGATCCGGACGATCGTGGCCACCGGTGGCCGCGCTTACGTGCAAGCGGGGGCCGGGGTGGTCGCCGATTCCGATCCGCAAGCAGAAGCCGAGGAGACGCGGAGGAAAGCGGAAGCGCTGCTCAGAGCGGTGGCAGGGGCACGCACGTTCGCGGACCCGCCGGGGGCGTCTCAGCCCTCGTAGGGCTCGAGTCCCTCGACCTGATCTTGTGCGATCGACAGCCGCACCCCGTCGGGCCCTATCTCGTCGATCACGTCGGCGGGCACGAAGCGCTCGGTCCCGAACAGGCCGCCGCTCAGGGTGACCCCCGAGAAGATGTCCTTCTGGCGGTCCGCGACGACCTGGCCGACCTGGCCGACCTCGCGGTCGTCGGAGGCGAACACGGTCGCGCCCTTCTCCAGCGTCATCCAGGAAACGGGAGCGTTGTCGTCTGTCATGGCGACTGATACTAGGCGGATGCGCGCGGCCCCCCTGAAGCTCTCCCGTATGTCGGTTCGCATCTCGCTCTGCTTGCTGGTCTGCTGGCCGCTCCTGGCGGCCTGCACGGGAGAGCCCGAACGCTCCCTTTCCGGCCCCGTCCCCGACGGTCCGGCACACGTGGAGGTAGATGCCGTGGGGGGCCACGCCGCCCAGTTCGACGAGGATCTCGCCGAGCGTCCGGCCGGGTCGCAACAGGAGTTCGCAGCGGCCACGTACCTGACCGGTCATCTTCAGCGCGCCGGCTACGAGGTTCGGTTGGAGTCGGTTCCCTTCAAGGACACCGTTCGGTCCACGAACGTGGTCGCGCTCACGCCCGGCGGGGGAGACCCGCAGGCGGTCGTCACCGTGGCTTACGACACGACCTCGTCCGCGCCGCCGCTGGGTCAGGACCTCGGTGTGTTCCTCGAGCTGGCCCGGGCCCTGCGGGTGAAAGATCCGGATCACAACGTCGAGTTCGTAGCGCTGGGGGCCGAGCTCACCATCACGAACGGCGGCAACCTGGGGAGCCGCGCTCTGGCGCGCGATCTGCAAGGCCTTGATGACCCGCCGCCCGTGATCACCGTGATGGTCGTTCCCGGCGGGGGTTTCCGGGCTCCAGGGCCTATGGGCGACGAGCTGAACGCCGTTGCCGCAGAGCTCGAGGTGCCGCTCGGGCGCCCCTTGAGCGTCCCGATAGTGCCGTTGCACCTGAAGGCCACCGAGATCTTCGACTCGGCCGGCATCGGTCACGCGATCGCGGCCGGCGGGATCGAAGAGATCGGGATGGTTCTGCTCGAGTACCTCTCCCGTTAGCGCCCGGCTCGCTGATGCGCGTTCTAGCTAGCGGCCTCTCTCGTTAGGGTCCAGGGCGTGTCTTTCCTCAGCGAGATCCTGGGCTCTACCCGCGCGCGGATCGCTCGATCCAAGCGCGAGGCGTCGGCAGCGGCCCTCGAGGAACGGGTGGCGTCCGCCCCGGCTCCTCTGGATCTGCGCGCCGCTCTCGCCGGCGAGGAGCCTTCGGTGATCGCCGAGATCAAGCGTGCCACTCCCAGTCGCGGGCCCCTGGACCTCGACCTCGACGCGGCCCGGCTTGCAGCCTCCTACGAGGCCGGGGGAGCGGCTGCGATCTCGGTCCTGACCGAGCCGGATTTCTTCAAGGGCTCGCTGGACGACCTCCGGGCCGCTCGCTCGACCTCCGTGCCGCTGCTGTGCAAGGACTTCATCCTCGATCGGGTCCAGCTTCTCGAGGCCAGGGCGGCGGGCGCCGACGCGGTGCTTCTGATCGTTCGGATCCTGGGAGGCGAGCTCGCGCCGCTGATCGAGGCGGCCAGGGCTCTCGGTATGACACCGCTCGTCGAGGTCTTCCACGAAGAAGAGGTGCAGAGCGCTCTGGGGGCCGGGGCGGATGTGATCGGGATCAACCACCGCGACCTCGAGACCTTCGAGGTCGACACGCGCCGGACCGCGAAGCTCGCTCCCTTGCTCCCGTCCAGCGTCTCCGTCGTCGCTCTCTCCGGGGTCTCCACGAGGCAGGAGGTGGAGGAGCTCGCCGCCGCCGGTGCACACGCGGTGCTGGTCGGAGAGTCACTCGTCACCGCCGAGGATCCGATCGCGAAGCTGCGCGAGCTGCGGGGTCTGCCTGTGAGGGACGCATGAGGGCTCATCCGGTCGTAGACGCGGCCGGGCGTTTCGGCGAGTTCGGCGGGCGCTACGTCCCCGAGGCGCTCATGGCTGCCCTACTCGAGCTGGAAGCCGAATGGGAGTCCGCCCGGGCCGACGCGGCCTTCGAGGCCGAGCTCACCTCGTTGCTCCGTACGGTCGTGGGGAGGCCGACCCCCCTGTACGACGCCGCCCGGTTCTCGGAACAGACCGGCGCGCAGATCCTGCTTAAGAGAGAGGATCTCGCTCACACCGGCGCCCACAAGATCAACAACACCCTGGGTCAGGTCCTCCTCGCCCGCCGGATGGGCAAGCAGCGGATCATCGCCGAGACGGGCGCGGGCCAGCACGGTGTGGCCACCGCAACCGCCGCGGCCTACTTCGGGCTCCCTTGCGTGGTCTATATGGGCGCCACCGACGTCCGTCGCCAGAACCTCAATGTCGTGCGCATGGAGATGCTGGGAGCGACGGTGGTTGCCGTCGACGCAGGTTCGGCCACGCTCAAGGATGCGATCAACGAGGCCCTGCGGGACTGGGTCACGAACGTGGAGGACACGCACTACGTGATCGGTTCGGTCGTCGGGCCGCATCCGTATCCCGAGCTCGTCGGCTCCCTCCAGTCGGTCATAGGTGAAGAGGCGCGCGCTCAGACCGAAGAGTTGATCGGCGGCTTGCCGGACCGTGTGGTCGCCTGCGTCGGGGGTGGGTCCAACGCCGTGGGGCTCTTCCGGGCTTTCTACGGAACCGAGGCCGCTCTCGTCGGGGTGGAAGCGGCGGGGGAGGGCCTCGACCGACGTCACGGTGCCTCGGTCACGCGAGGCACCCCCGGCGTACTGCACGGGTCTCGCAGCCTGCTGCTTCAGGACGACGAGGGCCTGATCGCGGAAGCTCATTCCGTCTCGGCGGGGCTCGACTATCCCGGAGTGGGCCCGGAGCACTCGTGGCTGGCCTCCACCGGTCGCGCCACGTACGAGACCGTGAGCGACGAGGAGGCGTTGCAGGCGTTCTCGGCCCTGGCTTCCACCGAGGGCATCCTGCCGGCGTTGGAGTCGTCGCACGCTCTTGCATACGCACTTCGGTCGGCTCGTCCGGGCGAGACCTTGTTGGTCGGGCTGTCGGGGCGCGGCGACAAGGACGTGGCAACGATCGCCGAGCACCTGGCGCGATGACCGCGCTGCTCGAGCACCTCCAGGAGCGAAGCCGTGAGGATCGCAAGCTCCTCGTGCCGTACCTGATGGCGGGGATCCCCGATGCCGATGTCTTCCCTGCGGTCCTCGGCGAGATCGCAGGTTTGGCCGACGCGGTCGAGGTAGGCCTCCCTTACTCCGACCCCTTGATGGACGGTCCGGTGATCGCAACGGCCGGCGAGCGCGTGTTGCGGAACGGGATCGGCCCGAGCAGAGCTCTGGGTTTGATGGAACGGGCCCGAACCGATGGGGTGCCACGGGTCGTGATGACCTACTACAACCCGATCCATCGTGTCGGCGAGGACGCGTTCTGCGAACGCGTAGCGAGCGCCGGAGGGGCGGGCCTCATCGTGCCCGACCTGCCGCTCGAGGAGTCCGGATCGCTGCGCGAGGCCGCGGCGAGGCACGGACTCGGATGGGTGCCCCTGGTGGCGCCCACGTCTTCGCCCGAGCGGGTCGCGGCCGCTGCTGAGACGTGCACCGGGTTCGTGTACGCGGTCTCGTCTTTGGGGGTCACCGGGGTCCGAGAATCTCTATCCGAGCGGGCCGCTGCGGTTGCCACAGCCTGCAAGGCCGCGACCGATCTTCCGGTGCTGGTGGGCATCGGGATATCGAGCGGGGCCCAGGCCGTCGAGGCTGCGCGCCACGCGGATGGTGTCGTGATCGGATCCGCCCTGGTTCGAGCCGTTATCGAAGAGGGGGGCGCCGCCGCGGTCGAGCTTCTCCGCGAGGTGCGGGCGGCGATGGATGCCGGCTAGGTCGCTAGCGCGGCCTGCGGCCCTTTTGGATCCTGATCTGCTTCATCCAGGAACCTCCCCGATCGACTCGGTTGACTCTTTCACCTATCGGCCGTAAGTCCGCGGATTTGTATGTGCTTGCAGGGTCATATAGGGACTAGTCCGAGGTACGCCTGGTCTACGCATAGTTGCCTATGCCCTTCGCTCCTCGCCACGCCGATAGAGATGTTGAAGCCGTATCCGTACAAGGGGAGACTGATGGGATCGTTCCGCTGGAGGGAGATGTCTCTTCACTTCAGGTTGACGATGGGTCTGGTCCTCCTACTAGCGATCCTGTTCGCCGCGGGTCTGATCGGGATCACACGGCTGTCCAGCTCGACGACCGTCGCCCAGGAGGTCGCCTCCACACCACGGCGCAGCGACCGGGTGAACGAGTTGGTGGAAGCCGCTCGTCGTGCGGAGAACGACCACACGAAGCTGGTGGGTGTGTTGCTCGCGCTGGGAGTCTTGACGGTTGCTGCGGTGAGCACCCTCGTATCCCGTGCGATCCGGAGGCCGTTGAAGGACCTCAGGGTCGGCGCCGACGCTTTCGCTCTGGGGGATCTGTCCTACAGGATCCCCATCGACAGACGAGACGAGCTCGGCGAAGCCCTCGAGATGTTCAACAACATGGCCGCCGCTCTGGAGGGGGGCCGCGAGAACCTCGAGCATCAGGCGTTCCACGACACCCTCACAGGTCTTCCGAACCGTTCCCTGTTCCAGGATCGATTGGCTCATGCCCTCGCTCGTCAGGAGCGCGATCACAAGCCTCTGGCCGTTCTGCTCGTGGACCTCGACGACTTCAAGACGGTGAACGACAGCCTCGGTCACGCCGCGGGGGACGAGCTTCTGAAGTTCGTTGCCGCCGCTCTGGGTTCCGTCTTGCGCCCGGCGGACACGGCTGCTCGTCTGGGCGGCGACGAGTTCGCGGTGCTGGTCGAAGACATGCGCGGCCGCAAGGATGCTCTCCGCGTGGCGGATCGCATCATCGAGGCGCTGACCGACCGGATCATGATCGAGGACAAGGAAGTGTTCGTCCACGGCAGCGTCGGGATCGCGATCACCTACGGCCAGGAGTCCGCCGACGATGTCCTCCGCAATGCCGACGTAGCGATGTATGCGGCGAAGAACCAGGGCAAGGGCCGCTACCAGGTCTTCGACGGCGCGATGCACGAAGGCGTCATGGAACGTCTGGACCTCAAGACGAGCCTCCAGAAGGCGCTCGAGAACAACGAGTTTGTGGTCCACTACCAGCCACTCTTCGACCTCCAGTCGGGCCGGATCATGTCGGCGGAGGCTCTGGTTCGTTGGAACCACCCCCAGCGGGGGCTCGTGCTTCCCGGCGAGTTCATCCCGATCGCGGAGGAGACAGGGCTGATCCTGGGGATCGGCCGCTTCGTCCTCGAAGAGGCCTGCCGTCAGCTGAGCTGGTGGCAGATGAACTACGACCCGGAGTTCTCCGTAAGCGTGAACCTCTCAGGCCGGCAGCTTCAGGAAGCCGATGTCGTGGAGCAGGTGCGCCAGAGCCTGGCCGCCGGACCGGTAGCAGGCGGAAGCCTGATGCTCGAGCTCACCGAGAGCGTGTTGATGAACGACACCAAAGGCACCGTGGCCAAGCTCGCGGCGCTCAGGTCCCTGGGCGTCCGTCTCGCCATCGACGACTTCGGAACCGGGTACTCGTCCCTCGGCTACCTCCGCACCTTCCCGATCGAGACCATCAAGATCGACCGGACGTTCACCCAGGGGGTGGATCAGGGACCGGAGGACTCGGCCCTTGCTCGAGCGATCATCAAGCTCGCCGAGACGCTCGGCATGAAGACGGTCGCCGAAGGCGTCGAGACGTCGGAGCAGGTCGAGCAGCTGATCTCCTTGGGCTGCCGCACGGGGCAGGGCTTCGTATTCGCCCCCGCTCTGCCGCCCGACGAGTTCGACTCGCTGATGGCTCGTCAGCGCCCCCTCGACCACGACACGGTCACGCTCTAACCGGGTCGTTCCTGTCTCACCCGTTCCCTAGGCTAGATAGCACCTGGGCCGCGCCGGGAGGTGACCTGCGTGCGCCCGCGTCACGAATACGAAGAGGTCCACCGCTGGCTGGCGTGGGGCCTTAACGACTGCGAGATCTCGCGCCTAACCAACATCCCCCGCAAGACGATAGGCGAGTGGCGGGTTAGATCTCGCGCTCGGCTAGGCACGAATTGCCCACGCTGCGAAGACGTTCCATTGAACGAGGCAACGTACGCATACCTCTTGGGTCTGTACCTCGGAGACGGACACATAGTGAAGCAGCGGCGCATATACAGCCTCCGGATAACTCTGGACGAGCGATATCCGGGCATCATCGAGGAGTGCCGTCGCGCGATCGGATCGATCAGAGGTGGGGTGGCCCATGCCGGCATCGTTCAGCGAAGTGGGTGTGTTTCTGTAGTCCTGGGTTGGAATCACTGGCCCTGCGTCTTCCCGCAACACGGTCCAGGCGTGAAGCACGCTCGTCCGATGACCCTTAGGTCTTGGCAACTCGGCATCGCCGACCGGCATCCGGATCGGCTTCTACGCGGCCTCATACATTCGGACGGATGGCGGGGCGACAACAGGGTCACCGTTCGGGGAAAGACGTACGCGTACCCGCGCTACCAATTCGCGAATCACTCCGAGGACATCAGAGCGATCTTCTGCCGGGCGTGTGACGTATACGGAGTGCGTTGGCGCCAGATGAAGTGGAACACCATCTCGATAGCGCGGAAAGACGACGTGGCGAAACTCGATGTCGTAGTGGGCTTGAAAAAGTAAGGTGACAGCCCTTGCCGGGATGGAGAAATTGGCAAACTCGATGGTCTCAAACACCATTGCCCGAAAGGGCTTGCGGGTTCGAGTCCCGCTCCCGGCACCAAGGGATAGTTCCGGCCCGGCCCTATACTTTGCGGCCCTATGGACATCCAGAAGAGCCTTTCGGAGGTCGGCGACCGGCTGACCCGCGCGAAGGAAGACCTTCGCATCGTCGAGGAGCAGCTGCTGTTCCAGATGGACGTTCTAGAGGAGGCCAAGACCCGGATGCTCGTGGCCGAGACGCCGCTGGCAGACCGGGAATTCCGTGTGGCCCGGGAGGATCACGACCGTCTCGTGCAGGAACGGGAGAGGGTCCAGAAGCAGATCGCCGAGCTCCAGGGCGAGCAGGACCGCCTGCTCGACCGCATGCTGGCGACGCCGCCCGTCTAGATGTCAGACGCCCCCAAGACCAGGGTCCTGATCGCCGAGGACGAGGCCATCATCCGGCTCGACCTCAAAGAGATGCTGGAAGAGGAAGGCCTCACCGTGGTGGGGGAGGCAGCGGACGGAGAGGCCGCCCTCCGACTGGCGGCCGAGACTTCGCCGGACCTCGTCATCCTGGACATCAAGATGCCCGGGATGGACGGCCTCAGCGCCGCCGAACGCCTGGCCGAGACCAGCGACGCCGCCGTTCTGATACTCACCGCCTTCTCCCAGCGGGAGCTCGTTCAGCGGGCTGCCGAAGCAGGGGCCATGGGCTACCTGGTCAAGCCGTTCCAGAAGTCCGACCTGATGCCCGCGATCGACGTGGCCCTGGCGCGCCACGCACAGGTGCTGGCTCTCAAGAAGGAGTCGACCGACCTGAGCGACCAACTCGAGACCCGCAAGCTTGTGGACCGGGCTAAAGGCCATCTGATCGACTCGCAGAACATGACAGAGGCCGCCGCGTTCCGGTTCATCCAGAAGAGAGCCATGGACGAGCGGCGCTCGATGAGAGATGTGGCCGCAGCCATCCTGGAGAGTTAGTGAGCCGAGACTAGCCACCGAACCGGAAAAAGCTGTATCGTCAACGACTGCTGTAGTAGGTGCCGTGAGCACCCGGGATGGGAACAGGGCGCCGGTCACGCCAAATCAGGCGGATCGGTTGACGCGTCGATACACTTACGCCGCTCTGCCCCCATGCGGGCGAGCGATCGGCATGGTTGGGGGCACTGAGCCCGAGGGAAAAGCAAGGGGGAGTGGATGAATCGTAAGTTCATGCTTCTGGTCGCGCTGCTATCCGCGTTCGCGCTGGTAGCTGCCGCCTGTGGTGGAGACGA
>JBKHXK010000023.1:0-6696 GCA_046566065.1 Actinomycetota bacterium | reverse complement strand
TGGGTGATCGGCGCGATGGGTGCATATTCCGGCCCGTACGCAGCTCTGGGCGAGAGGATCTACGAGGGCACCGAGAAGGCTGTCAACGAGGCCAACGAGGCCGGCGACATGCCTTGCACCATCGAGATCCAGAAAGAGGACAGCCAGGGCGACCCGAACCAGGCCCCGGCACTGGCCGACAAGCTGATCGAGAACGAAGAGCTCGTGTTCTGCGCTTGCCCGTACTTCTCGGGTGAGACCCTCGCCACCGGCGCCAAGTTCGGCCAGGCGGGTATCGCGATCTCGGGTACCGGCACCAACGAGACGATCGACGAGCAGGGCTACACGACGTGGTTCCGTGCGGTCGCCCCGGACAACATCCAGGGTGAGGTTGCCGCCGAGTACCTCGCCACGGCTCTTGGCGCGCAGGCTCTGGCCGTCGTTCACGACAACCAGGACTACTCGAAGGGTCTCGCCGACGCGGTCATCAAGAACACCGGCGACATCCTGGTCCAGGACAAGGCGTTCGTGGTCGACCCCGAGGAGACCGATTACTCGGCCGTCGTCAGCCAGATCAAGGCTGCCAACCCGGACGCGATCTTCTACGGCGGCTACTACGAGGAGGCAGGCCTCCTTCGCAAGCAGCTCGTCGAGGCCGGCGTCGAGGTCCCGTTCATGTCCGACGACGGTTCTCTGGACGCGAGCTACGGCGAGTCTGCGGGTGACGCTGCTGAAGGCACCCTGTTCAGCTGCCCGTGTGCCGACCCTCTGAAGATCGAGGGCGCTCAGGAGTGGGTCGACTCCATGAAAGAGGAGTACGGCGAGAAGGCTCCCGGAACGTTCGCAGCCGACATGTACGACGTCACCACCATCGTCCTCGAAGGCCTGAAGGAGCTGAACGGTGACGAGGACATCGAGGACGTCCGTGCGCACGTTGTCGAGACGTTCCACAACGCCGAAGGCATCCAGGGCGTGGCGAAGAGCTACGGCTGGGAAGACACCGGTGAGTTCATGGGTGGTCCTGGCGACATCTGGATCTACGAGTGGAAGGGCGACGGCTTCGAGTCGCTCGGCCCGGCACAAGAGCTGATCGAAGGGGCGTAAGCCCACAGTTTTCGAACGAGAGGGGGGCGGAGACGCCCCCCTCTCGTGTATCTTCCGCACCGTTCTAGATAATTGATCAAGGGCGCACCTGACTCTCGGGGGAGATCTTGGACTGCAATACCGGCCTCATAGGACCGGCTCTGATCACCGGCTTGATCCTGGGTTCGCTGTACGCCCTGATCGCTCTCGGTTACACCATGGTCTACGGCGTCTTGAAGCTGATCAACTTCGCTCACGACGCGGTGTTCGCTTTCGGAGCGGTATCCACCTGGTACGTCTTCGGTCAGGTTTTCGGCCTCGTCGACCCGCAGTCAGGGATCACGTTGATAGTCGTGCTGCTTGCGTTCCTGATGGTGGGTGGGCTCGCCTCGGCCGGCGTAGCGGTCGGGATCGAGCGGGTCGCATACCGCCCCTTGAGGAAGCGCCACGCCGCCCGGCTCTCGTACCTGATCAGCGCGATCGGCGCCTCTTTCTTCCTCTCCTACATCCTTCAGCAGGACTTCCTCCCGTTCTTCCTCGGCCCCGGCCCGCGCCAGTTCCCGAGCGTGATCGAGGCCGGCGCCGCGGGGTTCAGCTTCGACCTGTTCAACGTCCGCGTGACCGGGCCTCGCATCCTGGTTGTGGTGGGCGCCTTGGTTTGCTTCTTGATCCTCGACCGCCTGATCAACAAGACCTCCACCGGCCGCAGCATCCGGGCCCTGTCCGAGGATCCGATCGCAGCTCAGCTGATGGGCGTCAACGTCGACCGGGTGATCGTCACGACCTTCTTCATCGGCGGCTTCTTCGGCGGGGTGGCGGGAGCGATGTGGGGGATCCTCTTCGGATCCATCGCTTGGAACCTGGGCTTCATCCCCGGCATCAAGGCCTTCACCGCGGCGGTCCTGGGTGGCATCGGGAATATCCGCGGAGCCATGCTCGGTGGTTTGTTGCTGGGCTTGATCGAGAACGGCAGCACGATCTGCATCGGTCCTGAATGGAAGAACGTGATCGCCTTCACGATGCTGCCTCTGGTGCTCATCTTCCGCCCCACAGGCATCATGGGCGAAAGGATCGGTGGCTGATGGCCCCGTCGGGCGACGCAACGGCGAAGCGCGAGGACCTTCGCTCCTATCTGGACCGCAACTACCCCCGCATCTCGGCGAGATTGCCCGACGGCGCTGTCGGGCCGATGAACATTGCGTGGCAGGGGTGGCGACGGATGGGCTACTTCCGCTACCTCATAGCGGCTGCGCTCATGGCAGTGATTCCATGGCTGATGGACAACGACATCTTGCCGCTGCTGCAGGGCGGGTACGGCATCAACGTCTTGTTCACCACTGGGTACTGGATCCTTCTGACCTTGGGTCTCAGCGTCGTCGTGGGCCTCGCCGGTCTGCTCGACCTGGGCTACATCGCTTTCTTCATGCTTGGTGCTTACACGACGGCATTGATGACGGACTCGGGTGGTCCGGACCAGTGGCACCTGGTGGAGTGGTCCCCGTGGCTGGTTCTGCCCTTCGCCGTGGTCGTTGCGATGGCCGCCGGTTTCGTCCTCGGTGTGCCCACGCTGCGATTGCGAGGGGACTATCTGGCGATCGTGACACTCGGGTTCCACGAGATCGTGCGTCAGGGCACCAACAACCTGACGATCACGAACGGGTCGCGAGGGATCTCCCAGATCCCATCGCCTGTGATCAACCTCCCGTTCTGGAAGCTCGAGTTCGGGCTGGACACCGAGTACTACTGGTGGTTCCTGCTGATCCCGGCCATCCTTCTCGCCGTGATCATGATCCGCCACCTCGACAACTCGCGGGTCGGCCGTTACTGGTCTGCCATCCGAGAGGACGAGGTCGCAGCCGCAGCCATGGGTGTGCCGGTGACGAAGATGAAGGTGCTCGCATTCGTGATCGGAGCTTCCGTCAGTGGTGTCGCCGGATGGATCTACGCGGTGAAGTTCGGATACATCGCGCCTAACAGCTTCCCTCTTCTCTTATCGGTCTTGGTCCTCTGTTCGGTCGTGATCGGCGGTCTGGGAAGCATCGCGGGGGCCGTGCTGGGCGCGATCCTGGTCACCACTCTCCCCGAGATCGTGCGCGAGCTCTCGGGCGAGGATGAATTCTTCGGATTCGACATCGAAGCCGGTCGTATCGCGGTGTTCGGCATCCTCCTGATCATCGTCATGATCTACCGGCCCGGAGGTCTTCTTGCTGCCAGGCGGCGTCGCACCGAATTGCAGGAGGCCGGTGCCGCTGACGGCGCGGTCGCTGTACTCGGGAGTGACGACGCTGGAACCGCCCACACCGGCGTTGAGGCCAGCGACCAGCAGGTCGAGACCCGTGACGAGGATCTCTGGGACACGCAGAAGAAGGGCGACCAGTAGATGGCTAGCTTGATGACCGTGGAGAACGTGACGATGCAGTTCGGAGGCCTTCGCGCCCTCTCCGACGTGAACATCGACATCCAAGAGGGAGAGATCTTCGGTCTGATCGGTCCCAACGGCGCCGGCAAGACCACGCTCTTCAACTGCATCACCGGCGTCTACAACCCGACCGAGGGCCGCGTGGCTTTCGCCGGAGACTCGATCACGGGCAAGCGCCCGGACCAGATCGTCGAGATCGGCATCTGTCGCACCTTCCAGCAGATCCGGCTCTTCCCCAACATGACCGCGATGGAGAACGTGTTCATCGGGGTCGACGCCCGGCACACGACGAGTGTCTTCGGCGCCATGTTCCGCAGCAAGAAGCACCACGCGGAGGAGGACCAGGGCGAGAAGAAGTCGCTCGAGCTCCTCGAGTACTGCGGCATCCGCAAGTACGCGAACGACCTGGCGAAGAACCTCTCCTACGGCGACCAGCGCCGCCTGGAGATCGCCCGGGCGCTCGGGACGAAGCCGAAGCTGCTCCTTCTCGATGAGCCTGCCGCCGGCATGAACCCGGCCGAGAAGAACGGTCTGCGGGACCTCGTGCGCAAGATCCGCGACTCGGGCGTCACCGTCCTGCTGATCGAGCACGACATGAAGGTGGTCATGGGCCTGTCGGACCCGGTGGCGGTCCTCGACCACGGCGAGCGGATCGCCTTCGGCAAACCCGAAGAGGTCCAGAAGGACCCGCGGGTCGTCGAGGCATATCTGGGCAGCGGTGCCGGCGGCAACGCCGGCCAGACCACCGGCGGCACATCGGAAGGGGAGAAGCAGGGTGGCTGAGGCTCTTCTCGAGCTAAAAGACGTTCACGTCCGCTACGGCGTGATCGAAGCCGTGCGGGGGATCAACCTGACGGTCGGTGAGGGCGAGGTCGTCACCTTGATCGGGGGGAACGGCGCCGGCAAGACCACCACCTTGCGCGCCATCTCGATGGTGCATGGTCCGTCTCAAGGACAGATCCTCTTCAAGGGCGAAGACATCACGAGCCTCCGCAGTGACGAGGTCGTGAGCCGGGGGATCATCCAGGTGCCCGAGGGTCGCCACATCTTCCCGAGCATGTCGGTTGCAGAGAATCTCGAGATGGGAGCCTTCCAGCGGAAGAACACCCCGCGCAAGGACCTGTTGGAGGAGGTCGAGCGCGTGTTCACGCTCTTCCCCCGGCTCAAGGAACGTCGCAAGCAAGCCGGAGGCACGCTCTCGGGTGGGGAGCAGCAGATGCTCGCCATCGGCCGTGCGCTGATGGCGAAGCCCAAGCTGCTGATGCTCGACGAGCCCTCGATGGGCCTCGCGCCCCAGGTGGTCGAGACGGTCTTCGAGGTGATAGCGACGATCAACAGCGAAGGGATCCCCGTCTTGCTGATCGAGCAGAACGCCCAGATGGCGCTGCAATCCGCGCAGCGTGGTTACGTGATCGAGACGGGAGAGATCGTTCTCGAGGACGTGGCCTCCACCTTGCTCGGCAACGAGCGGGTCCGCAAGGCCTACCTCGGCGAGGAGTAGCCTCTACAAAGGGGGAAAGTCGATGACTGACCGCAAGATCCATCGTTACAAGTTTGTGGTGGTTCTCGCCGCACTGCTGATGCTCATCGCCGCGGCCTGCGGCGAGGAGGCCCCCGCTCCCGAGGAGCCCGCCGGTGGCGACGCCACGACCGGCACGGACGAGCCGCAGTTCGAGACGCTGGAGGAAGGGGTCTTGTCGATCGGATCCTGCCTCGACTACCGGCCCTTCGAGTTCGTCAAGGACGGCGAGGAGACCGGCTTCGACGTCGAGCTCTCGGAAGAGATCGCCAGCCGGCTCGGGCTCGAGGTCGAGTGGGTGAGGGCGAACTTCGACACGATCTTCACCGCGGTGGCCGGAGGACAGTTCGACATGGTGGCCGCAGCTTCGACGATCACCGAGGAGCGCCAGCAGACCGTGGACTTCTCTGACCCTTACTTCAACTCTCGCCAGTCTCTGACGGTCAATACGAACGAAACTCCGGACATCAAGTCGACCGACGACCTCGGTGAGGGCGACGTGGTCGGCGTACAGAAGGGCACAACCGGTAAGGCCTGGGCGGAGGAGAACCTGGCTCCCAACGGCGTCGAGATCAAAACGTTCGAAGGCGCACCGCAGGCCTTCACCGATCTCGAGGGGGGAGCGATCCAGGGAGTGCTCAACGACGAGGGGTCCTCGATCGCCGAGGTCGAGGAGCGCTCCGGTCTCGAGGTCGTCGAGGCGATCGACACGGACGAGCACTACGGGTTCGCGTTCTCGAAGGACAACCCCGAGCTCACCGAGGCCGTGAACGGCGCTCTGGCCGAGATCATCGAAGACGGGACCTACGAGCAGATCTTCAAGAAGTGGTTCCCCGACCTGCCCGTTCCCGAGGAGTTCATGGGTTCGTAGCGTCTCGCTGAACCCAAGCTCCCCGTAGTGGCAACCACAGCTGTAGACAGGACCGGCCCCCCCAACACGAGGGGGCCGGTTGCCCCTCTGCCCCTCGCGATCTTCCTGGCGGGCGCGGTCGCGATCGCCGTAGTGCTCGTGGGCACGATCGGCATACAGGCCTACCAAGCGGTCAGCGGCGGTCCGGTGACCGCCGAGTGCGAGCTCGAGGGCATCGGTCCCGAGATCCGAGGCGCACTCGGTGTCTGTCACATCGTGGAGGGGATCCGCTCCCGCGCGCAGACGATCGTGTGGCTGCTCGGCATCGTGTTGGGGGCCGGAGCCGCCCTCGCCGGGTGGGGTCTCTACAAACGGATGCCCAGCAAGCGGCAACGGGAGCACTGCATCGCCGGGGCCGTCCTCGGCGTTCAGGCCATCGCCCTCAGCGCGGTGCTGTTCTGGTTCCGCTCCGGCAACGTGGGCCGCTTCGCCCGCAACTTCCTGAACGTCGATGTGCTGCAGGGCGGATTCGACGGCTTCGCCAGGGGCGCTGTCAACACGGTCAAGCTGGCCTTCGTCGGCGAGCTCGGTGGGATCGCGATCGGGCTCGTGCTGGCGGTGCTCGTGATCTCGGCTCGCCGCACCGTGCGGGCTCCCGCGATCGCATACGTGAACTTCTTCCGCGGGACGCCCTTGATCTGGCAGCTGCCGTTCTTCTATTTCATCTTCCTGTTCGGCTTCGACATCAAGATCGACACTTTCACCGCCGCGATGATCGTGTTCTCGCTGAACACGGGGGCCTACGCCGCGGAGGTCTTCAGGGCCGGCATCCAGTCGATCGAGAGA
>JBKHXK010000022.1:0-41051 GCA_046566065.1 Actinomycetota bacterium | reverse complement strand
GCAGGCCCGACGAACCACCCTCCGAGTCACCCCAGAGGTAGGCGTAGTTGCGGTTCGGGTCGACTCCGTAGGCATCGGGGTTCTTCTGGGCCTGAGGCAGCGTCACTCCGGTGAGCGAGCGGCGGTTCTTGCGCCAGTAGCCCTCGAAGCCGTTGCCGGCCGCCAGGTTCGAGTTCTGCACCACGGACTCGCGCGAGTAGTCGAAACCGTCCGGGTTCACGATCGGGACGATGATCACACGAGCCTGGCGCAGCAGAGCCGTGACCTTCCGATCCTTTCCGAAGCTCTCGACGAGGTGGTGGGCGTACAGCTGCGTGTATTCGGCGGCAGGCCATTCGCGCGCGTGATGGATGCCGTCCATGTAGAACACGGGCCGCCCGTCGTCGCCGCTCTTCACGTCTGCTGCGATCTCGACGCCGTAGACGGTACGGCCCTCGAGTGTCGGGCTCGGCATCTCGAAGAGTCTCACGAGGGACGGGTTCTTCTTGGCCAGTTCCTTGAGCTCCGCGTTGTAATCGGCGAGCCGTCGGTAGTCGGTCCGGTCCGGGCCCGGCAGAGAGAGCCGGGGCTTGGGTCCCGCGGAACGGGCCGCATCGAAGGCGGCGAGGTCTTCGATCACGACCGTGTAGTCGAAGCCGAGGGCGTCGAGGCGAGCGAGATCGCCCGGCCACAGCAGTAGCTCGATCTCGCCCTCGCCGTGGTTGTGGGTCTCGTCGAAGCCGCTCATCAGAAGGGCGGCCTGCTGGGGGCTCTCGACGGTGACGCGGACGATCATCGGGCGGGCCGTGTCGGTGCGGCCGAGGGGAGCGAGGGAGGCAACCAGCAGGGCCGCGAGCGCGGCGATGAACAGACGCTTCAGAGTGGTCATGGGCTCAGGGTTCGCTGCCGGAGGGGGTCTTCCTGCCCGCCATGAGCGGCCGCGCAGCCGCCTACCGCGGTGTGCGGGCCCATCGCTGGTCGTGAGGCCTAGAGCTCCACCCGGAACAGCCGCCAGGTGCCGTCGATCCCCCTGAACTCCGTCTCCTCCAGCTCGGTGAATCGGATCCCCGATCCCGCGATCAACGGAGGCACGGACCCGGACACCAGCAGTTCCCCCGCTTTGGCGCGCTCCGCCACCCGGGCTCCGATGTGAACGGCGATGCCGCCGACGTCGTCTCCGCGCAGCTCGATCTCTCCTACGTGCAGACCGGAGCGCGTCTCGAGGCCGAGCTCCTGCAAGCGGTCGCGGATGCGACAGGCACACCTGATGGCACGGGCGGGGCCGTCGAACGTCGCCAGGACACCGTCGCCAACCGACTTGATCAATCTGCCGCCGGCTCTCGCCAGCTCCTTCGCAACGACCGTGTCGTGCTCGTTCAGCAGATCCTTCCAGCGCCGGTCACCGAGCTCGGCGGCTTTCTGGGTCGAGCCGACGATGTCGGTGAAGAGGATCGCCGCCAGCACACGGTCGGGTTCGCGCTCGCTGCGGCTCCCCGTCAGGAACTCCTGGACCTCGTCGACCACCGCCTGCCAGTCGCCGAGGAAGGGGATGTGGTTGTCGCCTTCGAGCTCGACGTAGCGCGCGTTCGGGATCTTTTCGGCCAGATAGCGGCCGTTGTCGACGATCACCACCGGGTCGTCGCGGCGATGGAGCACGAGGGTGGGCACGCGGATCAGGGGCAGGAGGTGTCGCACGTCCGTGCGGGCGAGCACGTCGTAGGCGGCGGGCAGCGCGTCGCGCGTAACGGAATTACGTTGCCAGCGGGCGGCCCACTCTCGGAACCTCGGGTCGTTCTGCGTGGTCGGGTTCAACACGAAGGCGAAGTTCTCCGACCCCCAGAGGTCGATCATCACCGCGATCTGGGCGTCTCGCTCTTCCTTGGTGGGAGCCCAGGGATAGTCGTCCTGGCGAACCGTTGCAGCGTAGGAGCCATAAAGGATCAGGCCGCCGATGCGGTCGGGTTGGGTCGCCGCCATCATGGCGCAGAGAGAGCCAGACTCGTTGAGACCGATGACGGCGGTTCTCTCGCTGCCCACGTCGTCGAGGACCGCGAGCATGTCATCGACGCCTTCCTCCAGTGTCGCGATGCCGTGCATCCGGTCGGATAGCCCGCTACCGCGGCGGTCCACGACGATCACGCGGGCGAACCGGGTGAGCTCCTGGAGGCTCTGGGCGATCGGCTCCCAGGTGTCGTACAGGTCTAGGTTCGACGTCCAGGGCGGGATGAAAAGGAGGTCGAGAGTGCCCCCCGGAGGGCCTTCGTGAACCCGGTACGCGATGTGGACCTCACCGTCGGTCGCGTAGCGAACCTGTTCCGCCATGGCCCCATCTTCTCGCGCTCCGCGGCGTTCGCTGACTAGTCATCTCGTGCCCGGAACCGAGGACGAAAGCGACGGGGGCCCCACCGCGAAACAGGAGAGATGGGGGATGTGCTTCTCGGCGGAGAGCGCCGATGATGAAACGATGGACGATCAGGCGAGTGGGTTCAACGGTGCGGCTCCAAGCGGCGCGACCATCCTGGTCGTCGACGACGAAGATGGCGTTCGCGGTCTGATCCATCGCATCCTGACCCGGGCGGGATTCGAGGTGGTCATGGCGTCTTCGGGCCCGGAGGCGATCGCCTTGATGGAGGGCTACGAGGGTCACGTCGACCTCCTGCTGGTCGACGTGATCATGCCGAGGATGTCCGGACGGAGCGTCGCGGAGCAACTCGGGTTGCCGACCGTCTTCATGTCCGGATACCCCAACCGCATCGACACGGGGCAGGGCATCCTGCCGGAGGACGCGGCCTTCCTGCCGAAACCGTTCACGAGATCGGATCTGTTGGAGGCGGTCTCGACCGCGCTGCGCGACACGGCGGGAAGCACCAAGACGTTTTAGCCGCTAGGGCCCATGGAGGGTGCCAGGGAGCCGAAGCGAAGCGAGCCGCGGCCCCCCTGGAGGGTGCATTTCCGGGAACCTGTCACAGGGCCCCGGTAACGTGAACGGCGATGCGGATATCAGTCGAAGCGTGGGCCCCTGAATACGGCGGCAGCCTCGATCTGGGCCTGCCCGACGAGGCCTCGACCGAGAAGGTCGTGACCGATTGCGAGCTCCAGGAGTGGCGTCCGATCTCTCCGGGAAACCCGGCGCGCCCGTCCAGGCTCGCCTTCGTCGACGGCACCAGGAGGATCGACGCCCGGCTGTTCGTGACCGACGGTGATCAGATCCCGACGCCTGGGGTTGCGGGCTCGGTGGGGGTTGGAGCGGTCATGTGCACGAACGGAGACACCCCCAAGAAGGCCGAGGTCACCGAGCTCAGGGTGACCCGTCATCTGGCGGTGGGCGACGGGAAGTCGGTCGGGATCAGCGCGGGGGCCGGGCTCGAATACAAGGCCATGTCGGTGCCGGGCACCCAGATCGACCAGTTGGTCGACGCGGTGCACAACGAGATGCGGGTGGCCGAGGCTCGCCTGGCGGTCGAGCTGGCCCAGCAGGGGACCCTGGTCTTCGCCGACGGGCCTCTGGCCGTCATGGACCCGGGGCCCGCCCGGATCGTCGGCTACATAAAGGCCCATGCCCGGCGTTACCTGCCCCCCGAGGAGGAATCCGTCCTGGCCCGGCTCGGCTGCGGCGACCGCACCCCGTTGTTCTGTTTCGGCGAGATGCGCACCCGCTACTCGTGGTACGTGCGACTCTGCCCCCCTGAGGAGGGGATGCATGGCTGGTACGGGCTGGCCCGGTGCGAGGTGCCCGCGGCGCTGCCGCTGGAGGAGGCCATCGAACTCGCTACGCTGTCCCAGACGCTCCTTCCCCCGTACGCGTCGATCCCCCTGTGGGACAAGCGTGCGCCGCAGAACCTGGTCCCGATAGCGGGCCTCGAGAAGCGGATGCGCCACCTGTTGGGCGACCGCGAGCTGGTGTACCGGATGATCCGCAGCGCGGCGATGCGAGCCACGAGGGGAGAGGGGGAGGACGTTGCCTGAGGAGATGCCCGTCGGGCTGGTGCTCGGGAACGAAGCCACGACCACCCAAGAGTTCCGAGTCGTTCTCGACGAGAACGACTACCTCCAGCTCGACGATCTGGTCGTCGTTCGCACCCAGGTTCCGAAGATGGGCGAGGTCTCGACCTACGGGATCGTCACCGAGGTGTCCTCGCGTTACGAAGGGACCTCGTTCGACTCCGACACCTACCGCGTCGCGGTGGAGGGAACGCTCCCCGCGGAGAAGTCGCGCACCGCCACCGTGCAGATCGTGCGCGTCCTTCCGGAGACGTGGATCGCTCCCGACGCAGGGCAGCAGGTGTATCGCGCCGTCGGCGAAGAGCGGGAGCGAGCGCTCTACGTGGACGAGATGGGCTCGGGCGAGGAGAAGCGGGCTCTGCCGGTCGGCCTCAGTCGCGACGACGAGCCCGTCTGGGCCGACGTCGACTTCTTCGACGGGACCAAAGGCGCTCACATGAGCATCTCCGGGGTCTCGGGAGTCGCCACCAAGACGTCGTACGCGTTGTTCTTCCTGCGCTGCCTCACCTCGCATCCCGAGGTGCTGGGTCGGGGAGCGCACAACCTGTCGGTATTGATCTTCAACGTCAAGGGCCAGGACCTGATGTTCCTGGACAAGCCCAACGCCAGGTTCAACGACGAGCACAGGGCCGAGTGGGAGCGGCTCGGGATGGAGCCTCGTCCGTTCGAGTCGGTTTCCTTCTGGGCTCCCGCTCTGGGTCACAAGGGCTCCGAGGGGATCCCGGATTCGCGCGCCAGGAGCGAGAACATCAACGCCTTCCGCTGGACGGTGCGCGAGTTCATCGACGAAGGCCTGCTCGAGTTCCTGTTCACCGATGCCCAGGACACGCGCCAGCAGATCACGTTCGTAGCCGAGCGAGTGATCCGTCAGCTTCAACGCTTCGCCGTGGACGTGGCCGGGCGTCCGGGAGCCGTCGTGCTGCGCGACCCGTCTCTGCACGGCGAGCCGACCGGACCTGTCCCCGCGGCCAAAGGCGAGAAGATCATCGAGAGCCTTCACGATCTCGTGGATGCGATCGGTGAGTACCTCGAACCCCTGGACGGAAGCGAGCCCGACTACGCGTGGTCCAGCAGGGTCGCTCCGGGCACCGTTAGCGCTTTCATGCGCAGGCTCTACGGGTCTATGCCGCGCGTCGGTCATCTGGTGCGGGCGGGCGAGTCGCGGCGCATCGATCGCACGCGCGAGGCGGTTACGGTCGTGGACATCAACGACCTGCATGAGGCCGCCCAGAGATTCGTCGTCGGCGCCCTGATCCGAGAGGTGCACCGCGAGAAAGAGGGCAAGGGGCGCTTCCCGCTGTCGGTGATAGTGCTGGACGAGTTGAACAAATACGCCCCGCGTGAGGGTTGGTCTCCGATCAAGGACACCCTGGTGGACATCGCGCAGCGCGGTCGCTCACTGGGCGTTCTGCTGATCGGGGCGCAGCAGAGCGCGTCACGGATCGACCCGGATGTGCTGTCGAACGCGTCGCTGCGCGCATCGGGACGGCTCGACTCGGCCGAGGCCGAACGCGCCGAGTACGGATGGATGCTTCCTTCCACCCGTGCGCGCGCTCGCCTGTTGAAGCCGGGCACGATGGTGTTGTCGCAGCCGCCGATCCCTGCCCCCACGGTGCTCCGCTTCCCGTATCCGCCCTGGGCGACGCGACCTGAAGAGGTCGAGCAACCCGGCGGCAGCCCGCTAGCCGGTCTCTAGCGCCGGGGCAACGGGATGAGGATCCTTCACACGGCCGACTGGCACATCGGCAAGAAGCTGGGACGACTGGATCGCCGCGAAGAGGCCGAGGCGGTCCTGGACGAGTTGGTCTCGGTGGCCGACGGAGAGGATGTCGACGCCGTTCTGGTGGCCGGGGATCTCTTCGACAGGGCGGGGCCGCCGCTGGAGACGATGAAGCTCGTCCTCGAGACCCTGGTCCGCCTCGCCGAGGGCCGGCGCGTCGTGGTGATCCCGGGGAACCACGATTCACCTGCGTTGTTCGAGGTGCTGGCGCCTCTGGTCCGCAACTTCGGGATCGAGATGGTGGCCCGGCCCCTGGAGCCCGACGCCGGTGGCGTCGTCTCCGTCCCTTCCCGCGACGGCAAGCAGGTCGCACGCGTCGCGTGCATGCCGTTCATCCACGAGACCCAGGTGATCGACTTCCTGGCCGCCCCCGAAGAGGGCTTCAAGTCGTACGCCGACCGGATCCGCAACATCGCCCGCTATTACGCGGACTGGATGCTGGCTCACCCGGTCGCGGACTCCGTCGATCTGCTGATGGGGCACTTCATGGTGCACGGTGCGACCCCTTCGGGCTCCGAACGCGAGCTGCACATCGGCGAGGCCTACATGGCGAGTGCCGACGCGATCCCATCGACGATCAAGTACGGCGCCCTCGGGCACATCCACCTCCCGCAGGAAGCTCCAGGGTCGAGCGTGCCGGCCTGGTTCTCGGGGAGCCTGATGCAGCTCGACTTCGGCGAAGCCGCCCAGGAGAAGTCCGTCTGCATCGTGGACGTCGAGCCCGGCATGAAACCGGCGCAGGCGAGGCTGGTCCCGATCACCTCGGGCCGCTCCCTGATGAAGGTGTCCGACACCCTGGACGGGCTGCGATCCCGGGCGAACGAGTTCGGCGATGCCTGGCTGCACGTCTCGGTGAAGACCGAGGGTCCCGAACCTGGGCTGGCCGAAGAGGTGAGGGCGTTCCTGCCGAACGCGCTCCAGGTCTACGCGGACTATGAGCGCATCGATGGCGAACGACCCCGGAGGGAGGGCCAGAGCATCACCGACCTCTACAAGGAGTTCTGGATGACCCGCAAGGGGGCCGAGCCGTCTCCGGCTCTGGTTGCGGCATTCGACGGGCTGCTGGACGAGACCGGGGTGAGCTTGTGAGGCCGCTCAACCTGATCCTTCAGGGGTTCCGCTCGCACCGCCAGCGTACGGAGGTCGACTTCGAGGACCGCAGCTTGATCGCGATCGTGGGCCCGACGGGCTCAGGCAAGTCCTCGCTCCTCGACGGCATCACCTACGCGCTCTATGGCAAGACCCCGCGTCTGACCAGCGCGACGAAGAGCCTGATCTGTAGCCGCACGGACTCGGCCGAGGTGCAGCTGCGCTTCGAGGTGGACGGCCGGATCTTCACCGTCAACCGCTCGATGCGCAGAACGGGGGCAGGGCTGCACGTTCTGACCGACGACGCGGGCGAGAAGATCCACGGGGAGAAAGAGGTCAACCGGAGGGTCGAGGAACTGGTGGGCCTCGATTTCGGAGCGTTCTCCTCGACGGTGCTGTTGCCGCAGGGGAAGTTCTCGGATTTCCTGGAGGCGACACCGAAGGCCCAGATGGCGATCCTCAAGGGGGTCTTCCGATTCGGCCAGCTGGACGAGATGTGGAAGGCCGCGAAGCGACACCGCGATGACCTGGCCGGCGATCTGCGTGAGATCGAGGGGAGACGGAGCGCCATCCCCGACGATCTCGATGCGCGCATCAAGGATCAGAGGGTGATCGTCAAGGATCTGGAGGCGCGCTCGAAGGCGCTCGAGGACGCGGTGCCCAAGGAGAAGAAGCTGCTCGACGCGGTCGCTCGCTCCGAAGAGAAACTGGCCTCGTTGGACTCTCGCCTAGCGGAGTTGAGCGAGCTCGACGAGCTCCCTTCGGTGGAAGAGGTTCGGGAGCTGGCCGAGGCCCGCGGCCAGCTGGACCAGCCTCTGGCCGACGCCACGAAGATCGAGACGGATCTCAAGAAGGAACAGGCCGCTGCGCGTAAGGCTCTCGAGTCGCTCGAGAAGCGTTTCGGGACCGTGGCCGAGTTGGGCAGCATCCGCGCGAAGTGCGAACGTCTCGACGAAGCGCGAGCCGACAGAGGCGAGATCGAGAGGAACATCGCCGACCTGAACGCTGCGCTCGAGCCGTTGCAGGCGGCGGCCGAGGCCGCGCGCGAAGCCGAGACGAAGGCGCGGGCCGCGCTGGAGACCGTCCGCGCCGAGCGAGAGGCCTTGGTGGTCGCCCATGCCGCTCATTCCGTGCGAGTAAAGCTCGTCGTCGGCGAGCCCTGTCCGGTATGCGAGCAGGATGTGTCCAAGCTCCCTGCCGCCACGGCTCCTGCGGAGCTGGGGGCCATGGAGCCCAGGGAGCGCGCCGCCAACGAGGCCCTGGACGCTGCTCAGCGGGAGATGCGGAGCAACGCCGAGAAGCTGTCCGGGGCCGAGAGGGATGTCGCGAACGCGGAGAAGGCGCTCACGCGGGAACTCAAGCGCATAGAGGATCTGGACTCCGACATCGTCGCTTTGCTCGGCGCGCACAAGGACCCGCTGGCGGAGGTCGAGCGCAGGCTCGGCGAGCTGCGCGATGCCGACGAGAAACTGGCGAAGACGACCGAGCTGCTCGAGGATGCTCGGGCAGAGCTCGAAGCTCTGCAGCTGCGCCGTGCCGAGCTGGACGAGCAGCAACACGCGATCGTTGACGACCTCGCTCATGTCGCGTCGACGCTCAAGCTGCCGCGGGTCGATAGGAAGGATCCGATCGACGTTCTGGTCACGCGGGCGCAGGAGATCCACGCCGCGGTCACCTCCGAGATCGCCGCGGTGGAGAAGGAACGCGGGGCCGTCGAGAAGAAAACCCTGGCCGACGAACGGGCGGTGGAGGATCTGCGCAAGTCGCTGGACCTCACCCCGGATGTGCCCATCGAGGAGGCGTGTCGGGCCGAGGGCAAGGCCCTGGCCGCGGCGCAGACCGAGGCCAGACAGCTCGACGCCTATAAGGACCAGCTGAAGGTCCTCGAGGCAGACGAGAAGGACGCGCGCTCTCGTCACGAGGTCTACGTCCAGCTGGCCGATGACCTGCGGGACGGGAACTTCATCGACTTCCTGCTGGAGGAGAAGCGCAAGCTGCTGTCCGACCTGGGCTCTCAGCAGTTGAAGGCTATGACCGGCCGCTATCGGTTCGACGATGAGGGGGCCTTCCGCATCGTGGACGAGTTCGACGGAGACAAGATCCGGGACGTCGACACCCTCTCGGGCGGAGAGACCTTCCTTGCTTCGCTCTCCCTCGCGCTCGGTCTGGCCGACGCGGTGTCGCAACAGGGCGGCCGGCTGCAGAGCTTCTTCCTCGACGAGGGCTTCGGCTCGCTCGACCCGGAGTCTCTCGATCAGGCCCTGGACGGTATCGAGCGTGTCGTCGCGCAGGATCGTCTGATCGGTCTGGTCAGCCACGTCCCGGGTCTCGCTCAGCGCGTCGAGGATCGGATAGTGCTGGACAAGGACCCGGATGGGCTCACGGTCGTCGTGTCGGGAGCGGCGGTCGGCTAACGCGCTGGCTCGGGTAGCCTCTGTGAACCATGAATCCCAAACTCTTCGCATCCCGCGTCGAACGTCTGCGCGATGCGACCGTGATCGCGATCTTCCGCACGCGCAAGGCCGAACATGCCGTCGAAGCGGCGGCCGCCGCCGCACGGGCCGGGTTCGCGGCCCTCGAGGTCACGATGAACACGCCGAACGCGACGGACGCGCTTGTCGAGCTGGCCCGGAGAGGGGACTCGATCGTAGGGGCCGGGACGATCCTCGCTCCGGAGCAGGTGAAAGAGGCCTACGACGCGGGGGCCGAGTTCGTCGTCACGCCGGTGGTGCTGCCGGAGGTGGTCGAGGCCGCTCACGAGCTCTCGATCCCCGTCTGCATGGGCGCGTCGACCCCGACGGAGATCTTCCACGCTCGCCAGGCGGGGGCGGACTGGGTGAAGGTCTTTCCCGGCGAGAGCCTGGGTGGCCCGGACTACATCGCCGATGTCCTCGGCCCTCTGAACGGCACGCCGATCCTGGTGACCGGCGGCCTCACCGCCGAGAACTACCTGGGTTATCTAGACGCGGGGGCCGAGCTGGTCGGTTTCGCCAACTCGATCTTCGACCCCGACATCGCCGCGGACGGCGACTACGAGGAGCTCGAGCGAAGGGCTCTAGAGGTCACCCGCCGGTTGGATGTGTACACGGCCGGCTGATCCACCCGCGGGGACCTAGGGGAAGTCCGAGCCTCGGGTGCAGTCGGACAACGCCGTCAGACCGGGAGCGTTGGATGGGTCGCCGGGGGGCTTGTGGGGGCCGAGGAACCTGCGGAGATCATGGTTCGTGCCGACCCCGGCTCCCTTGGGCGAGGCCGACGACCCGGAGAGGGCCGCCCGCTTGTTTCTCACGAAGGAAGCTGTCCGGGTTGTGCCGACTCCGCCTCCGAGGGCCGGCGTTCGGATCGCGACTGCCACTGCAGCATCTCCGTCGTGAGAGATCGACAGGGTGATCGCATGTTCGAAGTCGCGTCCGAGGATGCGCGCTCCGGGGGCGCCGGTGTCGTCTCGGGTGATCTCTATCCTGCGCGCCCAAGCTCGCACGGGACCGAGTCCCAACGCTTTGACCACCGCCTCCTTGGCCGCGAACGTTCCGGCGAAGTGGATCACTGGATCGGGGTGGCTGCGGCAGTGAAGCCGCTCGGCGTCGGTGAAGAAACGTTGCTCCGCGGCGGGATAGCGCGCCATGACGTCACGGAATCTAGGGATGCTGGTGATGTCTATCCCCACCGTCATGCCATGACCCCGGCTCCGCCGTCGACGACGAGCACCTGACCATTGATCATGGACGCTCCCGGCGAAACGAGGAACGACACGGCTTGGGCTACATCCTCTGGTGTTACTAAACGTCCGACAGGGTTCGCCCGGCCTTGGGTCAGCATCTCCTCGCGCATCGGGAAGTGCGTGAGGGCAGTGGTGTCGACCACCCCGGGCGACACCACGTTGGCGGTGATCCCCGCCGGTCCGCACTCGACAGCGATGTAGCGGACCAGAGTCTCCACGGCCGCCTTAGACGCGCCGACCACGGCATAGCCGGGAAGCACACGTGATGATCCCAAGCTGGACAGGGCGATGATGCGGCCTCCAGAGGGCATCAAGCGGCGTGCGTGACGTGTTCCCAACAACAGGGCGCGTGCGTTGGCATCCATCGTCCACGACCATGCCTTCGAGTCCAAGTCGTTCAGACCTCGGATGACACCGGTTGCCGCGCTCGACACGAAGACATCCAGCCGACCGAAGGTTTCTTCGATGACTCCGAACAACTTTTCGACCTGCGCTTCGTCTCCGACATTGGCTCGGATCGCGATCGCTTTGACCGCGTGCCCCTCTGCTACGTAGCAGGTCTCCTCGGCCGCAGATCTGTTGCGAAGGTAGGCCACGACGAGGTTGGCGCCTCGCCCGGCTAGTTCCAGCGAGATGGCGCGGCCGATCCCTCGGCCTCCACCCGTTACCAGCGCTACCTTCCCCTCGAGGTCACGTTCCATCAGATCGCCTCCAGAACGAGGCATGCGTTCTGTCCTCCGAAACCGAAGGAGTTGGACAGCGCCACGTTCACGATCTCGTTCCGGACCCCATCCGATACGTAGTCGAGGTCGCAGTCGGGGTCGGCCTCCTGCAGGTTGATCGTGGCGGGGATCGTGTCGCGTTGAAGGATCAATGCTGAGGCAGCGGCCTCCACGGCCCCGGCCGCGCCCAGGAGATGACCGGTCTGCGATTTCGTCGATGTGACCGGGATCCGTTTCGCCTCGTTCCCCAAGGCTTGCTTGATGGCGGCCGTCTCGATCCGGTCGTTGTAGGGCGTGGAGGTCCCATGAGCGTTGATGTAATCGACGTCGCTGGGAAGCCGACGCGCGTCTCGCAAGGCCGCGAGCATCGCCTTGGTGGCGCCGGCCCCCTCCGGATCCGGTTGGGTCACGTGGAAGGCATCACAGCTCGCTCCGTACCCGGTGAGCCGGGCGATCGGCCTCGCTCCTCGAGCCGCGGCATGCCCTGCCCGCTCGAGGACGAGCACCCCCGCCCCCTCCCCGAACACGAACCCGTCCCTCCCGCGATCGAACGGCCTGCTGGCGGCCTCCGGTTCGTCGTTGCGCGTGGACAGTGCTCCCATCCGGGCGAAAGCCGAGACCGCAAGCGGGGTAAGCGCGGCCTCGCACCCGCCCGCGATCATCACGTCGGCACGACCCGCTCTCAGCACTTCTAACGCTTCGCCGATCGCATGCGCGCCCGTGGCGCAGGCGGAGGAGACCGAGTAGTTCACGCCCGTGAGTCCGAAGCGCATCGCGATGGCCGCGGCTGCTGCGTTCGGCATCAATCGGGGCACCATGAAGGGGCTGACCCGGCGCGCTCCTCCCCGTTGGAACGCGCTGTGCTGCTCTTCGATGGTCGAGAGACCACCGATCCCGGAGCCGACGATCACCCCGATCCGTTCGCCGTTCCCGTAGCCGTCGAGTCCGGCCTCCGCCCACGCCAGACACGACGCAGCGACACCCATCTGGCAGAAACGATCCGTGCGCGCTGCCTCGCGCGGCTCCATCCACAGGGTGGGGTCGAAGTCGGAAACCTCGGCCGCGATCTTCACCGGGTGCTCGGCGGGGTCGAAGCGAGACAGCCGTCCGGCTCCAGATCTGCCTTCGACCAGAGCGTCCCAGAACGGTTCGGTTCCGATCCCTATCGGGGTGACGAGTCCGAGCCCTGTGATCACAACGTCGTTCATGCGTTGACCGTGCGCATCTTCTCGATCAGACCTACTGCGTCGCCAACCGTCACCAGGTCCTCGAGGTCTCCGTCGGGTATCTCGATCTCGAAGCGCTCCTCCATCCCGAGGGTCAGCTCCATCGTGTCCAGGGAGTCCAGATCGAGGTCTCTCAGCAACTCGGCGTCCATCGTGATCTTGTCGCCGTCCAGACCTCTCCCTTCCAGGTGCTCCTTCACGGCCGCGAGGATCTCGTCTCGTTCGGTCATCTCTCGTCTCCTTCCGTCATGCGGTCATGCCGCCATCTGCTACGACAACTGCTCCCGTGATGTAGGCCGCCTCCTCCGAGGTGAGAAAGGCCACCACTTCCGCGATCTCCTCCGCGGTACCCGCACGTCCCATGGGGATCTGGTCGATGAGGCGTTCCCGTTGTTCGGGTGTGAGAGAGCCCGTCAGATCCGTATGGATCAAGCCTGGGGCGACCGCGTTCACGGTTACGTTCTTGCGGGCCACCTCGCGGGCAAGCGATCGGGTGAGCCCAATCAAGCCCGCTTTCGCCGCGCTGTAGTTCGCCTGCCCGGGACTGCCCCGCATCGCGGCGACCGAGGCGACGTTGACGATGCGGCCCCAACTCTCGCGGACCATGGCTCGCAGCGCTCTCTTGGTGCATACGAAGGCGCCAGTCAGATTCGTGTCCAGCACCGACCGCCACTGGTCGAGGCTCATCCGGGCCCCCAGCGCGTCGGCTCGTACGCCGGCGTTGTTCACCAGTACACCGAGGTGTCCCAACGAATCCTCGACGCGAGCGAACATCGTCTCGACCTCGTCGGAGTCTCGGACATCGGCTTCCACGACCATGCCCTCGGCTCCGATCATCTCGATCGCGCGAAGGGTCTCTTTGGCCTCCTCTGCATCCGTGCGATAGTTCACGGCGACTGCGAATCCGCGCCGGGCCAGCGCCAGGGAGGTCGCCCTCCCGATGCCTCGCGATCCGCCCGTGACGAGCGCGACCCTCTCAGGCACGAACACGCTCCTTGGCCGTGGCTTCGTGGGGAGCGACCCCTGACGGTCCCCAGGGAATCAGCCCGGCCCCCCAGACGAAGCCGGCGCCGAAGGCCACGAGCACCACCAGGTCTCCGTCCTCGAGCACCCCGGTTTCAGCTGCTTCGGCGAGTGCGATGGGTATCGAGGCCGAGGATGTGTTCCCGTGCCGGGCGATGTTCGAGAACATCTTTCCCGGAGGGAGCCCGAGGCGGTCGCCTACGGCCGCGAGGATCCGACCGTTCGCTTGATGTGCGATCACCAGATCAACGTCGTCCGGTCCGATCCCGGTCGAGACGAACAGGCGTCGGACCGAGTCCGTCATCCCAGCGACCGCGGCCCGATAGACCTCCCGACCATTCATCCTCATCGTGTCGGTTGCGTCGTCCACGAACAACAGACCGGGGTTGCTGCCGTCGGAGAACAGCAGGAAGGGTCCGAGTGAGCGTCCGTTCCCCGCGACCTCGACCACAACGGCCCCGGCACCGTCGCCGAAGAGGATCGACGTACCGGGATCGTTCGCGTCGGTGATCCGCGAGAGCACCTCCGCTCCGACGACGAGGACCCGTCGCGCCATTCCCGAGCGCACGGCTGCGTCCGCCTGGGCAAGGGCATACAGGAATCCGGAGCATCCGGCGTTCAGGTCGAACGCCGCGGCGCGACTGTCGAGCGCAGCCTGGATCAGACAAGCGGTCGCCGGAAAGCGGAGGTCTGAGGTAACCGTTGCGCAGATGATCACGTCGATCTGGTCGCCCGACAGCCCCGCGGCATCCAGCGCACGCTCGGCGGCCGCGATCCCTAGCCCGGCGGTGGTCTCTCCTTCGCCGGCGATCCTGCGAGATGAGATCCCGGTGCGGGCCTCGATCCATGCCGCGTCGCGGCCGATCATCTGCCCTACCTCGAAGTTCGTCAGATCGCGTTCCGGGAGGGCGACCCCGACGCCGGTGATCCTCGCCCCGATCACGGCCTGATCCGGAACAAGCGGTCGCCCACCGCCACCGGTTGACCGGGGATGACAAGCATGCCCATCATCCAACCCGTGAAGGCAGAGATCACGGGTTGCACCTCGACGCCGGCCTGGATCTCTGCGACCGTCTGACCTTCCTCCACCCACTCGCCTTCGGTGGTGAAGATCTCGGGCGGAGAGGGGAAGAAGCGCCCCTTGGCCGGCGACACGATCAGCCGCTCGTGGATGACGGTGAACTCCGGGTTGATGCGCACTTCGTCTAGATCAGACATCGACCGGCTCCCGCGACGACCGGACGTCGGCTGCCGCGATCCGGCCAACGACATCGCCGGGCCCGATATCGATGAAGTCACGGACACCGACGCGCTGGAGGTAGTGAACGCATCCGCGGAACCGCACCCGCTCCGTCAATTGCCGCTCGAGCAGCCTTCGTATCTCGCCGGGGGAGCGGTAGGGCTTCGCCGTGATATTCGAGACCACCGGGATCGAAGGGTTGCGTATCTCGATCGTGAAGAGGGCGCGGGAGAGAGCCGCTGCCGCCGGTCGCATGGCGTCGCTGTGGAACGCTCCTTCGATCGGTAGCAACACGCAACGCCCGCCCGCATCGCGCACCGCAGCGGCCGCGGTCGCGAGAGCGGGAGGCTCCCCGGAGATCACGACCTGGTTGGACGAGTTGTCGTTCGCGACGGTGACCCCAACATCGTCGGCCAGGCCCTCGACCTCGTGGAGACCTAAACCGATGACGGCGGCCATCCCGCCGGGTGTCCGGCTCGCCACTTTCTGCATCGCGGATCCGCGCGTGGCGACGAGAGCGAGACCGTGGCGAAAGGACATCGCTCCGGCGGCCACAAGAGCCGTGTACTCGCCGAGACTGTGTCCGAGGACGTGGCTGAAGCCCTCGCCGCGATCCGATGTCTTCTCGAAAGACAGCAGTCCCGCCACGAAGATCGCCGGCTGCGCCAGGGCGGTGGGCATGACCCCTCGCGGACGGCGGGATGCTTGCTCGACGCGTCGCCTGAGGTCGTAGCCGAGCATCTCCGAGGCCTGCACGGTCAACGGGTGGAGCGGGTCCAAAGCCTTCAGCACGACGCCGGCCTCGATCCCCTGCCCCGGGAAGAGCGCTGCCCTCATCGCCGGCGCCTCCTCTGTCTGTGAGCGGAGTAGATGGCGAGCGACGCGGCCGCGCCGGTCGCCCCGAGGATCACGCTCATGTCCTTCGCGTTCAGCCGTCGTGCCATCGTGCGTCGTGACCGATGCAACAGGGCTCGGATCGAACCGCTGGTCCTGCCTGTCAGGTGCGCGATCTCATCGATACTGAGGTCCCTCCAGTAGCGGAGACGGACGACCTCCTGTTGCGCTTCGGGTAGATCGGCCACTGCGTCCAACAGCAGGTCACGCTCCTCGCGAACCAGTGCTACGACTGTTGGGGAGTCCTCGACGGTTTCTTCGTCCGGGACCTCCTCCACGGGGATCTGCAGCCGCGCCTTCTCTGCTCTCCAGTTGATCAAGGTGTTACGTGCGATCTGGAAGAGCCAGGACCGATAGGCGCCCTCTCCCCGGAAGCCGTCCGCGCCGTTCATGGCCTTCAGGAAGACCTGCGCGGTCAGGTCATCTGCAGTGGCTGCATCGTTCGTGCGGCGCGACAGATATCGCTTGATCGGTTCTCGATATCTCAGATAGAGATCGGTGAACCGTTGTAGCTCCGAGTCTGTGTACCCGCTCGGAGCGTTCCCCGTCGCGCTGTTCCTCGAACGCGTCACTTCAGCTGCGATCTGGATCGAGCCTCCCTCTGCCCACCTACACACGTAGACAGACAGGGTGGCGCGCGCGTTACGCGCTTATGCGAGAAATCCGGCGGTGCCTTGACCGCGGAGTCAACACTAGGCGGCGCTCGTGGCTACGACCGCGAATATTCTTTCGCCGCTTGACCGAGCGGTCGGGGAGTTGAGGCTCGCTGCTACAGGTAGCGCCCCATGCCTCCGGCGACATCGATGTCCGTACCCGTGATGAAAGTCGCGCGGTCGCTCGCTAGGAACGCGACGATCCCCGAGACCTCATCGGCCGTCCCGAATCTGCCCAGCGGAACGTCACCGGACATCTGAGCGAAGAACTCCTCTTCCGATAGGTCCGGAGCCCGACGCTCGTGGATGTTCTTCCACTGAGGCGTCACGACGAACCCGATGTTCACAGCGTTCACGAGGATGTTGTCGCTCGCGACCTCCTGTGCCAACGATTTCGTGAAGGCGAGGCAAGCAGCCCGGTTCGTAGATGTAGCGAAGAACCGATAGTCGGGGGACTTCGCGTGCACTGCGTTGATGTTGATGATGCGCCCGCCCCCCGCCGCGCGCAGATGGGGGAGCGCCTCCCTGGAGCACCGGATCATCGAGAAGAGCTTCACGTCGAGGTCTTCTCTCCAGTCTTGGTCGGTGAGCGTCGAGAAGTTCCCGGGGCGCGCTCTGCCCGCGTTGTTCACGAGTATGTCCAGGCCGCCCAGCGCTCCTACGGCGCCCTCGATGAATGATCTGACCTGAGCCGGGTCGGTCACGTCGGCGACCTGAGCGAAGACGGTGGTTCCCAGTTCCGTGAGCTCCTTTTCGGCTCGTGTGACCTCTTCGTGGTTGCGAGCGCAGATCGCGACGTGGGCGCCTTCGCGCGCCAGCTCTTCCGCTATCGCCCGACCGAGTCCCTTCGAACCGCCGGTGACGATGGCTCTCTTGCCTGCAAGGCCCAGATCCACGGCTAATCCCGGTCGGTCCGGCGGCCGTCGGGGCCGATAAGCCCCATCAGCTCCAAGAGACCGTGGCGCGGTGGATTGAAGATGTCGAGCTCCAAGCAGGTGGAGTCGTAGGTGCGGGCGCCGTGCGGCACGTTGGGGGGGATCAGGATCGCCTCGCCTCGCTTGACGAGCTTCTTCTGACCTCCGACCTCGAACTCGAACTCTCCGTGGATCACTATCGACATCTGTTCTTCGTCGTGCCAGTGCACCGGCGCAACCACGTTGGGTTCGAATGAGACGAAGTTCGCCATCAACCGGTCGCCCAGGATCGGTTGGAACCGAAGGCCGGGCAGGATCTCGATCGGGTCCTGGTCGTCCCACTTGAAGAACGACCCCTCTCCGGCTGGGGTCGCGCCATCTTCCTGAGCGAAGTAACGGGCATCTTTGGACACGGGCGCCTTCCTTTCGATCTCGAAGCCCCAGGCTAAGCCGCCGGGGTGCGGGTGGCTACCATGAGCGCTTTCGAGCTGGAGGTCCGATGAGCGAGCGAGCCCAACACGTAGTGCTGTTCAAGTTCCACCGTGCGCTGACCTCGGAGGAAGAGGAGCTGATGCGGTCGCGGGTCCGGGCCTGGCCGGAGACGATCCCGGGGTTCACGGGCTTGCGTTTCGGCAAGGACGTTGGCGGCCGGTCGGGTGGCTACGACTACCTCCTGCTCACGGAGTTCGAGAGCGAGGAGGCGCACCAGGCCTACTACTCGCAGCCGGCTCACGTCGCGTTCGGTGACTGGGTCGCGTCCGTGGGTTGCGACGTCATCCGTGTGGACTATCCGCTGACCGAGGACAGTCTCTTCCTCTAGCGTCCGGTGTGGTGGCATGCTGTCGCGATGGCTTCGTACCGCTTCGAGCAACGCTCTTGCGTCGTCGCGACGGCACCCTCGGCCGCCCGTGCCGAGTTCATCCAGATCACACTGGCGGCCCACGGGATAACTGCAACGATGACGCCTCGCTCGATCTATCCCTCGGTCGACTTCGTCGAAGGGATCGGGGTCATCGTTGCCGAGGCCGAAGAGCAACGCGCCAACAACATCCTCAACCAACTGGGGCTCGACACGGGCAGGGTCGGCGGCTGATGGAACAACGGGTCAGCTTGATCACGTTGGGTGTGGCAGATCTAGCGAGGGCTCGAGGTTTCTACGAGGGACTCGGTTGGGTAACCCAAGCCGCGCCCGAGGACGACGTCGTCTTCTTCCAGACGGGGTGCTTCGTCGTAGCCCTTTGGAGCCGTGCCGAACTCGCAGGAGATTCCGGGGTCGAGGACTCGGGTGGCTGGGGAGGCATCACGCTTGCCCACAACGTGGCTTCTCCAGCAGAGGTGGATGCGGTGATCGCCGAAGCCGAGCGTGCCGGCGCGGCCATCGCCAGAGCGGGGGCCGAGACGTTCTGGGGCGGGTACTCGGGAGTCTTCATCGACCCGGATGGTCACCCCTGGGAGGTCGCTCACAACCCGGGCTGGACCCTTGACGGTGACGGCTCGGTGAGGCTCCCCTCCACGTCTTAGCGAGCTCCGTTCGAACTTGGTCATCGCGTGGCGTCGTTAGCCGACGGGCCGTGCGGTTCCCACGATGTGGGGTGCGTAGATCTTCGGTTCGTGCTTACTCCAGAAGTCCTTCACGTCATCGGTGTCGAAACCGGCGCTCTCGAGGGTTGCGCGCGTGTTGCGGGTGACGTGACAACCGCGGCCGATGAATCTCGTCACGGGTTCCGCCCTGCGCTGCCATCGCAGCAGCTTTCCCTTGCCGGCCACGTGTTCGATCAGATGGAACCCGCCACCCGGTCTTAGTACGCGTCGCACCTCCGCCAGCACCCGGCCCGGATCGTCCACGCTGCAGAGCACCAGGGTCGACACCACGTGGTCGACGCTGTCGTCCGGAACCGGTAGGGACTCCGCAGGCGAGAGGACCAGGCGAGCGTCGGGCCGCGCCGCCGCGGCGACTTCTTCAAGGCGTCGCATCATGTGCTCGCTGGCCTCGGTCAAGGTGATGCTGGAGACCTCGGGACCGTAATGAGGCAGGTTGAGCCCGGTTCCGGCGCCGATCTCGAGCACATCGCCGGATAGGCCTCCGACGAGCTCCGCACGCATCGCGCGCAGCCACTTCTCTTCAGAGGTCTTGATGATGGAGGGGTAGAGGCGTGCGAAGAGACCGTCCATGAAGCCCATGGGGCCGATCCTCCCACCTCGCTCCGCCTCGACGACTCGCTTCGACGCGCGAACGGACCCCCTCAAGGGCCTTGTGAGGAGCGCCCGGCCGTGGTGCAGTTGTCTGACGGTTAGGTGGAAGGGGTGGGGTCGCATTGCAGGCGGAGCACCGACGACCGCTGCGGGCCGCGTACCTCGTTCTGTGCGGGGTTGCGCTCGCCGGCGCTTTGGTCGGTATGCCTCGATCCGAGGCGGCGACCTCGGATCGCATCGTCTACCAGCGGCTGGGCGACATCTTCACGATGGCTCCCGACGGGAGCGACAAGGTGCAGCTGACCGCGGGGGCCCCCTTCGATTCGGACCCCGTGTGGTCGCCCGACCGAAGCAGGATCTCGTTCGTCAGATGCTGTTCGATCCGCAGACCGGGACACACCGCCTTGATCGTCATGAATGCCGACGGGACGGATCGCCGGGAGCTCACTTCGAACCTGCGCGGCAGCGTTTTCGAGGCCGAATGGTCGCCGGATGGGACCTCGCTCGTCTACGCCGACGTCATCCCCGAAGGGGACCGCTATCGAGCTGCGCTGAGGGTAGTGACCGCCGACGGTACGTCGACCACGTCGCTAACGGGATATCGCTACCTGAACGTCGGAGCGACCTGGTCGCCGGACGGGCGACTCGCCTTCATGAGCGATCGGGATGGCGACATCGAGATCTGGCTGATGTCCCTCGACGGCTCTAAACCGATCCGATTGACGAACGATCCGGCGACCGACTTCTTTCCTCAGTGGAGCCCCGACGGTTCCAAGATCCTCTGGATCAGACAGTCGGAAGAGTACGGCTGGAGCCAGCACCTGTATGTCATGAACGCGGACGGAACCGACTCGGTCCGTCTGACAACCGGCAACCAGCTGGATGAGATGCCGCGCTGGTCGCCTGATGGCACCAGGATCGCGTTCATCCGATACCTGTTCGAGCCCGAGTTCGACCTCGGACTCTGGCTGATGGACGCCGACGGAAGTAACGCGACGCGCCTGGTCGACGCCAGCGGGAGCCCGGCTTGGTCATCCGATGGCGCCTCGATCGCGTACGAGAAGGCGGGGGAACATCTTTCGGGTCGACCCTGCCGCTCCGACTCCGATGCGACTCACGACACAACGTCTGTTCGAGGATGACCCGGATTGGGGACGGGCTTCGTTCGGGGTTCGGGATGGGTAGGGCGAGATCGCTTGCGGTCGCCGCCCTACTCGTGACGGCTTTGGTAGGCACGCCGGCTCGGGCTGGCGTTGGCCGCAACGGTCTCATCGCGTTCTCGCGACAAGGCGATGTGTTCACCATCAGGCCCGGAGGAACGGGGCTCGAGCAACTCACGTCGGGCGACGCGGAGGACGTTCCCCTCTGGACTCGGGACGGATCGATGCTGGTGGTCGTCAGAGCCCTGCACACGGAGACCGGCTCCCGCTGGAGGGTCCTCACGATGCGTCCCGACGGGTCCGACCGGATGAGATTCAGGCCTCGCGTCCTGGGCTCCATCCAGCGCCCGGATGTTTCTCCCGATGGGACGAAGCTCGTCTATGCAGATATGGATCTTTCCAACACCGGCCTACCGGACCCGTACGCGTCGGCGATCCGCATCCTCGACCTGCGGACCGGGGCCAGGTCCCGTCTCACGGGATACGGGACCTGGAACTCCGGACCCGCATGGTCTCCGGACGGCACGAAGATCGCGTTCGAGAGCAGCCGCGACGGAGATGCCGAGATCTACGTGATGGCGCCCGACGGGACGGGTCTCGTCCAGGTGACCCGGAACGAGGTCAACGATTTCTCACCGGTCTGGAGTCCCGACGGCACTCGGATCGCATTCCAGACGACGTTCCCCAACGTCGACGGCGGGGACGACGGTTCGGCGATCGCAATGGTCGACGTGGGGGGCGGTGAGATAACGGTCTTGACCGATGGATCTCGTTTCGACGGTCAACCGGTCTGGTCCCCGGACGGCTCGCTCATCCTCTTCTCGAGCTCCCCCACATCCCCGGAGGGCGGTCGTAGTCACCTGTGGGTGATGGGTCCCGATGGGAGCGAACAGACGGTCATCGCGGACGAAGGCGACTTCGCTGCATGGTCACCGGACGGAACCAAGGTGGTGTTCGCACGCGGCGGCGATCTCTTCATCGTGGCGGTGGCAGGAGACAACGAGCAGAGGTTGACGCGCGGAGCGGCCTTCGACTACTGGCCCGCGTGGCAGGAGAGGTGACCGCGCCGAAGCCTCTAGACGAGCGTTTCCATGAGCTCGGCGATGGACTTCTCGATGCCTTCGGCGAGCACCCCCAGGTCGGGCGCGGTGTCGTAGTCGCCCAGCAGTCCGAACCCGATCTTGCCGTTGTAGGAGAGCAGCGCGATGCCGATCGTCGTGTTGTCGGATAGAGGGACGACCGGATAGACCTCGAGCATCTCTCGCCCCATCGAATACAGGGGGATCTGGGGGCCGGGGACGTTCGTCACGACGAGGTTGTAGGCGCGTTGGCGCGCGACCAGACGTGACGCCTGCGCCAGGATCGTCGGTGGGGCGTATTCGCCGAGCGACGTGAGCAGTTGCGCCCCCACCGCCTGGCCTCCGGATTTCAGGTCCTTCATCCGCTCGCTGACCCAATGGAGCCTGCGCACGGGGTCTTCCTCGAAGACCGGCAGCGGCGCCCATACCGACGCGACGCGGTTGCCGAGCGCACCCTTCTCGTGCTCGGCCCGCACGGACACGGGCACCATCGCGCGGATCTCGAGACCATCGACGCGCTCGCCGCGCCCTTTCAGCAGTCGCCTGAGGCCGCCAGCAACGACCGACAGCACCACATCGTTCACGGTGCCGCCGTGGTGGTTCTTTATCTGCTTGATGTCGTCGAGGTTCGTCAGCACGGTGTCGAAGCGGCGGTGCGGTCCGATCGGTTGGTTCAGCGTGGATTCGGGCGCGAAGTCCAGCGTTCCACCGACGAAGGCACCCAACGCGCGGGCGCCTTCCACCACCCGGTTCGGGACCTTGGCCGGGTCGAGCATCGCCGACTGCAAGGTGCGGATCGCTTCGGCGGGCGAGGTGACGCGTTCCTTCAAGGCGTCCACCAGGAGGGCGTCGGCCGTCGGTTCCGGGTCCGGCACCCACCGCTGACGTTCCACGAGGCGGGGCTCCGGAGTCAGATCCAGCAGCACCGACATGATGTCCGCGCCCGACACTCCATCGACCAGGCAGTGATGGGTCTTGGTGATGAGCGCGCTGCGACCGCCACCGAGACCCTCGGCGTACCACATCTCCCACAGCGGCTTGGTGCGGTCGAGCTGCTGGGACATGATGCGCGAGATCAGGGCTTTGAACTTCTCGTCGTTGCCGGGAGCCGGAAGCGCCGTGTGCCTCACGTGGTACTCGAGGTTGAAGTGCGTGTCGTCCACCCACACCGGACGGCCGACGCCGAACGGGACGAAGGCGAGCTTCTGGCGGAAGCGGGGCACCTCGGCGAGACGTCGATCGATCGTGTCGAGCACGTCCGCGTAATCCGCAGGCGGCCCCTCGAATACCGCCACCCCACCGACGTGCATATGTGTGTTCGGCCCCTCCAGGTGGAGGAAGAGCTCGTCCAGGACCCTCAAGCGCTCATATCGGGACATGTGACCGATGCTATTTCACTGTGTACGGTCGCCCTATGCCGAGGAGCAAGGAAGGCATGGTTCGGCTGCTTCGCCGGGATGGGGTGACCGACGAGCGGGTGCTCGCAGCCTTCAGGCACGTCGCCAGGGAGGAGTTCGTTCCTTCCGAGGCCCGCTCCCAGGCTTATGCCGACCGGCCGATCGGCATCCTCGAGGGCCAGACGACCAGCCAGCCGTCGCTGATCGCACGGATGATCGAGGCGGCCCGCATCGACCCAGAGGATCGAGTGCTCGAGGTCGGGACGGGCTTCGGGTTCCAGACGGCGCTGTTGGCTCGACTCGCCGCGGAGGTGGTCTCGATCGACCGCTTCGCCTCGCTGATCGAGGTGGCGGAGGCGAATCTGTCGCGGGCAGGCATAAAGAACGTGCGCTCGCTCGTCGGAGATGGGTGGGAGGGGGTGCCCGAGCACGCGCCGTACGGGGCCATCGTGGTGTCGGCGGCCGCCACCGAGGTGCCTCCAGCCCTGAAGGAACAGCTATCCGACGGTGGGAGGTTGGTCATTCCGGTGAAAGCAGCGAACAACGACGAGGTCCTGATCTTCGAGAAGGACGGGGATGAGCTGAAGCGCATCGGACTGCTGACGCCGGCGCGCTTCGTGCCCCTGGTGCCGGGAGCTCCGGGATGAGGGGAGTGGCTGCCGTTTCCCTCGTCCTCATACTGGGGGCCGCGTGCGCTGAGTCGGCTCGGACCAGCTCCGGCGCACCGCTTCCAACCGGGGACGCCACCATCGAGCCCACGGACACGCCGACGCCCCAACCCAGCGCGACGCCGACGACCGAGCCGTCCCCGAGCCCTACGGCCCCCCCGGTCCGGCGTTTGCGCTTCGTCGCGATCGGTGACTACGGATCCGGCCTGACCCCGCAGCTAGAGCTCGCTGATCGCATGTGCCGGTTCCATCAGAGGAAACCGTTCGATCTCGTCGTGACGACGGGCGACAACGTCTACGAGAGTGGTGATCCCACCCGCTTCGGGGAGGTGTTCTTCCGCCCGTACGACTGTCTCCTCGACGCGGGGGTCAGGTTCCGGGCGACGCTCGGCAACCACGACATCGTCACCGGCAACGGACGACCCGAGTTGAACGAGCCAGCGTTCGGTTTCCGTGGGCGCAACTACGTCGTGCGTCGTGATGGGGTTCGTCTCGTGATGACGGACTCGAACGCGCTCCGGATGGACTGGCTGAGAACGGCGCTTCGGCCCGAGGAGGGGGATCGCTGGACGATCGTCGTCTTCCATCACCCGGTCTATTCCTCCGGAGAGCATGGCTCCACCCCTGGCCTGGCCGAGCAACTCGTGCCGTTGTTCCGGCGCCGCGGCGTCGATCTCGTCCTGAACGGTCACGACCACAACTACGAGGCGAGCAAACCTCTGGGAGGCATCCGGTACGTGGTCACCGGCGGAGGCGGTGCTTCGATGCGCCCCTGCGGAGCCCCTCTGCCGACGACCGCGATCTGTATCGCCCGGTATCACTTCCTGGAGATCGAGGCAGGGCCCAACCGGATCGAGGTGCGAGCGATCCCTCGGAGGGGCCGCCCCTTCCACACCTTCACCACGATGGGGCGGGCATAGCTCAGCCCCGTAGTGGGTAGAGATAAGACCTACCGAGAGATCGGATCGGAGGTGCATCGCATATGAGCACTGCTGACAAGATCAGCAACAAGACCGAAGAGCTCACGGGCAAGGTCAAAGAGGGCGTCGGAGACGCCACGAACGACCGCAGCCTGGAGAACGAAGGTCGCGCCGACCAAGCCAAGGGCAACCTGAAGCAGGCCGGCGAGAAGGTGAAGGACGCCTTCAAGAGCTAGCAGCTCACGACGTCAGAACCGGCAAGGGGGCCGCGCGAGCGGCTCCCTTGCGCGTTCGGGGGAGACTCGGCCGCTATGGGCTCCAGGCGGTGGCCCCGTACGCCTTCACCGCGGCGAGGTAGAACATCGCCTGGCCCCACACGTGAGGTTGGCCGACCATCGTCTGCACGGGGCTCGACTCGGATGGGTACCTCATCCAGGCCTCGCCGAGGATCCCGGTCGCATCCGTCGTCGCGACCGTGGCCACCCAGGTCAGTCCCTTCTTCACCAGATCCATCTTCCGGGCCCGTCCCTGCCACGCGTAGGCGTTGCCCAGAAGGGTTCTGGACTCGTTCGTCCCCGACACCACGCGGCCCGCGAGGACCCGGCGCAGGTAGTTCCAGTTGGTCTCCGCCTGCGCGTCCGCGATGCGGGAGCCATACGGCTCGAGCGCCACCGGCCATAGCAAGGTTCCACCGATCTCGTGGTCGGTCGTATAGCAGGAGCAACCGGTGTCGAAGAAGTTGTCTTCGATCGCCGCCTTCAGCTCCTCGCGCCGGGCCTGCCACGACGCGGCGTTCGCCTTGGACGTCTCGGTCCCCAGAGCGCGGCCCGCCTTGACGGCCGCTCCCAAGCCCAGCCATGCGGCCTGAGCACCGACCAGGCTCTGGCTCAGAGCGGGTTGGTCTTCCTCGTTGGCCGAACACTGCAACCCGGTGGCGGGATCGCGGCAGCCCAGCGGGGGGTTGTCGGTCAGGTAATGCGCGGCCCGCTGGATGGCTTCGTAGACGGACAGGAGATAGCTGCGGTCCTTCGTGCTCTCGTAGTGGTCCCAGAGTGCCCAGATCCCTAGCCCGGTCTGATCGATCTCGTAGGGCACCGGGCCGCCCACCACCCCGTCGGCGTAGTAGTTCTCGGACCAGTTGCCGGGAGGGGTCGTCTCCCCGCCGCGGGGCTTGCGCACGCTGGTCGATTGCAACGCCGCATAACGTCTGTTGTGCAGAGCCACCATCCCGCTCTTCCGGGCGACCGTCAGCATGCGGTTGATGTAGGCACCGTTGCGGATCCAGTCGAGCCCATAGGGAGGCTGTGTCGATATAGAGGTGACGATGAGACCGCCCACATCCGTCGCCTGCCGCGCCGAGATCAATGCTCGCTTGGCCAGGGTCTCGATGGGTCTGGGCGCGTCGCGAGGGAGCTTCGTGCCCTGCAGCCACGCTCTCCACCAGCGCGCTTTGGCGGAGCGGATCTGGGAGATGGTGCGCCGGCGGGCTTGTCGCAATGAGGCGACCGCCTCGTCGGCGGTGGGGGCCGCGGCGATCAACACCACGGTCGCTCCGCTCCTTCTCGACCGCAGACCGATGTCGTCCGCCAGCGCGGCGTCGGCCTGGCCCACCGCGCTGTCCGCTCCGGACAGGCGGGCATCGGAGGCGTCGTCGTAAGCGCTGGTTTCACCACTTCCGGTCTCGTACGTGTCCGTCCCGACCTGATGGCCATCGGCGGAGCCATCGAATCCCATCGCCAAGGCGGCCCCCGAGGGCTCGTTGGTGGAGACGTCGGTCCCTTGGCGCGCCTGCACCACCACCTCGGGACCCTTCCGGTAGCTCGCTCCCTCGTCGTTGTCCTCTTCGGTGCACCAATCGTCGGTGGGGGAGTTCTGCGTTTTCGAGAACACCGGGTTGAAGTTGGCGAAGCTGATCACCCGAGCCTGCGTCACCCGGCTCTGCCGGGTCCGTGTGACCGTCACACCCCTCGCCAGAACGTCTCGGTCCGGCGCGACGACGTCGCGCACTGTCACTCGCAACCCCTCGGAGCGCTCGGTGAACACGGTCACGATCTCGTCCCCGTCGTCGTCTGCGAACCTCTGGCGGGAAGGCCATTCGCGTAGCCAGTCGAAACGCCACGGCTTGCTGCCCTTCTTGTAGCCGAGACCGAGGAAAGCCCCCTCGTTGGGGAGGGCTCCGAAACGGGGCTCCCCGCGCGCGCTGGTCCGGTACTTGATCTGGTCGTAGTAAGAGGGCGACGGCCATTTGAGAACGGTGACGGTCGCGTCCGGGTTCACGCCCACCGACAGCTTCTGATTCCCCGAGACGGCCGAGATGTCCGTCGGACCGAAGCTCTCGGGCGTGGCGCTCGAACCTTCGCAATCGGCGGTCTGGGCGTGGGCGGGCACAGCCGGGGCCGAGACGGCCATCAGGCTGGAGACGAACAGCAGAGCAAGCGCTCGCCGGGCGGGGTGGATGGGCACTACGTCCGAGGATATTGGCATCGCACCTCTACATCGGCGCGTTCGGCAGCGGACCGGATCCGCGTTTCTGTCACAGGGGTCCTCTACCGTGGCCTCATGGAAACCTTGGCTGTGTTGTTGCTCGCTCTGTTCTGTGGCGCTGCGCTCGCGCTCCTGCTACGGCGGGGCTCTGCCCCCACCGTGGATCTGGCGGCGATGGAAGCTCAGGTCAGGAACCTGACCGAGCGCGTGGAGTCGGACACCTCTCTGTTGGCGCAGCGCCTCGAGGGCATCGATTCGCGTCTCAGCGAGACCCAGGTCGCGAGCCAGGGGCTGGCCCGGGACATCTTCGGGCGTCTCGGTGACGTGGCGCAGGCGACCTCGGCCGTGGCCGAGCAGGCTCGTCAGTTCACCTCGTTGCAGGACCTGCTCAAGGCCCCCAAAGCCCGGGGAGGCCTCGGCGAAGCGATGCTCGAGGAGCTGCTCGCCCAGGTGCTTCCGCCTCAGGCTTTCGAATGTCAGCATCGGTTCAGCAGCGGGCTGGTCGTCGACGCCGTGGTCAAAGCCGGCGGGCGGAAGATCTGCATCGATTCGAAGTTCCCGCTCGCCAACTATCACGCGATGTGCGATGCCCGGACCGACGCCGAGCGGAGCGTCGCGGAGAGGGCGTTCGCGGCCGACGTCGACAAGCACATCGCCGACATCTCCTCCCGCTACATCGTCCCGGACGAGGGGACGCTCGATTTCGCCGTCATGTATGTCCCCGCCGAGGGCCTTTATTCCGAGGTGTTGCGGCTGGCGCATCGCAAGCAGCCGATCTTCGAGACCGCGATCGGCTCCCGCGTGGTGCCTATGTCGCCCTTGACGATGTACGGGTACCTGCAGACCGTCCTGTTCGGGCTCAAGTGCTTGCGGATCGAAGAGAACGCAGAGCGCATCCTGGATCACTGCGGTCGCCTTCGCCAGGACATGGAACGCTTCGCGTCCGAATACGACACCCTTGGCAAGCATCTCGGCAACGCGTTCACGAAGTACGGCGATGCAACGCGCCGTCTCGACCGGCTTCACTCGCAGATAGATCGCGTCGTCGACTTCGCGGACGATCCGATCGAGGAAGCGCCCCGTTTCGAGGTTGTGTCGGGCGACTGAGCCTCACCAGATCATCCCGTCCTCTTCGCAACGCTCGGGAGGGTGCGCCAGGAAGTCGTCGGTGATATCGACGAGGTCCGCGACGAGCTCGGCGGCGGGATAGTAGCCGTCGAGGGCCAGCCGGTCTCGCAACCCGGCCAGGTACCCCGAGAGCATGATCATCAGGAAGTGGCCCGTGTCCGAGTCGCGCTCGGACCAGGGCCCCGGTCTCATCGGGTGCCGTCCTTCTGCATCCTGGCGCGGTGCTTGGCCCAGTAGTGGCGCCGGACGGCGGGTCCTACCGACCATCCGTCGGGGATCCTGATCCGCGCTCCACACGTGTGGCACAGGGCCGTCTTCTTCGGGGCGCGCATCTCGGCGCCCTTGGTGCTCTTCGCTCTCTTGGTGAGAGCGTCCTTCTTCGCCGGTTCCGCTGGCGGCATGTTGCACCTCCTGCGTCCCGGGAGTCGCGGCTTCTCGGAAGAGGCTACCGAGGGGGTGTGTCAATCTCCGCGGCCGGGTCTGTGAGGTTGTCGAGATCCTTGACGCCGGGGTTGAAGATCAGGCTCAGAGCGACCAGGACGTAGAGGCCGCCGGTCAGGCCGAGGGCCGGACGGATGCTGATCCCGGCCACCAGGAACCCTCCGGCCAGGACACCGAGGGGCATCGCGCCCCAGGCGATCGCCTGGATCGCGCCGAGGACCCGGCCGCGCATGTGCTCGGGGGTACGACCCAGCTCCGCCAGTCCGAGGATCGGATTCAGGGGTCCCGAGCCGATCCCGAAGACGAACATCGCCGCGACGAGCAGGAACAGCGGTGGCACCGGGATGAAGGGGAACGCGCGCAGCGCCACGAGCAGGAAGGCGATGACGAACACCCACCGCCGCGAGAAGCGATGTCCTATGGCGCCGTAGGCCAGCGCGCCGGTCAGCGCCCCTCCGCCGAACGCGCCGAACACCAGCCCGAGGCCCACAGCGCTTCCGTAGATCCGGTTGAAGTAGGCGGGCAGGATCACCATCCCGATCACCGCGTCGAGGATGTTGGTCACGGTCACGGAGAGGATCACGACCAGCAGGAGGCGGTCCCTGAACACGAAAGCCAGACCTTCCTTCAGGCTCTCGAGGTAGGGCAGTTCCTGCTCGGGCGTGCGGGTCACCTTCTCGCTTGGGACGACTAGGGCGACGAGGGCGATCGACACGAGGAAGGTGGCCGCGTCCACCCAGAGGACGTTCGCTGTGCCGATCGTGGCGATCAGGACACCGGCTATCGGCGGCCCGATCAGGGTCGAGCTGCGGGAGACCGCGTCCTGGAGCGACGTCGCACGGACGGTCGATATCCCTGCCCGCCCGGCGATCATCGGCAGGAGCGAGTACCGCGCCGTAACTCCCGGCGCGTCCAGCAGGGCGCCGGCGAACACGAGCGCGAGCAACTGCCAGAACTCGAGCCCGATCGTGCCGTGCAGGAGAGGGATCAGCGCGACCGAGGCTCCGCTCAGCAGGTCGGCGAGCAGGCTGGTCCTCTTGAAACCGAGCTTGTCGACCAGGGGACCGCCGAAGACGCCTGCGAGGACCGTCGGGAGGAGTGAGAAGAAGGCGGTGATCCCGGTCTTGGTCACGCTTCCGGTCGTCTGAAGGACGAACCACGGGATCGCCAGGTGAAGCATCTGGTTGCCGCTCTGCGAGACGACCCCCGCGACCAGCAACGCGTAGAGAGGCCTCCGGTCGCGCACCCGCTGATCCAGCCCATCGGTGGCGGCCATCGCCGCAATCTACTTGCGTCGTGAGAAGCTCCCCGGTTATGCGAGCGGTTGCGATCGACGGTTACGGCGATGTGGATGTCGCCCAGATGCGTGAGCTCTCGGACCCGGTCCCCGGCCCGGGCGAGGTGCTCGTTCGCGTTCGTGCGGCGGCTCTCAATCATCTCGACCTGTGGACCACCTCGGGCTCTCTTGGATTCGACATCTCGTTCCCGTTCGTGCTCGGCGCCGACGGCGCCGGCGAGATCGCCGCGGTAGGTGACGGAGTGGGCGACGTGAAGGTTGGCCAACGGGTGCTCGTGAACCCGGCGCTGGCCTGCCGCGTCTGCGAGCGATGCCGCGCCGGACAGCATCCCGAATGCGTGCGCTTCGAGATGCTCGGGGAGCACGTGGACGGGACGTTCGCCGACTTCGTGAAGGTCCCGGCGTTCAATGTCTTCCCGTTACCGGATCACCTTTCCTTCGCGGAAGGGGCAGCTCTCGGCGTCACCTTCATGACCGCCTACCGGATGCTGTTCACCCAAGGGGAGATACGGCCGGGGGAGTGGGTCTTGATCACAGGGATCGGCGGCGGGCTGGCACTGTCTCTGTTGCAACTCGTGCGCCCGGTGGCGGGCCGCGTCTTCGTCTCCTCTTCCTCAGACGAGAAGCTGGAGCGCGCCCGAGAGCTCGGGGCGGACGTGACGATCAACTATCGCAACGAAGATGTCGGGCGGGCCGTGCGCGAGGCGACCGGCAAGAGAGGGGTCGACCTCATCCTGGACTCCGCAGGGGGACCGACGCTCGATGCCTCCCTTAGAGCCCTCGTGCAGGGGGGCCGGGTCGTGATCGCCGGCGCGACGGCGGGAGCCAAGGCGGAGATCGATCTACGCAGGTTGTTCTGGAAGCAGCTACGGATCATCGGATCGACGATGGCGTCGGACTCGGACATCGCGGGGATGCTCCGCATGGTTCAGGGCGCGCAGATCCGTCCGTTGATCGACCGCACCTTCCCCTTGGAGCGAGCGAACGACGCGCTCCGCTATCTCGAGAAGCAGGAGCAGTTCGGCAAGGTGGTTCTGGAGCTCAGCTGACCGCGTCGCGGACGGCATCTGCGACGGCTTGCGTTGCGAGGTGTCCGAGCACGTCCAGGTCTTCCGGTGGCGTGGGACGGCCGTTGGGGGCCGCGACCGCGAAGACGACATCGCCGTCGTAACGCGTGTGCGCCGGCCTTATCGCGACCGTGATCCCGTCCGAGCCGCGGGAGGCAAGGAAACGCACGTCGCGCTTGTCGAGCGCTCCCTCGACCGCGACCAGAGCCAGGACCGTGTTCAAGGGCGGAACGTCGGCGGGGCGGCTCGGCCCCCTGTAGACGGGATCGGCAGCGCGCGTTCCGGCCAGCACCGTGCCGTCGGAGGCGAGCACGTCGCCGACGGCATTCACCACCGCCAGTGCCGAGACGGTGAGATCCCCCGAGCTCGCGCTCGCGATCCCCAGTCCTCCCGGCGAGTGGTGCTCGAAGCCCGCCCATTTGCCGACCGTCCCCCCGGTTCCCGCTCCCACGAGGCCGGTCTCCACCAGCTCATCCGCAGCATCACACGCGGCCCGGCCCGCTTCCGGTCCCGGTCGCGCCGAGGCCTCACCGGCACCGAGGTCGAAGATGACTGCGGCCGGAACGATGGGCACCTTGGTGACGGCGGTCTGGTAGCCGACGTCGCGCTCGGCCAGCCAGTCCACGACGCCGTCGGCCGCGGCGAGCCCGAACGCACTGCCTCCCGTGAGCAGGATCGCGTGCACCTCCGTCAGCTTCCGATCGGGATGCAGGTGTTCGATCTCTCGCGAGCTGGGAGAGGAGCCGCGGATGTCGCACGACGTGACGTTGCCCGACGGTGGCAGGACCACCGTGCAACCGGTCAGGCCCGAAGGGTCGGTCCAGTGGCCCACCTTGAAGCCCATGCCGAGTCGTTTCTTCATCGCGCAATCATGCACTTCACACCGTCGACCCAGGCGCACGCTCGCCGTGATCCCGGTAGCGCTCCCACTCAGCTCGAGGCGGCCTCCGCCGGCGCCCGATCTCCCGGGAGCCCGTCCACCGACTTCACGTAGTTGCCGATGCTGGCGACGACCGCGGCCACCGGAACGGCCAGGAAGGCGCCCACGATGCCCGCCAAGATGGCTCCAGCGGTGAGAGCCAGCAGGATGGCCACCGGATGGAGGCTGACGGCCTTGCCCATCACCAGAGGCTGCAGCACGTCGCCCTCGACCTGCTGGATCACGAGGATCGCGGCCCCCACGATCAGAGCGTCGACCACCCCGGAAGTGACCAGTGCGACGAGAGCGGCGACGATCCCGGCCGCGACCGCGCCGATGAGAGGGAAGAACGCGCCGAAGAAGGTGAGCACCGCGAGTGGTACGACGAGAGGCACCCCGACCACCACCAGGACGATGCCGATCAACACCGCATCCACCAGGGCGATGACCGCGGTGCCGCGGAGATAGCCCGAGATCGACGCAGCAGCTCGCTCGCCGATGGCCCTCACATGTTTCCGGTTGCGTTGGGGGAACTGGCCTTCGAACCAACGGAACATCGCGGGTCCGTCCTTCACGAAGAAGAACAACAGGACCAGCGTGAGGAAGAGCTGGGTGACGAACTCGACGGCCTTCGTCGCTCCGGACACGACGCCGGCGGTGATCTTGTCTCGGTTGGCACTGACCTGCTCTACGGCTTGATCGAGATATCGGTTCACGTCGTCACGGGACAGCTCGAGAGGGCTGTCGGCGAGGAGATCGAGGACGTCCTCGAAGCCGGCGCGAGCGCTGGCGCCCACGTCATCCAACTCATCGCCCACCGAGGGCGCGATCGCGGCGAAGACCCCCACGAACAGCAGCAGCATCCCGACGATGACGAGCCAGGTCGCCGCGAGGTTCGGCACTCCACGCCGACGGAGACGATGCGCAAGAGGGCCGAGCAGGGCGGTGATGAAGAGCGCCGCGATGACCGGGAGCACGACGAGCCTCAGCCGCACGAGCAGCCACAGGATGACCCAACCGGCAGCCACGATGAGGAGGAAACGCCAACTCAGGCCCGCCGTGCGCTCGAACAGCGATTCCCTCTTCGTGGCCATGGACCTCCCCACTAGTGACCCGTGGCCACAGCATGACCGACCGAAGGCCGGGTGCGTAGGATTCACCGATGCCCGATCCCGATGCGACCTCGAGGCTCGACCGCGCCCCGATGGGCGAGACGGCCGAGGTCCCACTAGCTCCCTTGAAGCAACCTCACCGACTGATCCCTTATCTGGAGGCGGCGGCTCTTGCCTTCCTCGGGTTGCTGGCGCTCGGCGCGGTCTTGCTCGTCGTGGCGAAGCTCCAGTACCCCAGACTGGGTGCGGGTGCGGATCCGGTCGAGATGCTGACCAGTCTCGTGATCGTCTCGCTGGCGACACTCCGGGTCCCCGTGCATGTCGGCGAGCTCACCTTCACACTGCTGCCGCTGGGTGCACTCGCGGTGATCGCTTGGATCGTCAGGTGGGCGTGTCGGTCGACGATCGATAACCCGACCTTGCGGCGCACGTTGTGGGTGGGTCCGCTGTTCGGCTTGATCGCTGCATGCGCGGCATTCGCCTTCCGTCATCGCTTCGACACCGACCCGATCTACGCCGGAGCCCCTTCTGCCCTGATCCTGGGATCTCTCTGGGTGGCTCTGTTCGCCGCCTGGTTCTTCGTCACACGCTCGCAGACGACGATCGCTTTCGTGCGCGGCTCTCTCGACGCCGTGAGAGCCAAGAGCCGCCCTCTATGGGAGTCGACGATGGTCGCCGGCATCATGTTGGGGGCTTCTTCGATCCTCGCCCTCGCAGGCGGCCTGTTCTGGGTGATCGTTTCGCTGCTGCGCGGCGGCGGGCCGCAGCAGCTGGACCTGGGGGGCTTGGTCGCAGCCCTCGTCTACGTGTTGGCGTTCGCCCCGAACCTGGTGATCGCGGCTACGACCCTCTCGCTCGGCGCCCCCCTTCGCTTCGGCGCCGGGTTGACGATCGGGGGCAGGGTTCGAGGAAACGTGCGGGAGCTCTCGATCGCGGGCGCCGACGGAGTGGATCCGTCGATCCTGATGGTGCTGGTGCCTCTGGTCGCCGCCGGCCTGGCCGGAGCGTGGGTGGCGCGCACCTCCGAGAAGCCGGACGCACCACTCCCGGTCCTGGTGAGAGGCGCCGCGCTCTTCGCTGCGACCCTGACGGCTCTTGCCTGGCTCGGTCACGCTCGCCTCGGTGCCCAGCTCGCATCGGAGAAGGGGTTCGGCGTGGTGGCCGCGGACGCGCCGAGCGTTTTCACCATGGCCTTGCTGTGGTCGTTCCTCGGGGCCCTTGCCGGTTGGGCCGCCGTGCGCCAGCGTCACAGATCGCCGTGATGGAGATCTTCGATCATCAGGTCGTCGGCCCTTTGGGCTGCAACTGCTTCATCGTGGGCGACCCTGCGACGAAGCAGGCCATAGTGATCGACCCCGGGGGTGACGCCGAGCGGATCGTTGCCACCCTGGTCGACAGGGAGCTCACGGTCACCGCGATCGTCGCCACCCATGCCCATTTCGACCACCTGGTGGCGGCCGAGGCTCTCCGCGAACAGACGGGAGCGCCTTTCTACATGCACGACTCGGACAAGCCGCTGCTCGACTGGTACGAGGAGTCCGGACGGATGTTCCTCGGGATCGAGCTTGGTGCCCCTCCCGCGGTCGATACCGGGGCTTCCGAGGGCGACCTGCTCACCGCAGGGGGAGTGCAGCTAGAGGTGATCCATACCCCGGGTCACTCACCCGGCTCGATCTCCCTGATCGCTCCGGACGCGGTCTTCTCGGGCGACACCCTGTTCGCGGGCTCGATCGGACGCAGCGATCTCCCCGGCGGGGATGCCGACACGCTGTTGGGTGTGATCAGGTCGAAGTTACTGACGCTCGACGACACCGTTGCGGTGTATCCGGGACATGGCCCCGCGACCACGATCGGTCAGGAGAGGCGATCGAACCCGTTCGTGGGGGAGCGCAGCGGGATGTGGTTCCCCCCGAACTAGTAGTCGGGCCTAGTAGTCGGGGTCGTCGGTGCCGCTGGCGTCGGCATCGTCTTCTTCGTCGACGTCGACGTCCACATCGGCATCGTCGTCATCCTCGGAGTCGACGTCTTCCTCGATGGGCTGATCGGCACCGCCGATCGAGATCACACCCTTCATCTCGTCGGGGTGGAACTTGCAGTAGAAGTCCAACGATCCGGGCTCGTCCGGAGCGCTGAAGCTTGATTCGGCGGTGTCGCCGCTCTGCGCCTCCAGCTCGAAGTCCAGGTCCGGGACGGTCACCGAGTGGGCGACGCCTCCGCCGTTCGAGAAGCTGAGCGTCACCTCGGCCCCCGGCTCGAGCAGGAGGGTCTCGGTCTCGTAGTAGTTATCGAAGGCCTCGATCTCGAGCGCTTGCTCTTGCGCGCCCGAATCGGCCTCTTCTTCGCCACACGCACCTGCTACGAGGGCGAGGGCGACGACGGACAGGACGATGAAGTGCTTCTTCCGCTTAGACATGTCCCAGATATGCCCCAAGGAGAGCGAGCGAAACCAGCCGGCTCAGACGAGGTAGGGCGGAACCGCCGGGAGGGGCACACCGGGGTAGCGATCGATCTCGCGCTCCAGGGTGACCTTCAGGTGGTCCTCTCGCTCGGCGATGCGCCGATCGATCTCACGGAAGCCCAGACGCTGCAGCCGTCGCAGCTCGCCCGCGTAGGACTTGCGGACGCGCCCATCCGGCGCCGTGAGGTAGACGTCCAGCGTGATCTTCTGCGTGACCTTCTTCTGTTTTCCTTCAGCCATAGGCGCCGAGAGTATCAGGGGAGGTGTCCGTCACAGCCAGCCCTTGCTCTTGAAATAGGCGTAGAGACCGACCCCCGACGTCGCCATGAGCCCGAGGGCGAACCAGAAGCCGGCCAGCGAGTTCTCCTCGGGAAGCAGCTGGAAGTTCATCCCGTAGATGCCTGCGATCACGGTCTGGACGGCGAAGATGGCGGCCCACGCGCTCAGGCGACGGCTGTTCTCGTTCAGGTTGGCGGCCTGCGCACTTCGGATGAGATCCAGCACCGCGTCGGACAGGTCGTCGGCGCTCCGGACCTGGTCGCCCAATCGGAGCAAGTGGTCGTGCACGTCGCGGAAGTGGTCCCTAGCGTCTTCGGCGAAGGGGCTCCGTCCGTTCCCCGTCGTCCGTTCCAGGGCCCTCGTCTCCGGCACGACGTAACGGCGTAGTCGGGCGATCCGTTGCTTGACCGAATAGAGCTGTCTTTCGATCGGCGCGCCGGGGGTCTCGAGCGCGACCTCTTCCAGTTGCTCGACCTCGTCCTCCAGGGCGTCCACTATCCGCTGGTAGTCGTCGACCACCACGTCGAGCAACGTGTGCAGCAGGAAAGAGGAGTGCCCGTCCATCTCCAGGTCGGCCCACCTTTCCTTGGCCTCTTCGATCAGCCGCGACGCGCCGGCATGGAGGGAGAGCATGTAGCCATCTCCGACGAAGCACCCGATCTGTACGGCCTCGAGCTGACCATCGATCTCGTCCAGCTGATGCATCACGACGAAGAGGTGGTTCTCGTAGATGTCGATCTTGGGTCGTTGACGGGTGTGGATCGCGTCCTCGACCGCCAAGGGGTGGAGATCGAACTCGGTGGCGATCAGCTCGACGTCGCCATGGTCGAGGTGGCGGACGTCGGCTTCGCCCCACAGCAGGTTCCCCTCGTTGCGAAGCTCGGATACGTCTTCGAACTCCTTGACCTGCTTCCAGCCCGTGTTGCGGGAGTGACAGAGGGCGAGCAGCATGTCAGGGGTCCTCCGGTCGGGGGCCGCGTCCGCTCCGGTGAAGCGCCAGGGACGACAAAGCGTCGAGCACGACCTGGCGAGCCGCTAGAGCGGTGATGTCCGCGTGATCGTACGGGGGCGAGACCTCGACGACGTCCATGCCGGCGAGCCCTCGCTCCGCGATCAAGCGCCGGATCGCCCGCAGCAGCTCGCGCGTGCTCATGCCGCCGGGTTGGGGGGTCCCCGTTCCCGGCGCGAACGCAGGGTCGAGCACGTCGATGTCCACCGAGAGGAAGAGCGCCGAGGCGTCCGCGATCTGCTCAAGAACAGTCGTCATCACCGCGTCGATGCCGCGCTCGATCACCGTCTCCATGCGGTGCCAGCGGACCCCGGCTTCACGCATCCAGGCGAACTCTTCGGCGTACGGCCAGCCCCCGCGCAGGCCGACCTGGATCAGTCGCTCGCCCGGCAGGATGCCTTCGTCCACCAGGTGCCGGAAAGGCGAGCCGTGAGAGCGCTTCACCCCCCAGATCTCGGCGGCGGTGTCTGCGTGGGTGTCGAACTGCACGACGGCCAGGGATCCGGACGGATGAGCCTCGGCGACCGCTTTGATGTCCGGATACGCGATCGAGTGATCCCCACCGAGGATCATCGGAACCGCGCCGGCATCGACGATCCGCTTGACGGCCTCGTAGATCGCCCGATGGCTCGCCTCGGGATCGGAGGGCACGACCGCGGCGTCGCCGTGGTCGACGACCTGAAGCTCGGCGAAAGCGTCGATGCCGAGATCCATGTCCCAGATGCCGGGCTCTCCGCCCCCTTCGATCGCCGCGCGGATCGCACGGGGGCCCAGCCGCGTGCCCGGGCGGTTCGTGACCATGTCGTCCATGGGGGCGCCCACGATCACGACCATGCCCGCAGTGAGCTCCTCGGGGTCGAGGACCAGCGGGACCTTCTCGAAGGTGGTCATGCCGGCGTAGCCGGGCTCGCCCGGGCGATTGATCTTCACGGGCCTATTGTGGCCCGAGAGGGCCTCACTGCTGCAGAATGGCGAAAGAGCGCGCGGCCGCCTAGACGTTGCGGCGACACAGCCTCGAGGCCGGTCCTCCTAGGCTGGAACCATCTCGAGGACCTGAGGAGGGAAGTCGTGGGTTATAGCTCCGAGTTCCAGGACAGAGCGAATGCGCTCCTGACCAAGGAGGTTGCGGCCTACGGGTCGCGCACCCCCCGCTCCAAGGAACTGTTCCAGCGTGCGAACGCCGCGATGCCGTTCGGCGTGACGTCATCCTTCCAGGCAGGCGACCCGTATCCGATCTATCTGAAGAGGGGGCAGGGGTCCCACGTCTTCGATGCCGACGACAATGACTACATCGACTATCACAACGGCTTCGGGACGATGGCGGTAGGACACGCCCACCCGAAGGTGCGGGCCGCGATCGAACGCGCCGCCGCCACGGGGACCCACTTCGCCGCGACGACCGAAGACGGCGTGCTGTTCGCCGAGGAGATCAAGAGGCGCTTCGGGCTCGAGAAGGTTCGCTTTACGAACTCGGGGACGGAAGCGACCATGGACGCGGTCCGGCTCGGGCGTGCGGCCGCGGGCAAGGACGTGCTGCTGAAGATCGAGGGCTCCTACCACGGTCACCACGACGCCGTGATGTTCTCTGTCGTTCCGTCTATGGATTCGAGCGGTCCGACCGAACGGCCCTGGTCCGTGCCTTTCTCGCGCGGGATACCACCCGACGCGGCCGAGTACACGATGATCGTCCCGTTCAACGACGCCGACGCTTTGGAAGAGACCCTTCGGGACCACGGCGATCGGATCGGGGCTCTGATCATGGAACCGGTGATGATGAACATCGGGATCGTGCTCCCGCAGCCGGGCTATCTCGAGCGCGTCCGCGAGCTGTGCACGCAGTATGGCGTCGTCTTGATCTTCGACGAGGTGAAGACGGGCGTCACGATCGCCGCCGGCGGTGCTACGGAGATGTTCGGGGTCCAGCCGGATCTGGTCTGTCTGGCCAAAGCGATCGGTGGTGGGACCCCGGTGGGTGCCTTCGGAGGGACGGCTGCCGTGATGGACGAGATCTGCAACGGTGTCGCGGCCCTCGGGACGTTCAACGGCAACCCCCTGTCCATGGCTGCGGGCCTGGCCACGTTTACCGAGGTGCTGACCCCCGAGGCATACGAGCACCTTGCGAAGTTGGGCACCCGCCTGGCCTCCGGCTGCCAGGAGGTCCTAGACGAGAGCGGGATCCAGGCCGTTGCCACGGACCTGGGATGTAAGGGTTCGTTGACCTTCCGCGACCGCCCCCTGGAGAGATATCGCGACTTCCTCGAGGTGGACGACTCGTTGTTCCAGGCCTCGTGGTACTGGCTCGTGAACCGGGGGATCTATCAGACCCCCGGCAAAGAGGAGCAGTGGACGATCTCGGTTCAGCACTCCGAGGACGACATCGACCGCTTCGTGGACGTGTTCGCCGGGTACTGCAGAGAGGTGACCGGCTAGTCAGGCGCCCATCAGCACGCGGCCCAGGGCCGGAGCATCGTCCTGTGCCCGGCTCCCCGCCGCGATGCAATAGGAACCCCGTCCAGAGCCCTTAGCCGCGTCGAGCGCGGCGTTGGTGCGAGCGCACAGTGCTTCGGGCGATTCGGTCGGCTCGTGGATCGCGATCCCGATGCTGGCGCCGACCCCGGTAGTAGAGGCTCCAAGGTCGAAGGGGAGGGCCAGGGACGTCATGATGCGCTCGGCCACGGACACGACCTCGACCGGCTGAGACACGTCGATCAACACGACGGCGAACTCGTCTCCGCCGACGCGAGCCACGGTGTCCCCGGCCCGCAGGCCGCTTTGCAGCCTCTCGGCGATCCGGGCCAGGAGGCGGTCGCCCACATCGTGACCGAGGGAGTCGTTCACCTCTTTGAATCCGTCCAGGTCCAGGAGCATCAACGCCGCTCCGAGGCCCCGGCCGGTGCCGGCGCATGCTTTCTCGAGCCGGTCTTCGAAGAGACGCCGGTTGGGAAGCCCCGTCAGCGGATCGTGAAGTACCTCGTGCTCCATTCTCTCCTCGGCTCGTCGACGTTCTCGATGCAGTTGCCTCCGCAGGGTGGACAGAGCAACGATGACGGCGAGTAGCACCACGACCCCGCCGATCAGCGCCCAGAGGTCAGCTCGATCGGCATCGGTGCCGAGCCGCAGGCTGAGGTCGGTGATGTGCCGCTCGAGCACCTCGAATGTGGGTCTGATCCTTCGCACCCCGTAGAGGTAGGCAGCGTTGGGATCTCCTCGCTGCAGTTCGTCCAGCGCTATGGCGATCTGGCTTCGAAGCGCGTGGTGATCGACCGCGAGCTCCATCTCAGCGGCTCCGTCGGCTCCCAGAGCGGCGAGCTCGTCCAGCCGCCGGAGCCCGAACGACCCGTAACCATCGATCTCTTCGATCGCACGCTCCACCGTGTCTTCGGTCGTCTCATTGCCCGGCTCACCTGCGACCCGACCGGACGCCAGGATGTTGAGCGTCTCCAGGGTCTGTCGGCCGGCCGCGTTCTCTACCTGCGCCAACAAGAGCCGGCCCTCTCGCATCCGGTCCGCGCGCTGTTCGAGACGGTCGATGCCGACGAAAGAGGAAACCCCGATCAGGATCGTCAGCCAGGCGCCCATCCGTTCCCTCCGGGCCCTCGCTCTCGTAGGACTCATACCCGTACCTCCGACAGTGCAGCGTCCTACCTATGACGTCGGCGCGGGCGGTCCCGCGGGTGATGGCGTCGCGGGGCGATCTTTATCGCCCCCCGAGCGCGGTGAAGTGTCCGTTTCTCGAACGGGTGGATGTCTAGTCCGCGAAGACCACTGCGTTCGAGGTCAGCCCTTGCTGAGGACCGGCGGCGGAGCGAGTTCTTCGTGGCGGCGGCCCCGGATCACGGCGACGACCACGTAGATGGCTCCGACAAGGAACAGCAGGGTTCCCATCACGTTGACCTGCGGGGGCACCCCGATCCGAGAAGCTCCGTAGACCCACAAGGGGAACGTGATCGTCGAGCCCGCGTTGAAGCTCGTGATGACGTAATCGTCGATCGACAACGCGAACGCGAGGAAACCGGCGGCAAGGATGCCCGGGAAGATCAGGGGAAAGGTCACGGTCCAGAACGTCGTCAGCGGGGTGGCCCCGAGGTCTTGCGCCGCATCCTCCAGGGAGCGGTCGAGGTTCGCGGTGCGAGCTCGTACGGTCACTACGACGTACGAGATCGAGAACATGATGTGCGCGATCACGATCGTCAGGAA
>JBKHXK010000021.1:0-42996 GCA_046566065.1 Actinomycetota bacterium | reverse complement strand
CGAACGCCTGGATGCCCATCGACCAGTACTCGGGCGGCATCACTCATGCCGTCATGCACCTGATCTACGCGCGCTTCTTCCAGAAGGTGCTTCAAGACATGGGCATGTTGCGCGACAGCGAGCCTTTCCCGGCGCTGTTGAACCAGGGCATGGTCACGATGGGCGGCAAGGTGATGTCGAAGTCCCGCGGGAACATCGTCGAGCCCGACGAGGCGTTCGAGCTCTACGGAAGCGACGCACTTCGTCTGTACATGCTGTTCTCCGGCCCCCCCGAGCAAGACTTCGACTGGCCCGAAGAGGGCGTGCAGGCGATCGGGCCTCGGGCCTTCAAGTGGCTGCAACGCGTGTGGCAGCTCTGCGAGGAGGCGCGCGACCTGCCCCAGAACGCCGACGCGCAGGAGGGTCCGGCCGAGGTCACGCTTCGGCGCCTGATCCATCGGGCCGTCAAGGTCGTGACGGATGACTTCGAGTCCTTCTCGTTCAACACGGCCATCTCACGTCTCCAGGAGCTCGTGATCGAGGCCCATCGTTACAAGAAGTCCGGAGGGGCCCATCCGGACGTCATGAGGGAACTGATCGAGAACCTCTTGAAGATGCTGGCACCCATAGCGCCGTACCTGACCGAAGAACAGTGGCGCCGACTCGGCTATGAACGCTCGATCCATTTCGAGCGCTGGCCGGCGTTCGACCCGGCCCTCGCGGCCTAGGACGAGGTCACGATGGTGGTTCAGGTCAACGGCAAGGTCCGAGACACGTTGCAGGTGCCGGCGGATATCTCAGAGGAGAAGATGATCGAGCTGGCGATGGCGTCCGAGAAGGTGAAGGGTCACCTCAACGGAGGCGAGCCGACCAAGGTCATCACGCGGCCCCCCAAGCTCGTGTCCCTGGTCGTGGCGTCTTAGAAATTCTCGAAGCACCACGGAGCCACGTCCGTGTGGAACATCGCATCGGCGCGCCGGACCGAGCCCGGGGTGCATCCGTCGAGACGCGAAGCACGTTCTAACTCGCCGAACGTGAACGCTCCCAGGAAGACGGCTGCAAGACCGGCGGCATCGGTCGCAAGATCCGGCTCGCCCCCGCGCTGCACCCGACCTCGGCCGTCCTCCACGACGAGGGTCCATTCACCGTCGTTCCACGGGCAGTAGTCGTCCTTCACCGCGAACGAGATCGAGCCGTCGACGGCGTAGGTGCGGCTCTGAAGCGCGCCCGGAAGGTCGACGATGCGGAGCCAGAGACTGTCGCTCTTCGCGAAGCGGAGCCTGCGAGGCTCCTCCAACATCAACGTGAGGGGAAGGTCGGCGGGTAGGTACCAAGCCTTGATCCGATCGGCCAGGTCGATGTTGAACACGAAGCGCCACATCTCGCGGTAAGCGACCGGATCTGCGGCCGCGATCTCCCGCACGTTCACCCAGCCGTTGGGCGTGGCGTCGGCTCCCCAGCCCCCTCCGGTCCGATAGATCGCGTACGCCCGATCTCGTCCGTCGATGCTCAGCACCGCGCAGAACTTCGGGCTCTCGCCTTCACGATGGCGCTCGATGTCGATCAGGGTGTGGTGGCGCCACCAACCCTTGCTGCGCGCGAGCATCCCGGGCCGAGTGGGCCGCACCTCGTCGTAGATGGGGGCGAGTACCGACGGGGCCTCCTCCAGCGCGATCAACCGGGTCGTGCCGATGGGCTCGGGCCGTCCCAGGAAGCTCGCCTTGTGCTTCTCGATCGAGATGTGTCCTTGGTTCGAGGCCAGGCCATATCCGAAACGCTGGTAGATCGATTCCTCGCTGGCCCACAGGATCGCCACCGGCTCCGAGCGGTCCCTCGCCTGGTCGATGAGCTTCCGCATGATCGAGCTCATGACGCCTCGTCTGCGGTGCGTCGGGAGCACGCCGATCATCGTCACTCCGGCCGCGGCAACGGTGCCTCCGCCGGGAACGGTCATGTCGAACGGGAAAGCTCCACCCGTGCCGACCATGGCATCTCTTTCGAAGGCGGCGAAGGCGCGATCGAGAGGCAGGACCTCCTTGAAGCGAGCGACCTCGTCCTCGGGGATGGGCTCGCCGAAGGCGGAGCCGAGCACGGTCAGGTAACGCGCCAGCTCGCTCTCATCGATCGTGCGGATCTCTATGGACACGGGGAGCGATCATGACATCTCGATCGCGCTGAGTGCTATTGCGTCGCCGTGCAGAACGCGCAGCGGCGAGCGCCCGAGGGGATGCTGCTCAGACATTCCGGGCAATCCTTGGTGGTGCTCTCCACGTCCGGCTCCGTCTTGCGCCGGGCCATCAACGCGTTCACAGGTTTCACTACGAAGAAGAAGAGCGCGGCGGCGATCAACAGGAAGGCAAGCAGGTCGTTCATGAACTGCCCGTAGCGGAAGGTCCCGCCGCCGATCTCGAACTTCAGGTGGCTGAAGTCGGTCTCGCCGGGGATGGCGATCAACGGGGTGAGCAGGTTCGACACGAAAGAGGTGACGACCGCTCCGAACGCGGCTCCGATCACCACGGCGACGGCGAGGTCCACCACATTGCCTCGCAGCAAGAAAGCCTTGAACTCCTTCAACGTGATCCCTCCTGGCTCGTGGGCTTCGGGGCAACCTAATCAATCGCGTCCGAGCCCCGGGAGCGCGGTGTGCCGCCGGCCACAGCCGAGACGACCGATGCGGGTTCTGATCGAGCCGTGGACGAGATCGTGATCCCCTCCGGTTGGCGAGAGCGGCTCCAGGAGCTCGCGGGACGACGCCGTGAGGCCCGATCGCTCCTCTTGTTCGTAGGGGCTCTGGCGCTGCTGGCCCTGGTCATCGGCGGCCGCGAGGCCCCCGCCCAGATCGCCCCGCCGGCGAGCGGCCCCGCTCCCACCGGCGCAGCCTCCCCGGCGGCCGGAGGCCCCGTCCTGGTCCACGTGGCCGGTGCGGTCAGGAGGCCCGAGCTCTATGAGTTCCCCGCAGGCGCTCGGGTCGCCGACGCGATCGACACGGCCGGTGGGCCACTCCCGAAAGCGGATCTCGACGCGCTCAATCTCGCGCAACCCTTGGTGGATGGGGCGCAGGTGCTGGTCCCGCTGAGAGGAGACGACGCCCCCGCGACGAACGCGCCCACCGGGACGACCACCGGCATCTCGGCCATCCCGCTCAACTCCGCCGACCAGGCCCAGCTCGAGACGATCCCGGGGATCGGCCCTGTGACCGCGACCGCCATCCTCGAACTCCGCGACGAGCTTGGGGGTTACGAGTCCCTCGATCAGTTGCTCGACGTAGACGGGATCGGGCCGGCCACCCTGGACGACATCCGTTCGTACCTGACCCTCTAGACGAGAAGCGGGCTTGAGCGGCTCGCTGGTGCGTGTGTGGGTGGTCGCGCTCATGGTCTGCGCGGGGGCCTCCGTGGGTGCGACCGGAACCCCGTGGCTCAGGATCGGGATAGTCGGCTCCCTCGGTTCCATCGCACTGGCCCTCACGCGTCGCCGACCGGGACTCGTCCTGGTGACGCTCGGTTCGCTCGGGTTCGCCTGCGGGGCCGGAGCGGCGGCCGTGCAGCAGCGGCCGGACGTCCTCGCCGCCGTCGCCAAGGAGGTGCCGCGCTGCGCGATCGAAGGGGTCGTGCTGGAATCGCTGGGGGGGCTGGGCACCGCTCTCGCGCTTCAGCGCGTCACCTGCGACGGCGCCGGCGCGATCACCGATGCCGGCGTCGCCGTCGCCGACCTGTCGGCCCATCCCGGCTCAACGCTGCAGGCCACGGGATGGTTGGTCCCTCTGGGAGACGACCCTTTCGATCGCGCGCGAGAGAGAGCGGGCGCGGACGTCGAGTTGGCCGTCTCGGACGTCGACCTCTCGGGGCCCGGTGGTGTCGCCGCGCTGCCCGCCGCGGTTCGTGATGGGCTCGCTCGCTCCGGCACCGCCATCGCTGCACCCGAGGCGGCCTTGATACGCGGCCTGACCATCGGCGACACCGAGGCTCTCGCTCCGGCGACGATCGAGGAGTTCCGTCGGGCGGGCCTTTCGCACCTGCTGGCCGTGTCCGGCAGCAACGTCTCGATAGTGCTCGCGGCCGTCATGTTGATGACCTCGAAGATGGCATTCCGCGCCAGGCTCCTCCTGGGTGCTTTCGCGTTGAGCTTCTTCGTCCTCGTGGTCGGCCCGGACGCCTCCGTCCTGCGAGCCGCCGCGATGGGGGCCGTCGGACTGATCGCGCTCGCCTCCGGGAGGAGGGCCGAACCGCTGCACGCGCTCGCGGCCGCGCTGATCGCAGTCGTTGTGATGCGGCCTCAGATCGTGTTCTCGCTCGGCCTTCATCTTTCGGTCGCGGCGACCGCAGGGATCATCGTGCTGACCCCGGCGCTGCTCGGCCGCCTCCGGTGGCTTCCCCAGGTCGTCGCCCTGCCGGTCGGCGTCACTCTGGGAGCTCAAGCTGCGGTCTTGCCGCTGCTGGTGGTCGCGTTCGAAGAGGCTTCGCTGATCGCTCCGATCGCGAACCTGCTCGCGGCCCCCGCGGTGCCGCCCGCCACGATCCTCGGTCTAGCAGGTGCGGTCGTGGCGCCGCTCAGCCAGAGCCTGGCCGAGATGGCTCTGCACCTGGCTGCACCGTTCGCGTCGTGGATCCTGTTCGTCGGGCGGATCTGCTCGGACCCTCCCTGGGCCACCGTTCAGCTCTCGTCTAGCGTCGGGGTGCTGCTCGCGTTACCCGTGCTGGGAGCCGCCTGGCTCTCGCTGGCCCGTCGGTGACTCGGATTACCCTGAGCTCCATGAGCAGCTTCCACTGGGTTCTCCTAGACGACGCCGGCAACGAGCTTCGCTCGACCGAGAGCTTCACCTCGAAGGAGGAAGCCGAGAGCTGGATGGGCGCGGAGTGGGCCGCCCTCCTGGAGGAGGGAGCCGAGTCCGTCGCTCTGACGCAGGACGACGCGCGCCTCTACGTGATGGGGTTACGAGAGGCGTGAGCGAGCGCCCCTCGATCTTCCTTCTCACAGGCGATCCCTATCTGGCCGATGAGGCCCTACAGCGCATCAGGATCGAGAACGAGGTCGACCCCTACGCCGAGACGGTCATCGAAGCGTCCGCGTCGACCGCGCAGTTGCTCGAGGCCGTCGGGACGGGCTCGCTCCTTGGCGGACTCCGCCTCGTCGTCATCCAGGACGCGCAAGATCTGAAGAAGGAGCAGGCCGAGGCCCTGTCCCGTTACCTGGAGTCGCCTTCGCCCGACACCATGCTGGTGCTGGTCGCCTCCGGTAAGACGAAGGTGGACGCGGCCGTCAAGAAGCACGGCCAGGTTCTCTCGTTGGACGTTCCGAAAGGCCGCAAGCTCGTCACCTGGTTGAAGCAACGTGCGGTGGAGCGGAAGTTGAAGCTGGACGACCGTGGCGCGTGGGCCTTGGTGGATTCGATCGGCAACGAGCTTCGTGCCCTCGATGGAGCCCTGGGCCAACTCGTCTCTGCACATGGCGAGGGGGCCCCGGTCGGGGCGAAAGAGGTCAGACGCTCGTTCCCGCGCATGGCGGACGAGCGGACGTTCGCCTTCACCGACGCGGTAGGGGAGCGCAAGCTGCCGCTAGCGATGTCCAGCCTTCGTCGGCTCCTGGAGCAAGGCGACGAGCCCCTCGCGATCTTCGGTGTCCTCGTAGGACATCTGCGAAGGCTGCTCAGGGCGCGGCGCTATGCGAGTGAGGGGGCGGCGGCGGTAGGCGACGCGCTGGGGATGCCGGAATGGCGAGCCCGGAACATGACCAAGCAAGCGCTGTCCTACCGAGAAGAGGAGTTGGTCAGGGCGCTGGGTGTGATGGCGGAAGCCGACGTCGAGATGAAGGGTGAGTTCCCTTCGGCCGAAGCGGCGCTAGAGCGCGCCGTCATCCGGATCGTTACGGGGTCTGTCTGACCGGAAGGTCTAGGAGTTGAGGCGCTTGGCGAGCCGCGACTTCTTGTTCGCCGCGGTGTTGCGGTGGATGATGCCCTTGCCTGCCGCTTTATCGAGGGCGCGGGTCGCTTCGCGGTAGGCCTCGGTAGCGGCGTCCTTGTCTCCGGACTCCGCTGCGGTCATGAAGTTCTTGATGCGGGTACGCAGCGCAGAGCGGGTCGCCTTGTTCCGCTGACGGGCGAGCTCGTTCTGGCGGTTCCTCTTGATCTGACTCTTGATGTTGGCCATGCGTGTAGAAGACTCCTGTGCTGGGGATCAGCGGTCGAGGATAGCAGACCCTCTATCTCCAGGCCCCCGTGGGGGGCGGCTAACGTAGCGAGCATGGACCAGGCTCACCAGAGGGCGATCGCCGTCATCGCCCACATCGACCACGGCAAGTCCACCCTGTCCGACAGGCTGCTTCAGCTGACCGGCACGGTCTCGGACCGCGACATGCGCGAGCAGTTCCTGGATCGGATGGATCTCGAGCGCGAGCGCGGGATCACGATCAAAGCCGCCGCGGTGCGGATGACGTACAAGGCGGCTGACGGGGTCGAGTACCAGATCAATCTGATCGATACCCCCGGTCACGTGGACTTCGGCTATGAGGTCTCGCGCTCGCTCGCAGCTTGCGACGGCGTGCTGCTGCTGGTCGACGCGGCCCAGGGCATCGAGGCCCAGACCCTGACGAACCTGTACCTGGCCGTCGACGCGGGCCTCGAGATCATCCCCGTCCTGAACAAGATCGACCTGCCTGCGGCCCAGCCCGAGAAGTATGCGGAGGAGCTGGCCGCGCTGATCGGCTGCGATGCCTCCGAGGTGCATCGGATCTCGGCGAAGACCGGCGAGGGCGTGCCCGAGCTCCTCGAGACGATCGTCTCGAACGTCCCTCCGCCCAAGGGGGACCCGGACGCTCCTCTGCGGGCGCTGGTGTTCGACTCGGTCTACGACGCATACCGCGGCGTCATCGCATACATCCGCGTGGTCGACGGCCGCCTGGAGAAGAGGCAGCCGGTGAAGCTCATGGTGGCCGACTTCGAGGCCGAGGCCGACGAGATCGGGATCATGGCTCCCGAGGCCAAGCCCGTGAAGGTGCTGGAGACCGGCGAGGTCGGTTACCTGATCTCCGGCATCAAAGAGGTGAGCCTGGCGAAGGTGGGGGACACCGTTACCAACCCGGAGCGGCCGGCCGAACAACCGCTGCCCGGTTATCGCGAGCCGAAGCCGATGGTGTTCGCGGGCATCTATCCGATCGAGGGAGATGACTTCCCCGAGCTGCGGGACGCGCTCGACAAGTTGAAGCTCAACGACGCGGCCCTCGTCTTCGAGCCGGAATCATCGACCGCTCTCGGCTTCGGTTTCCGGTGCGGGTTCCTGGGCCTGCTCCACATGGAGATCGTGCGCGAACGGCTCGAGCGAGAGTTCGATCTAGCGCTGATCGCCACCGCTCCGTCCGTGGGATACGAGGTCGAGATCATGGGCGGCGAGAAGCGGGTGGTCCGCAACCCGACCGACATGCCGGACGCTGGGAAGATCGAGGCGATCTACGAGCCCTACGTCTCGGTGATGGTCGTCACGCCGAGCGACTTCGTCGGGACCATCATGCAGCTCTGCCAGGAGAGGAGAGGCGAGCTCAAAGAGATGCACTACCTCTCGACGGAGCGCGTGGAGGTCCGCTATCACATGCCTTTGGGCGAAATCATCTTCGACTTCTTCGATCAGTTGAAGAGCCGCACCAAAGGCTACGCGTCACTCGACTACGAACCCGTCGGCATGCACGAGTCGAACCTCGTGCGCGTCGACGTGCTTCTGAACCAACAACCGGTGGATGCGTTCTCGACCATCGTGCACCGCGACAAGGCTTACGACTACGGAAAGACCATGACGGAGCGTCTACGCAAGCTGATCCCGCGGCAGATGTTCGACGTACCGATCCAAGCGGCGATCGGATCCCGAGTTATCGCCAGGGAGACCGTGAAAGCGAAGCGGAAAGACGTCCTCGCCAAGTGCTACGGGGGAGACGTGACGCGCAAGCGCAAACTCTTGGAACAGCAGAAGAAGGGCAAGAAGAAGATGAAGCAGATCGGCTCGGTGGAGGTTCCGCAAGGAGCGTTCATCGACGCTTTGCGGGTGGACGTCGACGTCGACGCGGCGGCGAAGTCGTGAGCGCACCGGCCGTGGCGCGGGATACCTCCCGCTCCGGAGCATGGCAGGCGGAGCCCGGTTTCGGGGTCTACGTGCACATCCCCTTCTGCCGTCACCGCTGCCACTACTGCGACTTCAACACCTACGAGGGACAGGACGATCTGCACGAGGCTTACGTCGACGCGCTGGTTGCAGACATCGAGAGGTGGCCGGGGGAGACGCGTCCGGCGACATCGGTCTTCTTCGGGGGCGGTACGCCGACGCTCCTTCCCGCCGCGGCCCTGGGCCGGATCCTGGGGGCGGTGCGCAGGCGGATCGGTCTCGCCGCGGGGGCGGAGATAACGGTCGAGGCGAACCCGGAGACCGTCGACCTGCGCTACCTGACGGAGCTGCGAGGCACAGGTTTCGAGCGCCTCTCCGTCGGGGTGCAGTCGCTGGTGCCCACTGTCCTGACAGGCCTGGGGCGCACGCACCCGGCCGAGACGGCCCTCGGCGCGATCGCAGCGGCGCGCTCGGCGGGGTTCACGGACATCAACGCGGACCTGATCTACGGCTCGCCCTGGGAGACCGATGAGGACTGGACCCGCTCGCTCGAGGGGGTCGTGGGGGCCGGGGTCGATCACGTGTCCGCGTACGCGCTGACGATCGAGGAGTCGACCCCACTCGCGACCTTGATCAAGACCGGGCGCACGCCGGATGTCGATCCCGACGTCCAGGCCCGACGCCATCAGATGGCGGAAGAGGTACTCGCCCAGGCGGGTTTCTCGCGTTACGAGATCTCCAACTGGTCCCAACCGAACAGGGCGTCGCGTCACAACGTCCTGTACTGGTCGGCAGGGGACTACCTCGGCTTCGGCTGCGGTGCTCACGCGCACGTCGACGGCGAGAGGTGGTGGGTCACTCGACTTCCGAGGGACCTCATCGCAGCTGTCGCTCGCGGCGACTCCGTCATCGCGGGGTCCGAGCACCTGCATGGGGACGAGCGCGCGGGCGAGGCTCTGATGCTCGGCCTTCGCCTTGCCTCCGGGATAGACGTCGCTTCGTTCGAACGCCGGTTCGGGTCGGAGCCGATAGCGAAGCGCATAAGCTCGATCGAGCGATTGCGAACGCAGGGGCTGCTGACCGACGAGACCGAGCGACTGCGGCTCACGCGTCGCGGGACGTTGATCGCCAACGAGGTGCTTGTCCGTCTGATCTAGTGGAGAGGCTATGGATCGCGTGACCGCAGACAGTGGAGCCTCGCCTTCGTTCGGGTCGGAGCAGGTCGCCTTCGACGGCTTCCCTACCGAGCGCAGGATCGGGACGTTGGCCCACGACTTCGCACCTATGCAACAGGCGATAGATCTAGCCGGTCTCTACGCCGGCTTGGCCCGGGCCGTTCGCAGAGCGGTCGCGGCCGACGGCTGTTTGATATCGGTTCTGAACGAGGACGGAACGGTGCTCCGCGATGTGGCGGGCAGCGTGGCGCCGCCTGCGAAGCTGAACGTGGTCGCGGAGGAGTATCTGGTCAGCGACTACCCGGTCACGAAGTCGGTGCTCGACACCGGCAAGGTGGTGGAGATCTCGATCAACGACGCGGCCGCCGACGAGCGCGAACGGGCGTTCCTGGCCGAGCTCGGATTCCAACGCTGTTTGATCTCCAGCTTGAAGGTGTCCGAGGGGACGATCGGCACGATCGAGGTCTACCGGACCAGCGACAAGCCGTTCCGGCAAGACGACCCCGAGCAGATCGACGTGGTGGCCGCGTTCGCGGCGAGCAGCTACTCGCGGATCCAGCTGGCGACGAAGCTCGAATCGCAGTACACCGCGACGATCGAAGCTCTCACCTCGGCTCTCGAGGCGCGCGACCCTTACACCCAGGCTCACACCAGCCGCATCAGAGACATCGCCGTAGGCATGGCGGTGGCCATGCAGGTGCCCGAGGAGATACGGCGGTCGGTCCACTTCGGCGCCTTGCTGCACGACGTCGGAAAGATCGGTGTCTCGGACTCGATCCTGCAGAAAGCCGGTCCCCTTACGGATGAGGAATGGGAGGCGATGAGGCAGCATCCGGTCATCGGCGAGCGGATGCTGGAGAAGGTCGAGTTCCTGCGGCCCGCGCTCGGCGTGGTCAGGCACCATCACGAGCGGTGGGACGGCAAGGGCTACCCGGACGGCCTGGCGAAGAACGAGATCCCCGTCGGAGCCCGCATCGTGGCCGTCTGTGATGCCTACGACGCGATGACTTCCGACCGCCCCTATCGCAAGGCGATGTCTCCCGACCAAGCCTGTGAGGAGCTGCTCGCACACGCCGGAACGCAGCACGACCCCCTGTGCACGTCGCTGCTGGTGGATGTGATCAGCAAGGTCGGCGAGGGCCAGATCGAGAAGAGGTTCGTTCGTTATTCCGCGTGATCACCCGCCCTACGTAGCGGTCTGTGGAGGCTCGGCCTTCGAGGAAGACGCGTCCAAGGCGGCCGAAGCCGTCGGCGCCGAACTGGCGCGCCGCGGAGCGGTCGTGATGTGCGGCGGGGGCAGGGGTGTCATGGAAGCGGTCTGCCGCGGGGCACGTTCGGAGGGCGGCTTGACGGTGGGCTTCCTGCCGGGGGAGCACCGATCCGAGGCGAACGACTACGTCGACATCGCCCTTCCGACCGGGGTCGGCGAGATGCGCAACATGCTCTTGGTGCGAGCCAGCGACGTGGTCATCGCGATCTCCGGCGAGTTCGGCACCCTGTCCGAGGTCGCGTTCGCTCTACGCCTCGGGATCCCCGTCGTGGGTCTCGACACCTGGGAGCTGGTCAAAAGAGGAGAGCCCGACACCTCGATCGTCCGCGCCGACGACGCCGCTGACGCGGTCGAGAAGGCGCTGCAGCTCGCCGCGGTCCCTTGATCGCTCGCGGCGTGCCATGCTCGCTACATGGCCTACGTCGGGAATCTCACCTGCCGGGATTGCGGTCTCACCTTCACGGACCAGTGGGGTTCGAGCCACGGCGCCGACGAGTACCGCTGCATGGACAACGACCACGTCGTCTTCGTGTGCCCCGAGACCGGCGCGCTCCTGGTAGGCCCGGAGCTGGCCGCCTCTGAGCGGACCTTGGCGGACCTCTTCGGCCGCTGCCCGGCCTGCTCCAGCGAGCTCGTCACCGGCCGGCTCCCCCGGTGCCCGGTCTGCAGCAGCCGGGACCACGACGTCTCGGTCGGGGGCGTGCTCGGTTAGCACTCTTGTGGATCGAGTGCCAAAACCGGCCGGAAGCGGGTATCCTGTGACCGTATGAATCCCCAGGACTCGGCCCTCGGAGACAGGCGTGCCTCGATCCTGAGAGCGATCGTTGCCCATTACGTGACCTCGGGTGAGCCCGTGGGGTCGAAGACCCTCGTCGACCGTTATCGACTGGGGGTGTCGCCCGCCACCGTTCGCAACGAGATGGGCGCACTGGAGGAGCAGGGCTACATCTTTCAGCCGCACACCTCGGCCGGCCGCATCCCGACCGACGCCGGTTACCGCTACTTCGTCGACAGCGCCTCTCCCACGTTCAAGCTTGCGCCGTCGGACGCTCGGAAGGTGCAGCGGTTCTTCGGGGAGCCGCGCTACGAGCTAGAGGACGCTCTTCGCCAGACGGCCTCGCTCCTTTCGGGTATCACCGATCACGCCGCGGTCGTGTTCGCGCCGGCGCTCGAGCGAAGCGTCGTCCGACACCTAGAGCTGGTTCCTCTCGCAGGGGGCCGGGCCATGGTCGTGCTGGTCACCAACACCGGCCGGGTCGAGAACAACATCGTCGGCGTTCCGGGATCGGTCGACGAGGTGCAACTCGACCGGGCCTCGGAGATGCTGAACAAGATGATCGTGGACGTGCCTCTCGAGAAGGCGACGGCGACGATCAAGGCCAACGAGGACAGGTTCCCCCTCGAGCTGCGCGAGATCGTGACCGCGGTCTGTCGTGCGGTCGAAGAGGATCTCAGCGACGACGATGCGGATCGCATGTTCCTCGACGGCACCTCCAACATCGTCCACGAAGAGAAGTTCGCGGATCTCGAGACGGTCCGTCAGGTGATCGGCGCCCTCGAGCACAGAAGGGTGATCCTCGAGACCCTGGCCGACGCTCTGTCGACGACGCAGGTCTCCGTGAGGATCGGATCGGAGAACACCCTCGAGGAGATGCAAGCGTGCTCGGTGATCACGGCCGGTTACGGAGCGGAGGGTGAGGCCCTGGGTTCGCTGGGAGTGGTGGGGCCGACCCGGATGGACTACCGCAAGACGATAGCTGCGGTCCATGAGGTCGCATCGAACCTCGGCCGCATGCTGTCTCAGCTAGGGATCTAGTGGCGGACCACTACGACATCCTTGGTGTCGCGCGCGACGCGACACCCGACGAGATCAAGAAGGCCTATCGGAGGCTCGCCCGGCAGTACCACCCGGATGCGAACCCGGGCGACGATGCAGCTGCCGAGCACTTCAAGGAAGTGAACCGCGCTTACGAGGTGCTGTCGGATCCCCAGAAGCGCGCCAACTACGACGCCTACGGCGACGAACGGGGCCCCGGTGCGGGATTCGGCGGGTTCTCGGACTTCGGCGGCATCTCCGATCTCTTCTCTACTTTCTTCGGTGGAGCCGGAGCGGCCACCAGCCGCGGCCCCGGCCGGGGCAACGACATCCTGGCCGAGGTCGAGCTGACCCTCGAAGAGGCAGCCACGGGGGTCGAGCGCGATGTAGAGGTAACGACGCTGGGGGAGTGCGAAACGTGCAGCGGTAGCGGCGCGGCCCCCGGGACGTTCCCGAGTCGCTGCTCGGCGTGCGGAGGCACGGGCGAGACCCGTGAGGTCCGCCGAACCGTCTTCGGCAACGTGATGACGGCGGCGACGTGCCGGCAGTGCGGCGGAAGGGGCGAGGAGATCACCACCCCGTGTGAGACCTGTTCGGGCCGGGGGCGGGTCCAGGTCACCGACGTACTGACCGTACAGATCCCCCCGGGGGTCGATTCGGGAGCCCAGCTGCGCGTCACGGGCAGAGGGGAAGCCGGCATCCGCGGCGGGCGCTCCGGCGACCTCTACGTTGCGATCCAGATCCGGCCGCACGAGGTGTTCAGAAGGGCAGGAGACGACCTCGCTTGCGAGGTCAAGGTTCCGATGACGGTGGCCGCTCTCGGAGGTCAGGTCGAGATGCCGACGCTGGAGGGAGCCGAACCGATAGACATCGAGCCGGGGACCCAGTCCGGTCAGGTGATGAGGCTGCGAGGACGTGGGATGCCACGCTTACATGGCCGCGGCCGCGGCGATCTCGTCGGTTTGCTGAAGGTCCAGACACCGACCGATCTGACGGAAGAGGAGGCAGAGTTGCTGAGGCGCTTCGCCCAGGCGCGAGGCGAGCACACCGGCCCGCGCGGCCTCTTCGACAAGATCAAAGAAGCCTTCCAATGACCCGTTCTCTGTTCACCGGACCACGTCCACGCGTGGTCGTACGACATCAGAACCGCCGCTCCGCCGACCTCGTCTGAACGATGGCGCAGCCGCCGTGGTTCTACTCTCCGAGAGAGAGTTGGTCTCCGACCGAGATCGTGCTCCCGCGTGATGAGTCACACCATGCGCTGAAGGTCATGCGCATCTCTCCACCTGATGTCTTGACGGTCACCGACGGTGAGGGACGCGTCGCGAGTTGCGCAGCCGCACGTGTGGAAGACGACCTGCTCGTAGCCGAGGTGTTGGAGACCACCGAGCACCGGCGTCCGCGTCCGGAGATCGTCGTCTATCAGGGGGCCGCCAAGGGTCACAAGGTGGACGACATCGTCGAGCGCCTGGGCGAACTGGGGACCGCGGAAGTGTGGGTGTACGGGTCCAGTCGCTCCGTCGTCAGATGGGATCGAGACAAGCTGGAGAAACTGTCGAGCCGGTGGGAGGCGATCGCGCGCTCGGTCGTCAAGCAATCGCGCAATCCCTACGTGATGAGGTCGGGCGGGGGGCTGTCGTGGACCGAACTGCTGCGCCGCGTCGCGCAGGAGCCTCTGGCGATCGTCCTGTGGGAGGAGGCCATGCTGCCGCTGCGCACCGCGCTCTCGGGTCACGCCGACCGCGTCGCGCTGATCGTGGGACCAGAGGGCGGCCTCTCGAAGGAGGAAGCCGAACAGCTCGCCGATGCGGGGGCTCAACTCGTGTCGCTCGGCCCCCAGATCCTCAGGACCCAGAATGCGCCGGTCGTTGCCGTGTCCGCGCTGCTCTACCACTACGGCTTGATCGGCTGACCCTCCTCCAGCACGATCGCCTTGTCCGGGTGCATCTGGCCGTCCAAGCGGCCTTCGGCAACCGCTTTCAGGATCAGCGGCGCAGGTGTTGCCTGCAGGGCGTCGGGGTCGTCGGGTAGGGGAACGATCATCTCGAGCGTCCCGCTCTCCCATCTACCGGGCCGGGCTCCCATCTCCCTCAGCAGTCCCTGGATCGTGTGGTTATCGCCCAGGACCCACGCTTTGAAGCACTTCACGCCGCGCTGCACCGCTTCGCGTCCGATGATGTGGAGGAGGGTCGAGCCGATGCCCATCCCGTGCAGGGAATCGACGACGGTGACCGCGGCCTCGGCGGCTTCCGGCTCGTCCGCCAGACGCACCCACCTGGCGACACCCACGCCCTGCTCGTTCGGGGGGGAGTCCACAAGGAGCGCCACCCAGGCGACGTGATCGACGCCGTCGACCTCGGTCAGGTACTTCAGCTGCGCCGGGGACAGGTGGTCGATAGCGCGGAAGAAACGTCGGTAGCGTGACTCCGGAGACAACCTCTCGAACCCCCCAGCCAGAAGCTCCTTGTCGGAGGGCTCGATCGGGCGGAACAAGAGCCGGCGGCCGTCGGGAAGCCGCGATTCCAGTTGCATACGGCAACGCTATAGGTTCCCCGGATGCCGAAGGTTGCCTTCACGACGCTGGGTTGCCGGTTGAACCAAGCCGAATCCGACTCGATGGCCGAGGAGTTGGCCTCGAGTGCTCTGGACGCGATCGCTCCGGGCGAGAGCCCCGACGTCGTGGTCGTTAACACCTGCACGGTCACGCGGGAAGCGACCAAGGCCTCACGTATGGCGATCCGGCGCGCGGTGCGTGCGCATCCCAACGCGAAGGTCGTGGTGGCGGGCTGCTACGCGGTCTCGGACCCCGAGGAGGTCCGTGCCATCGAGGGCGTCGATCTCATCGTCGGGAACGACGAGAAGGAGCGCTTCGCCGAGGTTCTCGGGGCGACCGACTCGATGACGCCTCTCCTTCAGATCGGCGGTCTCAGGAAGGCGCCGGTCCTGCCCTACCGGGTGCGAGCGAACCTCAAGGTGCAGACCGGTTGCGACGAGTGGTGCACCTTCTGCATCATCCCCAAGACGCGCGGCCCCCTCCGGTCGTTGGACGAGGACCGTTTGATCGAAGAAGCCCGCGCGAAGGTGGCAGCCGGAGCACGCGAGCTGGTTCTCACCGGCGTCCATCTCGGCAAGTACACCTACGACTCCGGCGGCGACGAATCGTCGCTGATCCGTCTCTTCGGCCGTCTCTTAGACATCGAAGGTGTGTGGAGGTTGCGACTCTCATCGATCCTGTCCCGGCACCTGACGAACGAGGTCCTCGCCTTCATGGCGGACGAACCGCGCATGTGCCGCTTCTTGCACGTCCCGTTGCAAGCGGGCGACGATTCGGTGCTGGCTGCGATGCACAGGCCCTACGACATCGCGGAGTACACCGAAGCGATAGACCGAACGAAGCGGATGCTGCCCGGGGTCGCTCTGGCCACCGACATCATCGTGGGCTTCCCGGGGGAGACCGACGAAGCCTTCGAGGCGACGATGGACGTTGTCAGGCAGGTCCGATTCTCCAAGCTGCACGTCTTCCGCTACTCGGCCCGGCCCGATACCGCCGCGGCCGACATGGCAGACGAGGTGCCGCCGCAGGTGAAGAAGGAACGCTCGAAGCGTCTGATCGACCTCGGCAACGAGATCCGAGAGCGCTTCCTCGACGACCATCTGCGCCGGCCGATCGAGGTCCTGGTCGAAGACGAGCGCATCGTCGACGGGGTCAGCGTGTGCTCAGGTCAGACGGACGACTTCGTGCGGGTCTGGTTCGAGGCCGAGGGACTGCAGGGCGCGTTGGTCGAGATCGAGGGACAAGAGGTCAGAGCCGACGGCATCCGAGGGGGCCGTGTCATCGAGGTCGTAAGGAGGTAGAGGTGAGCGACTGTCTGTTCTGCAAGATCGTGGCGAAGGAGATCGACTCGACCGTCGTGCACGAGTCGTCCGAGGTCCTGGCCTTCCAGGACATCAACCCCGCGGCCCCCACCCACGTGCTGGTCATCCCCAAACGACACATCGCATCGGCAGCGGAGCTCGGGCCCGACGATGGCAACCTCCTCGCCGAGATGTTCCAGACGATGACCGCGGTCGCCACAGCGGCGGGGCTCGAGCGCGGCCATCGGATCGTCACCAACATCGGCGAGGACGCCGGCCAGGCCGTCCATCACCTGCATTTCCACGTGCTCGGAGGCCGCACCCTGAGCTGGCCCCCCGGCTGACCCCGTTCTTTTCTCACATCGCCCCAGAAACACAAAGAACCGTCGGACGCCCGCCCCCAAGTAGAATCCTGGGCAGGCATATATGACGACACAGACGCAGGTAAAGATCCTCGTCCCCGGGCACCACGACATGGTGGGGCTCGTAGGAGCGAGGGATGAGCTCCTGAAGATCATCGAGGCGGCGTTCGCCACAACGATCCTGGTCAGGGGCAACGAGATCATCCTCTCCGGCGACATCGCCGAGACCGAGCGCGTCTCCAAGCTCTTCGAGGAGCTCCTCAACCTGCTGGATCAGGGCCAGGTGCTCACCCGAGAGGCGATCGACCGCTCGATCGAGATCATCAAGAGCCCCGACCCGGGCAGTCCCTCCGACGTCCTGGGTGACACGGTCGTCGTCACCCACATCGGGAAGCCGATCCGTCCGAAGACCGTCGGTCAGAAGGGCTACGTCGACTCGATCCGTCGCAACACCCTGGTCTTCGGCATCGGCCCGGCGGGAAGCGGGAAGACCTATCTGGCAGTGGCGATGGCGATCAGGGCGCTGAAGTCCGGTGAGGTATCGCGCATCGTCTTGACCAGACCCGCCGTCGAGGCCGGTGAACGGCTGGGCTTCTTGCCCGGGGACCTCGCCGCCAAGATCGACCCCTACCTGCGTCCGCTCTACGACGCGCTGTACGAGATGCTCGAGCCCGAGACGTTCAACCGCTACATCGAGCGAGGAACGATCGAGATCGCGCCGCTCGCTTTCATGCGGGGCCGCACCTTGAACGACGCTTTCATCATCCTCGACGAGGCCCAGAACACGACCCCCGAGCAGATGAAGATGTTCCTGACGCGGTTGGGCTTCGGCTCGAAGGCGGTGGTCACGGGAGACGTCACTCAGATCGACCTGCCCAGCGGTGCTCGCTCCGGCCTGGTCGTCGTCGAGGAGATCCTCGAGGACATCGCCGGGGTCGAGTTCACGCGCCTGCACGCACGCGACGTCGTGCGCCACAAGATCGTGCAGGACATAGTCGAGGCGTACCGCATGTACGCCGAAGAGACGAAGAACCAGGCCGGCTGATCGTGGTGGCCGGAGCCCCGTGGACGTTTTCGTAGCGAACGAGCAGGAGCACGCGGTGGACGAGGCCCGGTTGTCGGACCTCGCGAAGCACGTGCTGTCGTCGGAGGACGTCGACGACGAGGCCGAGTTATCGATCCTTCTGATCTCTCCGGATCACATCCGTAAGCTGAACGCTCGTTTCGCGGGGGACGACTACGCGACCGATGTGTTGTCGTTCCCGATGATGGAAGACGATGAGACCTCGCTGATGCTCGGCGACGTGGTGATCTGTCCCGAGGTCGCGAGGAGGAATGCGGAGAAGATCGGTCACGGCCTGGGGGCCGAGATAGACACGCTGCTCGTTCACGGCACGTTGCATCTGTTGGGGTACGACCACGACGAAGAGGAGGCAAAGACGCGGATGGAAGGACGTCAGCGTGAGTTGCTGGCCTCGTTCCGACCGGTTGCGTCCTAGATGGGAACCCTGGCCCTCGCTCTCGTGATCCTGGTGCTGTTGGCCATCGCCGCCTTCTCGGCGATGGCGGAGACCGCTATCAGCAGGGTGGGCCGCGCCAAGGCGCATCACCTAGCCCAGGACCACCCCAAGCCCGGCGGAGCGCTGATCAGGATCGTCGAGGATCCCGCGCCCTTCTTAAACGTCGTGTTGTTGCTGACTCTGATCTGTCACGTGACCGCGACCGTGCTGGCGACGATCGTCGCGGTGCGCATGTTCGACGACATCGGGGAAGTGGTCGCAACCGTCGTTATGACCACCGTCATCTTCGTGTTCGCCGAAGTGGTGCCCAAGACCTACACGGTGCAGCGCACGGATCGGGCTGCACTGTCGATGGCGCGCCCGATCGTGTGGTTGGCCCGGCTCCTGCGCCCCTTCAGCAAGGTGTTGATCCTGGTCTCTAACGCCATGATGGTCCTGCTGCCGGGCCGCGGCCTTCCCAAGGGCCCGTTCGTGACCGAGGAAGAGATCCGTCACATGGTCGATGTGGCCGAGGAGGAGCAGGAGATCGAAGAGGACGAGCGCGAGCTGATCCACTCGGTCTTCGAGTTCGGCGACACCGTGGTCCGAGAGGTCATGGTGCCGCGCCCCGACATGGTCGTGCTCCCTTCCGACACCTCCTTCGATGATGCGCTGAAGGTCATCGTCGAGGCCGGCTACTCGCGCATCCCGCTGTTCGAGGGGGACACGGACAACATCGTGGGCGTTCTCTATGCCAAAGATCTGCTCAAGCGCGTCCACGAGAACTCTAAGAGCGGGAAGGTGTCGAGCCTCGGCCGGGCCCCCACTTTCATCCCGGAGCAGAAGAAGGTCTCCGAGCTCCTGAGAGAGATGCAGACACAGCACGTGCATATGTCGATCGTGATCGACGAGTACGGCGGCACCGCAGGCCTGGTGACGATCGAGGACCTGATCGAGGAGATCGTCGGCGAGATCGTCGACGAGTACGACAAAGAGGAGCCACTGGTCGAGCCGATCGACGACGAGACCATCCGGGTCGATGCCAAGATGCCGATCGACGAGGTCAACGAACTTCTGGACGTGGACCTGCCGCATGAGGAATGGGACACGGTCGGGGGCCTGGTCTTCGGATTGACCGGACGCGTGCCGATCGCCGGAGAGCGGGTCAAGTACGACTCGATCGAGTTCCGGACCGAGCGTGTCACCGGCCGCCGCATCCAGAAGGTCGTGATCAAGAAGCTCCCACCCCAGCCCGAGAGCCAAGAGGCCACTTCGTGAGCGAGATGCGCTCGGGCTTCGTCGCCGTCGTCGGTCGTCCCAACGTCGGCAAGTCGACGCTTGTGAACGCGCTGGTCGGGAACAAGGTAGCGATCACATCCGACAAGCCTCAGACGACGCGCAGCGCGGTGCGCGGCATCCTGAACGTGGACGCGGTCCAGGTGGTTCTGATCGACACCCCCGGCTACCACAAGCCGCGCACGCTGTTGGGCTCGCGACTGAACGAGCTGGTTCGGGCTGCCTGGTCCGATGTCGACCTGGCTCTCTTCCTCGTCGACGGCCACAGCGGCGTAGGCCGAGGCGACGCCAAGGTGGCGGAGGACCTGCGAGCGGCCAACTGCCCGGTCATCCTCGTCGTCAACAAGATCGATGCGATGTCGCGCGATTCGATAGCGGTTGCGTTGAGCGCAGCCGCGGAGCTCGCCGACTACGAGGAATACGTGCCGATCTCGGCGTTGAACGGCGACGGGGTGGATCTCCTTCGTGACCTCATCGTGGGGCGGATGCCCGAGGGGCCCATGTATTACCCGCCCGGCACCAGTCACGACCAGCCTCCTCCGGTCTTCGTCGCCGAGCTGGTCCGCGAGAAGCTCCTGTCCCGCACTCGCGAGGAGGTCCCGCACTCGATCGCGGTCGTCACCGAGGACTACGAGGAGCGCGAGGACGGCCTCCTCGAGATCCGAGCGACGATCTACGTCGAGCGCGATTCGCAGAAGGGCATCGTGATCGGCAAGGGCGGTGCCACGATCAAGGCCGTGGGCACCGAGGCCCGGGAAGAGATCGAGACACTGTTCGGGCGGAAGGTCTTCCTGGAGCTGCGGGCGAAGGTCGAGAAGGACTGGCAGCGGCGGGCGCATGCCCTGGAGCGACTCGGCTTCGTAGGGTGAGCTGATGGGTCGCAATCCTGCATACGAGGTCCGGAACCTGCGGAAGGTCTACCGAACGCCGGCCGTGACGGCCAACGACGGCATCGACTTCGTCGTTCAGCCCGGCGAGTCTTTCGGGCTGCTGGGGGCGAACGGGGCCGGGAAGACCACGCTCGTGCGCCAGCTGGTCGGCCTCCTGACCCCCACGGGGGGCGAGATCAGGCTGTTCGGCGATCCCGTCAAGCCGGGAGAGACCCGCATAGGGCGCACCGTCGCCTACCTGCCACAGGGATCGTTGGCCCTCGGCGAGCTGAAGGTTGCCGAGGCCATCGCGTGGACCGGGCAGCTCCGAGGCTGCGGCGCCTCCACTGCTCGCAACGAGACGTCCGAGCTGCTCGACCAGCTGGAGCTCGGCTCCCTCGCGGAGCGGCAGGTGCGCAAGCTGTCGGGCGGTCAACGCAGGTTGGTCCAACTCGGGATGACGCTGGTCGGGCGCCTGCCCGTGCTGATCCTGGACGAGCCCACCGCCGACATCGATCCCTCGCTGCGCCGCCGGATCTGGGAGCTCCTCGCGGATAGATGCCGTTCGGGGTCCGCCATGATCCTGGTCACCCACGACGTCGCCGAGGCCGAGCACGTCCTCGATCGGGTGGCGATCCTCGAGCGCGGGAAGGTGGCCGCGGCAGGCACCCCCGGCCGGCTGAAGGCCGATCTCGCCCACAGGACCCGGGTAGAGGTCGTCGTGGCCGAGGGTGCGACCGTGACCGTGCAGGAGGTTGCGGCCTCTCTCGGCGGGGCCTCGAAGGTCGAGGGCCGTCGCGTCAGTGGGTGGACGCCGGCGGAGGATGCGATCCGGATCCTGGAGAAGGTGATGAGCTCCGCCGGGCCCGGCGCTCTCGAAGATGCGCGCTTGGTCACTCCGACGCTCGAGGATGTCTACCTCGAGGTCAGCGGGCACCACCTGGCCGAGGAGGGGGACCGCTCGTGAGCCGATCGAGCGGCGGTTTCGAGAAGTTCAAGGTGCTGCTGCAGATCCAGATGTCTCGCCTGCGTACCTCCTGGCGTCCCTACCTGATCGTGTCTTCGGTGATGCCCCTGGGCATCGCGGTGCTGATGCGTGCGGTGATGGAACCCGAGCAGGTGCGCGAGTTCGGCCGTCAGATCGTTGCCGGTTCCGTGGTCCTGGCGATCGCCATGACCGCCATCGTGATGTTGGCGCAGCGCATGGCGTCGCTCAAGGAATCGCGGGCGATCGACTACTACTCCACGCTGCCGGTCTCGCGAGGCGCCGTCGTGGCCGCCGTGCTCCTGTCCTTCGCGGTCTTCTCGCTACCCGGGACGATCATCGTGGTCGTCCTGGGCGCCGCCCTGTTCGACCTCTCGCTGGTGGCCCTGTGGATGGTGGTCCCCGTGTGGGCTCTGGGCTCGTTCGCCCTGGCGGGCATCGGCCTCTTCATCGGTTTCGGCGCGCCCGACGAGCAACTCGCCGGGATGTATTCGAACCTGGCGATGATGGCGGTGTTGTTCCTCGGCATCCTCCCGCAGGACAGGCTGCCGAGCTGGATCTCGCCGCTCCGGGTGGTGCTGCCTTCGACCTATGCGGTCGACGCGCTGAAACCCGGCCTGGACGGCCGCGTCGGGGCGTCGCTCGGCGCCGATCTCGCCGTGTTGGCCCTGTTCGGAGCGATATTGTTCTGGGCGGTCCGGGGGCCGCTGTGGCCCAAAGCCGAGTAAGGGAAACCCATGCCGCAAGCGACCGTGAAGCTGTACGACTCACTGACCCAGACGGGCACGCTCGTCTCCGACGACGGCGAGACGGAGTTCCCGATCGACGCCAGGTCCCTCGAGGGCGGCATGTTCCGGTTCCTGCGGCCCGGCCAGCGGGTCACCTTCGACCTCGACGAGGTGGACGGCACGAAGCAGCCCCGGAACCTCCGCATCGGCATCGCCTGATTACCGCCTCTTAGCCTCCGGCGCACCCGAAGATAGGGGCATGCCGCAGATCTACAAGGACGAGGCCATCGTCCTCAAGACCATCAAGCTCGGCGAGGCGGACCGCATCGTCACCTTGATGACGCGCGGCAACGGCAAGGTGCGGGCGGTGGCCAAGGGGATCCGCAAGACCAAGAGCCGCTTCGGCGCGCGCCTCGAGCCGTTCACCCGGGCCGAGCTCGTGATCTACAAGGGCCGCAACCTGGACACGATCACATCGGCCGACATCGTGGAATCGTTCGACGAGATCCGCTCCGACTACGCCCGCTTGCGCTCGGGGGCCGCGTTGCTCGACATGGTCGAGAAGATCACGCCGGACCGGGAGCGAGCATTTCCCGTCTACGCGTTGTTGATCGGGGGACTCAAGGCCCTCGCCGAGGGCAGACCGAACGTCGTGCCTTCGTTCTTGGTGAAGCTCCTGTCGATCTCGGGCTATCACCCGCAACTGGATTCCTGCGCGGGCTGCGGTGACCACGCGGTGCTCGGCGCCTTCAGTCCTTCTGCGGGAGGTGCGATCTGCGAGTCGTGCTGGCACGAGACCGGCGATTCGATCCGCATGGGCACGGATCAGATCGCGCTCATGTCCCAGCTGCTCCGTTCGGACTTCGGCCTCGGGGGCGACTTCCAGTCGACGCTCGCGATGACGATGGCGCTGCGGAGCTATGCGGAGTACCACCTCGAACGTCCGATCAAGACCCTGCACGCCCTGACCGCGTCATGAGCGAGCGGGGCGATGTACCCCTCCATGTAGCGATCATCATGGACGGCAACGGCCGTTGGGCCGAGGCTCAGGGCCTGCCGCGCAGCAAGGGCCACGAGATGGGGGAGAAGGCCCTCTTCGATGTGGTCGACGGCGCGCTCGACCTGGGGATCCGCTACCTGTCCGTGTTCGCCTTCTCGACCGAGAACTGGTCGCGGCCTGAAGACGAGGTCGACTTCCTGCTGAACTTCAATCGCGACCTCCTGCGCAAGCGACGCGACGACATGAACGAACGGGGCGTGCGCATCCGCAGGATCGGACGCCGTCATCCCGTCCCTCAGCAGGTGCTCGACGAGTTCGAAGCGGCTGAGGAGCTGACCCGCGAGAACACCCGGATGGACCTGATGGTCTGCTTCAACTATGGGGGCCGGGCCGAGCTCGAGGACGCCGCCGAGATGGGCCCGATCGCAGAGAACCTCTACGCCCCCGATCTGCCCGACGTCGACCTCTTGATAAGGACCTCCGGCGAGAAGCGTCTGTCGAACTTCCTGCTGTGGCAGTCCGCCTACGCCGAGCTCTACTTCACCGAGATCCTGTGGCCGGACTTCGACCGCAACGCGCTCCGCATCGCGCTGGAGGACTACGCCGCGAGATCCCGCCGCTTCGGCGCCCTCTGACTGTGACCTAGTTCTCTCTCGCAGGTCCGCCCTGGGTGTTTCTTAGGGATGAGATGCCCGCTGATGACATATCTCGTCCTAAAGAACGACCGGAAGACGCTTGCGCCAGAAGGGCGGGGCTCCAACACGGTCTGATCACTAGGGCCCAGGCGCGGGACTGTGGGCTATCCGACTCGTCTATCTCCCGGCGACTTTCCTCTGGCAGGTGGCGGTCGCGATCGGGCGTTCTGTTGCTGCCGGGTTTCCCATCGAGCTGGGAGCAAGAGGTGATGTCGGTGGTCCTTCGCGGGGGACCCGGTACTTGCGCTTCCCATCGCTGTGCGGCCCGGCTGCTCGGTTTCGAGGGCGTCTCCTTCGACGGGGTCGAGGTCTACGCGCCATCGATCAAGAGCGACGACCGAACGGTCGTTCACCGAGCCGCGCTTCTGCCCCAGTGCGATCTCGCTGTGATCGCTGGCATCCCGGCCACGAACGCGAGCAGGACGCTGCTCGACCTCGGGGCGGTGGCGGACGAGGAAACGGTCGAGATCGCCTTGGAGTTCGCGCTGCGCAAGCGCATGACGTCAGTCAGACGGCTTAGATGGCGTCTCGACGAGGTTGGGGGTCGTGGGCACCGAGGGTCGGCCACGCTGCGCCGCCTCCTCGACCTGCGCGACCCCACGATGCGCCCTGCACAAAGTGTGCTGGAAGTGAAGTTCATCCGAGGGCTGAGGAACAGCGGCTTGCCCACGCCCGTGCGGCAGTTCGAGGTCGTGGTGTCGAGCGGCAGACGTCGCTACATCGACTTCGCTTTTCCACATGCCCGCGTCGGCGTGGAGGTCGGTGGACGGGGCTTCCATGCTGGTCCGGCCGCCGCCCAGCGTGACTCCGCACGACACAACGAGTTGCTTGCTCTTGGCTGGCGGATCCTGTACTTCACTTGGGACGACCTCGAGCACCGGTTGGACAAGGTGATCGCTCTCATCCGCGACGAGTTGGCGCCCTCGCTGCTCGGTGGTTCTTCCGAACCAGGTGCCCGCTATCGACACATCTCGTCCCAAAGAAGCGAGTGCTAGCGGAGCCTAGGAGGGGCCTCCTTCGGCCGGGCCCGCTTGCGCCCCGGCCCCTCCTTCGTCTTCGGCTTCGTCTTCGTCGGTCTCTTCGGCGGAGCGGGCGCCGGGGCCGATGGCGGCCGCCAGGACACCGGCGTTGGGGAGCGCGACCGGGCCCCGGTCGGTCTGCATGTGGACGTAGAACATGCTCATCTCGACGATGAGGCCCTCGTACTCACCGCCCAAAGGAGCCGACTTCATCACGATGTGATCGCCGACCCCGAAGGGACGCACGAGCAGCAGCACGATGCCGGCGAAGAAGTTCCCGAGGGTCTGCTGGGCCGCGATGCCGACCACGACCCCGGTCAGGGCGCCGCCGAGCAGGAGCCCGCCGAGGTCCCCACCCAGCAGGCGGACCGCGGAGAAGAGCACCACGATGTAGCCGATCGCCGAGATGATGAAGCCGACCGTGGCCCCCCGCGGGTCTTCGGCATGGGACCTGAGCGCGGTCTTCGCACCCGCAGCGACCCCTCTTACCGCGATCACTCCGGAGACCAAGAACGCGCCCGCGCTCCCCAGAAGGAACGCGTCCTCTGACGTCCACAGCGCCGCTTTCAGTGCGTCGTCGTAGCGGGAGCCGAAGACGAGCGCCGCCATCGCGATCAACCCGAAGATGGCAGCTCTTATGAAGTGTGGCCTCGCGTCTCGCATCCTGTCGATATCCATGCGCGACAGGTTACCGAGAGGTCAGTTCCGTTCGAGGATGACCTGCTCGACGCGTCTTCTGTGCATCGCGGCCACCTTCAAGGTCCACCCGTCGTGCCTGACGACGTCTTTCCGTCTGGGAATACGTCCCAGCCGATCCATGAGGAAACCCGCCACGGTTTCGTACTCGCCTTCGGGCAGATCGATCCCGATCAGTCGCTCGGCCTCGTCGATGCGAAGCGTCCCGGGGATGCAGAAACGACCTGGGTCGAGTTGCACGACCCCCAGCTCGCCTGCGTCGTGCTCGTCCTGGATCTCGCCCACGAGCTCTTCGAGAAGGTCCTCCAAAGTGACGATGCCCGCCGTGCCGCCGTGCTCTTCGATCACCAGCGCGAAGTGCTTGCGCTGCCTGCGCATGTCCAGCAGCAACGGGTGCAGCCGGCGCGACTCGGGGACGACCAGCATCTGGCGGATCAATCGTTGGGCGAGCGGCCGATCGCGCTCGTTGGGGCGCACCTTCAGCAGGTCCTTGGCGTGGAAGAAGCCGACCACGTGATCGAGGTCCTCCGCATACACCGGGAGACGAGAGTGCCCTGTCTCGACGATCAATTCCTCTAGGCGGGCCGGAGTCACGTCGAGGGGCACGGCAACCAGGTCGGTTCGAGGCACCATGACGGAAGCCGCGTCGCGCTCGGAGAACTGGATCGCCCCTTCGAGGAGGCGATGCTCGAACTTGTCGATCATCCCGCCGCGAGCGGACTCCGCGATCATCAGACCGATCTCGTCGGTGCTGTGAGCCGACTTCAGCTCGTCCTGCGGCTCGACGCCCAGGAGACGCACCCCGGCGTTGGCCAGGCCGTTCAGCAGGTAGATGAACGGGCGGAAGATGTTCGTGTAGATGCGGAAGGGGGCCGCGATCCAGAGCGCGGACGCCTCCGGTTTGGCGATAGCGACGTTCTTCGGGGCCATCTCACCGATGACCATGTGGAAGAACACCACGATGGTCAGGGCGATGACGAAAGAGACCGTGTGCAGGACGCTCGCGGGGATCTCCACCGCAGCGTGCACGGCGGCTTCAATCAGATGGGCGACCGCGGGCTCGGCGATGGCCCCCAGGCCGAGAGAGGCCATCGTGATCCCCAGCTGGGCGCCGGCGAGCATGAACGACAGCTCCCGCACCGACCGCAGCGCCACCTTCGCTTTGCGATCGCCTTCCTCCGCCAGCTGCTCGAGCTTCGAGCGGCGAGCTGCGATCAAGGCGAACTCGGCCCCCACGAAGAAACCGTTCGCGATCAGAAGAGCGATAGCGATGAGGAGGGGCCAGCCCATCAGGACTCTTCCTCTTTCGAACGCTCCGGCTCGGGCGGAGCCACGACCAACACCCGGCCGATCGCGTTGCGGTCCATCTCGATGACCTTGAACTCCCAGTCGTCGTAGGAGACGTGCTCACCCTGTTGGGGGATGCGACCGAAGAGGCTCAGCAACAGGCCGGCCAGCGTCTCGAAGTCGCCCTCCGGGAGCTGGAAGCCGGTGGTTTCGAGCAACTCGGCCTCGTGCATCGCCCCGGGAACGACGTGGATCCCCGACGGCGGACTGGTCAAGCGGGCCGCCGCCGCAGCGTCACGGGGGTCGTATTCGTCCTCGATCTCTCCGACTATCTCCTCGAGGAGGTCCTCGATGCTGATGATGCCGGCGGTGCCGCCGTACTCGTCGACCACGACGGCCATCTGGTGCCGGTCCCGTCGCATCTCGACCAACAGCGAGGCGAGGTCGCGCGACTCCGGCACGGCCAGTGCGGCGCGCGCGATAGGGCCTATCGGTTGTTCGCTGCGGCGTTCGGCCGGGATCGCGTAGGTGTCTTTGACGTGGGCGATACCGACGATGTCGTCGATGCTCGCGCCCGTGACTGGGAAGCGCGAGTGGCCGGTCTGAAGCGCCAGGCGTTGCAGATCGCCGACCGTTGCATCCGCATCGAGCGTCACCATCGATACGCGGGGGGTCAGCGCATCCGCGCACACCTTGTCGCCGAAGTTGATCGAGCGCGCGAGCAGGGCGAACTCGGCCTCCTCCAAGGTGCCGCCTTCCCGGGACGACCGGATCAAGACCTGGAGCTCCTCGAGGGACTGGAGTCCGCTCAGCTCTTCGCGCGGCTCGATCCCGAAGAGACGGACCGTCCAGTTGGCAGAGGTGTTGAGGAACAGGATCAGAGGCTTCATCAGGGCATTGCTCAACCGGAAAGGAGTAGCCAGGAGGAACGTCACCTTCTCGGCCCTCGCGATCGCCAGGTTCTTCGGGATCAGCTCGGCCACGACCATCTCGAAGGTCGTTGCCAACGCGAGGCCGAGACCGACCGACACGCCGAGAGCGGTGCGCGGCGGCAGCCCCACCGCCTCGATCAGTGGTTGGAGCAGGGGCGCGATCGCAGGCTCGATCAGGAATCCGACCAGCAGCGACGTGATCGTGATCCCCAACTGCGCGCCGGAGAGCTGGAACGACAAGGTCTTCAAAGCCGCCAGAGCGCTCTGGGCACGCTTGTCGCCCTGCGACGCCAACTGCTCGACGCGGGTGCGGTCGATCGCAACGATCCCGAACTCACCCGCGACGAAGAAGGCGTGCAGGAACACCAGGATCACGACGATGATCAAGCCGAGCAGGGGGTCTATCTCCGGTCCTTTCGCGCCGTCGGCATCCATAAGGGCCGAGAAGTCATGACGACTATCATGCCTGGATGGCTGGAGTGAGCATCGAAACCGTCGTCAACCTGTGCAAGCGCAGGGGGATCGTGTTCCAGTCCAGCGAGATCTACGGCGGCCTGCGATCGGCCTGGGACTGGGGTCCCCTCGGCATCGAGCTCAAGCGGAACATCAAGGCCGAATGGTGGCGCTCCACCGTCCACATGCGGGACGACGTGGTCGGCCTCGAGAGCTCGATCCTCATGTCCCCGAAGGTCTGGGAGGCCTCCGGGCACGTGGCGACCTTCACCGACCCCCTCGTCGAGTGCACCAATTGCCATCACCGTTTCCGGGCCGATCACATCGATCTGGACAAGGCGTGCCCGGACTGCGGGACCAAGGCGTCTTGGACCGAGCCCCGCCAGTTCAACCTCATGTTCAAGACCCACATGGGCCCGGTGGAGGACTCGGCCCACGCCGTCTACCTCCGTCCGGAGACCGCTCAAGGGATGTTCGTGGACTTCAAGACCGTGCAGCAGACCTCCCGCAAGCGGATCCCGTTCGGGATAGCGCAGCAGGGGAAGTCGTTCCGCAACGAGATCACTCCGGGCAACTTCGTGTTCCGGACCCGTGAGTTCGAGCAGATGGAGATGGAGTTCTTCGTCAAGCCGGGCACGGACGACGAGTGGCAGGAGTACTGGCTGAACGAGCGGATGCGTTGGTACACCGACCTGGGCATGACTGCCGAGAACCTGCGTCTGCGCGAGCACGAGGCCGACGAGCTGTCCCACTACGCGAAGCGCACCTACGACATCGAATACAACTTCCCCGGCATGGGTTGGTCGGAGCTGGAGGGGATCGCGAACCGTACCGATTTCGACCTCAAGCAGCACGCGGAGCATTCCGGCGAGGACCTGTCCTACTTCGATCCCGACACCGAGGAGCGCTACATCCCCTACGTGATCGAGCCGGCCGTGGGCGTGGAACGCCCGTTGATGGCCTTCTTGATCGACGCCTACACCGAAGACGAGGCGCCCACGTCGTCCGGCAAGATGGAGAAGCGGACCGTGCTGAAGCTCGATAAGCGCCTCGCGCCGATCAAGGTGGCGGTTCTTCCCCTCTCGAAGCACGCGGATCTGGTTCCGGTTGCGGACAAGGTCGCGGCCGAGATCAGGCCGCACTTCGTGACCGACGTCGACATCACCCAGGCGATCGGGAAGCGCTATCGCCGCCAGGACGAGATCGGGACGCCGTTCTGCGTGACGGTGGACTTCGACACGCTGGAGGACAACCAGGTCACGGTGCGCGATCGGGACACGATGGAGCAGAAGCGGATCGGGATCGATTCGGTCGTTCGGTTCATCCAAGAAAGGTTCCAGTCATGACGAAGCTCTCCGGCCGGATCACGGTTCACGGGAACAAGCCGGCGAAAGGCGCGACGGTCGAGCTGCACAACCAGACCGGGGACGTGGTCGATCAGATCGTCGTCGACGACGACGGGAACTTCCAGTACCACCTGGCGCCGGGGGGATGGAAGCTCAACGTGTACGACGCTCACGGTCACCGCGGGCAGAGCGAGATCACTCTGGGCGATGAGGACGAACAGGTCGATCTGGATCTACAGGAGCCTGAAGGGGGTCACTGATACATGGCGAGGAAGTCGCGCAAGGTCTCAGTCGAGCGCTCGACGAAGTACGTCTACGACTTCTCCGAGGGCAACGCCTCCCAGAAGGCCCTCCTCGGCGGTAAGGGAGCGAACCTCGCCGAGATGACCAATCTCGGCCTCCCGGTCCCGCCCGGGTTCACGATCACGACCGAGGCCTGTAACGCTTATCGCGAGCAAGGCCAGAGCTTCCTTGCGATGCTCGACGAGGTCGCCGAGCATCGCAAGGAGCTAGAGGAGGCTATGGGCCGGCAGATCGGCGACCCCCGCGATCCGCTGCTCGTGTCGGTGCGGTCGGGCGCCGCGTTCTCGATGCCCGGCATGATGGACACCGTCTTGAACGTCGGCCTGAACGACGAGAGCGTCGAAGGCCTGACCAAGCAGACCGGCTCGGAGCGCTTCGCGTGGGATTCCTACCGCCGCTTGATCCAGATGTTCGGCAAGACCGTGCTGGGCGTCGATGGAGAGCTCTTCGAAGAGGCGCTGGAGAAGGCCAAGGACCGCAAGAAGGTTCGCAACGACGTCGACCTCGACGCCGGAGACCTGAAGGGCCTCGTGAAGACGTTCAAGTCGATCGTCAAGAAGGAAACGAAGCGCGAGTTCCCCCAGGACCCCACCGAGCAGCTTCACTTGGCCATCGAGGCCGTCTTCAAGTCGTGGGACAACAAGCGGGCGCAGGACTACCGCCGTCGCAACAAGATCTCCGACTCGCTGGGAACCGCCGTGAACGTGCAAGCGATGGTCTTCGGCAACAAGGGCGAAGACAGCGGCACGGGCGTCGCGTTCACCCGCGACCCGTCGACGGGGGAGAAGAAGCCCTACGGTGACTATCTCCAGAACGCACAGGGCGAGGACGTGGTTGCCGGTATCCGCAACACGGTGCCGCTAGCGGACATGGGCAAGCTGCAACCGAAAGCGTGGAAAGAGCTGCAGAAGCACATGAACAAGCTCGAGAAGCGCTTCAAGGACATGTGCGACATCGAATTCACCGTGGAAGAGGGGAAGCTCTGGCTCCTGCAGACCCGCATCGGGAAGCGGACGGCCGTTGCGGAGTGGGTCATCGCCAAGGACATGATCGACGAGGGCGTGATCAAGGTGAAGACCGCCGGGCAGGACCGGGTTACGGCGGGGAAGCTCGACGAGCTCTTCAAACCCAGCATCAAGGCCGAAGCCGCCAAGGGGCTGCAACCACTGGCCAAGGGGCTGAACGCGTCGCCGGGTGCCGCCGTCGGACGTGTCGTGTTCACGGCGGACGATGCCGCGGCATGGGCCGAGCGCGGGGAGAGGGTCATCCTGGCTCGCCGCGAGACCAACCCAGACGACTACCACGGCATGGTGGCTGCTCAGGGCATCTTGACCTCTGCCGGGGGCACCAACTCACACGCGGCCGTGGTGGCACGCGGTGAGGGCATCCCTGCGGTATGCGGCGCCGATGCGATCCGGATGGAGCCGAAGGCGAAGCGCTTCACGGTCGGCAACAAGGTGATCGCCGAAGGCGACTGGATCACGATCGACGGCAGCCAAGGAACGGTGTACGAGGGCGAGCTCGAGACGGAGCCGTCGCCGATCGACGCCGCCATGATGGGCAACAAGAAGGCCCGCAAGGAGAAGCTCTGGAAGGCCTACGAAGAGATCGACCGCTTCATGGAGCAGATGCGGGAGTTGCGCGTGCGCGCGAATGCCGACACCCCCGAGCAGGCTCGGAACGCACGCGCCAGGGGGGCCGAGGGCATCGGTCTCTGCAGGACCGAGCACATGTTCATGGGCGAGGAGCGGGTCGCCGCCGTCCGCAAGATGATCTTCGCCGACACCCCTGAGGAAGAGAACGAGGCCTACAAGGCTCTCCTTCCACTCCAGCGACGCGACTTCCAGGGCATCTTCAAAGCGATGGACGGGTTCCCCGTGACCGTTCGTCTGCTGGACCCGCCGCTCCACGAGTTCCTGCCGAACCACGTCGACCTCGAGGTCGAGGTGGCGTTGATCGAGGCGGGAGCGAAGAAGGCGGGCAAGGCGAAGCTCAAGGAGCTCAAGGAGCTGCTCGGCAAGGTCCGGGACCTTCACGAGGCGAACCCGATGCTGGGTCTTCGCGGTGTGCGCCTCGGCATCGTCAAGCCGGGCCTCTACGCGATGCAGGTGAGGGCCATCGTCGAAGCCGCGGTCGGTCTGAAGAAGAAGGGCCTCGACCCGCGTCCCGAGATCATGATCCCGCTCGTCGCGACCGCCGAGGAGCTGCGTCAGATGCGAGAGGAGCTCGAGCCGGTCGCCATCGAGATCATCGAGAAGGCCGGGGTCGAGCTGCATGTCGAGTTCGGGACGATGATCGAGCTCCCGCGCGCCGCCCTCACCGCAGGCGAGATCGCTGAGCACGCGGACTTCTTCTCGTTCGGCACCAACGACCTGTCGCAGACCGCCTTCGGGTTCTCGCGCGACGACATCGGCAAGTTCCTAGGTCTGTACGAGGAGCGCAAGCTGGTCCCCACGAACCCCTTCGTGACGGTGGACGTGCCCGGAGTAGGCCGTCTGATGGAGATCGCTGTGCAAGAGGGCCGGGCCGCCAACCCGGACATGCACTTCGGCATCTGCGGCGAGCACGGCGGTGACCCCGACTCCGTACTCTTCTGTCACGAGCTGGGTCTGGACTACGTGTCGTGTTCGCCCTTCCGGGTGCCGACGGCGCGTCTCGCTGCCGGCCAGGCCGTGTTGGGGGCCGCTCAGACCTCCTCGAAATAGCACATACCGCTCGCTCGCCAACTACACACCGCGTCCACATTTAGTCCGAAAGGACTACGTAGCGATCCGAGTGAGATGACGATGTGTAAAGGGTCCGATCCCGACAATGGCAAACCCGTCGCGAGGCGGGGACGCAAAGCTAGGGGCGTCTCTAGGAGACGCAGCCCGGCCGCCGAAGGAGAGAGATGACCGCGCAGAGAGAGATCACGTCCGATCTATTGGCCCGAGTGGCCGCCGTCGTTGCCGACGCTTCTCGTTGTTCCGAGCTACCAGACGCTCTTCGTCTTTTCGTCGAGGGGTTCGCGCAGCTCACCCGAGCCGATCGAGCCGCCGTGCTTCTGGAGAAGGAGGGCCGGCTGGTCGCCTGCTATGCCGATGCCGGTTCTCAGCACCTTCTCGCCCGGGAGGTCCCCGCAGAAGGGTCGCTGGAGGGAACCTGCTTCCGAGCGGGCCGGGCCCTGATCTCACATGACGTCTCCCGCGACACCCGCTTCTCGGGAGTAGATCGCACCCCCGACGAGGTCTCGCTCATCACGATCCCGCTGCATCTGGAGGGACCCCCGATCGGTCTGGTGACGATCACATCGAACGAGCCCGCCCGCTTCCACGGTTCCGACCTGATCGCGGCCCGCTTGCTCGTGGCGGCCATGCGCAAGCTGCTGTTGCAGGCTCTTCGCGCCGAGCGCGAGTCGCTTGGGTTCTACGAGAGAGACTTCCCGAACGTGGGCGTATGGGCGCTGCGCGACCGGCGCAATGCTCAGTTGCGCCGTTGGGACACCCAGGGGGCCGCCGTGACGCTGGTTCGCTACGACATCCGCGGGTATCTCACGGCCAACATCGTCCACCACATCGGCGCAGTGGTCCGGTCCAGCGACCACGTCTTCCAAGACGACGCCGGCACGTTCACCCTGATCCTGCCCGGGACGTCGGCACCGGATGCGGAGAGGGTCGCCTTGAGGGTGAAGACAGAGATAGAGACACTGGCCGAGATCGGCGGGGACCCCGTCGAGGTGGACTGGAAGGTCACCGAACTCGACCAAGGCACCGACCGCCGGAAGATCGCTTAGAGCGTCACAGGCCGGTGCTACCGTCGCGCAGCGATGGTGGTGACCGCACGACTGCACACGGAAGCGCTGGAGGCCCAGCACCTGTCTGAACGCGCCACGCCCTCGGCGTCGACGAAGGGCCGTGAGGTCCCCGAGGCGGAAGACGACATGCGCACCTGCTTCCAGCGCGACCGGGATCGGATCGTCCACTCCAAGGCCTTCAGGCGGCTCGCTCACAAGACGCAGGTGTTCCTCGCCCCGGAAGGAGACCACTACAGGGTTCGGCTGACCCACACGCTCGAGGTGACGCAGGTCGCCCGGACGATCGCCCGGGCGCTCCGCTTGAACGAGGACCTAGTGGAGGCGATCTGCCTCGGCCACGACCTGGGTCACACGCCCTTCGGCCACCTCGGAGAGGAAGTGGTGGCGGCGTTCCTGCCGGGCTTCCGGCACAACCTCCAGTCGGTCCGGATCGTCGAGGTGCTCGAAGCGCTGAACCTGACATGGGAGGTACGTGACGGCATCGCCAACCACACCTGGTCGATGCCCACGATGCCGGCCACCTTGGAGGGTCAGATCGCCCGCTATGCGGACCGCATCGCGTATCTCAATCACGACATCGACGATGCCGTGCGTGCGGGGATACTCCGCGAGGACGAGTTGCCGGAGCAGACCACCAGGGTCCTGGGGAGCTCGCACTCGGACCGCATCAAGACGATGGTGGGGGACCTGGTGGAAACGTCCGAGGGTGGGGACTCGATCGAGATGAGCCCCTCGGTCTTCGAGGCGATGAAGACGACGAGGAGCTTCCTGTTCGAGAAGGTGTACGTGGGGCGCGTGGGGGCCGAGACCAAGTCCTCGGTCGAGGAGATCCTGGGAACACTGCTCGAACACCATGTTTCGTCGGGGGGGCCGGAGGGCGATCCGAGGGTCGTCGCGGTCGACTACGTCGCCGGCATGACGGACCGGTTCGCCCTGCGGGCCTACCAACAGGTGACCGGGGAACCGCCGCCGTGGGTGGGGGATGGAGCCTTAGGATGAGACCGCTTCCCCGCGGCCTTGAACGCGCGCCCAGGTAAGGAACACGATGGCGAAGATCCGGGAAGACGACATCGATCTGCTGCGAGAAAAGGCCGACCTGGTCGAGGTCATCTCGGCACACACACACCTGAAGAAGGCCGGCGGACACACCTTCAAGGGGCTCTGTCCGTTCCACTCCGAGAAGACGCCCTCGTTCACGGTAGACACGGGCAAAGGGGTCTGGCACTGCTTGGCCGGGGAGACGGGCGTGATGACCTGGCAAGGAACGGTTCCGATCGCAAAGCTTGCCGGGGACGTGCATCGCCTTCTGACGACCGGTGGCAAATGGGTCGACGCCGAGATCAGATCCTTCGGCATCCAGCCTCTATGGAAGATCGAACTCAGTAGGAACCGGGTGAAGAAGACCATCTTCGCCACGGACGAACATCGCTGGTTCGTCCGTGGGAACGGTGCCACCAACAGGGAAGTTCTCACCAAGGACCTGAAGCCTAAGCATCGGCTCGCTAGCGTCGTGGGTCGTGGTGGTGTCGCCGGGCTCAAGACACCTCCGTCCGCCTTCGGGGTTGCTCAAGGCTTCGTGTTCGGAGACGGGCACCGAAACGGCAACTTCAAGGAGCTGCCCTCCTTGGATGAGGCACCCGGGTATCTGTACGGCTGGCTCGCCGGCTATTTCGCTGCCGATGGGTGTGTCTCGACGGACGGCCAGGTCATCATTTCCAGCGCGACCAGAGAGCATCTCGAATTCGTTAGGACGCTGGCAAATCGTCTCGGGATCGGGACCTATGGGATAAAGCATCAGAGCCGCAAGGGATTCCCCGACAGGGAGCCTTCCGATCTGTTCCATGTCACCTTCATGAACACCACGCTTACCCCCGAGTTCTTCGTGCTGGGCAAACACAAGGAACGGTTCGAAGCGACCATCGATCGATGCGCCGGTGAAAGGAGAGGGTGGGCGGTCGTGTCGGTGGAACCCACCGACCGCGTAGAAGAGGTGTTCTGCGCAGTCGTTCCCGGAACGCACGCCTTCGCTCTGGAGGACAACATCCTGACCGGGAACTGCTTCGGCTGCAGCGCCGGGGGCAACGTGTATCAGTTCGTGCAGCAGATCGAGAACCTCCCGTTCCCCGAAGCCGTCGAGTGGGTGGCGCGAAGGTTCAACTACGAGCTCCGCTACGAGGACCAGACGCCCGGTCAGGCTCAGGCCTACGGGGTCAAACGCAGACTGGCCGATGCCAACAGAGCCGCCGCGGAGTTCTTCCACAAAGCGTTGATGGAGTCACCCGACGCCGAGCCCGCCCGGAACTACCTGAGCGGGCGGGGATTCGGCCGTGAGGTCGCGGAGCGCTGGCAACTCGGCTACGCCCTGGGGAGGGATTCGCTGTGCCGGCATCTGCTCTCCCAAGGCTTCACCCAGGAAGAGCTGGTCACGGGGGGACTGGGCCGGATCAGCGATCGGGACGGGGCGCTTTTCGACGTCTTCAGGCAACGCATCATCTTCCCGACCTGGAGCCTGCAGGATGACGTGGTCGCCTTCGGGGCCCGAGCGCTCGGCGATCAGCAGCCGAAGTACCTGAACACCGGGGAGACACCTCTGTTCTCCAAATCGCGCTTCATGTACGGCTTGAACAGAGCGAAGTCGTCGATCGCCAGAAGCCACGCGATCGTGGTCGAGGGATACACCGACGTGATCGCCCTGCACGAAGCCGGGATCACGCAAGCGGTCGCTACCAACGGCACCGCACTCGGCGAAACCCACTTCGAGCTGCTGAAGAAGTTCTCGTCGCGCGCGGTGTTGATGTTCGACTCGGACAACGCCGGTCAAGCTGCAACGGAACGCGGGTTCGGCTTACATCACAGGATCGGATTGGAGGTTCTGGTCGCTCCGCTACCGCCGGGCAGAGATCCCGCCGACGTGGTGGCACAGGAGGGCGCGGAGGGTATCGCAAAGGTCATCGAAGCCGGTCAACCGTTGCTGGAATTCAAGCTCGAACAGACGATATCCAAGCTTGCGTTGGACACCCCGGAGGCGCGTTCCAAGGCGGTTCGGGAGGCGGTGCAAGTGCTAGGGTGGCTGCCAGATCCGATAGCGCGACACGAGTACGCATTCATGGTCGCGCGACGGATCGGCGTCCAGCCAGAGGCCGTCCAGAGAGCGCTTACAGATCGCTCTTCCGGACCCATGGCGGCGTATGGGGGAGCAGGTAGAGATCGGGAGCGTCGCCTGCCCGGTCACGTGAAAGTTGAACGAGAGGCACTGCAGTTGTTGCTTACGAAGACCGATCGCATCGCGCGATTCCTGGACGACATACAAGAGACCGACTTCACATCTCCGGCTCGTCGCGAGCTGTTCCGCGAAGCGCGGTCTATGAAGTCGGTGAAGGACACCGCCGCGGTAGCGGAGCGTTTGTCGCCCGAGGCACGCGAGCTATTCACCGAACTGGCGGTCGAGCGGGAGCCAGCCGAGCTCGAAGAGGACGACGATGCCGGGACGGCCGAGGTCTTCACCCGCCTGCGCGTGTTCAAACTGGAGCGTGAGATCAAACGCCGCAGGGACACCCTCCAGGAGCTCAACCCTCTCGATGAGGCCCAGAGACACGACGCACTCTTCACCGAGCTCGTAGGGCTCGAGGCCCGTCGCCGCGATCTGCTACGCACCCTCCAGGGGGTGTCCTAGATGCCGCAGCCGCCTGCTTCGGCCGGTACCAAAGAGGCTCCAGAGGGCGCAGAGATGACCGCGGAGGGTGCCGCGGCTCCCGCACAGCTCGAGGTCGACAAGATCGTCCGCTCCGCTAAGCAAGAGGGCAGCATCACGGCCGCAGATCTGGCCGAGAAGCTCTCGGTCCTCGACCTGACGCCCGACCAGGTCGACGCGGTGTACCTGCGGTTGGTCGAGCTCAATGTCGACGTCGTCGAGGACGAGGCGATCGCGGAGGAAGAAGAGGAAGAGGAGGAGGCCGAGACTCCCGCTCCGGACGCCGATGAGGATCGTGTGCGCGCCCGACGCGAGGTCGACATGGCCCTCAAGGCCCCCACCAACGATCCGGTCCGCATGTACCTGAAGGAGATCGGTCGCGTCCCGCTGCTGACCGCGCAAGAAGAGGTCTCCCTGGCGAAGCGGATAGAGGCCGGGTTGATCGCGGAAGAGAAACTGGAGTCCGGCGCGAAGCTCAGTGACGACGAACGTCTCGAGCTGCGCATGACGCGTCGCGATGGCGCCATGGCCAAGCGGCATCTCGTCGAGGCCAACCTCCGGCTGGTCGTTTCGATCGCGAAGCGTTACGTCGGTCGCGGTATGGCTTTCCTCGACCTGATCCAAGAGGGGAACCTCGGTCTGATCCGAGCCGTCGAGAAGTTCGACTACGCCAAGGGCTTCAAGTTCTCGACGTACGCGACCTGGTGGATCCGTCAGGCCATCACCAGAGCCATCGCCGATCAGGCTCGAACGATCCGCATCCCCGTCCACATGGTCGAGACGATCAACAAACTGGTGCGCATCCAGCGGCAACTGCTGCAGGACCTGGGCCGCGAGCCGACCGCAGACGAGATCGCGGAACAGATGGAGCTCACCCCGAAGAAGGTGCGCGAGATCCAGAAGATCTCGCAGGAGCCGGTGTCTCTGGAGACACCTGTCGGCGAAGAGGAGGACTCACACCTCGGCGATTTCATCGAAGATGCCGATGCCCCGGTTCCTCTCGAGCGAGCTTCCTTCCGCTTGCTCCAAGAGCAGCTGGAGTCGGTCCTTCACACCCTGTCGGGTCGTGAGAAAGAGGTCATCCGGCTCCGCTTCGGCTTGGTGGACGGGCAGCCCCGTACGCTCGAGGACGTGGGGAAGAAGTTCGGTGTGACGCGGGAGCGGATCAGGCAGATCGAGTCGAAGACGCTTTCGAAGCTGAGGCACCCCTCGAGAAGCCAGAAGCTACGGGACTACCTCGAGTAGGACCGCGCTAGTGCGCGGGCGGCGGAGCTACCGACAGGTTCGCCGCATGACCCTCACCGTTGCCGGATCGCTTCTCTCTAACGACCTCAGAGACCTTGGAGACCCCGTCCGAGGCCCTGTCTTTGGCCTGTTCGAACCCGGTGCCCACCGCGTCCTTCGCCCTGGCGGAGGCGGACCGGAACGCGGGGGAGGCCAGGAGGTTGTCGTACAACCTGCGAAGTTGCTCGTACCGCTGGGTCCCCGCTTTGGCCCCCAGCACGTAACCGGCTCCGAATCCCACGAAAAGCCCTAGACGTCCGCGCATATCAAGCTCCCTCCTCGATGCTCTTTCACATCTCGTCATGCCCGTTCGGCGGTCTGCCAACCCACCCGACGAGCGTTCTAAGATGCACCTTCTCATTTCCGGGGTAGCTCAATCAGGCAGAGCATCCGGCTGTTAACCGGAGGGTTGCGGGTTCGAGTCCCGCCCCCGGAGCCCGAGAGATCTCCTTGTCTATGCGCGCCGCGCCGGATCCCTAGGTCCCCGGGTGACCGGTAATCCCATCGATGTCATTCGGACTTACTCCCACAAATCGTGTCCCACTTGACCGGATTGGGGATTGCGTTCCGCTTGTCCAGGTGTCACCATCGTTGAACTTGTGCATGTTCGTTAAGACCTGAGGCAACGGGGAGACGATGGACCGGGGATTCTCACAGACCGAGCTGGACGAGCTATGGCTCACCTGGCGCGCCACCGGCGATGCGGAGGTGCGCGAGCAGCTGATCTGCCACTACCTGCCGGTCGTGGAGTTCCTCGCCGGGCGGGCAGCTCGTGCGGTCCCCGATTCCAACCGCCCGGATATCTACAGCTTCGGCGTCCTGGGCCTGATGGACGCGGTCGACAAGTTCCGTCCGGAGTTGGGCAACAGGTTCGAGACGTACGGCTCGAGGCGGATCCGAGGGGCGATGAGCGATGGCATCCGGTCGCTCAACTGGTTGCCTCGCCGAGCGAGTCAAGCGGCCAGCCGCGTGATCGAGAAAGTCATCCCGGTCGACTTCCAGACCGCTCGCACCGCGGTGGGGGCCCGGCTCGAGGACAGCCTGAGCGATCCCTTCGCAGCGCACGTCTCCGACGCACTGGAGCTAGAGGCCGACCATGAGGAAGTGATCGAGGCCATGGCGACCTTGCCCGATCGAGAGCGTCTGGTCATCCAGCAGCACTACTACCAGGGCCGTCGATTGGCCGAGATCGGCAGAGACCTCGGTGTCACCGAGTCCCGGGCCTGCCAGTTGCATCGGCGTGCCCTGGCCCTCCTGCGCGATGCCTTGCTGCAGCGCCTCAGCGCTTAGCCCTCCACCTCCAGGGTTCCCTGCATGGCCGCTCGGTGGAGGGAGCAGAAGAACTCGTAGCTTCCTGGTTCGAGACTGCTGGTGTTCGCAGTGGCGGACTGGCCAGAAGGCACGTTTCCTGAGGTGACGTCTTCTCCGTCGACGGTGAAGTTGTGAAGGGTCTTGCCGGCATTCGTGATCTTCACCGACTCGCCCTGAGCGATCGAGATCTCGGTTGGTTCGAACGCGAAGTTCGTCGCTTCGATCTCGGCCCCCACGGGACCGGCGTCTTCCTCACCGACCCCGGAGCCTGGAGGCGCTCCCTGACCTCCGCCCGCGCATGCTCCGAGTGCGAGCACCGCAATGACCGCCGCGCAACCGACCCGCGTCCGACTCCTCAACGTGTCCTCCTTAACAGAACATCGCTCGATGATGCGCTGGATCTCACCGAATGGTCCCACAAGCTCGAGAACTACGACTACCCAGGGTCAGCTGCTCAGGTAGTCGATGTAGAGGGGACGGAGACCTTCGAGAGCTTCCGGGTCGTCCTTCGCATTGAGAGCGTCGGTGATCAAGGCGGATACGTGCGTGATGTCGGCGTCCGCTTCGTGGATGTCGCCTCCCGCCGCCTGCGCGGCCGGCAGAGACCGCAAGAGCCTCCACAGGAAGCGAACGTCGAGGTGCTCGCGCGCCTTCTTCATCGCGCGATCGTGAAGCTCGGCAGAGGGCAGATCGTGCAGTTCGGATGCGGTCATAGGCGCATCCTATGGCGTAGCTTTGCCCGGCTCAGGACGAGTGACTAGGGATGGGGTGAGTATGGCCACCAAGGCGAAGTCGACGAAGGGTCGGAGCTCCCGAGCGACCCATCCCGCGGATCAGCACGACACGATCCGCGTCCACGGTGCGCGCGTCAACAACCTGAAGAACGTCCACCTCGAGATCCCCAAGCGGCGGCTGACCGTTTTCACCGGCGTGTCGGGCTCGGGAAAGAGCTCCTTGGTCTTCGGCACGATCGCGGCCGAGTCCCAGCGGCTGATCAATGAGACCTACAGCGCGTTCCTCCAGGGATTCATGTCAACGATGGCACGACCAGAGGTGGATCTTCTGGAGGGTCTGACCACCGCCATCATCGTGGACCAAGAGAGGATCGGGGCCAGTCCCCGGTCAACCGTCGGGACGGCCACGGATGCGAACGCGATGCTGCGGATCCTCTTCAGTCGGCTCGGCCAACCGCACATCGGACCGCCCGTCGCCTTCTCTTTCAACGTGCCCACGCGGCGAGCGAGCGGCGCGATGAAGGTGGAGAAGGGTGAGGGCAAACGGATCGTCGTCCGCGACGCGATCTACCACGGAGGGATGTGCCCCCGCTGCGAGGGCATGGGCTCTGTGACCGATATCGACCTCTCGGCGCTGTACGACGAGAGCAAGTCGCTGAACGAGGGGGCTATCACCATCCCCGGTTACAGCATGGACGGATGGTACGGACGCATCTTCCGCGGCTGCGGGTTCTTCGATCCCGACAAGCCGATCCGCAGATTCACCAAGAGGGAGATGCAGGACCTGCTTCACAAGGAGCCCACGAAGATCAAGGTCGACGGGATCAATCTGACCTACGAGGGCCTGATCCCCAAGATCCGGAAGTCGTTCCTCTCCAAGGACGTGGACTCTCTGCAGGTGCACATCCGCGCGTTCGTAGAGCGCGCGGTGACCTTCCAGGTGTGTCCCGAGTGCGACGGGACCCGACTGAATGAGGCGGCCCGGTCTTCGAAGATCAAGGGCAAGAGCATCGCCGATGTCTGCGCGATGCAGCTCAGCGATCTAGCGGAGTGGCTGAGAGGGATCACCAAGCCGTCGGTGGCCCCTCTCCTCGCAGGTCTTCAGCATCTTCTCGATTCGTTCGAGGAGATCGGCCTGGGTTACCTCTCGCTGGATCGACCCTCGGGCACGCTTTCCGGCGGAGAGTCGCAGCGTACGAAGATGATCCGTCACCTGGGTTCGTCGCTAACCGACGTCACGTACGTCTTCGACGAGCCCACGATCGGGCTCCATCCACATGACGTCGAGCGGATGAACCAGTTGCTCGTCCGATTGCGGGACAAGGGCAACACCGTTCTGGTGGTCGAGCACGAACCCGAGACGATCGCGATCGCGGACCACATCGTCGACCTCGGCCCCCAGGCGGGAGGCGCCGGCGGAGAGGTCGTGTTCGAGGGCACCGTGGCGGGTCTCCGCCGCAGCGGCACGATCACCGGGCGTCACTTCGACGACCGCGCCTCTCTCAGGAAAGAGGTCCGGGAGCCCACAGGTGTTCTCGATGTGCGCGGCGCCGACACGAACAACCTGCGGGACGTTGACGTCGACATCCCGTTGGGTGTCCTGGTGGTCGTCACGGGCGTCGCCGGATCGGGAAAGAGCTCGCTGATCGACGGCTCCGTGGCAGGGCGGGAAGGGGTGGTCGCGATCGACCAAGCTCCGATCCGTGGATCGCGGCGGAGCAATCCGGCGACCTACACCGGCCTGCTCGAGCCGATCAGGAAGGCGTTCGCCAAGGCCAACGACGTCAAGCCGGCGCTGTTCAGCGCCAACTCCGAGGGCGCCTGTCCCAGCTGCAACGGAGCGGGCGTCGTCTACCTGGACCTGGCAGTGATGGCGGGGGTCGCTACCCCTTGCGAAGAGTGCGAGGGGAAACGCTTCCAGGCTTCGGTCCTGGAGTACAAGCTCGGGGACCGGGACATCAGCGAGGTACTCGAGATGTCGGTGAACGAGGCCGAGGCGTTCTTCCGCAGCGGCAAGGCGGAGACGCCCGCAGCGCACAAGATCCTCGAACACCTGTCGGACGTGGGACTCGGATATCTCCGGCTCGGGCAGCCCCTCACGTCGTTGTCGGGGGGCGAACGCCAGCGCCTCAAGCTGGCAACGCACATGGGCGACAAGAGCGAGATCCTCGTCCTCGACGAGCCCACGACCGGACTTCATCTAGCCGACGTACAGCAGTTGCTGGCATTGCTCGATCGCCTGGTCGACTCCGGCAAGTCGGTGATCGTCATCGAGCACCACCAGGGAGTCATGGCCCATGCCGACTGGATCATCGACCTCGGCCCGGGGGCCGGCCAAGAGGGGGGCCGGGTCATCTTCGAGGGCACACCGGCAGCACTGATCGAAGCTCGCTCCACGCTTACGGGCGAGCACCTGGCCGAGTACGTAAGCGTCTGACCGGCGGCGGGCCCGCGGACCCTTCAGCGACCGTTCCCAGGCACCCCGGAACCGAGTCGCGCTTTGATGACGATGGACTCGGCGATGTGATCGTGGT
>JBKHXK010000020.1:0-45295 GCA_046566065.1 Actinomycetota bacterium | reverse complement strand
CGCGTGGCGCAGGCAGAGCGCGACCCCGAAGATACCCAGCTGACGACATTCGCCGACGAGTTCGACCGTCTCCTGGACAACGAACCGAAGGTGGGTCTGGTAGCGCTGCGCGCGTGGCACATACCGATGATGGGACACGGCTCCCAGACCGAAGGCGGGGACAAAGACCAGCTCGCGATCATCGGCTTCGACCAGAAGATCCGCGGCAACAACGACTTTTTCCAGACCCCGAGCTACGTGAACGACTTCCCCGGACTCCAGCGACACATCGATCGTCTCGATCTGCGCGACGGGACCAAGGACGGGGACCGGCGCGACAACGACATCGCGGAACATCACGACAATCCCGCATGGGCGGGCTATCAGACGGACGTGATCCTGCAGATGCTGAAACGGGAGGGGTACGGCGAAGATGCCGTCACGGATCTCTTCTTCACCAACTACAAGATGACCGACATCGTGGGGCATCAGTTCTCGATGGACTCCGAACGCATGGCCGATGTGCTCGAAGCTCAGGATCGGGCGCTCGGTCGACTCGTGACCTACCTCGACGAGGAAGTGGGCGATTACGCGATCGTCATGACGGCCGACCACGGGCACACGCCTCCTCCCGAGCGCAGCGGAGCGTGGCCGATCAGCCAGGACGAGCTCGAGAAGGATCTCAACGAGCGCTTCAACGTCCCCGAGGACGAGACTCTGAAGCTCGCCATCACTGCGGTGGGTCCGTTCCTGGATCGAGAGGTGCTGGAGGGGTCGGGTGTGAGTGTCGAACAGGTCGCTCGCTTCATGAACTCGTACACGATCTCCGACAACTGGCCTCGCGAGGACCTGCCCGAGGGCTACGAGGATCGGGGGGAGGAAACTGTCTTCGAAGCTGCGTTCCCGTCCACTCAGCTCGGCGAGGTCCTGCGCTGCCGCTTTGGCTCGGACACTCCACCGGGGGAGATCCCTTGAGGGTGAGAACCGCAACCCTGGCGGTAGCGCTGCTCATGGCCGCTTGCTCATCGAGCGCAGAAGGGCCGGGACAAGCGACACCCGAGCCACCCTCGCGGCCCAACGTGCTCGTGATCGTCACCGACGACCAGCGCGCCCACGGGACCATGCGCGCCATGCCCGATACCCGCAGGTTCTTCAAGCAACAGGGGAAACGGTTCACGCAGGCGTTCGCGACCACGCCCCTCTGTTGCCCCAGCCGCGCCTCGATCTTCTCGGGTCGCTATGCGCATGGGCACGGCGTTCGCGTCAACGATCTGGCGACCGCGCTTGACCAGGATCGGACGCTCCAGGCCTATCTGCAGGAGGCGGGCTACCGAACGGCAGTCACCGGGAAGTACCTCAACCGGTGGCCGCGTGAGGTCGATCCGCCCCACTTCGACGACTTCGCCATCATGCTGCAGGGTTACTACTTCGACGCTCTCTTCAATGTCGACGGTCGCAAGCGGCGGGTCGACGGCTACACGAACAACTTCGTGAAGAAGAGCGCGGTGGGCTTCCTCGAAGGGTTCGAGCGAGACGACGCGCAACCCTGGTTCCTCTACATCGGCGCAACGCCCGCGCACGCGCCGTACACCGCCGAGCCGAAGTACGAAGGGGCCGAGACCTACCCGGTCAAGTGGAACCCTGCCGTCAAAGAGGAGGATCTCTCGGACAAGCCCGACTTCGGCCCCGGCAAGCGTTCCAACTACCAGAAGATCCGTCGCAAGCAGATCCGCACGTTGTTCTCGGCCGACGATCTGGTCGCTCGCGTGATGCGCGAGGTCCGTGCCCTGGGCGAGGACCGCGACACCATCGCGTTCTTCTTAGGCGACAACGGTCAACTCTGGGGCGAGCACGGCAAGACGGCCAAGCGCTACCCGTACCTGCAGTCGGTGCAGATCCCGTTCTTCATGCGCTGGCCGGGGCAGGTCGAAGCTGGGACGAGAGACGATCGTCTGGCCGCGAACATCGATGTGGCGGCCACGGTGCTCGACGTGACCGGGCTGGCCGCACTTCACGAGGTCGACGGAAGGTCTTTGCTGTCCGACGAGCGCCGCGAGGAACTGCTGCTCGAGCACTGGGCCGACGACGAGTCGGAGGTACCGACCTGGGCCTCCCTGCTCACCGAGACCTACCAGTACGTCGAGTACTACCGGCGCAACGGAGACAACTTCGTCAGCGAGTACTACGACCTGGTCGAGGACCCCTGGCAGCTGCGCAACCTGCTGGGGGACCAGAGCAAGCGAAACGACCCGAACGTCCGGCCCCTGTCCGCCAGGCTCAGCGAGCTCAGGAACTGCTCCGGCCCCTCCTGCCCCTAACCCCCCGGGGATTCTGAGGGAGCTCCGTAGCCGTAATTGCCACGAAGTCTCCACAGAATCAGGGTTGGATCGCCTGGCGCGTGCTTGGTTTGTCTAAATCGTCCGGATTTAGCGTCGAAGATAGGGAGATGAGACGCGCCCTACTTCTCCTCATCTGCCTGGTGGCTACCCTGCTGCCGGTCACGCCGGCCCCCGCGGCCAACTTCCCCACGAAGCCGTCGCCTCCGGGTCAGATCTACGTCGTCAGCGCGAACGCCTGGCAGCGCAAGGTCATCGGCGTGAAGCGCTTCCAGATGATGCTCGATCTCGCGCGGGCCGTGCTGCAGCGGCCCCCGGCTTTCGATGGTGGCTCCGAGCGTGTCGGATCGCTGCCCGATCTGATCGTCATGCAAGAGATGCAGCCGGCCAACCTCGAGATCTTCGCCAACCTGCTCCGCCAACGCTCCGACGTGAACTATCAGATCGCAGGCTCGACCAAGGCGTTCGGGAAGTTCATCATCAACACCGAGACCATCGCGATGCAGGGCGAGGCGCGCGAGTGGAACGACGTTTGCTACGCCGCGGCTCCGCGCAACTCCGAAGGAGAGCAGCCCGAACGCTTCTACCAGTGGGCCGAGTTCATCGAGCTCGAGAGCGGCCAGCGCTTCACCGCCTCGAGCATCCACCTTGACCCGCGCTATACCGCGAACACAGGACAGCACAACTGCTTCGAACGGAACGTGCCGGAGATCAAACGACAGATGGACCTGACCGACGTCCCCTCGATCATCGCGGGCGACTTCAACCGCCGCGCGGTCGAGATGACCCATGAGTGCGATCCGGAGGAGACCTCGGCCCCCCTGCCCTGGTACTCGATGCTCACCGCGCCCACGACCGGCCGCGTCTACTCCGATGTCGTGAGGGACTATCACCGCCAGCTAGGTCTCTCGCTAGCCGACGAATGGACGCACGAGCAGAAGTCGGCCACCGTGATCTGCGATACGACCACCCGCTTCCGACGCAACCGCATCGACTACATGTTCACCGCTGGGATGGAGACCGCCAGCGCGCATGCGGATCATCCGGGCTGGGCGGGAGAGGAGCCGGGAACGAAGCACCCCACCAACCCGAAGTATTCGGACCACCGGTTCATCGCGGCCCGTCTCAAGATCGCCGGACCACCCCGTCCTGCTCGTCCGACGGTGACCTCCGCTAAGGGTGGGCTGCTGACCGCGACCTGGCAGCCTCTCGTGGACACGACGCCGACGCAATGGTTGTTGTACCGAGCGCTGGGGAGCGCGCCGTTCAGTCTGCTGGCACGGCTGACCCCGGAGACCTTGACGTACTCGGATTTCGCAACCGAGCATGGCCGTCGTTATCGCTACGCGGTAGCGGCGGTTGACGAAGGCCTCAGGCAAGGGATCGAGTCCCAAGCAACAGCGGCTTTCGCAGACTCCGAGGGTCCTCGCGTCAAGAGCCATACGCCATGGGCCAACGCGGTCGGGGTCGAACGCCGGTCCGTCATCGTGGCGCGATTCAACGAACCTTTCGATCCGGAGAGCGTCCACTTCGACACACTTAGCCTTTACCGGAAAGGCAGGAGGATCTGTGGGGGGACGGAGATCGTGGCCCGACGGATCGTCGAGCTGCGACCCTGCAACCCGCTCGGCAAGAAGAAAACGTACCGAGTGCAGGTCCGGTCCGTAACCGACCACCTGGGCAACCGCGGGTTCTCCTACGGCTGGACCTTCACGACCCGCTAGACCAAGCGAGCACGCTGTTCCGGCCCCCGGGCCCTCCCCGTTACCCTGCCCCCATGCTCAGGCGGCTCCCTCGATCGGTCCTCATCGGCGCGCTCTGCGTGCTGCTGGCGGCGTGCACGCAAGCCGATCCGGCCCCCGAGGCGCCGCCGCAGCCGGAGCGGACCGAGGCCAACCTCGAGGAGATCACCGAGCAGGCCGCCGAGAACCCCTGTAAGGAGCTGAACGAGCTCGTCGAGCGCGTGCGACGCGGCTACTACCCGTTCCTGTCGCCGGACATCCAACCGATCCCACGAGAGCCGAACTACATCGGCAGCGCGGCCATGCCGGTCCACTCCGGCCCGTGGGATTACCTGACCCACGTGCCCCTCGTCGCCTACGGCCCCGGCCATATCGTCCCGGGCGAGTACGCGGACGAAGCGACCATGGCCGACATCGCCCCCACCACCGCCGAGCTGATCGGTTTCGACGACTGGCCGAAGCGTGACGGGCGCGTGCTCGAAGAGGCTCTCGACCCCGACCCCGCGGAGCCTCCCAAGCTCGTGGTCACGATGGTGTGGGACGGAGGCGGCTGGAACACACTCGAGGCTCACGAGGGCGAATGGCCCTATCTCGAGCGGCTCATGGCCAAGAGCGCCAGCTTCACCGAGTTCAACATCGGCTCTTCTCCGTCGGTGACGCCCCCGATCCACACCTCGCTGGGCACCGGTTCGTTCCCGAGCCGTCACGGGATCACCGGTCTCAAGGTCCGGGCCGAGGATTACAACCAGGTGAACCCCTTCGGTGGTCTGGACGGGGACTCCTTGAAGGTGACGACCCTGGCCGATGAGTACGACCTAGCCAGGGACAACGGGCCGGTGGCGGGGATGTTCGGCTCGGTCTCCTGGCACCTCGGCATGATCGGTCACGGCGCCGACCTCGAGGGCGCCGATCATGACCCCGTCGCCCTGCTGGACAAGGTGACCGCGGAGGTGAAGACGAACCCGGCGGTCTACTCGCAGCCTTCCATCAACGACCCGGGTCAGCTCGAGCGGTTCGCCGCGCAACTCGACACCGAGGACGGGAGCCGCGACCAGAAGTGGCGGGGTCATCCGCTGGACACCCCCGACGACATCCACCTGACCCCCGCGATCGTGGATTACGAACAGTGGTTGCTCGAGCGCATGATCGAGACGGAGGGCTTCGGAGCCGACAAGGTCCCCGACCTGCTGTACGTCAACTTCAAGACCTCCGACATCGCCGGACACAAGTTCGGGATGAACTCGCCCGAAGTGGGGGCCGCGATCCGGGCTCAGGACGCGAACCTCCGCAGGTTCGTCCGGTTTCTCGACCGCACCGTGGGGAAGAACCGGTGGGTGCTGATGCTGACGGCCGATCACGGCCAGACCCCCTACCCGGCGGAGTCCGGGGCCTGGCCGATCTACGGGGGCGAGCTGGCTCGCGACCTGAACGCCGTGTTCGACAAGACCGACGACGACATCCCCCTCATCCGGAGCGTCGGATCGGCGGGCGTCTACGTGCAGCTTGACCAGCTCGACGAGAACGACGCGAGCCTGTGGAAGATGGCGCGCTGGATCACCGGGTACACGGTCGGCGAGAACCTGAAGGAGGGCGAGAAGCCGCCGGCCGGTTTCCAGGGCCGCAAGGACGAGCTGCTGTTCGACGCGGTCCTGTCCAAGAGGCGCGTCGCTGGGGTCGCTTGTGGCAAGGGTTAGATGGATCGCATGGGCGCTGCTCGGCCTCGTAGCCTGCAGTCAGGCCCCTGCGTCCCCTAGCCGTGAGGCTGAAGGCTCGGCGCTGCTCAGCGAGCATCCGGTGTGTGGGCGCATGGAGCCGACGCCGATCCCCACACCGACCGAGCCCGAAGCTCCGCCCAGCGGCCGCGCCTTCGAGTTCGTCGACGTCTCGTACAGGAGCGGGATCACGACGGAGCACTGCCATTCGTGGGGCTCGACCTGGACCGACCACGACCTCGACGGTGACCCCGACCTGGTCGTCAATCGTCATTACTTCCGTCCGTTCGCCTACGACAACCTCGGCGGCTCCTACGCGACGGCATCGTGGCAGGGGACGCTGCGCGTGCCCGGCTTCGATCGACATGCCTGCTCGTGGGCCGATCCCAGCGGCGACGGTCGCCCCGACCTGCTCTGCACGCAGGGGGCCGAGCGCGGGCGCGGGACGGGGCCGAACCAGCTCCTGATCCAGAACCCCGACGGTTCCTTCACCGACCAGGCCGCGTCCTTCGGGGTCGAATACAACGAAGGCCGCACCCGTCTCGCCAACTGGGTGGATTACGACGGCGACAACGATCTGGATCTGTTCATGGCGACCCAGCGGAGGTTGGGCTTCCCCAACCGGATGTACCGGTACGACGGCGGACGTTTCGAGCGCGTGCGCGTAGGTCTCGAAGATGAGCTGCAGACGGAGGCTTCCGCCTGGTCGGATTGGGATCGGGACGGAGATGTGGACCTGCTCCTGACGCTCAAGAACGCGCGAGCCGTTGCCTACGAGAATCGCCGCGGGCGTTTCCGGCGCACGAGGATCCGACGGATCACGACGGCGGACTGGCTCGGTGCTTCTTTCGGTCATTTCGACAGGGACCGGTGGCCCGATCTGCTGCTCGTGAACGAGCGTCGCTCGATCGTTCTGCAGAACCGCCGGGGGCGTTTCGCTCCGGTCCATAAGCTCGACACCCCACAGGGACGGATGGGTGTCTGGTTCGATGCGGACAACGACGTCGACCAGGACATCTTCCTGGTGCGCGGCGCACCGGGGAAAGGTGACGATCCTGAAGCGGACGACCTGCCCGATCTGCTGCTGGTGCGCGAGGGGAAGGGGTTCAGTCGTCGCACCATCCCGTCCTCGGGTGTCGATACCGGCAACGGTGATTCCGCCGCGGTCGCAGACCACGATCGGGACGGAACGCTAGACCTCTTCGTCACCAACGGTTACAAGCGATCCAACGGTCCCTTCGTTCTGCTGGAGAACCGCTCCCGGGTGAGGAGATCCGCCGCCGTTCGTCTCGATGGGGGCAAGCGCGATCCCTACGGCATGTGGGCCCGGCTGCGAGTCCGAGCAGGTGACCGGGTCTACTGGAGGCAGATCACGGACGGTCTGTTCTTCCGATCGCAATCCGAGATCGGCTACACCCATCTGGGTCTCGGCCGGGCGGACCGGGCCCGCGTTACCGTGATCTGGAGGAACGGCCGTAGAGACTGCATAGGCCTACGGGCGGGATCGTTGATCCACCTGAGGAAAGGGAGCTCGCCCTGCAACTAATCCCTTGACCCCTTCGTCTTACCGGCTCAAGCTGTTGTGACTACTAGAGCTGAGGGGGTAGGGGATGTCCAAGCTAGGCCTAGTCGGTACTAGACGCGCACTCGGGATCGCGTTCGTTCTCGCCCTCGTCGTCGTGGCCCTCCCACTTGCCGTCCCGGCGATCGCGAACCACGGTGACTGCGTCCTCGACCTGTCACCGGAGAACCCCACCCCCACGAACACGCTGGGGGAGACCCACACGGTCACGGCCACCCTGAGGCCCGCCGGTACCGATCCGAATGGGACGAACAACACCGCCACGTGCACCACGCGTGACGGCGGCAAGATCGACGTCGACTTCGAAGTCAGCACCAACGATCACGGGACTACCTATAGCCCCGGCTCGATCGATATGGCTTTCACCCCAGCAAGCCCAGATCTCAGCTGCTCGATCAATCCCAACTCAGACTCCTGCTCGGTCACTTACACGCGCACGGCCGCCGTCGGCTCGGACACCATCGTCGGTTTCTACGGGCTGCACGGTACGTCCGGGCTTTCCGACACGGTGGCGAAGAACTGGGTCGCGGCTACCGCTTCGCGACTCAACTGCGAGCCCGACACCGATACCAACCCCGTCGGCACGGCCCACGTGATCACATGTACAGCCACCAATAGCGCCGGTACAACGATCAGTGGCGTCAACGTCGATGTAGAGGTAACAGGCACCGCCGATCCAGATGCCGCGGACTCACCTACCTCTCCCGACCTGACATGCACGACAAGTGGCTCGGGAACTTGCACGGTCACGCATACGAGCAACGATGTCGGTAACTCGACCTATCGTGCCTGGATCGATCCGGATAACAACAACTCGACCTCGAACGCAGATGCCACCGAAGGCCAGGCCGAAGCCACGACAGCAGGAGCCACGCCGGAGCCCGACGGGACGGACGTCGTCACGAAGGCATGGACGGCCACCACAACCACCGCCACGCGTCTCAACTGCGATCCCGAGACCGACACCAACCCCACCGGAACCGCCCACGTCGTCTCTTGCACGGCCACCAACAACTCCAACCAGACGGTGGCTGGGGCTCAGATCGATGTAGAGGCTTCCGGTGTGAACGACCCTGATAGCGGCGTCACCAACGCGTCGCCTGACTTCACCTGCGTCACGAACAACCAAGGCACCTGCACGATCACCCACGGGACCGGCGGCACCGGAATCACAACCGCCACCGGCATGACCACATACCGCGCTTGGATCGACTTCGACCAGAGCAACGCGACGGGAGGCCCCGATACGGCGGAGGGCCAGGCCGAGGGCACCACGCCCGGCACCGCCGAGCCCGACGCCACCGATGTGGTGACCAAGACCTGGACCAGCGGGCCTACCGCTCTGGCTATCTCTCCCACCACCGACACGGCGCAGGTCGGTGAGTGCAACCCCTTCACCGTGACCGTGACCGACAGTGCCTCCCGGCCCGTTAGTGGCATCTTGGTCGACGTCGAGCAACTACATGCACTGGCCTCGAACGGCATCGCCGATGACGAGCCCACGGTCGGCTTCTGCATGCCGGCGAACGGTCCGAACCCATCTTCTGTCGATGAAGCCCGCGGTGACCTCCGTGAAAGCCCGGACAACCGGGGTTCTGCGGGGGGGGAGACCACGGCGGCAACGAACTCCAGTGGACAGGTGACCTTTGGGATAGCTGTGACAGTCGCTGGTGGCTCGGACGGCTCGGGAACCGTCGCCGTGAGTGTCTTCACCGAGACCACGGACAACGACGATCCGGATCAAAGCGAACCTCGCGCGTCCGCCACGAAGACGTGGACGCCCCCGCCTCCGCCGCCCAGGTGCCCCGGCTTCGAGAGCGACCCTCGCAACCAGATCGTCGGGACCGAGGGCGACGACTTGCTGGAGGGAACGACCGGCAGCGACATCATCTGCGGACTCGCCGGCAACGACTCGATCTCGGGGCTTGACGGGGATGACCTGCTGATCGGTGGCTTGGGACACGACAGCCTGTCGGGGGGCAACGGCAACGACGCGCTCCTCGGAGGCGGAGGCAGCGACATCCTCTCCGGCAACGCCGGCGATGACGTCCTGCGGGGGGGCCTCGGTAGCGACGTGCTCATGGGAGGAGCGGACAACGACCGAGCCTTCGGCGGCGACGGAGACGACGTCCTGTCCGGTAACAGCGGGACCGACCTCCTGCGGGGCGGCAGCGGCAACGATGTGCTGAACGGCGGAACGGGGCCCGACCGTTGCTCTGGAGGTCTCGGACGAGATACCAGCAGGAGTTGTTAGGGCCCTTTAATCCCGGCGAGAAAGTTGCCCGAGATCTGGCTCCTGGGCATCCTTTTCCGTCCGCCGGACGTAATAGGCGATAGGCCGCCCCAGCGGAATAGCCGACCGGGGTGCTTCGTTTTAGTCGGATGAGGGCAAATAGAGTCGTTGTGGCTTTCACGAGCCATTCACGCATTCACAAGACGGGAGGGCCTCTCAGTGGCCATGGTGGAGTCGGACGAGCAGCTGGAGTGGCAGGAAGACGCTGCCTGCCGGGAGCTCGACAACATCATCTTCTTCGGCTCCGAAGAGGGCGAGTCGGAACTCGAACGCCAATCGCGTGAGGCCCAGGCCAAGTCGATCTGTCAGACCTGCCCCGTGAAGGAGCCCTGCCTGGAGTTCGCGATGGAGACCAACCAGCGCTATGGGATCTGGGGGGGCCACACCGACAAGGAGCGGGCTTCCCTGAAGCGTCGCCGCGCCCGGGCACGCAGGGCCTCCTAGACCGAGCCTTAGCCACCTCTAGCAACTTTCGGACTTACCGCCTCGTTGTAGGCAGATAAGGGGCTATTGTCTGCTCCTATATCCCAACCGGTAGCGAACGGACGAACAGCGCACCACCTTCGAGGAGGCGGTTTCATTGAGCGAGGTTCTCAGGCAGAAAACCAATGCACGAAGGGTCCTCTTGGTCCTTGCGACGCTCCTGGCGCTGGTTCTTGCGCTACAGGGGATCGCCGCGGTTGGTCCCAACGGGTTCATGTCTGCGGCCGCCACCACTCCGGCCCCCACGCCGACCGGCACCACGATCCAGTTCATCAATCCGACCTCTAAGACCAGCACCGAGCTCTCGGACAAGGACAACGATCCGTCGACCGCCACCTCCCGCTATCACATCGTCGCCTGGACGCACCTTGCCCCCGCCGGCGCCACCGTCCAGTTCCACTACGACCCTTCCGGGGACGCCACGCCACCCCGCTTCGTCGGGCAGGCCACGCAGGTCGGTGGGACCGGTGACACGTGGGAGTACTTCTGGGACATCCCCGATGACCTCACCGAGGCAGGTGCTTTGACGGGGACTCCGCCCCGAACGAACCCGACCACCGGCGTTCTGACCGCGACCCTGTTCGATTCGAGCGGACGGGAAGCGGCCAAGGACCAGGAGAACGTGACCGTCAACAACAAGGACCGCAAGCCCGCGAACCCGGCCGCCGGCGACCCGGGCGACCCGTTCACCGTCGAGGACCAAGCCGAGACAGTTGAGATCACCTATCCCACCAACGGGGGCTTCATGGGCTTCTTCGGTTCCCAGGACGGCACCTGGACCGGAGTCATGGACGTGAGACTCAGCGCCGGCGATGCCACAAAGGTCGAGGTCTATTACACGGTTGACCCGCCCGGCACCGATCCGAACTTCGTCGAGTGTGGGGATGAGACCGTGGCCGATGCGGCCAACGGCGTTCGTTGCACCCTTGCCGCGGGGGACCGTCCCGACCAGGTGCGAGCGGTCGCTGCCGTGCCCTCAGACAAGACCCAGGAGCCCGCCAGCGGTGCGCAAGCGGACGACGAAGACGCCGCGGACGGGCATCGGATAACCGCATACCAGCAGGATCCGACCGAGGTCAGGATCGTTCCGACGACCGACACGGAAGAGAAGAACAAGTGCACCAACACCGGGAACACCAGTGCTCCCACATTCGTCGCCACCGTGGTGGACGAAGACGGTCGGAAGGTTGCCGGCGCAAATATCGACGTCCACGCTCAGGGCCCGACCGACAACCTGTTCTTCGACGATAGCGGCAACAACTCGAGCACCCACCAGCCCCCCGATCAGGGCGGTCACACCGTTGAGCCGGGCGTCGACTGTGAAGCGGGCTCTCAGCCGACCTTCGTGTCCGGGGTTCAGGGCGACCACGAGCAGGCAGCTGCAGACGTGAAGCACATCGAGTCGACGGTTGCGACCAGCTCCGCCAAGACCGGCGGCACCGACGACTCGGGCAGCTTCCGGTTCCAGCTGCTCAGCCAGGACGATGGCGGTACCCAGATCACGGCCTTCGTCGACGAGGACTACAACGACCGTTACTGCAGTCTCGAGGCGGACGGACACGCGTCGATCGGCTGGGGTGTTGGGGCCACGGCTCCGTCACCCACCGGAGTGGCACCTGACGAGACTTCTTGCACGAAGCCGACCCCAGGCGTCACCGGCACCCCCACGGGGACTCCGACGGGTACCCCAACCTCGACACCTACTCAGACCCCGACCAACACTGCCACCCCGACCCCGGGTGCGGCCCGGACCGTGAGTCTCGCGGCCAATGATTCGAAGGTCCCGGCGGGCAGCGAGATCGTGCTGTCCGGGAAGATCCTGAGCAACAGCGCCGCCTGTCAGGACAACGAGTTCGTGCAGATCCGTCGCCGGGTGCACGGCCGGACCGAGTTCCAGGATTTTGCGACGACCACGACCGATCCCCAAGGCAATTTCAGTGTCGAGACCCGTGTCAGTAAGAGCGCCGATTACGTAGCGGTAGCTCCAGCCAACGCGCAGTGCGCCGAGGCGAGCTCTGATCCGGTTCCTGTGCTCGTCAAGGTCTTGGTCGAGCTGGTTGTGAGCGACAAGACCCCCGAGCGGGGGACGAAGATCAGGTTCAAGGGTGCGGTTCGCCCGCAGCACGACGGCACCCGCCTCGTCCTGCAGCGCAAGGAAGGGCGGCGTTGGGTCAAGGTCGATGCTGCGAAGCTCAACAGGAAGTCGGTGGCGACCTTCATAGTCAAAGCCAGTTTCCGCAGTGCTACCTTCCGTGCGAAGTGGCCCAAGCAGCACGAGGACCACGTCTCCGGCGTCAGCCGACCGGTGAAGATCGAGACACGGTAGCGAGCGAAGCGAGCTATCGCATGATGGGGGCCCCTTCGGGGGCCCCTTTCGGTTCCAGAGGGGGGCAACCCTGGGGCCGAGGGAGCGTTTCTATAGGTAGAGCTGTCGGTTACGTAGAGTAACGACCGACGGACCCTGGGTCGGCGATACTTGGGCCTTGGGGGTCGAATCGACTCAGAAGGATCTTTCCTGCAGTGCCCTCGGGAGGTGGCGGTGAAAAAGTTCACGAGCACGGCGGTGGCGGCTGCTCAGGATCCGCGTTCGGTGGCCCGGTTCATCCTGGCCCTCGTCGCGTCTGTCTTGGTCGTGCTGCTCGGTCTGATGGCGATGTCCTCGGGCCCGAACGGGGCCCTGGTCTTCGCCCAGGCGACGGCCACCCCCACCGAGAGCCCAAGTCCGACCGGGCCCTCGATCAAGTTGCTCAACCCGAGCCCGGCTTACAACCCCGGCCTGGAACCCACGGGCGAGTTGCCGGACGATCCCAAGATCAGCGACAAGTTCGACGGTGTCGACACGGCGTATCACGTGGTCGCCCTCGTCAGCCAAGCACCGCCCAACGCCGTGGTGGAGGCATCCTGGCAACCTGCGGTCGGTCTCGAGCAGACGGTTGGCCTCCTCCAGCGGCATCCGGAAGCTCCGGAGATCTGGGAGTTCTACTGGGACATCCCGGACACGATGAGCGAGGGAAGTGGTGAGTTCATCGTCCGCCTGTACCAGCAGGGCGTCGCCGGTGCGGAGGAGGTCGCCTCGGACTCTTCCCCGGCCGAGCTGCGACACCGTGGTACCTACGGCGCTGGGGATCCCCAGCCCGCCGAGGAGACCGTCGAGATCACCTGGCCTGCTCAGAGCGGTCAGCTCGGCTTCCACAGGCCCAAGGGGGGTTCATGGAAGGCCGTTGTCGAGGGTCTGGGGAGTGGACCGGAGACGGTGGGTAACCGCCTCGCCGGCGGCGTGCAGCGCGTCTACGTCTTCTACTCGACCGCCGGGCCGGGCGACGCCCCGGCGTTCACTGCATGCGGCAACGTCAACCCCGGAGGGGCGCGTCCAGATGGCTCGGTGCCGTGGAGCCTTTCGTGCACATTGGGTGGAAAGACGGCGCCGTCGGAGGTAACAGCGATAGCCGCGGTTGCAGCGGAGGTCGATCAGGCGGCCCGCACCGGCCTGCTGACGCAAGAGTCCGCCGACGTGCATCTGACCGACGGTTACGTGCAAGACGTATCGCGGATGACGCTCGATCTCTATGGCGTGCGATCCGGGGAGAGCGCGGCCTACCCCAGCGGTGAGCGCCGGCAGGCCGCTCAAGGCTGCCTGATCTTCGAGGTCCTCGTCAAGGATCACCTCGGCCGTCCCGTTCAGGGCGCCAATGTGGATGTCCATATGCAGGGACCGAACGACCAGGCCGGGTTCGGAGCCGACGGGCTCAACAGCAGCTCCAGCGAGGACTCCGCTAAGAAGAACCCGGACAAGGGTGAACATGCCACGGAGCCTTCTCGCTACTGCTACGACGACATCGACACACCCAGTGACGACCGAGGAAGCGATGCGTTCGCGGAGACCATCGGCGAGCACAACGTCCCCGGAGGCGCCGACATCAAGCACATCGAAAGTGTGGCGGGGACAGGGTTGGACTCCACCGCCAACGCGCAGACCGCCTACCGATACGGGCCGGGGGTCTTCCGCTTCTCGATCTTCTCTTTCAACCCCGGCTTCACGGATCTCACGGCCTGGATAGACGACGCGCCGCTCGCGAACGAGGCTGACACCCGCGAGGCTGACGACGACCTGTTGGGCACCGGGGAGATCTCGGACACAGTCAGAGCTCAGTGGCTATCGGCTCCGATGTCGATCTCGATCGCGCCTCGCGCCGATTCAGCTCCTGTCGGTGAATGCAACCGATTCACCGTGCGCGCTCGCGCCGGGAACGCAGTTGTCCCCAACTTCAATGTGGACATCCATGCGTCGGGTCCCAACAATGATCTTGATTTCTGCGATCCGACCGACGCCACTACGCGCCGGGCTCCGGATTCTCCTTCCGGGTCCGCGGCTCACCGTGCGGAAGACGAAGGCGAGGCTTCTCACCCCAGCAGTTCCCCGGACCAGCCAGAGGTGCAGCACACCGAGGGCGAGACGGATGCCGACGGAAACTTCGTTTTCGGTATCACCTCCACTGCGACCGGTTCCACTCAGATCACGGCATGGGGGGATGGTGAGCCGGGCCGGGACAATGACGTTCAGGGGTCTTCGGAGCCGAGCGGGACGGCCTCCAAGCGCTGGGCCGCCACCGCGGCCGACGCTGAGGTTCGCATCGTCAACCCTTCTGCTTACGGAGGCGCCGGCACCCAGGTGTCCAAGAAACGCGACGCCGATGAGCGTTACCACCTGGTCGCCCGCGTCGACCTTCCCGACGTGATCCCCGGCGTCGAGTTCTTCATCCAGCCGTCGGGCGGCGCCTTCACCAAGATCGGGGATGCCCTCCGTGTGGCGGACTCCGACACCTGGGAGTTGTCGTGGGACGTGAACGTTCCCGACGGCGCCTACACACTGCGGGCGCAGATCATCGGGACGGAGAAGCGTGAGGACCGCTCGATCACCGTCAGGAACAACGCGAGCGCCACGGATCCTCGGGTGGTCCCGTTCGAGACCGCCGAACTGACTCGCCCCTTGAACGCGGGGGCCGCGCCGTTCGATAACGGCGCCACCACGCTTGAGGGTGTGGCCAGCGCCGGCGCGAAAGGCGTCGAGTTCTACTACACGACCGCGCCGGCTCCCCAGTCCCTGGCCAGTGCCGACTGGATCCGTTGCGGCGGCGTGACGCTGTCGGGGGGATCTGCGCCTCAGAACTTCCAGGGCCCTTGCGCGATCCCGTCCACCCGTTCGGATGTCGCTCTCGACGTGACCGGCATCGCGGTCCTCGCTTACATATGTGAGTCCACAGGCTGCACCACCCAACAGAACCAGGAGATCGGAAGGATCCGCCACTCGGGTGATGCGCATCGTGTGTTCGGGTTCGAGGCGAACCCGAACATCTTCATCGAACCGAGTGAGGCATCCGACCAGGCTGGCACGTGCAAGCGATTCGAAGCCAGGGTTGTGGATCGGGCCGGTCGAGCGATACCTAACGCGAACGTCGACATCCACCTGACCGGCCCGGGCGAGACCGTCAGCTTCTGTGAACTGGAAGGCGGCAGCCAACGAAGGAGCCCCGACCGGGGCGGTCACAGCGCATCTCCGACGAGTCAGAACGAGGGGTTCCATCCGCAGGATGGCGACGACACCGTGCATACCGAGGGCGAGACCAACGAGGGGGGCCGCTTCATATTCGGTATCCAGGCGGCCGACCCCGGCGACTCCAACATCCTTGCTTGGGTCGATCAAGACGACAACGACGAGCAAGGATCGGGAGAGAAGTCGGCCTCCGCCCTCATGCACTGGACGAAGGGTGCGGGCGGCGGCCCGAAGGATTGCACCGTCACCGGCGACTCCGGCGACAACGTTCTTCGAGGTACTCCTGGTGATGACGTGATCTGCGGCCTGGGCGGTCACGACACCCTGATCGGTCGCGGAGGTCACGACCTCCTCCGGGCTGGGCCGGGTCGGGACATCGTGCGCGGCGGTGGAGGCAGGGACCTGCTCCGCGGCGGGTCGGGACCAGACCGGTTGCGCGGCGACGGTGGGAACGACCGTCTCTACGGGAACACAGGTAACGACTTCCTGAACGGCGGAACAGGTCGCGATGCTTGCCGAGGGGGCAGGGGCCGAGATCGCTCGAAGGATTGCGAGAGATAGTGGATCGGGCGCGCCCGCAAGGGCGCACCCGGTCTAGAAGCAGGTGCTAGCTAGGTGAGGGGAAACTCGATGAGGAAGACCATCGCTCTGTTGATCGCCGCGCTCGTGGGCGGACTTCTGCCGATGTCGCCTGCCCAGGCGGCTCCGGCTATCCAACTGCTGAACCCGTCGACGTACAACGGTGCTGCTCCGGAGATCTCGACGAAGCAGGATCTGGACGGCAACTATCACTTCGTCGCCTGGGTGCCCTCGGTTCCGTCGAACCCGATCGTGGAGTTCGAGATCCAAACGGCTGCCGGCACCTCCCTCAGGACGATCAATGCTTCTCGAGTTGGTGCGGACACCTTCGAGGGTTTCGACAGCCTTGCCGGCCTCGCCGACGGTAGCTACATGGTGGCGGCGCTCCTTTACAGCGACGGGAACCAGGTAAACGAGGGGATCGACCGTCAGGCGGTGACCGTTCGCAACGGCGCGCTAGGGCAAGTGGAGACCGCCGAGATCACCGTCCCGGCCAACGGAGGGTCTCTCGGTTTCTTCACGCCGAAGGGAGCTCGGCCCCGGGCCTTGGTTGACGTTGCGACCAGTGATGGCGCCCGGCAGGTGCGGGTCCTCGTGTCCACGACCCGTCCGGGTAACGAGCCCGAGTGGACCCAGTGTGGAACAGCTACTGTTTCTGCGCAGGCAGCTCGCGTACGCTGCACCCTCCCTGAGGGCACCGAGCCGTCGCAGGTGACGGCTCTGGCTGCCACCGCCAACCAAACACCCCCGCCGGGTCCTCCGCAGGCTCCCGCGGATGACTCCGGTGATGCCCACCGCGTCACCGTCTACACAGCGGTCCCGACAAGGGTCAGCATCGATCCCGAGGCCGCACGTGCGGAGGTGGGGACGTGTAGCGCCGACTTCCGGGCAACCGTCACCGACCAGCTGGGCCGGCCTCTGTCGGCGGTCAACGTGGACGTTCACGCGGTAGGTCCCAGCGACCAGCTGCAGTTCGCGGCAGGCGGAGGGGCCATGCAGTTCCAAGCTCCCGAGAAAGGTCCTCACAGTTCCGAGCCGACCCGTCGGTGCACCGAGCTGGACGCAGAGGGACGCCAGGGCGACACCAACCGGATCGGTGCCAACGACGAGAAGCACATCGAGTCCCGGTTGGACGTGACTAATCCCGGCACGAACAACCAAGGCGCGTTCATCTTCCGTCTCTATTCCGACATGGCCGGCGGCACCCAGATCGTCGCGTGGGCCGACGTCGACGACGACGACGTGCAACAGCCGTCGGAGGCCAGTGGCGGAGCCCGTTTGGGTTGGGGTCAGGACCCGCCCGCCGCCGTCAAGCAGGCGTTCCTCGAGCCCTCTTCCGGATCTGGAACGGTCGGCTCCTGTCAGCGCTTCGTGTTGACCGTGAAGGAGGGAGGCAACCCCGCTGCGGGTCGCAACGCAGACGTCCACATCTCCAGCAGCGATACGACTCCATCGTTCTGCGCTCCGTAGGACGGCACCTCCACGCGTACGCCGGATCAGGGCGAGCACGTGGCCGGGTCGCATGCGGACGGGATGCAGCACGTCGAAGGGGAGCTCGACGCACAGGGACGGTTGATCTTCGGGGTCACCGCGCCCTCCGAGGGCCGCGTTGATGTCCAGGGCTGGCTCGACGAGACCGATGACGACGTGTTCACCTCCGGAGAAGCCACGGCAGGTGGAACCGTCAGCTTCGGTGTTAGCGGAGACCGCCAGATCTCGCTGCAGGCGAGCCGGAACGCCGTTCCGAGCGGCAGACGAGTGCGCCTCTTCGGTGCCATCGACGGTGCGCCGTCCTGCGAAGGGGGCCAGGTCGTGAAGCTCCGCTCGCGGGTGCCCGGGGGCAGGTTCCGGACGATCGGCCAGAAGACGACGGACGCCTCGGGCGAGTACGCGTTCAGGGTGCGGGTGAGAAAGACCAAGGACTACAAGACGGTCGCTCCCGCCGCGGGGGTCTGCGAGAAGGCAGCGTCGAGAGCAGTAAGGGTCCGCGCCCAGAACTAGCAAGTGCACCTTTGTACGGAACCTCACGTGACACAGCGGTTTCCGTACAAAGATGGAGGTGTGGGCTCCGTCACTTCGGATCTCGCCTGACTTGATCGGATGACGTCGTGGTCCAACGACGGCCATCGCGACCGGCTCTCCGCAGCCACAGCCCAGGCACAGTATGGCTTGCTGCATCGGCAGCAGATGCGTGCGATCGGCGTGTCAGAACCAGCACAGAGCCATCGGCGTGCGACCGGGCGCTACGAGCGTGCGCTTCCAAAGGTGGACAAGCTCGGAGGAGTCCCGGAGAGCTGGGAACAACGGATCGTGGCGGCGCTTCTCTGGGCGGGACCGGACTCGGTCGCTTCGCATAGGTGCGCAGCGGCTCTATGGGCTTTGGATGGGTGCGCTCCCGGGACGATCGAGCTCACGACCACGCGGCACCTGCGTTCAGGGATGGCTGAAGACATCGTGCTTCATCGTTACAACGAGCTGCACCCGTCGGAGGTCGATCAGGTGGGCCCGATCCGTCTCACTTCCACCGCTCGTACGCTTCTCGACCTCGCCGCGGTCGTTCCGTTCCACCGATTAGAGATCGCGATGGACTCTGCTCTGAGGCGTAAGCAGGTCACGTTGCCCGATCTGCGGCTCGCGTTGTCCAGGAACGCTCGACGGGGTCGCCGTGGCGTCAAGGCCTTTCGACGAGCGTTGGACCTTCGTGATGGAACTCCTCCTCCGCATCGAGGCCTCGAGACCAAGCTGTGGAAGCTCATCTGCGAGAGCGACCTTCCCCGGCCGCTCCGCGAGTACCCGATCATCGAGAACGGTCGCGAGATCTATCGCATCGACTTCGCATACCCCGATCAGATGCTGGCGATCGAGGCCGACAGCTGGGAGCACCATTCCGGTCGCGTCGAGTGGAGCAAGGACCACAACCGGAGCAACGTCCTGACCGTCCGAGGGTGGAGGCACCTGCGTTTCACTGATGAGGATGCCACGGACCACCCCCTCGAGACGATCGAAACCATCTGGGACTGTCTCTGACCTCCCGCACCTTTGTACCGAAACAAGCGTGAGACAGCGGGTTTCGTACAAAAGTGGAGCGTTCGGGTTAGGCGAGGCGGGCTGCTACTTCGCGGAAGCGGCCTACGGGGACGAGGTGGACCCCGTCGAAGGCCCCGCTCTCTCGCAAGGTCGTGATCTGTTCGCAGGCGAGGTCGACCCCGACTTCGGGATCGTCGTCTAGCTTGTCGATGATCCTTTCCGGGATGCGGATCTCGGGGATCGTGGCGTTGACGCTCCGAGCCATCCTGCTGCTCGCCAGGACCAGCACGCCCGCGTAGATCTCGCCGTCGAAGTTCAGCGACTCGCGCCACCGGATGAGCCGGTCCATCGAGTAGGTGATCTGCACGAAGATGAAGTCGGCCCTGGTCCTCCACGCCAAAGGCCTATGCATCTTCGCCACCGTTCCGATGCGGAAGTCCGGGTAGCCGGAGAAGAGGGGGCCGGTGCCGTAGGAGCGGACCTCGTCGATCATGCCTCTCACGGTCAGGTCCTCGGTCCGGCGTCCCTCCTTGGGAGCGTCTCCGTAGACGAACAGGAAGTGGTTGACGCCGTAGGCCGCCGCGGTCAGCAGGTCCCTACGGAAGCCGAGCAGGTTGCGGTCGCGGGCGTTCATGCAGGCGATCGAGAGCCCGCCCATGTAGGCGACCTCGTGTGCTACCGACACGCTCGAGACTGTTGCTCGGCCCAGGTGGTTGTCGGGGATCAGGAAGCCGTCGGTGACTGGGCGCAATACGTCGATCTGCTCGCGGACGTGCTCGATATCCGGGCGCCGCGGCGGCTCGATCTCGCACAGCACGCTGAAGCGCCCGTTGCCCAGGAACGAATCAGGAGGGGTCGGGGGCTTCGGGACCCCGGAGTCATAGGGCGAGCTCATCCTGTGGATATACCAGCCCGCGGCAGGCGTTTACGGACCGAGGGACTCCCCGAGCTGGCGCACGGTCTTCTGGACCTGCTTTTTCACGCGGTCTCCCTCGGCCGCGTGGGGGCCGAGCGGGTTCGATCCCTCGTCCTCGTCAGCGCGGGGTCGCTCTTCGGACCCCGCCTCTTCGGGGGCAGCCAGAGCTTTCTCGACCTGAGCGAGAAGATCGGCCACCCGGTCGGGGGCCGGGACCTCTTCGACCCGACCCGCCGTCTCGCCCACCGCGCTGCGGCCCACACCGGACGACGAAGCGGGGGCCGAGCGGAGACGTGCTTGCTCTTGGATGCGACCTGCGGTGATCGAGGGCGTCCGGCCCCCATCTGCATCTACATCGGTACCTGGAGCTCCCGCCGGCAGCGCGGTGAGAGCGGCGGCGACGATCATGGCCGAGGTCGCCACCCTCTCGGCGAGCAGAGGCGCAGCCGAGGGAGACACCGACGCCAGCCGGCCGGCGCCGTCGCCTCGCGTCGCCACGTGACGTATCCCCAGCAGCGGAGCCAACGCCCAGCCCTCCGCTCGGTCCCAGGCGCGCCGCAGCGAGTTCCGCGCGCGGTGGAGCAACGCCTTGACCTGGGCCGGAGTCATCTTGAGCCGCCCTGCGATCTCCTGATGAGACATGCCCTCGACGGCCCGCAACGTCAGCGCGCTCGCGTGCAGCGGCTGGATGTCCCTGATCGCTTCATGGAGCCGCGGGTGGCTGCCCACGACCAGGTCTTCGGGGCCGTCTTCGGTGAGCAGGTCGTCGCGGTCCTCGGGCAGGGCCACGAGGTTCGTACGAGAGCGCGCCCGCAGATGGTCGACGCAGACGTTGGTCGCGATGCGGCCCAGCCACGCGCCGAGGTAGTAGTTGCCGTTGAAACGCCCGAGGGCGACGTACGCCTTGAGGAAGGTCTCCTGGGTCGCTTCCTCGGCGTCCTGAGAGCTGCCCAGCATCCGGTAGCAGATCCCGGCCACGCGGGAGTGGTAGCGCTTGAAGACCTCGTCGAACGCCTCGTCGTCCCCGCGCTGGAACGCCACGACCAGAGCGCGGTCGGAAACCGGCGTCACCTTCCCCTCGTCCATCAGGGGAAGATTCGCCGGTTTCGTCCGCTTTCCTACCTCTTGTCCCGGCGAGACGGGTACCTCCCCGTTAGGCGTTAGAAGGCTCCAGAGGGCGATCCACGTTGGCGGGGTCGACCGGGCCATCGGTCTCGAGCGTGGGGCCCGAGGGATAGGCAGCGGGCTCGTAGGAGCCGCTGCCGGAGCCGCCGGTGAGGCCCTTGGCCTGGGCGATCAGGGAGTCGAGCTTCCCCTGCTTGTAGAGGTACGCCCCGCCACCGAGCAGGGCCGCCCACAGGGCCTTGCCCTTGTTGCGGGCGACGAAGGACCGCTTGGGCCGGCGAGCTTCCTGCACGCGGTCGACCAGCTCTTTGATGGCGAGTGCAGCAGCGGCTTTCTTGACGAGGGGGTTCATGGGGCCTCCTTGGTCGGATCGGGCGGTCTCCCTTGTTTACCCCTTCCGGGCCCCTACCGAACCTTGAACGTCCGTTCAGAAGCGTCGAGTGCCTGAGCAGGAGGGGCCGTAAACGCTGCGTGAGAATGTAGCCGTGATCCACCTACAAGAGTTCGAGACGAAGACCGGCGGCCGGCTGGACACCCTGGATATCACCGAGGAGGTCGTCCAGACCATCGCCGAGTCCGGGGTCCGGGACGGCAGCGTGCTGGTCTTCTCCCCGCACACGACTTGCTGCATCCTGATCGCCGAGCCGACCCCTGAGATGCGGTCCGCTCTCGAGGAGACGATGGAACGGCTCGCTCCCCAGGACGCCTACTACGCCCACGACGATCTCGACATCCGCACCGAGAACCTGGTCGACGACGAGCCGGCCAACGGCCCGGCCCACATCTTCCAGGTGATGGCGGGAAAGGCCTCGGAGTGTGTCCCCGTCGCGGACGGTCGCCTCGCTCTCGGAGATGCGCAGCGCATCCTCTTCGTCGAGCTCGACTCGTCCCGGGAGCGTCGTTACTGCATCCAGGTGCTGGGCCAAGGCGCGACCGAGTCATGATCGGCCCGACCTGGTTGGTCGAGGACATGCTCCGGATCGAGCGTCTGATGCTCGAGACCGCAGGCGCTTCGCGCGATCCTCTGGTCGGGGAAGCCGCGAGCCACCTGCTTAAGGCCGGCGGAAAGAGGCTGCGGCCGGCGCTGGTGATGATCACGTCACGCGCAGGCACCCCGGGAGCTCGCGAGACCGATCTGGCCGCGGCCGCCCTCGAGCTCGTCCACGTCGCGACGCTGTACCACGACGACGTGATCGACGAGACCGACACGCGGCGCGGCGTCCCCACCGTGCATTCGAAGTGGGGGCTCGAGGTGGCCGTGCTGTCCGGCGATTATCTGTTCGCGCAAGGCTGCCTGCTGGGCGCGAACGCCGGTGGCGAGGTGAGCGCGATCCTCTCTCGTGCGATCGCAGAGGTGTGCGAGGGCCAGATCGTCGAGACCTCGGCCCTGGGAGACGCGCGGCGCTCGCCCGACGAGTACCGCCGGACGATCGGACAGAAGACCGCCGCCCTGTTCGCGGCGGGGTGCGAGCTGGGAGCCGCCACCTCGGGTGCGAGCGACGAGCACAGAGCGGCCCTGGTCTCTTTCGGTCGCCAACTCGGCCTGGCCTTCCAGATCGTCGACGACCTGCTCGATCTGGTGGGCGATCCGGACGTAACCGGGAAGGTCCCCGGGACGGACCTGCGAGAGGGTGTCTTCACGCTGCCGGTCCTCCTCGCCGCAGAGAGGGACCCAGACCTGCAGGAGCGTCTCGACGCCGGGGTACGGGACCTGGATACCGTGCTCCCGCTCCTAGAGCGGGCGGGCGGCATAGAGGCTGCCACCGAGGAGGCCCGGACGCTCGCCTCGGGAGCCTCTGAAGCGCTGGCCGGGCTCCCGGACGGGGACTGGACCGAGTCGCTGCGCTCGATCCCCCAGGGCGTCCTAGCCCAGCTCTAACCCCGTTCTTCGCTCACATCACCTCCAAAGCGACGGGCCGGGAATAGCCCTGGTTTAGCTCGTGTTAGCGGTGGTATAACAGTTGCAAGCACTCACAACAGAGGAGGACGTCATGGCCACCAGGCTTGAGAATCTCGGGAACATCCGGGAGAAGGCCGTCGAGCTCGGGCTCTACCTGCCCCTCGGCGCTTACTCCAAGGTCCGCGACGAGCTGTCGGACCTGAACGCCAAGCGCATCCGCAAGACCTTCGACGGTCTGATCGAGCGGGGCCAGGACCGCATGGAGCCCGTGGAGCGCATCGTCCGTCGCCGCACGCGTCAGGCCGAGCGCAAGGTCGACGAGGTCCAGAGCGAGGTCGCCAAGACCGCCCGCAAGACCACCAAGCGCGCGACCGCCGCGGCCAACACGGTGGCGCCCAAGCTGCCCCGGGTTGCCGCTCCCAAGCGTGCCAGCGACCTCCCCATCAAGAGCTACGCGTCGCTGACCGCCAGCGAGATCGTTTCGGAGCTTCCCGGTCTCACCCAGACCGAGCTCGCCAAGGTCTACAAGTTCGAGAAGGCGCACGAGAACCGCAGCACCGTGCTCGACGCGATCGAGGGCAAGTTCATCGAGCTCCCGATCCCGACCTACGACGCACTGACGGTGGACGAGATCTCCGGTCGTCTCGACAAGCTGGAGACCAGCGAGCTGAAGACGATCCGTCGCTACGAGGCGGACACCAAGAACCGCACCACGATCATCGAGAAGATCGACTCGCTGATCTAGTCACCTTTGTACTGAAACCGACGTCAGGCGTCGCGTTCGGTACAGAAGTGCGAACGTGGGTTAGTTAACGGACCAACTTGGGCCCGGCAGGCTTCGGCTTGCCGGGCCCAAGCCTTTTCACGAACATGTCGACGAGATGGTCGACGTAGCTCGCCTCGTCTGCCGGCAGCAGGTGCTTGCCGCCGAGGATCTCCTGTTCGACGAAGAACGCGAGCAATGAGTTGAAGAAGATGCGGGCCGAGACCTCGGGATCGACCTGCATCCGGGCCCGTTCGTTCATCCGGTTGCCGAGGATCCTCGCCAGTTCTGTGATCGATTCGTTCACGGCGTCCGCGAAGAAGGCCTCCTTCTCTTCGGGGAAGACCTGAACCTCTTGAAGCAACAAGCGGGCGAGTTCCGTGTTCTGTTTCATGACATCGAAGAAGCCACGCGCGAGCACGATCAGCAGCGAGCGCAGATCCAGTTGTTCGGCGAGGTCCGGAAGAGTACGCAGCAGCGGCAGGAACGAGTATTCGTCGATGATCGCCCGGAACAGGTCGCGCTTCGATTCGAAGTAGTGATAGATCAGGCCCTCGGTGATGTCGGCCTCGCGCGCGATGTCGCGCATCGAGGTGCCGTGGAACCCCTTCGTGGCGAAGAGGTGCAGGCTCGCTTGGAGGATGTCCTCCCGGCGATCCCGCCGGACGGCGTGCGGCTCCCTCATCGGTTGGTTACTGCTTCGCTTGCGAGCTGTGACCGCCGCGCGAGCGATCGTTTATCTGGCGCAACAGGTCCTCGCGGGCTCCGCGTACGGCCTGACCCCAGTCGTTGTGGTCCGCTTTGGCGACGAGATGGTTGCGTCCGTAGTTGAGCTCGATCACGACATGGTGCTTGGGCGCTCCGCTGCCGTTCGAGATGCGGACGTCGGCGATCACCTCTTGTTTGAAGTCCTTGAGCCGGCGATCGAGTTTCTCCAGATCCCGCTCGACCTGATCGACGTCTTCCTGGGAGAAGTCCTGTCCGGGTGACGAAACGCGTAGTCGCAATCCGTTCTCCTCTCCATCCGTCCTGTTGGTCGATGCTACGACTTCAGGCCAGCCACGCGAGCAGCGCCTCGGGCTCGATCTCTTTCGAGAAGTTGGCCCGCACGTGTTCCCGCCCTGCGGCCCCCATGCGGGCCGCCTCGACGGGATCCGAGAGCAGAGCGACCGTCGCCTCGATCAGCTGCGAGCGATCGGTCGCGTCCACGACGTATCCGGTCTCGTTGTCCAGCACCGCTTCGGGGGTGCCGCCGGATCTACCGGTGACGCATGGGGTACCGCATGCGGCCGCCTCCAAGAGGACCACCCCGAGACCCTCGATCTCCAGGCCGAACCACCGATCCACGACCGGCAGGGCGAAGACGTCGGCCGTCGCATAGAGCGCAGGAGCATCGGCATCGGGGACCCGGCCCGCGAACATCACCCGCGCTCCGGTGTCTTTGGCCAGACGACGCAGACGTTTCTCCTCTGGCCCGGTACCGCCCACGACGTAGATCGCGTCGGGGATCTGCCGGGTGATCTCCGGCATCGCTTCGATCATGCGATGGACCCCCTTGCGCTCGACGAGGCGACCGAAGGACAGGATCACCTTCGCCCTTTCGTCGAGTCCCATCCCAGCGCGGACCTTCGAGCCATCGAGGTCGGGCCGGAAGCGAGCGAGGTCGACGCGTGCACGCAGTCGCGCCATCTCGGGCACGGTGAGGCCGACACCCTCGAGCAAGCGAGTCGTTGCGGAGGCGGTGTAGTCGCTCACCGGCAGCAGGAGGTCGGCTTGCGACAACGCGCGCCCAAGTTTCCTGCGCAACAGAGGCACGGCCCCCGGCACCAGCAGCTCGGCCCCATGGATGATCGCGGCATAACGCAATCCGGCCGAGCGCAGATGGGGGCCGAGGAGCGCAAGGGGCCACGGAGTGCCGAGCAAGACCTTGTCGGTACCGATACGCGCCGCCTCTTCGATGACGGCCCGTCCGACCGAGCGGCCCGGCCACAGCATCGAGTTGGGCCCCGGGATCGTGGGATACGGGAGACCGCGAGGGAGTTCCTGGCCGTCGCGACGAGGCGGGGCGAGCACCGCCACCCGCGGAGCGAGCGAGCCGCAGAGCTCGGCCAGATAGCTCTCGATCCCACCGTGGCCCGGCAGGAACGAAGAGGTCACCATCAACGCATCTGGCATGCGGCGACCGTACCGGGTGCCGCGCTCCGTCTAGCGTGACCTTGTACGAAAGCCCCTGTGTCTCGTGGGTTTCCGTACAAAGGTGGAGGGGAGGGACGCCGCTAGAGGGACATGCTCCAACCCGACTCGGGCAGCACGATCGCGCCGGGCGTGTCGTCGAGCAAACCGTTGCGGTAGGCCTCGTGCATCGCGTCCACCAGGAGCGGATCGAACTGGCTGCCGGAGCAACGCCTCAACTCGGCGAGGGCGTCTTCCGTCCTGATGGCCGGACGCCCGGGGCTCCCTGCCGTCATGGCATCGAACGCGTCGACTATGGCGACGATCCGAGACTCGACCGGGATCTCGACCTCCTTCAGACCGCTGGGGTAGCCGCTCCCGTCCCAGTGCTCGTGATGGTGGAGCACGACGGTCACGAGCCGGTCCATCCCCGGCATCCTCGAGAGGATGCTCGCGCCCATGATCGGGTGCAGTCGCACGAGATGCAGCTCCTCGTCGGTGAGCGATCCGCGCTTGCGCAGGACGGGCTCCGGGATGCTGACCTTCCCCACGTCGTGGACGAGTCCTGCCTGACGGATGAACTCTTGCTCAGCGGGCGAGTATCCGAGGAGCCGGGCCAGGTCTCTCGCAAGGCGGGCCACTCGCTCGGAGTGACCGCCCGTGAAGGTGTCGTGCTCGTTCACGGACGCAACGAGGGTGTCGAGCGTTTCCCACGCGTTCTCCTGTTCGTCCTTCGCCTGAAGCGTTTCGGCGAGTCTCCGGGGGAACCCTTTGGCGACCGACCTCACGATGCACCTGCCTTCGTCTGGGCGATGTAACTAGTCATTTCTGACTATCGGCAGAGCGTGCGAGATCCTTGAGAGGACTAGTCCCCAGGTCAGCGTCGACGAGAGCGAGCAAGGGCGGTGCGGGCCCGGTTACGCGAGATGGCGACGAAGCTCGCGGCTAGAGACATCATCGCCGCGGTGAGATACAGCGGCGCCGGCGAGGGGCCGCGGCGTTCGGTGTAGCTCGACAACGCGTAGGCCTCGTCGTTGCGGAAGGCGGCGTACGCGACCGCGAACTGGACCTGCTGTTGCTCCTGTTTCGCCACCGCTCCCTGCGCCTGTGCGGCCGACTGGGTCGACGAGATCGTCTCGGGGACGGGCGGCGGTCCCGCCGGGGCGAGAGCCGGGATCACCACGGGCCCGGGGGGGAACACCGGGATGACCGGAGGCGGAGGCGGAGGCGGTTTCGGCTTCTTGGCGATCGCCGCCTTGGGCAGATTCTCGCAGGTCACCGTCGCGGCGGCCGTCGCCACCGTGCTGCCCTGGACCTTGGCGGCCAGCGTCAGGTCCTGTGTCGTCCCTGCCAGGCTGCGGGGGCAGGTGAAGGTGAGCCCGAAGCCGAGAGCGTTCTGCTCGGTCACGTCGACCCTGGGGTACACGGCCGGGCTGACGTCTGTGATCGGCTTGCCGTCGCTGCGGACGAGCTCCACCTCGACCTCCTGCACGACCGCCTTGACCGTCTCGATGATCGCCGGGGCGATGTTCACCGTGTCGTTGTCCACCATGTCGGTGATCCGGCACACGATCGGCTCCCCGGCCCCCACGTCGGTGTTGCCGTCTCCGTCACAGTCGAGCGGGTCGGGGGCGAACGTGCCGGTGAGTTCCGCCATCTCCGATAGATCCGCAACCGCAGAGTTCATGCCCTCGATGCCTTCGGAGCCGTAAACGGCGAGTCCGATCTGCTTCACCTCTTGCGCGGACAGAGCTTCGGCCACCTGCGCGAACGGGGGTGAGGGGTGAGCGGCCTGGTCATGGAACCCGTAGTCGGTGATGTTCACGATGACCTTGACCGCGTCGGGCCGGAAGTTGGCTCCTTGGCCCGGCGGCACGCAAGGCTGTCCTTCCTCGACCGCCTCGGCGGCACAGCCGGGCTCGCCCTCTCCGGTGGCGGCCTGGTAGAGACCGGTGAGCTGCGATTCCTCGAAGTCGTTCACGCCGCCTCCCCCGGCCTTCATCTTCGCGAGGGCGTCCACCAACGCGTCGTTCACCGGCCCGATCGCGCGGTTCAATCGGTAGGGGAAATCTCCCGCGGTGGGGTCGCCGAAGCCGGGTATCGGATAGTCCTTGATCTCTCCGGCCCCGTACATCGCATCGATCTTCGAAGCCTCCAGAGCTTGGATGATGCTCTGCATCCCTTTGCGCAAACCGGCGATGCTCGAATCCATGCTGTCACTTGTATCGACGAGGAAGAAGACGTCGAGCGGCACTGCGTTGGGAGGAAGCGTGAAGGTGTAATCCACCTTCTTGGAGTCGCCCGGCTCGAGTCGCATCTTGGTCTTCGCCGGCACGAGGCTGCTGTCGTCGACGATCTTGGCCGGGTCGAAGTCTTCGATGTCCGGTAACTCGACGTGATCGTTCCAGCCGGTGTACCTCTCGATCGTACGGGCGGTGAATCCGAACACTGACGGGAACGGCGACCTGTCGGCTTGAAGGTCGGAGAGGTCGTCCTGTTCGTAGTCGGCGCTTACGTCCTCCCAGAAGCTCGGCGGTCTGTAGTCGTCCACCCGCAGATGCTGCGCGAGCAGCAGTTGGTCCTCTTCGTTGCCGTGCGCCCACGAGCGCGCGAACCCGGGCGGGCCCATGAAGCGCGTCCATGTCTTGCCCCCGTCGTGCGTCATGTTGATCGTTCCGGTCTCGGCCTCGTAGGCCATGACCCGCTGCGGCTTGCCCGGTGGATGGAAGATGTCGAGGAGCGGCACCGGTGGCCCGACCTGGTCCATGTACCGCCGGCTCGCGCCTCCGTCCGTCGAGCGGTACAGCCCGTCGGCCCCGAAGGTCCAGATCTCGTTCTGGTTCAGGGGGTCCACGGCCAGGCCCTGGCTCGCGGTCGCTTGGCCCCCGTTCCGCTTCGTCCAGCTCGAGCCGCCGTCGTCGCTCCGATAGATGTCGTCCTGGAGGGTGGCCGGGCTCGAGCGCACGTGCAGGTAGAGCACCTTCGCGTCGCTCGGCGCGACATGCAATCCGTAGACGCCCCCCGTGGTTTGCGGAAGGCCGCTAAGGAGGTCGAGTCCGCCGCCCTGCCCGTTCGCGGTGACGACGTGAGGCCGAACGATCGGCCCGACGGTCTCCTCGATCAACAGGTAGACGGGCGCAGGCCCGATCGGGTTCTCGGGGATCTCGATCGATCTGACCCTCGAGTTCGCGGCGGACACCGTCGAGCCCAACGAAGGCAGAAGCTCGACCGAGAAGAAGTCCTTCCAGGTGCAACTGGAGTCGTCGGAGATCTTGACCTGCTGGCCGTTGGTCGCGTAGAGGACGAACGGAAGCTGTGGGTGGACCGCGAAGGCGGCCAGATCCGGGCCTCCGGCGCCGGTGAAGGCGGGGGCCGCGATCGAGGTCCAGGGGCCGTCGACGACGACGCCCGGGCAGATGCGCTCGGCGGTCCGCCCCGTCAGCGCCAGTGGACCGATCACTATCAGCAGCGAAAGGGCGGCTATAGCCGCCCGGGTGAGCTTCATCATCTGCATCGTAGGTTCGCCACCCCGAGGCGCAGTCCTTGCCCCCCGGGTGACCGCAAACGGGCGATGAGAAAGGCCCCCGGGAGTCCCGGGGGCCTTTTCCGACAGCTGTGGTTGGTTGCTTTAGCCCTCGACCTTGAAGACGTCGAAGCCTCGCTGGATGTCGTTCGAGAAGATGTACTTCGGGTCCTTGTAGATCTTGGAGCTCCACGAGGAGCCGCCGTCCGGACGGAACCAGCCCGCCTCGACGATGTTGCCTGCGTTGCGCTCCCCGAAGGCAGCGCCGGTGCGGTCGCCGATCCTCAGGTAACGGGTGCCTGCGGTGTACCAGGAGATCGAGATGTGCTCGCCCTTGTCGTCGAAGTCGAAGACGTGGCTGGTGCAACCACCGGGGCCGCCCTGGGAGCCACTGCCTAGACCCGCGATCACGACCTCGCCCGGCTCGTAGATCCCGGTCAGGACCGGCACGAAGTCGGCCTCGAGGCGGTAGAAGTACAGAGCGCCACCGGGGCACGGGTAGGTACCGCCACCGCCGCCCTCGTCACCGATCACGAGGCCCTTGTCGTCCGGCGTGAACTTGGCGTCGTGGGTGATCGAGCAGCCGGGGCACTGGAACGTCATCTTGAGAGACGGGTTCTCGGGGTCGGTCGTGTCGAAGATCTCGACGTTGTCGATGCCGGCGGTCACGATGCGGTTCCCCTTCTTGTCGAAGGAGATGTCGTGCGGGCTTCCACCGATGGTCGGGACCGTGTTGACCAGCGTGGGCTTGGCGGGGTTCTTGATCGACCAGATCTCGATCTGGCCGAGGCGGCCGAGGTCCGAATCAGAGTTGTAGACGTAGGGCTTGCTCGGATGAGCGGTGATGTTGTGCGAACCGCGAGCGATCGTCGCCATACCGATGGCTTTCGGAGCCTTGGGGTTGGTGATGTCCACGGTCATGAAACCGGCTTTGCCAGTGGCGAGGCAGGCCTCGGGACCACCGGCAGAGTCCGCACCCATGAGCAGGGTCTTCTGGTCGTGGCTGATCTGGATGTCGGACTGGTAAACGGTGCACTTCAGCCACGCGACTTCCTTCACCTTCTCGGGGTTCGTGATGTCGATCACGTGAAGACCACCGCCGTCCTTCAGCGGGGCGAAGGATCCCGCGAACGCGTAGTCGCGGCCCTTGATCGTGGCGAACTCCATGTCGGAGCCGCTGGAGTAGCCGACGTTGCCGATGATCTTCAGGCCCTTGCCTACGCCCTTCAGGGGAGCGGACTGGGACTGACGCGCACCAGCGCTGCTGCCGACGGCACCAACCAATAGCCCGGCCACGGCCATGGCCGCCACCAGGGTCCTTCTGCGCATGAAGCTCTTCATGTCTAGCTCCTGTTCAGCCGGTCATTTGTTCTGTTCTTGAGTGGTGGATTCGACGGCGCAGGTCGCCCTCCTGCCATGCGTGTCAAGCGTTTTCCGAGGAGCGGGCGCGAGAAGGGGAGGCCCGTGCGGGCCTCCCCTGGGTTCGCTGCTTAGGGCTTACTTCTTCGCCATGGTCGTCTCCTACTTCTTCTTGCCGCTCATGACGACGAAGGACTTGGTCACTGCCAGGGTGTCCATCGGAGCCGCAGCAGAGGTCAGGAAGGTCGAAGGCGCCGCGGCGATCGTTCCGCCGAAGATGTTGGCGTCGGGGTTGATCTTGGAACCCGGCTTGGCGCCGATCAGATCCATGGGGACGGTGATCGTGATGGTCGCTTTGGCGGCGTCGAAGACACCCTTCACGATGCCCAGCTCCACACAGGTGGTCACGCTGGTGCCCTCCACGGCTCCGCAGTTGCCGCGGACGAAGAAGGGCTGCTGCCCGGGGTCACGAGGAGGCGGGCATGCGCCGGAGGTGGGGTCGCAGACCCCCCTGCTGTAGTTGGTGAACTTGCCATCCAGCTCGACGAAGTTGCCGTCGACGTTGAGGTCCCAGATGTAGCGGCTGACCTCGGGAGCACCGCCGCTCGGCGGAAGGCTGTTCAGCTTGATGATGAAGTCGATCTTGTCGGTGCCGTTCATGCCGATCGAGGCCCCGACCAGGTCCTGACCGAGCGCGTCGCCGATCGCCGACGCGTCCGAGCCGGCGGCCGAGTTGCCGCCCCAGTCGCCGACCGCGTCTTCTCCGACCACCTGGGGGCCGGATGCCTTCTTGCCTTTGCCTGCGGACGCAGGGGCGGCCATGAGGCTGCCGGCGAGCAGTCCGCTCAGAACCAGTGCTGCGATCGACTTGCGGTTCATCGTTCTCTCCTTGGTGGGTTCCATCTCGCCTAGTGGAGCGAAGATTCGACGAACGCGGGGCCGCTCCTGCAGACCGGAACGGCAGGGAACCCGGCCCCCGCGGAGAAACCTGCACGGAACGGACAGAAACCGCCGACGGGAGTTCAGGGGATGCCCTCAAGGTTCACGCGCCTTCTGGCGGTATCGCTGGCCGGCGCGCTCGTCGTTCCCGCGTTCATCGCGGGCGGCGCCACGGTCGCGACCGGCAAGCCCGTCAACCCCAACCGGTTCTACGACCTAAGCAAGGCTCCCAAGCCGAACGTCACCGGCAAAGAGATCATGGCGGGCCTCCAGGAATACGTGGACCGGTTCCCGATGCGCCACAACGGCCTCCCGAACAATCAGGCCGCGGCGGAGTTCCTCGCCAAAGAGAGCAAGAGGTATGGATTCAAGACCCGGATCCTCGAGCTCGAGGTGGGACAACAGGGCGCCGTTCCTCGCACGGTGCGCGTGGTGGAAGCGGTGAAGAAGGGGACGACGAAGCCGGACGAGTGGATCGCCTTCATCGCCCACTACGACCTCGTCGCCCCGGACGGTGCGGGGTTCACGGTCCAGGGCGCTTACGACGACGGCAGCGGCACGAACATCCTTCGCTACTTCGGCAGAGCCTTCTCAAAGGTCAGGACGAACCGCTCGATCGCGCTGCTGTGGTTCGACGCGGAGGAGAACGGGCTGCTGGCCTCCCGCGCTTATGCCGAGATGCTGAAGGAGAAGGGCCAGAAGGTCCACGCCGGCCTCGGCTTCGACATGGTGGGGATCGGCCATCCGGCCCGCTACTGCATCTGCATCTATCACGGGCCTACTCCCGAAGACGCCGAGCTCGCGGTCCCGATATCGCGCTACGTTAACTTCGATTTCCTGAAGTTCCCCGAGGGCGACGGGGGGCGGACAGCTGCGGAGAAGTGGCCGCTCGGCACCGATGGGCACATCTGTGTCTGCGGGCCGAACATCCGCAACTCGGACGAGAGGAATTTCGCCGCGCAGGGATGGTTCACGATGCGCTGGACCGGCATGCGCACGGCAACCGACTACCCGGGCTACCACCAGCCCTGGGACACGATCCCGTTCATGGAGGCCGTCGCCGGGGGCCGCGAGAACCTCGAGCAAGGCATCGAGAACACCTTCAAGTCGGCCTGGTACACGACCTTCGTCCTAGACAACCTCTAACCGTTCTGGGTTAACTGGAGCACGTTCCAGCGTGCTTTTCCGACGTCAGAACGGCCGGTCGCACCGAACGCACGGCTCCGGCGAACGAGCAGAGTTCACACGGATATAACCCGCCGGAAACCGTCGCGTCACGAGGATGAAACCTGCCCTCCCTATCTTGGATCTAGACGGCGATGGGAGGCAGACATGGTGCTGGTCGACATCGGATCTCGCGTTCTGGTCTCGGCGGTCCGCACTCTGGACAGACGGTTGGCCCAGGGTTCCGTCGCGAACGCACGCATAGCCGTCGAGGCGAACCAGGGCCGCTCTAGGTGGGTCCCACCGGAGATGCCGAGAACGGAGCTCGTCGCCGATCCTCCTCGGTCTGCATAGACCGAGTGCGGCGGCGCCGAACAGGCGCTAGCCGGCCTCTTGGAAACGAGGAGCCATGGGCTGGTACCTCTCGGACATCAGAGGCGAAGCGATCATGAAGTCCGCAGTGCTGCGATTGCATGCCACCGGGATGTTCCACACGACCGTCATCCGAAGCAGCGCTTTCACGTCGGGGTCGTGAGGTTGAGGCTCGAGCGGGTCCCAGAAGAACACGAGGAGATCGAGCTCACCTCGGGAGATCATGGCCCCGATCTGCTGGTCCCCTCCGAGGGGCCCGCTTTCCATCCGAGTCACATCGAGTTTCAGCTCGTTCGCAAGGAGCGCTCCGGTCGTTCCCGTCGCGCAGAGCTCGTGGCGAGCTAGCGTTCCTCGGTTGAACCTGGCCCACTCGAGCAGGTCGGCCTTCTTGTTGTCGTGTGCGACAAGCGCGATGCGCTTCTTGCCGCTGAAGCCATCCATGAACATCCTCTCTCTAGGGATCGAACGTCACGGTAGATGGCGCACGTTTCCGGTCCGTTACCGGCGAGTTAACGAGGCAGAGAAAGTCAAGAGAACTGTCTGCGCATCGGATCCTGCGCATCGGATCCTGCGCATCTGATGCACCACAACAGCAACCTGTTGGGATCGTCGTTCCTCCAGCCGAGGTAGGGGTCGTACCCGTCATCGGGTCGATCCTCGAAGACATGGCGAAGGCTTAGCTTGGCCACGGCTTCCCCCACGGTGTCACAGGCCACCCCGCACGACGAGCACAGGATCTGCCCGAGCCGGTTCTTCTGACTGACGATGAAGGCGGCCTTCACCCCATCTAGGAACGCCTTGCGGAGCGACTGGTCGCTGTGATGAGGCGGCGCAAGATCTTTGAGCTGCATATCTCGACGGTAGCGAGTGGATCGGAACGCAAAGCGAACTTCCGGCGCCGCCTAGATGAAGGTTGGAGCCGTTGTCGAGTCGCGAGAACTTGACCAGCACCCCTCCGAGCTCCGGAGCGCAGAGTGTTCACAGAGAGTTCCCTTACAGATGCCTTTCCGTTCACGCCTCCATTCTTAGACTGCGCCGGTTCGTTCTGGAACTGACGACGGAGGCGATGTGAACAAGGGTTCCGATACCAGACGACTGCTCCCGCTCCTTTCTAGGGACGGTGGGCGTTCTGCGATGACATGTCGTTACAGATGCGGGGATGCCTGCTCGCACGAGGCGCCTAACCGCAGCGAGAACGAGTACTTCGGTGATGTGATGTCAGCCGCTGTTTCTCGCCGGAGTCTTCTGAAAGGTGGAGCCGCCGGCGCGGTCGTGCTGACGATGGGTCGCTTCACCTCACCAGCGGCTGCAGCGTCGGCTTCCTCGGCAGACGGCTCGCTGACCTTCGCCCCCGTTCCACCGAACAGGATCGACGACGTTGTCGTACCGAACGGCTACGGCTACAGGGTCACGGCCAGGTGGGGCGACCCCATCTATCCAGATGCGCCGGAGTTCGATTTCGAGCATCAGAGCGCCGAGGCCCAAGCGAAGCAGTTCGGCTACAACTGCGACTACGTCACGTTCATCCCCCTGCCCGACGACCGCAAGAGGCAGCAACGAGGTCTTCTGGTCGTCAATCACGAGTACACAGACAGCGAGTTGATGTTCCGGGGCTTCGATCCAGGCGGATCCACCCCTGAGGACCTGGAACGGATCCAGATCGAGCTGATGGCCCATGGGATGTCGGTCGTCGAGGTGTATCGGACCGACAAGGTGGGCGCCTATCGGCTCCGGCGCTCGTCTCCGTTCAACCGCCGCATCACGGCCCAGACGCCGATGACTCTGACCGGGCCCGCAGCCGGGCACGAGTGGCTCAAGACCACTGAGGATCCGTCCGGCCGACTGGTTCTAGGGACGCTGAACAACTGCGCCGGGGGCACCACGCCGTGGGGAACGGTCCTCAGCGGCGAGGAGAACTTCAACCAGTACTTCGTGAATGCCGGCGCGGTGACGGACGAGGCCAAGAAGGCGTCCTACGCGCGCTACGGGATGCCCACCTCGGCCCCCAGCCAGCGAGGGTGGGAGAGGACCGAGGCTCGGTTCGATCTGGCGAAGGAGCCGAACGAGGGCTTCCGCTTCGGCTGGGTCGTCGAGCTCGATCCGACGGACCCGGACTTCGTTCCGAAGAAACGCACCGCGCTGGGCAGGATCAAGCACGAGGGAGCGGAGACGACGCTTACATCCGATCTGCGTCCCGTGACATACATGGGCGACGACGAGCGCTTCGACTATGCCTACAAGTTCGTGTCGAGCAGGCGGATGCGATCAGATGGCACTCCCGAAGCTCATCAGCACAACCTGACTCTGCTCGACGACGGCACCCTCTACGTCGCCAGGTTCACCGGCGACAGCCCCGCGGTGGAGATCACGGGCGACGGTACGCCTCCTGCGGACGGAGAGTTCGATGGGGCCGGGGAGTGGATCCCGCTCGTATCGGGAGACCAGAGTTTCGTACCCGGGATGTCGGCTGCCGACGTCTTGATCAACACGCGTCTCGCCGCAGACATGGTCGGCGCCACGAAGATGGATCGGCCCGAGGACTTCGAGCGCAACCCTGTCACCGGCCGCATCTACCTCGCCCTCACGAACAACACCCGACGGGGGGCTCCCGCCCAACCCGGTGTCGACGAGGCGAACCCGCGCAAGGACAACAAGCACGGCCACATCATCGAGATCGAAGAGGCGGGCAACGATCCGGCCGCCACGACCTTCGCTTGGCGGATCTTCCTGCTTGCCGGCGATCCCGAAGACCCATCTACCTACTTCGCCGGGTATGACAAGTCGCAGGTGAGCTCGATCTCGGCCCCCGACAATCTGGCGTTCGACCAGGAGGGCAACCTCTGGATAGCCACCGACGGTAACCAACTCGGTTCCAACGACGGGTTCTTCGCCACACCGGTTGACGGACTGGAGCGGGGTTACGTGAAGCGGTTCCTTACGGTTCCCCTCGGGGCGGAGGCCTGTGGCCCGATGTTCACCCCGGATCAAGAGACGATCTTCTGTGCGGTGCAACATCCGGGCGAGGTCGATGGCGCGAGTCCCGACGATCGGGCGAGCACGTGGCCTGATGGCGGACAGCCTCGGCCCTCCGTTGTGTCGGTCTATCGGGACGGATCCGGCTCCAAACGCATCGGGGGTTAAGCGCCGTGTCCGACAGAGGATGACATGCAAGAGAGAGGGCTCGGGGGGAGTGAGCCCTCTCTCTACAGGCGAGCGACCGGGGAAGATCAACTCTGACCCGCGTGATCACGAAGGTAGCCCTCCCAACTAAACGCAACGTGAACGGTCGGCCGCGCTTCGGTGAATCTTGGGCGGTGGGCAGATGCAACGGGCACTTCTCCACAGGGGCCCTCGGATGTTCACATTCAGTTCATGAAGTCGATGCCCGGTCGCAACATCGCGTTGCTAGCTTCCAGTCAATGGAAGTGACCTCGCGGGAGGTCATCGTGCGCGAGAACGCGCAGAAGAAGGAGGAAACAGCAGTATGAGTTTTGCAACCAGACCGATGCGCCTGCTCCTAGTGGCGGTGGTGATAGCACTTCTCGGCGCCGCTTGCGCGCCTACGGAGAGCGGCGACGCCTCGTCCGGTGGCGGAGAGGGTGGGGAACTTTCAGGCTCTATCTCGATCTCGGGCTCTTCTACCGTCGAGCCGATCTCGGCAGCGAATGCCGAGAAGTTCTCGGCCGAGAACCCCGGTGTGCAGATCTCCGTCGACGGCCCGGGCACCGGTGACGGCTTCGAGTTGTTCTGCCAGGGCGACACGGATATCTCCGACGCTTCCCGCCCGATCGACCCGGAAGAAGAGATTCCCGCTTGCGAAGAGAACGGGGTCGAGTTCATCGAGCTCAAGGTCGCCGTGGACGGGATCAGCGTGGTCACCTCGCCCGAGAACGACCTGGTCGAATGCCTGAGCTTCCCGGATCTCTACGCCCTTTTGGGCCCGGAGTCGGAAGGGTTCTCGAACTGGTCTGACGCGAACGATCTCGGGAAAGAGGTTGGAGGCAGTGGCGATTACCCCGACGCCAAGCTGAGCGTCACGGCGCCGGGAGAAGAGTCGGGCACCTACGACTCGTTCGCCGAGCTGGTTCTCGAGGACATCGCCGTCGAGGAGCGCAAGCAGCCCGAAGACGGCCCCTTCGTCCGCCCGGACTACCAGGCGTCGGGTGACGACAACGTGATCATCGAAGGGATCGCAGGTAACGCAACGTCGCTCGGCTGGGTCGGCTACGCCTTCTACTCGAATGCGTCGGACACCGTGCGCGCCATCCCCATCGAAGAGGAAGAGGGCTCGGGCTGTGTGGAGCCCACGGACGAGACGATCGCCAGTGGCGAATACCCGATCGCCCGAGACCTCTACATCTACGTCAACAAGGCGAAGGCAGAGGAGAACGAGGCACTGTCCGCGTACGTGGACTTCTATCTCTCACAAGACGGTCTCGCGTCGGTGTCCGAGGTCGGTTATGTCGACCTCACCAACGAGGCTATCGCCGAGACCACGAGTGCGTGGGAAGAGCGCGAGGTCGGCACCCGCGTCGAATAGACCTAGCGGTTCGGGGGGACGGGAGCGGAGCCACAGGCCACGCTCCCGTCCCCTTTACAGCTTCAGATCAAGGTTGCAGAAAGGCTAAGGTTTGGCATCGATGTCTCAATCAACGAACCCGGGCTTGCCTGGCGATCTCTTGGCCGGCAATCCCGCCCGGCATCGCCGGGAGAAGATGGTTCACGCCATCTTCAAGTCTGCCGCCATCCTCGCGGTTCTTATCGGAGCCGCGATCGTTCTGTCACTTGTAGGACGCGCCTTCACTTTCATCACTAACGTTGAGCTCTCTTCGCTGTGGTCGTCGGGATGGTTCCCACGCCGGGGTCTGTATGACATCCGCACCATCGTGGTGGGCACCTTGCTCATCGCCGGGATCGGGATGGTCGTAGCTACGCCACTTGGTCTCGGTGCGGCCATCTATCTTTCGGAATATGCGCGGCCCCCCGTCCGCAGGGCGATCAAGCCGATCCTCGAGATCCTTGCCGGAGTGCCCAGCGTGGTCATCGGGTTCTTCGCCCTTACCTTCATCAGCCCCGAGATAGTGCAACGGCTGTTCCCCGGCTCGTCCTTCTTCAACATGATGGCGGCGGGCATCGGAGTGGGCATCCTCGTGACTCCTCTGGTGGCCTCGATCTCTGAAGACGCGATGCGGTCCGTCCCTACGGCCCTGAGGGAGGCTTCCTACGGCCTGGGTGCCCGAAAGCGGGCCACGACCATGAAGGTCATCCTGCCCGCGGCTGTCTCGGGCATCGTCGCTTCGTTGATCGTCGGGGTCTCACGAGCCATAGGCGAGACCATGGTCGTAGCGATCGCCGCCGGAGCAAGTGGGGGGTCGGCTCTTACCTTCGATCCGACGCAACCCGGTCAGACGATGACGGCGGCTATGACCGCTCTGGCGATCGGCAGCGATCAGGTCAAGGGGGCCGAGAACACATTCGAAAGTTTGTTCTTCGTAGGTCTTCTGCTCTTCTTGCTCACGCTGCTGTTGAACATAGTCAGTGAGCGTTTCGTCCGTCGCGTGAGACAGAGGTACTAGTGGCCGCCACCCGATCGGACAGCGCCGTGCTGCAGGCCGCGGTCCGCCAAAGGCTCGAGGGTCGTCGATTCGACGTGAGAGAGTTCGCCTTTCACGCTCTCTTGATCTTTGCTTTGCTGGCCTCGATCTCGATCCTTTTCGCTCTCCTCTTCGACGTCGTCCAGGGAGGGATCGGTGTCTTGGCTGAGCGGGGCACTGGGTTCCTCACATCGGGGATCTCATCTTTCAACGCGGAGACCGCGGGGGTTCGCCAAGGTCTCGTTGGTTCGGGAGTGATGTTGGTGATCGTCACTCTCGTAGCGGTTCCCCTCGGCATCGCAGCAGCCGTTTACCTCGAGGAATATGCCCCCGACACTCGCTTCAGTCGCTTCATCACGGTCAACATCCGCAACCTGGCCGGAGTGCCCTCCATCGTCTATGGACTACTCGGCCTGGCGTTGTTCGTCGAGTTGCTCCGTGGGTTCACCGGCGGGAAGACGATGATCGCGGGAGGCCTTACCTTGTCGGTTCTGGTGCTCCCGATCGTCATCATCACGGCGTCGGAAGCTCTGCGGGCCGTTCCGGCCAGCATCCGCGAGGCGGGATATGGCGTGGGGGCCACCAGGTGGGAGGTCATCCGTCATCACGTCTTGCCGTCCGCGGCCCCCGGGATCCTGACCGGCATAGTTCTTTCCCTGGCGCGAGCTCTTGGAGAGACGGCCCCGATCCTGCTGGTGGGTGCGGTGACAGGGTTCTTGGCGACCGGGGGAGCGAGTCTCTATCAACAGCTGTATGACCCATTCACGACGTTGCCGACGATCGTCTATCAATACGCCGGCCTTCCCAGCCAGGGGTTCCGAGCCAACACCTCGGCGGCGATCATCGTTCTCCTGGCGTTGATCCTGAGTGCGAATGCGATCGCGATCTACCTGCGGAATCGCTACGAGCGGAAGTGGTGAGATAGAAAGTGAGCCTTAGAACCCTTACAGCACCCGACCACATGGGGGACCGTCCACAGATGCGCCTCGAAGCACAGCCTGACGACCCGAACACGGTTCAGCGTGACGCGGTGTTCGACTTGCAGGACCTCTCCGTTTATTACGGTTCTTTCAGGGCTGTGCGCGACGTCACGCTGACCGTCTTCCAGAACAACATCACCGCCCTGATCGGCCCGTCCGGGTGCGGCAAGACGACCGTCCTGCGATGCCTGAACCGGATGAACGATCTGGTCGAGACCGCTCGCATCGAAGGCAAGGTCATGTATCACGGCGTCGATCTCTATTCGCCGAAGGTCGATCCGGTCGAGGTGCGTCGACGGATCGGGATGGTGTTTCAGAAGCCGAACCCGTTCCCCAAGTCGATCTACGACAACATCGCCTTCGGACCCAAGATCGCCGGGTTCAAGGGAGACATGGACGAGGTGGTCGAGCAGTCGCTGCAGAAGGCGGCCCTGTGGGACGAGGTGAAGGACCGCTTGAAGGAGTCCGCATGGTCTCTCTCGGGAGGGCAGCAGCAACGCCTTTGCATCGCTCGGTGCATCGCGGTTCAGCCGGACGTGATCTTGATGGACGAGCCTTGTTCGGCGCTGGACCCGATCGCCACCGGACGGATCGAGGACCTGATGCAGGACCTCAAGGACGACTACTCGATCGTGATCGTGACGCACAACATGCAGCAGGCAGCGCGCGTGAGCGACATGACGGCCTTCTTCACGGCAGAGGTCAACGAGGATCAGGACCGGCGCACGGGAGTGCTGGTCGAGTACGACAAGACCGAGCAGATCTTCACCAACCCCCGCGAAGAGAGAACAGAGAACTACGTCACCGGGCGCTTCGGCTAGCTCCAGCGCCGTCAGCGCGCCGGCAGTCGGGGTGGCGCCATCGCCTCCTAGGGAACGAACTTGTACCCGAGGCCCCGGATGGTCACGAGGCGCTTGGGATCGTGCGGATCCTCTTCGCACTTGGCGCGAAGCCTCTTGATGTGCACGTCGAGCGTTCTCGAATCTCCGAAGTAATCCGAACCCCAGATGCGGTCGATCAGCGTGTCCCGGCTCAGTACGCGTCCGGCATTCTCCATCAGGAGCTCGAGCAGCTCGAACTCCTTACGCGGCATGTGCACGGGTTCACCTCGAACGGTCACCTCGAAGCGTGCTGGGTCCATCCTGATGCCGCCGCCTTCGAGCACCCCATCCGTCGAGCTGTCGGCGTTGCTGCTTCTCCTCAGGACGGCCTTCACCCTGGCCAGTAGCTCGCGCGCGCTGAACGGCTTGGTCACGTAATCGTCGGCCCCCAGCTCCAGTCCGAGCACCTTGTCGAACTCGGAGTCCTTGGCGGTCAGCATGATGATGGGGACGTTCGATGACCTGCGGATCGCTTTACAGACGTCCTCGCCGCCCATGCCCGGCAGCATCAGATCCAGCAACACCAGATCGGCTCCGTGGGTGTTGAAACGGTCGAGTCCACTGGCGCCGTCTGTGACTCGGTCGACCTCGAACCCCTCCCGTTGGAGCTGGTACTGGAGAGCTTCTCCGAAGCTCTCTTCGTCTTCGATGAGCAGCAGCTTTGACAATCTCTATCCCTTCCGCATCATCCGGCCAGCGAGTCGGCCGCGGGTTGTGATTCCAGTGCAGGCAAGACGGCGGTGAAAGTCGAGCCCTCACCGAGTTCGCTCCGCACGCTGACTTCACCCCGGTGCAGCTCGGCGACGTGTTTGACGATGGCCAGACCGAGGCCGGTGCCGCCCCGGTCTCGAGACCGAGCCCGATCCACGCGGTAGAAACGCTCGAAGACCCGGCCTTGCGCTTCGAGGGGGATCCCGATCCCGTCGTCGGTCACCGAGGTCACTGCGGAATCACCTTGCAGCTCCACTCGCAGCTCCACTTTCCCTCCCTCAGGCGTATAGCGCACGGCATTCTCGAGCAGGTTCCCGACCATCAGGCCGAGCTGTTGGTCGTCACCTTTCACCCAGACGTCGGGGGCTATGTGGCTCTCGATCTGCATCCCCTTGGCGGCCGCCGCGGGTCTGATCTGAGCCAGCTCCCGCTCTGCCACCAGGGACAGGTTGGCCGGCTCCTCCGGCAGCGAGGCGGCGTCCTCGAGCCTGGAGAGGTCGAGCAGGTCGCTGATCAACCGGCCGAGGCGCGTCGCTTCCGCCACCATCTTCACCGAGAACCGCTCGACGGTCTCAGGATCGTTCCTAGCGGCTTGGCTGACGGCCTCGGCGAGCGTCTGAAGGCTGGCTACTGGGCTTTTCAGCTCGTGCGAGGCGTGGGCGACGAAGTCCTTCCGGACCTTCTGCGAGAGGGATTCCTCGGTGACGTCGTCGAGGATCACGATCACTCCGCCCGATCCGTTCGGGATCGCTCTCGCCTTGATCGTGGATCTGGTCGGGTACCAGAGGTTCAGCAACTCCTCGACGGTCGCGCCTTCGTCCCTCGCTCGACGCGCCAGGGCCAGCACCTCCTCGGAAGGGACCCTCGCCGGCGAGGTCTTCGCCTGCAGCCCGAGGATCCGAGCGGCAGCGCGGTTGATCAGTCTCGGACGGAGTCTCCGATCGAGCACCAGCACCCCCTCGGAGATCTCGTCCAAGAGGGGATCCGTTTGCCGAGCGACCTCCACGGCCTGGGTGGGTGTCTCACCGGCAGGAACGGTCCGGCGAGGTGGGGCCATCTCTCTGCCCTGGAGCCAGAGAAGGACCGCCAGCACACCGATCAACACGCCTGCAACGAGGAGAAGCATCTCAGTCATCTGGCGTCCACATCCGTTCGCATCGGCTGTTCCGAGTGTATTTGTCTTGCTCTGCTCGCGGCGCTGTTCCCTCGAGCTACCAAGGGATTTTCCCTAACGTTCACGTAGGCGACACGTCGCGTTCGCGCAGTGGGCGGATAAGGTGAGTGCATGCCCAGAGTGAACTTCCACGACGAGCTCGAGGCCGCCGAGAGCCGTCTCATGGCCGAAGGGCGGCTCGTTCGCAGACAGCTCGAGCGCGTCCTGCAAGCTCTGAGAGAACGCAGTGACGACCTCGCCCGAGAGGTGATCGCCGAGGACGACCAGGTGGACGACGTTTACCTCGCGACGCAAAGCCGGGTGCTGAACCTTCTCGCTCTCCAGGCCCCCGTCGCGGGGGACCTTCGTCTGGTCAGTGCGATCCTGCACTCGAACATGCACGTCGAGCGGATGGGCGATCTCTGCGTCAACATCGCGAAGTTCGTTCTCAACCAGCATCCGTATCCGTCGGATTCACCGATGATGGCTCGGCTCGAGGAGATGGGCGCACGCGCCGCGGAGATGATCGACCTCGCCCTCTCGGCCTTCGCTCAGCGCAGCGATGAGTTGGCCGAACAGCTGCCGGAGAAAGACTCGTACCTCGATCGGCTCAACCGAGGCATGTTGGATGATCTGAAGACATACGCCGGCGACGAGGAGAGCTTCGAGTGGGCTACGAAGTTGATCCTCGTGGCCCGGTATCTCGAGCGCTTCGGAGACCATGCGGTCGACGTGGGCGAACAGATCTCTTTCCTTGTCACCGGCGTCTTCCGCGAGTTCACCGACGCCTCTCACCCAGACCAGCCCTCCTCGGCCTCGGCTGGATCGGAGTCACGAGACCTGTAGCCGCCGTTCTCCGGAGCCGTCTGTCGGGCTGAACCGACAAGGGTGGCTCGGTTATAACTGCGGCATGAGCGACGAGGAGCTGCAGCGGCTGAAGGCTCAAGAGAAGGAAGACCGCAAGCTGATCCAGAAGGCCGCCGAGGTCTTGGGCGAGATCGATAGGGGGCCGGGGCTGTCCGGGCCGCAGGCCGATGTGTTGGCCGCCCTGCGCATCAGGATCGAAGGCAAGCCTCGCGGCTCGCTCGAAGACCTGATCTCGGCGGCGGGAGACATCAGCGCCAAGAAAGACCTGGGCGACATCCTGGCTCCGGAAGAGCCGAAGAACACGGACTGGCCCGTGATCGAAGAGAAGAAGAAGGACTGGCCGGGCCTCTAGGCGTTCCTTGCTACGGCAACGTCGTTCAGCGGTGTCGCCGTAGCAAGTTTCGGTCAGACCAGCCGTGGGCGCAGTTCTTCCTCTATGCATGCGATGACGTAGTCGATCCGGTGATCGACGTCATCCCACGTGAAGTACAGGATGCGCCACCCGAGTTGCGTTAGCTCGTTGTGACGACGAGAGTCCCGTTGCTCTGCGGCCGGCCCCGAGTGCGCGTCCCTGCCTCCCACTTCGATCCCGAGCAACAGCGTCGGAAAGGCGAAGTCGATGAAGCGGCGGCCGTGTTAGGTCTTGATGCACAGCTGACGCTGCGGTTGGGGGAGGCCGGCTTGCCGGATCGCTCTCATGAACTTCACCTCGAGGACACTTTGAGCCGGCCGGCCGTGCCCCTCGCGAAGATCGAGCAGCCGGCGCAGTAGAGCAGCCCCCGGCCGACCTCGACCACCGACCTGCTCAAGCCTCCATCGCAGGCGGGGCACCGAGGTGAGCCCTCGGTGTAGCGCGCACTCGAGAGCCATCTCGACCACTTCCTCGTCGGCGACCGCGCCGAGATCCAACAGGGTCCGGCTGCACTCCGTAGCGGGGGTCGGCCCGACCGACATCACATCGCAGGTCGGCAAGGTGCGGGTTCGGTGGACCTTCACGCCGGACGCCCGCCATCCCGTGTCGGCATAGAGATGGATCGGTTCGCTCCGCCGGCAGCCGTCCAGCCCATGCAATGCGGCGGCGGTGCTATGGGAAGCCACACAACCTCGTCCACCGCGCATGCAAGCGGCCAGAACCTCTTGCTCCCAGGCCGGTGCGAACCCCGGGAGCAGGTAGACGCCCCGATGAACGGACTCCCACCCCAACCCGAGTCGGTGGCTGATCGCGCCGGGGGTCATGCCGAGGGCTAATGCCTGGTCACGATGTACCAACCCATATTGCCGTCCCGCGAGGCGCGTGACGGCTAGGAGCGGGGGTTCTTTGCTATGGCGACGATGCTCTTGCGACATCCCGTAGCAACATTCGCTCGACCGCGCCTTCGGTCGCGTGGCGAACGCCACATCGGCAGCCGGAGCAGAGGGGATCAGTCGTTCTGGTCGCGGAGGTACTTCTCTAGCTCGGCCGCCAGCGCGTCGCCGGATGGCAGGTCCTGCTCGCTCATCTGCTCCTCGTGGGCGCGCTCGTCGGAGCGTGCCTCCAGCAATCGCACGTAGGCCTGCACGTCTTCGTCGGCCGCGACCATCTCGGTCACTCG
>JBKHXK010000019.1:28951-47711 GCA_046566065.1 Actinomycetota bacterium | reverse complement strand
TCTCCGAGAGGAGAGCGAGACGCGCCCTTACGTCCTCACTGCGTTTCGTGTCGTGCGTCGAACTGGCGAGCATCGCTCGCGGGAAGTTGCGCTGAGCGCTGGTCATGGCGTCGTGGAAGCGATCCAGGCTCACACCGAAGCGGCCGGGATCGCCCCCCACCTCGTTCAACGCGACGAACCGGTTGTAGATGTAGAAGGTGGTGTCTTCGACCCCCTTCGCCATCACCGGTCCGGTGGTCTGCTGGAAGCGCATCGCCAGTTCCTGCGCCGCCTCGCCCTTCACCTCGAGCAACAGGATGTCGGCCAGGAACTTCAGCAGGTTGTCCTCGAGATGAGGCAGGTGCCCTTGTGCCCGCCCCGTCGCCTCACGGATGTAGGCGATATCGGTCTCGGTCTTCCTTCCGCCCGCCGCGCTCACATACGTCCGGTAGACGGGGAAGCAAGCGATGACCTCGCGCAAGACGGTCCGCATCTCGTGACGCGTGTAGTCGCGAAAGCTCCTGTGCTCTTCGCAGACCGTGGCGAAGAGCTCGGTAAGCCGCTCGATGTCCGCGGCCAACTCGGTCTTCATCAGGAGCATCTTGTTGTCGTGCCGAAGTTGCTCCACATCCAAGGGATCCCCGATCACCTCTTCGTAGATCGAGGTGAAGTCGTCCTCCGCAGCGGGGTTCACGAAGAGACCGTTCACCAGGTTCAGGAAGTCGTACCCGGTCGTCCCCTCGACCGGCCACTCGCGCCGAAGCTCTTCGCCTGGCTCCAGGATCTTCTCGACGACGATGTAGGCCTCGGGCGCCCACGAGCGCAGCTGGACCAGATAACCCTCCGGGTCGCGCAGTCCATCGATGTGATCGATGCGCAACCCGTCCAGCTTCCCCTCTCGGACGAATGACACCACCAGCCTGTGGACGTCGTCGAAGACGTTGGGGTTGTCCATGCGCAACGCAGCCAGATCGTTGATCGAGAAGAAGCGCCGGTAGTTGAGCTCCTGCCCCGCGGCCCTCCAGAACGCCAACCGGTAGTGCTGGCGCTCGAGGACCTCGTGCAGCAGATCGACGTCACCGTTCGCCTCGTCGGTCGACGCCTCCCCGAGGGAGCCGGGCGCTAGCGGCAAGACGTGCTCGTAGTAACGGACGAGGAGTTCGTCACCTTCGCTCTCCAGGCGGATGTCTCCCGCTTCCAGAACCCGGCCGTAGTGGTCGCCGAGGACCGGGATCAGGATCGTTCGGCGGAGTTTCTGTTCGGGGGGATCCCAGTCGATGTCGAAGTAGGCCGCGTAGCGGCTGTCCGGGCCGTGTTTCAGAACGTCCCACCACCAGGAGTTGGCGCGATCGGTGACCGTCATGTGGTTGGGGACGACATCGAGGATGTGACCCATGCCGTGCTCGGCAAGGGTCGCGCACAACCGGTCATGTGCCTCTTGCCCTCCGAGCTCGGCGTTCACCCTGCTCTGGTCGACCACGTCGTATCCGTGCGTGCTGCCCGAGCGAGCCTGCAGATAGGGCGAGCAATACAGATGAGAGATGCCGAGGCGAGCGAGATAGGGGACTATCGCAGCGGCGTCGTCGAGGGTGAAGCCTTTGTGCAGTTGGACCCTGTAGGTGGCCCGGACCTCAGGACTCACGCCGGAGCACCACTATGGACCGGGCCTCGACGGGCACGTCCTGTCCGGCCTTGTAGAGCCTGGGGCCGTCGAGGATCGGCTGGTTCGTGTCCAGGTCGGCCTGCCACTCCTCGCCGTAGTGGGCAGCGGGCAGGGTGAACGGGATCATGTCGTCGTGCGCGTTGAACAGCAGCAGGAAGCTGTCGTCGACGATCTGCCGTCCCTGCTCGTCGGGTGTCGGGATCTCGTCTCCGTTCAGGAAGACGCCCAAGGTGCGTGCGAATCCCGCCGTCCACTGCTCCTCGGTCATCTCCTCGCCGTTCGGATCGAACCAACCGATGTCGGTCACGCCGGTGCCGTGGATATCGCGGCCCTGGAACCAGTTCCTCCGTCGGAAGATCGGGTGGCGTTTCCGGAACTCCATCAATCTGCGGGTGAATCCGAGCAAGGCCAGGTTCTCGTCGCGCAGGCTCCAGTCGAACCACGAGATCTCGTTGTCCTGGCAGTAGGCGTTGTTGTTGCCCTGCTGCGTCCGCCCCATCTCGTCCCCGCCGAGGAACATCGGGACGCCCTGAGACAGCGCCAGGGTCGTAAGGAAGTTGCGCTTCTGACGCTCGCGCAGCGAGTGGACCTCGGGGTCGTCGGTATCGCCCTCCTCGCCGCAGTTCCACGAGCGGTTGTGACTCTCGCCGTCTGCGTTGTCCTCGCCGTTCGCCTCGTTGTGCTTGTCGTTGTAGGAGACGAGGTCGTGAAGGGTGAAGCCGTCGTGGGCGGTGATGAAGTTGACGCTCGCCAGCGGTCTGCGCCCGTCCCATTGGTATAGGTCCGAGCTCCCGGTGAAGCGCAGGGCGAACTCGTCGATCGTTCCCGGCTCGCCGCGCCAGAAGTCGCGGATCGTGTCCCGATACTTCCCGTTCCACTCGGTCCACAGCCACGGGAAGTTGCCGACCTGGTAGCCGCCCTCGCCGACGTCCCAAGGTTCGGCGATCAACTTCATGTTCGACAGCACGGGGTCCTGATGGATGATGTCGAAGAACGACGAGAGGCGATCCACGTCGAACAAGCCACGGGCGAGTGCGGAAGCGAGATCGAAGCGGAACCCGTCGACCCGCATCTCGGTGGCCCAGTACCTGAGGCTGTCCATGATCAGCTTCAAGGTCTGCGGGTGGCGCACGTTCAAGGTGTTCCCCGTACCGGTGAAGTCCATGTAGTAGCGCTCGTTGTCCGGCACCAACCGGTAGTAGGCCTCGTTGTCGATCCCACGGAACGACAAGGTCGGACCCATGTGATTGCCCTCGCCGGTGTGGTTGTAGACGACGTCGATGATCACTTCGATGTCCGCTTCGTGCAGCGCCTTGACCATCGACTTGAACTCGGTCACCTGCTCGCCGGTTGCCCCCGACGAGCTGTAGCCCGAATAGGGAGCGAAGTAGTTGATCGAGTCGTAGCCCCAGTAGTTGCGCAGGCCCTTCTCCAGAAGGTGTTGCGGATGGATGAAATGGTGGACCGGCTGAAGCTCCACCGCGGTGACCCCGAGGAGCTGGAGGTGCTCGATCGAGGCGGGGTGGGCCAGCCCGGCGTAGGTCCCACGCAGCTCAGGCGGGATCCCGGGGTTCGTCATCGAGAAGCCGCGGACGTGGGTCTCGTAGATAACGGTCTCGTGCCAGGGAGTGCCGGGGGCTTCGTGCTCGCCCCAGTAGAAGGAGCCGTCGATCACGATCGACTTCGGCACGCGCCGGGCATCGTCGGAGTCCGAGCGAGCCAGGTCTTCCGCGGGATCTCCGAAGGGATAGGAGAAGACCTCCTCACCCCAGTCGACGTCGCCCTCGATGGCCTGGGCGTAGGGGTCGATCAGGAGCTTGGCGGGATTGAAACGTTTGCCGTTGGCCGGATCGAATGGCCCGTGGACGCGGAAGCCGTACCGTTGGCCCGGCCCGATCCCCGGGACGTAGCCATGCCAGACGAAGGCCTGAACCTCGGGGAGGAACAGCCGGGTCTCGTTCCCGTCTTCATCGAAGAGGCAGAGCTCGACCCGCTCGGCGTTCTCTGAGAACAGCGAGAAGTTCGTCCCCTGCCCGTCCCAGGTGGCTCCAAGGGGAAAGGCCCGCCCGGGCCAGACATCCATGACGAACGAGACTATTCCCCCGGCCCGTCGTTCCAACCCACACGCTGGGCCTTTGCGCGTAACTAGCGTCGGAAAGCGGGCGCGGCTACGAACAAAGCGCCGCGCCCGCAAGCGCTCAGCGGCCGACTGTTACTCTCCGCGCGTGCCATCGGATGTGGATCAAGCAGCGCTCTTACGTCTCTTAGACCTGCAGGCGGAAGACACCGCGATCGTGCGGCTCCAGGAGCGACGCTCCTCGTTGCCCGAAGCCGCTCGTCTCAGGGAGGTCGAAGACCTTCTGGCCGAGCTCGAGGCAGATCTGGAGATAGCCAACAAGCAGAACGCCGAGATCGCCCGCGAGCAGTCGCGTATGGAAGCCGAGATCGAGTCGATCGAGGCGAAGGTCACCCGGGAGGAGCAGCGGATGTTCTCGGGCGCGGTGGCCAACCCGAAGGAGCTGTCGGCCCTGCAGGCCGAGGTCGAGTCTCTGAAGCGAAAACGCTCGGGGGTCGAAGATCAGCTGCTCGAGGTGATGGAACAGCGCGAGGGCTCTCAGGCCACGGTGGACAAACTCGAGGCGGAGAGGGTCGCGGCCGCCAAGGAGAGAGACGAGCTTACGGCCAAGGTCACTCAGTTGACCGGCGATATCGACGCCGAGCTCTCTCACCACGGCCAAACGAGAGACCTCATCGCTCCCGAGATCCCCGCCGAGCTGGCCGCTCTCTACGAGAAGATCCGCGCCTCCAAGGGTGGGGTGGGGGCCGCGGCCCTCCAGGGCGGCACGTGCCAGGGTTGTCACACGAAGCTCCCCGCCGTGGAGGCCGAGCGCATCCGCAAGGAGAAGGGTCTGCAGCGCTGCGACAACTGCAGGCGCATCCTGGTCGTCACCTGATGCGCGCCACGCTCCATACCGACGGCGGGGCCAGGGGCAATCCCGGCACGGCCGGCATCGGAGTGGTCCTTACCGCCGAGGGTGGCGAGGTGATCGGCGAGATCGCGCAGGGGATCGGGGAGGCGACCAACAACGTCGCCGAGTATGCGGCGCTGATCGCAGGCCTGGAGCTGGCTCTCGCCAAGGGCGTGACCCACGTCGATATCTATCTCGACTCCGAGCTGGTCGTCTCGCAACTGCTCGGCAAGTGGAAGATCAAGAAGGACACCTTGCGGCCTCTGGCGGTGAAAGCCCGGGCTCTTATGAACCGGTTCGACTCCTTCACGATCTCGCACGTGCGACGCGAGCTCAATGCTGACGCCGACAAGCTCGCCAACCAGGGCATGGACGCGGCCGCGTTGGACGAGCAGCTTGATAGAGAGAGCTCGGAACAGATCAGCTTCCTCGAGTGATCCTCTGGCACCTGGGTACCGCCGCCGCGATCGTCTACGTGACCTTGGGACGGAGGCGGATCGACTACCGCTTCATCCTGCTGGGGGCGATCCTTCCGGACCTGGTCGACGGGCTGCTCGGGTTGTTCTTCTTCGAGGGCCCGGCGGGTCGTTGGGCCGCCCATTCGATCCTGGCCGTGATCGTCGTCTCTCTCGCGATCATCCTGGGGTTGCGGGGGGAGACGCGGCTCGCGGTCTTCGGCATCGGCGTCGGATGGCTGGTGCATCTCGTCACCGATGGGATGTGGAACGCGCCGGAGACGTTCTTCTGGCCCGCCTTCGGCGGCAACTTCTCGTCCTCCCCCCGCGAGCCCTACTCGTGGGACCTTCTCATCCACCCGTTCGACCATCTCGGGACCTGGGGAGCCGAGGCTGTGGGGGCCGCGATCCTGGCCTGGTTCTGGGTGGCGTTCGAGCTCGGCCGGGACGATCGTTCCCGGCTCTTCGCCAAAGACGGCTACCTCCGGCCCTAGAGGTCCGGCCCCCGGAGATAGAGTTCGTCTCTTAAGAGCGTCCCGTTCGGGGAAGTCCGGTCGAAGTCCGGTGCTGTCCCGCAACTGTAGGTCCGCCCTCCAGGCGGACGAGCCAGGAACCCGACGGTGCGCAGGCTCAGTGACCTTCGTGGCAAAGGGAGAGCCGGTCGCTTCGGTGACCCTCCCTTCGGCCCAGAGGGCTTAGCGCCCGGCGCGGAACCGGGGGAGAGGAGCACCACCTCATGGGAACCACTCATCACGGCCGTAACAGGCCGCGCCATACGCGGCTGGCCACAGCCGTCATCGTCGTGTTCGGGTTGGTCGGCGGGGTGGCCCAGGCCGCGCCGAGCCTCACGCGCAGGGCCCGGGTCGCGGTCGGGTACGTCGCCGCGCAGCAGCAGGATGACGGATCCTTCCCCGGTTTCTCCCCGCTCGGCTCCACGGCAGATGCCGTGATCGGTTTCGTCGCCGCCCGTCGCGGAGCGACCGAGATAGAGGGCGCGCTCGACTACCTCGAGAGCAACGTCGCCGAAGCGGACACGGTGGGAGAGAAGGCGAAGCTGATCCTGGCTGCGGTGGCCGGCGGACGGGATCCGCGCGACTTCGGGGGCCGAGATCTGGTACAGGAGTTGCTGGACGCCGAGGGGCCCGACGGCCAGTACAGCGCAGCGACCCCCGACGATCCCTTCGACGGGGAGGTCACGGATCAGACCCTCGCCATCCTGGCTCTGGCAGCGGCCCCCGACGCAAACCCATCCTCCAACTCGCTGACCTGGCTCGCTCGCGCCCAGTGCGCCGACGGGGGGTGGCAACACACAGGACCTCAGGCCGAGAACGAGAACGGTCACTGCTTCACCGGTGACGGAGACTCGGATTACTTCCGCTCCGATACGAACACGACCAGCCTGGCCGTGCAGGCGATCGCAGCGCATCCGCAGGCGAGCGCTCCGCTCGAGCGAGACCCGCTGGCCTTCTTCCGAAAGATCCGGGACCCCAGGAAGGGCGGCTGGGGTTACACCTGGAACCTCCGCTTGACCGACGCCAACTCGACGGCTTTGGCGATCCAGGCCTTCGCAGCGCGTGGGGCGCGGCTGCCCGATGGGGCCATGAAGGCTCTCGTCGGCCTTCAATACCGCTTGTGCGGACGGAGGGCCGGGGCGTTCGCCTTCACCTACGAACAACGCGAGGGGGGTGGCCTCAAGAAGACGGCACCGGATGTGGGAGCGACGATCGGAGCGGTCCCCGGGCTGTTGAAGCGCCCGCTGCCCGTCGCCCCCTTCGACGTGACCGAGCCGGCGCCGACCGCCACCGCTTGTTGATCGGATGAGGAGATTCGGAGGAGGGCCACTCGCCCTCCTCGTGTGGCTGGGTTTTTCGGTTCTACCCGTCGTAGCGCTTCCCACGGAAGCGTGTGCGGCGGGGGGGCCGCGCGCTGCCCTCGTCGTCGACACGGGCGAAGCTATGCACAACTACTGCGTCGCGCTGCCCGACGAGGAGGTCTCCGGGCTCGAGCTGATCACCCTGGCAGGAGAGCAACACGGCCTCACTTACAGGTTCGGCTACGGAGGAGGCGCGGTCTGCATGCTGGCCGACGTCGGCACCACCGGCGATGACTGCTTCGAGCGCTACCCGGACTTCTGGGGCTACTGGCGAGGCTCGGAGGGTGGATGGACCTGGTCCTCGACCGGGGCCGGCAACACCAGGGTAGGAGACGGTGACGTGGAGGGCTGGTCGTGGGGTTCTGGGAGCGACGGCAGCAGCCACCCCCGGCCCCCCCAGACGGACTTCTCGTCGGTCTGTCCAGTAGCCGAGGAGCCGAGCGAGCAAGCGGCTCCGCCCAAGGGCCCGAGGGAACGACCGAACGCCCGGCAGGGGTCGAACTCGACAACGGCCGCTCCGTCGAGCGCTCCGCCCGCGGTCGCGTCCACCGCCGAAGAAGAAGGCCGCCGCGAGAGATCCAGACCTCCGGCCCGGACCAAGAAGAAGGAGGGCGATCACCCGAAGGCCGGTGGGCGCCCCGATCGGGCACGGGCAACCCCGACCCCGAGTCCCGACGCGGTCCTAGCGGCCGACCCCGCGACGCCGCGGCGACCCGAGACCTCGTTTCCCGCGCTGGGCGTGCTCGCGCTCGGCCTGGCAGGAGCTCTCGGAGCGGCCGGGTTCGTGATCGCCCGCCGGAGGCGCGGGCCCGCCTGATGCATCCTCTGGGGTGGATCGTCTGGTCGTCGGGGGCGGCGATCGCGACGATGACCACTACGAATCCGTTCTATCTAGCCATCGTGTTCGCATCGGCGTGGATCGTTCACGCGGCCCACCATCGCACCGGACCCGAAGCGAGGTCGTTCCGGATCTTCCTGATCGTTGGCGTCGCCACGGTCGCGACCAGGTCCATGTTGGTGCTGTTAGGACCGGTCACGGCTGGCAGTCTCACCGCTGGTTTCCTCGAGGGCCTCCGTTTGGCGGTCCTGCTCGGGGTCTTCGGCGCGTTCAACTCGGTCGCCGATCCCTACGGCGTGCTCAAGCTGGCGCCCCGTCGCTTCCACGAAGCCGCGCTTGCTGCTGCGCTCGCGTTGTCTATCGCTCCGCGCACGATCGCCTCTGCGGTGCGTGTGAGAGAGGCGCAGCGCATGCGCGGGATCGGTGTCGGTACGTGGCGCGCTCTGCCTGCACTCGCGGTCCCAGTGCTGGAGACCGGGATGGAGGAAGCGGTGGTGCTCGCTGAGAGCATGGACGCGCGCGGCCACGGTCGAGGGACCCGCTCGCGTTATCGGCCGGTGAGTTGGGGTTGGACCGGGGTGCTCACCGCTCTGTCCAGCCTGGTCGGAGCCGGTCTGTTCCTCGCCGCCCTCGTGACCGCAGATGGTTCGTTGGTCGTTTCGACCTTTCCTCTCGTGTGGCCGGTGCCTTCGCTGCCCCTGATCGCCGGATGTCTTGCCTTCGCGCTCCCCGCGTTCCTGCCACGGGACGACGTATGACCGAGCATCTCGTCGTATTCGAGGGCGTCACGTTCCGGTATCCGGATCAGCAGGAACCGACGCTTCGCGATGTGAGGCTCGAGCTCCCGGAGGGGAACCTGATCCTCGTCACAGGGGCCACCGGCACGGGGAAGTCCACCCTTCTGCGCGCGGTGAACGGCCTCGTCCCGCACTTCACCGGTGGGCTCTTCGAGGGCCGGGTGACGGTCGGGGGGCGGGACACGCTGTCCTGCGCTCCTCGTGACCTAGCCGACGTCGTCGCGTTCGTGCCGCAGGATCCCGGAGCGTCCTTCGTCGTCGACCGGGTCGAGGACGAGCTCGCCTACGCGATGGAGAACCTGGGGATCCCCGCAGCAACGATGCGCACGCGGGTGGAGGAGACGCTGGATCTCTTGGACATCGAACGCCTGCGCACCCGCAGCGTTCGCTCGTTGTCGGGCGGTGAACGACAGCGGGTCGCGATCGCAGCCGCGCTCACCCCCGGGGCGCGAGTGCTGCTCTTGGACGAGCCGACGAGTCAGCTGGATCCGCAGGGAGCCGAAGGCGTGCTGGCGGCATTGCAGCGACTCGTCCACGATCTCGGGCTGACGGTCGTCGTGGCCGAACACCGGCTCGACAGGGTGGCCGGCTTCGCCGATCTGGCGGTCGGCTGTCTGGGCGACGGGCGTGTCGTCACCGGGACGCCCGGAGAGGTCCTCGACCGGTTGGGCAGTGGGCCCCCGGTCGCCAGGCTCGGCCGCCTGCTCGGGTGGCACCCCGCTCCGCTGACCGTGAGGGATGCCCGCCGGATGGCAAGCGCGCAGACCGTCGAACCCCCACCGCACACCGGCACCCTCCCTCGTGCGCGCCAGGACAGGCTGCTCGCCGCGACCGGCGTCTCCAGCTCGTATGACGGCAGTGTTGCGATCGACTCGGTGACGGTCGCGCTCCATGCCGGAGAGGTGGTCGCGCTCATGGGCCGCAACGGCTCGGGGAAGTCGACGTTGCTGCGAACGCTCGCAGGGATCCACGCGCCCGACCGTGGCGGCGTGACCGTCGCGGGCCACCCCCCTCGTTCCGGAACGGACGTCGCGTTGTGTCCTCAGACCCCGGAGGACCTCCTCTTCAAGGACACGGTGAGGGACGAGGTGCGCACGACCCTTCATGCGCACGGGCTCGAGGGTGACGGCGATGGGGTGCTGGGAGAGCTGGGCATCGCCCATCTGGCCGACAGACACCCTCGCGATCTATCGGCGGGGGAGCGTTTGCTGGTCGGTGTGGCCTCCGTGGTGGCCGCCGATGCCAAGGTGCTGCTGCTGGACGAGCCGACGAGAGGGCTCGATGCAGAGACCAAGGAACGGCTGTCGGGTTTCCTCGAGGTGTATGCGCGGCGCGGGAACACGGTCATGTTCGCCTCCCACGACGTCGAGATGGTCGCGGCCGTTGCACATCGGGTCGTCATGTTGGCTGGCGGCGAAGTGATCGCAGATGGTCCGCCCAACGAGGTGTTGGGGAGCTCCGCCGCCTTCGCCCCCCAGACGGCGCGCGTGTTCGGGCCGGACTGGTTGACCCCCGAGCAGGTGTACGCGGCGGTCACGCGGTGAGCGGATCGGCGCTCCGTCGCTACCTCCTCGTGGTGGTGAACGTCGTGGGCCTGGGCGCCTTCACCTGGCCGTTCGTGCTCCCGGCCGCCGTGGGTGGGTCGGAAGCACACGCCGTCGACGCGCCGATCATCTTCCTGTTCCTGATCGCGAGCTTGGGCGCGTTGCTGTTCTTGGAGCTAGGGCGGGGTGGCATGGGCCCGAAGACCGTTGCACTGATCGGCGTGCTGGGGGCCGCGATGGTCGCGCTGCGCCTTCCCGGCTTCATCGGCGGGTTCTCCGCGATGTTCATCATCGTGCTGGTGGCCGGCAACGCGTTCGGCCCCGGCTTCGGTTTCGCTCTGGGTGCGATCGGCACGTTCGCATCCGGCTTGTTCATCGGAGGCTTCGGTCCCTGGCTGCCCTTCCAGATGGTCGCGGTCGGCTGGGTGGGCATGGGGGCCGGATTCGTCTCCCGTACCGAGCGCTGGTCCCTGCGTCTCGCTCTCCTCGCCGCGTACGGCTTCGTGTCGGGGCTGTTGTTCGGGGCCGTGATGAACCTGTGGTTCTGGCCGTTCGCGTCGGGCTCGTCCGAGCTCGGATGGGCCCCGGCGCTGGGGGCCGGGGAGAACCTCAGTCGCTATCTCACCTTCTATCTAGCCACCTCCCTCGGCTGGGATCTGTTGCGCGCGGTCGGGAACGCCGTCATGGTCGTCGTGCTGGCTCGGCCACTCCTGGGAGCTCTCGATCGAGCGGCCCGCCGCATGCACTTCACCGCCCCTGGCGCCGGAATCACTGCGGGCGGATAATCGTTGTGCATCAAGGAGCCGGCCGGGTGACCGCGGCGGCGCGAGCCGTCGAGGAAAGTCCGGACTCCGCAGGGCAGGACGCTGGTGAAAGTGCCAGGCGGGGCGACCCGTGGAAAGTGCAACAGAGAGCAGACAGCCTCGGGAGACCGAGGTGATGGTGAAACGGTGAGGTAAGAGCTCACCAGCGCATCGGGCGACCGGTGCGGCTAGGCAAACCCCGTCCGGAGCAAGACCGAGCAGGAGGCATGGGCGGCCCGTCCGTCCCGCAAGGGACAGCCTCCGGGTAGGTCGCACGAGGCGAGCGGCAACGTTCGTCCCAGAGGGATGGTCACCCCCGGAGCTTTGTCTCCGGGACAGAATCCGGCTTACAGGCCGGCTCCACGACCTGGGCCCCCGCCGGGAGGCGGGGGCCCTCCTCCGTTCTGGGTTAACTGGTGCACGCTGTGGCGTGCTTTTCCAACGTCAGAACGGTTGGGCCGACGTCGGAGCGGTCAGCTCGCCGGCTTGGACTTCCATTTCTGAACGCCGCCGGTCGCGAACACGGTCAGGCGACAGTCCTCGCATTGCCAGCGGGACCCGAAGTCCGGCATCACGATCTCCCACATGTGCGTCTTGCACTCGGGACACGGCTTACGCGACTTCTTCTTCTCTTCGGCATAGGTCTGACGTTGGCGGGCCGCCTTCGGCTTCTTCCAGATGTGGATCGCACCGGAGTCGGTCTCGAGAGCCAGGATGCAGCGCGGGCACTGCCAGACACGACCGAACTCGGGCAGCTCCGCATACGACATGGAGCCCTTGCACTTCTTGCAGAACCTGGCTTCTATCTCGGTGTCCATGCCGCCATCCTGTCACGTTGCCTACGATGAGCAGGTGAGCCAGACCCTGAAGGTCACAGCGGCCTTGGTTTTCGTGGCCATTCTCGGCTGGGTGCTCCTTCAGCCGGTCTTCGATGCGGTCGAGATCGTCGACGAGACGGGCACCGAGAGAACCGCAACGCCGATCGACCCGACCGAGCCGACCTCATCCGAAGCTGCGCCGCCCGCACCGAGCGAGCCCGAAGAAGAGAGTGCGGCACTGCCGGAAGAGTTCCGCACCCAACCCCTTTCTGAGAGCTACCCCAAAAGATGCCTGCGCCCAGGTGCTGCTACGGAAGATCTGGTCATGGTCAAGACCGGGGACCGCGTGGTCGCCGGCCCTCTCCGCGGCCCGCTGGAGGAGCTGGGTGGACGCGACATCCTCGGGATCAGCGCGTCCGACGGATGGGTTGCCTGGGCCGACGGGGATCGAGCCGCGTTCATAGCGCGGCCGGGCGTCCACGACACCATCAGCCCGGTGCGGGTCGTGCGCGCTGTGGTGTGGTCACCTGTCTCTCGCTGCGGTCTCGCCGTCACGAAAGACGGTCGCCTTTCGCTTCAACTCGGGAACGCGACCCTCGTGCGCGACGAGGTGCGAACGGTGGCGTTCTCGCCGGACGGCCGGAAGCTTGCGATCGTGACCGCCGAGGACGAGGCGACCTCGATATGGATCGCGGCCCTCGACGGTGAGCGCATGCGCGAGGTGCTCCGGGAGAGGCCGGGCGTCGCCATCGATCTCGAAGGTTGGAGCCCCGCAGGCGACGCCATCTTCTATCGGCTCGATCGCGGCGGACTCGGTTTCGTCACGACCAGCGTTCCTCCGCTGAGCGGTCGCGTCTCGCCCGAGCCCTCAGACGAGCTGGATCATCCGCTCGAGCAGTGCGGTGGACGACTGCTCGGCCTCATCCAGAACCGGATCGCAGAGATCACGATCCAAGGGCCGGAGTACCTGACCGGACCACAGCCGCCGTATCGATACATCTCGTGCGCGCCTGCCGGGAACTTCATCGCGGCGATCGGCAACGAGGGCCTGGTGTTGCTCGACGGCAGCGGCAACTTCCTGCGGGATCTCACCCAGGACTCCGGCTTCACCGATGTGTTCGTGGACTGGGGTGCGCCGGGCCGAGGTCTGATCTTCGGCCGCGTGAGGTCGGACGGCAGCCCGGTGGCGGCCGAGCTCTGGTACATCTCGGAAGGCGGCAGCCCCGTACCGACCGGCGTCACCTACCGAGCCGGTCCCGACGCGGTCGACTGGTCGGGCAGCCCACCCACCGGTCTGCCCTAGCCTGTCGCTACGACGACCACCAAGGAGGAACCATGTCCAAGACGATCATCAGCACGGGCGCGGCCCCCGAAGCGATCGGCCCCTACTCGCAGGCCATCAGCGCCAACGGCTTCGTGTTCTGCTCCGGCCAGGTTCCCTTCGAGCCTTCGACGATGGAACTGGTGAGCGGCTCGATCACCGAGGAGACGAAGCGCTGCGTGCAGAACCTCGAGGCGGTCCTGCAGGAAGCGGGCAGCGATCTCTCCAAGGTCGTGAAGACGACGATCTACGTCACGAACATGGACGACTTCGCGGAGGTGAACGAGGCGTACGCCTCCTTCTTCACCTCGGAGCCTCCCGCGCGCGCCACGGTCGGGGTAGCGGCCCTGCCCAAGGGAGCGCGTGTAGAGATCGAGTGCATCGCCACCATCTAAGGTTCTCGAGATGGTGCTACTTAGAGCCGCCGACCACCTGATCGCCGAGAACGATCCTTACCTCGCGCTCGCTGGAGGTCCCCGACACGGGCTCGAGACCGGCCTCCTCCGGAGTGCTGGCGTCGATGCGCGCGACGTAGCCCTCGAGGCGGCTCATGAGAAAGAGCAGCCCGAGGATGGCGAAGGGCCACACGGCCAGCACGACGAGGAGGATCGTTTGATAACGGGTCACATCCGACAGTTTGTCAGAGCATGACCCTTTCCAGGGTGGATATCGAGCGATTTATCGACCGGGACCGGTTGATCGACCGGCTTGCCAGCCTCGTGAGGGCGGAATCCGAGAACCCTCCGGGTAACGAGGCCGCAGCGGCCAAGGTGGTCGAGGCGCAATGCGGGGAGCTGGGGCTCGAGACCTCTGTCCATGAGGTCGACCCCGGCCGGCCTAGCGTCGTGGCCCGACTGCACGGAGACGGGCGCCGTGTGGTCGGGTTCTGCTCGCATATCGACGTCGTCCCGGCCGGCGACCACTCGCTGTGGGAGGTCGATCCCTACGGCGCCGAGATCATCGACGGTCGCATGCACGGTCGCGGGACGGGCGATGCGAAGGGGCCGTGTGCGGCGGCCCTCGAAGCCGTCGCAGCTCTGCAAGCGGCTCGCTCCCAGCTCCCCGGAACCTTGGAGCTGTCGTTCGTCGCCGATGAAGAGGCCGCCGGATTCAAAGGAGCGGCGCATCTCGCTCAACAACACATCGTGAAGCCGGACGTTGCGATCGTGGGAGAGCCGACCTCGTTGCGCGTGGTGCGCGCTCAGAGGGGCGTCTGCTGGTTCCGGATCACGACCATCGGCCGCGCCGGACACGGTTCGGCCCCCGAGCGCGCGGTCAACGCCGTGCGTCACATGGCCGAGATCATCTCCCATCTGGAAGACACGCTCCCCGACATCGTGCACCCGGTGGTGGGGGGGCCGAGCATCGGGGTCGGAACGATCCACGGTGGACATTCGGTCAACATCGTGCCGGCGTCCTGCGTCGCCGAGATCGACCGACGGTCGGTTCCTCCCGAGACGCGCGAGAGCGTGATCGAGTCGATCGAAGCTGCGGTATCTCTTGCGCGCAAACGCTTCCCCGAGATCGATGCCAGGGTCGAGCTGCCGCGTTACGGCGATCCCTTCGAGGTCGACGAATCGTCCGAGATCGTGCGGGAGACGCTCGCAGCGGTGGAAGAGGCCACGGGCAGTGAGGGCGTGATCATGGGTTTCCGCGGCGCGTCTGATGCACGCTTCCTTTCTCAGGAGGGAGCGGATGTCGTGGTGTGTGGGCCCGGAGATATCACTCTCGCTCACACAGCACGCGAGTCGATCGATCTCGACGAGTTGGAACGAGGTGCCGTGGCTTACGCACTGGCTTTCGCGCGCCTCCTCGGGGTCGAGTGAACGTGGAGGGCTTCTCGTGGGGCCAGACGATCTCGGGCCTGTTGGCGGGCCGTGATCTGACCGAGGAGCAGGCCTCCGCTGCCATGGTCGAGATCATGGAGGGAGCGGCCACGCCCGCTCAGATCGCAGGATTCGTGATCGCGCTGCGCGCCAAGGGTGAGTCCGCCGAGGAGATCGCGGGGCTCGTGCGGACCATGCGTTCGTACGCTCAGCGCGTCGAGGTGTCGGGTGATCTGCTGGATACGTGCGGGACCGGCGGAGACCGGGCGGGCACCTTCAACGTCTCGACCGCGGCGGCCCTCGTATGCGCGGGCGCCGGGGTAAAGGTCGCCAAGCACGGGAACAGGGCCGCGTCCTCGCGCTGTGGCTCCGCCGATGTGCTGGAGACCCTCGGCGTGAAGATCGACCTGCCCCCCGAGGGCGTTGCCCGCTGCATCGAAGCGGCCGGGATGGGATTCTGTTTCGCGCCCGTGTTCCATCCCGCCATGCGCCATGCGGGAGCGCCGCGCCGAGAGCTGGGTGTGGCGACCGTCTTCAACTTCCTCGGCCCCCTCACGAACCCGGCCGGTGCCAAGCGGCAAGCGCTCGGCGTCTCGGACCGGTCGATGCTCGACAAGATGGTGGCCGCGCTGGCCCTGCTCGGAAGCGAGCGGGTGCTCGCCTTCCACGGCCACGCCGGGCTCGACGAGCTGTCGACCTCCGGCCCGTCGGAGGTGCTGGAGCTGCGCGACGGCGAGCTCAGCACCTGGACGCTCGACCCGGCCGATCTCGACCTCGCACCGGCAGAGCTCTCCGACGTTGCCGGCGGTTCGGCCGAGGAGAACGCGAGCTACATCCGTCAGGTGCTGTCCGGCGAAGGGGGGCCGCGCCGCGACATAGTCGTGCTCAACGCAGCAGCGGGATTGGTCGCGGTCGGCCGCGCCGACGACATCTTCGATGGGCTCCAGCAAGCCAGCGAGGCGATCGACTCGGGCCGGGCCCAGCGCGCCCTCGACCAACTGATCCAGGTCTCGAACGACTAACCCCACGCGCTCCGGCGTCTCTCCGGCGCGCGTGCCCCTTGGTCACGAAGCGCGGAGCTAGGTCGTGGCGCGGACCGCGAAGCGCGAGCCCAATCGTCCGGCCGCGACCGGGGTGGCCCAGGCTCCGCTCGCGTGCAGCACCTTGCAAAGGGCCGAGTTGCGGCGCAGCCAGGCCGAGATCACGCGGGCTTCGTTCTGAACCTGAGCCGTGATGAACGTTCCGACCGGTGCACAGTCGGCCCCCGCCTCCAGGCGCGCCAGGGTCGCGTCGAGGTCTCCGCACCAGTGGGTCCCACAAGCGAGCTGACCGTTGCGGATCAACAGGGCCCGGCCCTCTATCGCGACGATCAGATCTCCCGCGTCGAGCAAGGAGCGCACCTGGAGATGCCGCAGCAGGGTGCGTTCGACGAGAGCCGCGCGCTCGCGCGCCTCGGTTGCCTCTTCGAACCGCTGCAACGCGGCCAGTCGGTGCATCTTGCGTTCGAGCGGCTCGAAGATGCCCTCCGGCTCGTGTCCGAGCGCGTCCGCCAGGCGCCGCACCTCGGCCGCATGCATCGGTGCGTCCGTTCCGCTGCAACGACCGATCTGCGAGAAGGCGCAGCCCCGGCACCGAGCAGGTTCGCTGCAGCGATGGATCGAGAAGGAATCCTGCAGCGCGTCGATCAAGGTCCGAACGACGCTCAGGTTGGGGAACGGCCCAAGGTAGAGGTTCCCGTCTTCCTTCGGCACCCGGGCGCTGGTCACCTTGGGCGTCTTGGCGGCCGTGTGCACCTTGAGATACCAGGAAGCGGTCCTCTTGCCAGCCCTGTTGTAGGGCGGCTTCTCGCGCATGATGGCTCGCGCCTCGGCTACTTCGGCTTCGAGCATCGTCTCGTGCACCTGGATCTCTATGCGATCGACCTCGCGCAGCAGGTCGCGGATCTTGCGTCTGGGATCCCCGTAGAAGTACGACCGGACCCGCGCTCGCAGATCGGTCGCCTTGCCCACGTAGAGCGTGTTGCCGTTGACCCCGATGAATCGGTAGACGCCGCCGGCGTGAGGAAGGTCGTCGGCCAGCCGAAGCTTGGAGAAGGTCCCATCGATGCGGGTGCTCGACATCGCTACCAGGTCTTCGAGCGTCGTGACGCCGAAGCCTGCGACCCTCTCGATCAGGTGATGCAGCACGTCGACCGTGGCCAGCACGTCGGCGTAGGCGCGGTGCGTCGGCCGATGAGCGCAACGGAGGTAACCCGCAAGGGTGGAGAGCTTGTGGTTCGGGACCTCACCGGCCAGGATCTTGCGGGCGAGTATCGCCGTGTCGACCACGCGGTTGGTGAGAGGTGGATAGTCGAGCCGAGCCAGAGCCGCGTTGATGAAGCCGGTGTCGAAGCGTGCGTTGTGGGCGACTATCACCGAGTCGCGCAGGAACTCGAGCAAGGAGGGGATCACGCTCTCGAGGTCCGGAGCCTCGACCAGCTCGTCGTCGGAGATCCCCGTCAACAGCCGCACGAAAGCCGGCACCGGGCAACCGGGGTTGACGAGCGTCTGGAAGGTCCCGACCACCTCGCCCCGCACCAGCTTGCAGGCCCCCACCTCGGTGATCGCGCAGTCGGCGGGAGAGCCGCCGGTGGTCTCGAGATCCAGCACGCAGAAGGTCACCTCGGACAGCGGCGTGCCGAGGTCTTCGAAGGAGCGCTGGAGGGGCATCGCGCCACGCTATCGAACATGTGTTCGATAGAGCAAGAACCCCGTAGGGTTGCTCTCCTATGGTGCAGGAGATGGCGGGCGAGCAGGCGGATACCGAGCAGCACGCACAGCGGGTCAAGGACCTGGAGGAGACCCTCCAGTCGCTCCGAGAGGACTCGGAGATCGCCCATGTCCTGCTGGGGCTGGCGGGGCTCCTGGGCGAGGTCCGCTCGGTAGAGGAGACCCTGGAAACGGCGGTTCGCGTCGTGCCCGAGCTCTTGGGGGCCGACCGCTGCTTCGCCGCCACCCGCCTGGGGGTGGGCAGGCGCTTCGCGATCATGGCCCACACCGGCTTCGAGGACGACCAGGTCGAGGCCCTCGTGGAGGCTACGCGCACCGAGCAGGGGCTACCGCTCCTCTCGCTGGCATTGAAGGAACGCTCTCCGCTGCTGGTGCCGGACGCGGTCCGGGACGAGCGGGTGGCAGCCGTCGACATCGAGCACCGTCGGATCGGGGCCTACATGGGGATCCCCCTGGTCCGGTGGGGTGAGGAGTTCGGCGGTCTCGCCCTCGAGTACGCGGAGCCCCGAGACTTCAAGCCGAAGGATCTCGCGCTGGCGCGCGGGATCGCTCGGCAGGTCGGCGTCGCCCTCGTCAACGCCCGGCGGTTCAGCCTGCTCTCGGGGTTGCGTGCGTTCGGCCTGCGAGTGGCATCGAAGCTGCGGCTGCCCGAGGTGATCGACGAGGTCTCCCTGGGTGCGGCCGAGCTGCTCGCCGGCGATAGCGGCGCCGTCTACTTCTTCGACTCGCAGCGCAGCACCCTGGTCGCTCCGCCCACGGCGGTCGACCGCTTGCCGGCCGCCGATCAGCTGGTGCGGATCGACCTCTCTCAGGACCCTTGGAAGGACCTCACCCTCGGACAGGCGGTCACCGTGGCCGACCTCCAGCTCGACGACGGGGGACCAGACCCCTGGACGATCGTGGCTGCCCCCATCCCCGGAGACGGAGCGGTCGTCGGGGCGGTAGTCGTCTTCTTCAACCGTTCGATCGAGCTCGCGCCCGACGAGACCGAGGCCCTGAGCGTCCTCGCGGGCCAGGCGGCGATGTCGATCGAGAACGCCAAGCGTTACGAGCGCCAACGACGGGTCGCGCGCAGCCTGCAGCAAGGGCTGTTGCTTAGCGAGCTT
>JBKHXK010000019.1:0-28852 GCA_046566065.1 Actinomycetota bacterium | reverse complement strand
GCCAGTTTCGGCCTGGCGGGACATCCGCCTCCACTGATCTTCCGGGATGCGACGGGCTCGGTGGAGACGATCGAGCTGCAGGGAAGCATCCTCGGGGTTTTCGAGGACGAGCAGTTCCAGCAGGAGACCTTCACTTTCAACGACGATGACGTGCTCCTCGCCTTCACCGATGGGTTGCTGGAAGCGCGCAGCGATGGCGAGTTCTACGGCCGCAAACGGATCGAACGCGGTCTCGAGGCCGTGGCTCGGGGTTCGTCGGCCGATGCGATCACCAATCGGTTGCTGGACGACGCCAAGGACTTCGGCGAGATCAGCGACGACACCGTCGTGTTCGCACTCAAGTTCCTGGGCGCGGGGGACGCATGAGCTTCCGCTGCGACGCCTGCGGGAACCGGACCCGATTCGACGTGTTCGAGACCAAGCGAGTGAGGGCCTTCCAGCACTTCAGCCTCGGTGGCGAGATGACGGTGGAGGAGGAAGAGGTACTCGAGCACGAGGTGGAGCGCGTTGTGTGTCGGTGGTGCGGCTCGTCGGACGTCGTAGAGGAAGCCGCGACCGGGGCAGAGGGCAAGGCGTGAGCTCCGGCCCGCTCTCCGGGCTGCGTGTGCTGGATCTGACCCGACTCTTGCCCGGCGGCTACGCCACCCTGTTGATGGCGGACATGGGCGCCGACGTGTTGAAGGTAGAGGAGCCCGGCAAGGGCGATTACATCCGCTGGACGCCTCCACTCGTCGGCGAGTTCTCCGCTTCGCACATAGCTCTGAATCGCAACAAACGATCTCTGACGTTGAACCTGAAGGCGCAGGAGGGCCGCGACATCTTCCTGTCGTTGGTCGACGATCACGATGTCTTGCTCGAAGGTTTCCGGCCCGGGGTGATGGATCGTCTCGGTCTGGGATGGTCGGTGTTGCGCGAGCGCAACCCTCGCCTCGTCTACTGCGCGATCACCGGTTACGGCCAGGACGGGCCCCGCTCCCAAGCCGCGGGGCACGACGCCAACTACATCGGCTACACCGGGGTCGCCTCGATCACGGGGGAGGAAGGCCGGCGGCCGGTTCTGCCCGGCGTGCAGATCGGCGATCTGGCCGGCGGGGGCATGGCCGCGGTCATCTCCGTGCTGGCCGCTCTTCGCCGCCGCGAGTCCACCGGCACCGGCGACTTCTGCGACGTCTCGATGATGGACGGGGCGATGTCGTGGCTGACGATCCATGCCGGCAGCTACGTGGCGACGCAGGTCGAGCCCGAGCGAGAGCGCATGCACCTGTCGGGCGGGTTCCCCTGTTACCGCATCTATCCGGCATCCGATGGATGGCTCACGGTTGGAGCGCTCGAACCGCAGTTCTGGGCCGCGCTCTGCACGGCGATCGAACGCGAGGACCTCCTTGGGGACGCCTTCGCAGCGGGGGAGCGGCGCAACGAGGTCATCGCCGAGCTGGAGAAGGTCTTCTCGTCCCGCAGCCGCGAGGAATGGATGAAGAGGTTCGACGGGCTGGACGTGTGCGTCGGTCCGGTCAACGGGTGCGGCGAGGCCTTCCAGGACGAGCACGTGCAGGCTCGCGCCATGGTGTTCACCGACGAGATCCCCGGGGTGGGCCCGTGGACGCACATCGGCGATCCTCTGAAGTTCGAGAGCAGCGGACGGACGAGTGAGATGCGTCTGCCGCCGCCGCGGATGGGCGAGCACACGGACGAGGTGCTGAGCTCTCTGGGCAAGACCGACGAGGAGGTCGAAGCTCTCCGTACGGCAGGCGTCATATGAACGATCTGCCCGCAGACGTCGCGTCTGCTCTCGCCAAGGGCGTCGCCGCCTACGTTCACGCCACCCCGGCGACCGAGCTCCCCGCTTCGCTCGCCCCTCTGAAGAAAACCACTCAGACGGCGAAGGGGTTGACCCGACACCGCGCTCAACTGCTCGGGGTGTTGGAGGACGAGACGCTCAGGGCTCTGATCGTCGAGTGGCTCGAGGACTCGAAGCCGCGTTTGACCAAGCACGAGGTGGCCGCGCTGAAACTCGCGGCCGAGCAACCCGAAGGCTGGCGAGATCGGCTCCTGCAGACCTCTAAGAAGAAAGGCGCCGACGTGCCGGATCTGACCCCGAAGCTTCGGGAACTGGAAGACAAACTCGCGAGAGAGAAGGAAGCGCACCGCAAGACCAGAGAAGAGGTCCGTGCGGTCAAGGAAGACGGTCTCAACAAGATCCGGGTCGAGCGAGCGAGATCGCTGCGTCTGGACGAAGAGGTCACCGCCTTGCGCGATTCCCAGCGGGACTGGAAGAGCGAGGCCGCGGCGCAGACGAGCAAGTCCGAGCGTCTCGAGAAGACGCTCGAGCGCGAGCGCCGGAAGGCGAAAGCCGACATCGAGTCCCTGCGGGCACAGGTGAAGCAACTGCGCGACGAGAACCGCGAGCTGAAGAAGCGCATCGCCGAGACCGAGAAGGCGGCTGCGGCCCCTGCTCGGCCCAAGCCGTCCGGATCCCAGGTCCCGGCGCCTCCCAAGGGCGAGCCGCAGGGTCCGCGCCGTTCCCTGAAGGCCCCCAAAGGGCGCCTGGACGACGATCCCGAGACCCTCGACGAATGGCTCGAGGCCGACGAGGTGACGCTCATCGTCGACGGTTACAACGTGTCGCACAGCCCGGGCGGCTTCCCACAGCTGGCGCTGGAACAGCAGCGCTCTCGATTGAGGGAGATGCTGAAGACGTTCTCCAACCGCCGCAAGGTCCAGGTGGTCCTCGTATGGGACGGCGGCGAGGTCCCCCCGGGAACCAAACGGGTGAAGACCCGTTATCTCACCGAGGAGTACTCGGAGCCCGACCGCAGCGGCCGGGGCACGGAGAAGGATCGCGCCGATCGCCACATCGTCGAGCGCCTGAAGGAGCTGCCGCCCCATCCGGTCGTCTTGGCTACGAACGACAGGGGGCTCCAGGACGCCGCCGGCAAGCTCGGGGCCACGATCGCCACCTCGGATCAGCTTCTGGCGCTGCTGCGCTGACTTTCTTGACACACCCCCTCGCTAGCTTGGTCCTTAGCGCCTGATAGGGCGCCTCGGAGCGAGCAGGCGACGATAGGGAGGCTGACCGTGCAGATCGAGTGCTCACAGTGCGAGATGTACCGCTCGCAGCATTGCGACGACTGTCTGGTGACGGCGATGTTGCACCCGCCCGACGCCGCGGTCGACATCGACGAGGACCTGGGCAGCGGTCTGCAGGCGCTCTCGGGGGCCGGGCTCATACCGGTTCTCAGGTTCAGGCCCCGACGCGAAGACGAAGCTCCGCCCGGTCCCGAGGTAGCGGACACGGCCTGACCAAGCGCTTCGGCGCCTGCTCCCATACCGCCGCGTTTCGGCGCATCTTGGGGCGTATCACCGACCAAGACCGTTGCAGCCGCGCAATCCGCGGGTACCCGCTCGCACGAACCGGTGGCATAGGTCACGCCGCCCGGGGTGACTCGATCGAAGGAGGCACTCTTTATGCGTTCAGTTGCACTTCCAACGAGGAAGCGGCAAGTGGTTCTGGCGGGCCTTGCTGCCGCGCTCAGTCTGGGACTCGCCGCTTCTACCCTGGCTCCCACTCCTGGTGAGGCGTCCAGTCACCGCGAGGCACCGTTCACTGCTTCGGAGCCGCAGATCGACAACACCGATGTCTACGCTTTCACCAGCCCGGACGATCCCACGAAGGTGACCCTGATCAGTAACTGGATCCCGTTCCAGGAGCCTGCCGGCGGTCCGAACTTCTATCCCTTCGCCGAGAACACGCGCTATGACATCCGGATCTCGAACGACGGAGATGCCGCGGCTGAAGTGATCTACCGCTGGGTCTTCAAGGATCACTATCGCAACGCAGAGGGCCAGTTCCTCTACAACACAGGTCAAGTGACGTCCCTGGACGACCCGGACCTGAACTTCTACCAGACCTACAACCTGAAGAGGGTTCGCCCCGGTCGCCCGGCGCAGACGCTGGTCCGCAACGCGATCGCGGCACCCAGCGACGTCGGCGCAGCATCGATGCCGAGCTACGAGGACCTACGCAACCAGGCGATCGAGTCGTTCGGAGCCGGCAAGGCGTACGCCGGCCAGGCCGATGACCCGTTCTTCCTCGACCTGAGGGTGTTCGACCTTCTGTACGGTGGCGATTTCAGCGAGGCCGGAGACGACACGCTCGCCGGTTTCAACACCAACGCGCTGGCGATCCAGGTGCCAAAGACGGAAGTTGCAAAGAACGGCGACATCACCGCCAACAACTCCGTGATCGGTGTCTGGAGCACGGCTTCACGGCGCAGCGCAAAGATCTCCGATCCCCAGACCGGCAAGGTCTCCTTCAAGGGTCCCTACAGCCAGGTCTCCCGTCTCGGCCAGCCTCTGGTCAACGAGGTCGTCGTCCCGGTGGGCTTGAAGGATTACTTCAACGCCTCCAAGCCGTCGAAGGACGAGCAGTTCCTCGCAGCGGTCAACGAGCCCATCCTTCCTAAGGTCGTCGAGGCGGTCTACGGGATCGAAGAGCCCGACTCGGATCCGGACAAGCCAGGGATCCAGCGCGACGATCTGATCGCGGTCTTCCTGACGGGCATCGAGGGACTGACGCAGCCGAGCAACGTCGAGGCCAGCGAGGTTCTTCGTCTCAATCTCTCCACACCTCCTTGCGAGGAAGGAACCTGTGCTGAGTACTCCCGACTCGGAGTGATCGGCGGAGACAATGCCGGATTCCCGAACGGGCGTCGTCTCGCCGACGACGTGATCGACATCGGCCTTCAGGTCTTCGAAGGCGAGCTGATCGGCAACCCGAACGACCTGGCGGACGGCGTGGATTCCAACGAGCTCGAGTTCAGCTCCACGTTCCCGTACCTGCCGCTGCCACACCGCGGCTCCGACCCGAGTCCCCACCAGGACTGATCGGAAACAACATGTGCTCAGGAGGTCCGGCCTCGGCCGGGCCTCCTGGGTCCGGGGGGACGATATGAACAGGAAGTCGAGAGTGGCCGGCGCGATCGTGGTCGGAGCTGCCCTCTTCACAGGGGGTGCGTTCCTCCCCGACAGGGGCCCGGCAACAGAACCGGCGGAAGCCTCGGTGTACCTCGCCGCGACCGACCTGCGCGTCGATGCCGGCAACGTCGACTCGGCGATCGCCACCCTTCAGAAGCAGATCGCCGCGGGCGGGCCGCGCCTGGCCTCGACACAGGCTTCGATCGCGTTCGCCTACCTACAGAAGGCGCGGAACGAAGCCGCGCCGGCCTTCTACGGCAAGGCGGAGGCGGCTCTGGCCGCTTCGCTCCGAACGCAGCCGGTCGACAACCTGGAGGCGACCTTGGGGATGGCGATCCTCGAGGGATCGCGACATGACTTCCGCGGGCAGCTTCGCTGGGCCAAGCGGGCGGTGGCGATCTCTCCGCTCCACGCCGAAGCACATGGCATCGCCGGCGACGCTCAACTCGAACTCGGTTCCATAGAGAAGGGGATCGACAGCTACCAACGGATGGTCGACATCCGGCCCGACCTCTCTTCGCTGGGTCGGATCTCCTATGCGGCGGACATCCTCGGCGATACCCCCGGAGCGATCGAAGCGATGAAGCGCGCGCTCGCGTTCGCAGGCACTTCGAAGGACAACGCCGCCTGGGCGCACTGGCAGCTCGGGGAGCTGTACATCGGGGCGGATCGACTAGACAAGGCCGGGGAACATCTGAGGAAGGCGCTCGATCTCGTGCCCGACTTCGGTGGTGCGATCGAGTCGACGGCGCACCTGGCTGCGGCCGAAGGAAACATGGATCGAGGGATCGAGATCCTGTCTGGTCTCGTCGAGGACGTCCCGTTGCCGGGCAACTTCACATTTCTGGGTGAGCTCTATCTGATCGAGGGCCGCAGCAGCGAGGCGCAGCAGGCTTTCAAGGAAGCGGATCGTCGCCTAAGGCTCTACGAGGAGAGCGGGGTCCGCCCGGATGTGGACTTCGTTACCTTCTGGGTCGACCGAGGCCTCCATCTCGATCGCGCCTTGAAGGTCGCCAGGACCCTCTACGCCCAGCGTAAGAGCGCGGCGGTGTCGGATGCCCTTGCTTGGGCGTTGTACGCGCGTGGACGTCTCGTAGAGGCACACGGGTACGCCAGGCAAGCCGTGCGCCGGAGCCCTGGCGACTCCGGTTACCTGTACCACCTGGGCATGATCGATCTCGCCTTGGGCAAAGAGGAGCGAGCCCACGACGCGTTCGAGAGCGCTCTGCGAGCGGACCCCTCGTGGTCGATCATCGAGTCGCATACGGCCCGAGCCATCCTCGAAGGAGGGGAACGTGGTGCGAGCGCAGCTGGCAGGGTCTCCGACGTTCGAAGGGATGCCGATGTTTAGCAGGGGGCTCTGGATCTCGATCGTTCTGCTGCTTGCTCTGACCGCGTGCGTTCAGGAGGCGAAGTCCTATGCCGGGCCGCAAGAGATCGTGAGGGCACTGGAGGACGCCGGGATCTCCTGTACCGCACTGAAGGTGGCCGACGGCACCACCCTCGGCGACACCGAGCACGCGTCGCTCGTCGCGCAGCGGGGGGTCTGTGTCGTCGAGAACGAGGAGGTGACGATCACTACCTTTCGCAGCGAGCAGGATCGCGACGACTGGCTGGCAGTCGGACGCCTCTTGCATCGGACCGCCTACGGCCCGGATTGGGCAGTCACCGGCGCTTCGGATGAGGTCGTCGACGACATCGCCGAAGCTCTCGGCGCCAGCACGGATGGGAAGTGAGCGCGGTCGGTCAGCGAGCTATCACCCTGCAGCGGGCACTCGTGCTGTCGGCCGCGGCGGTGGTCGCCATGACCCTCCTGCATGATCTCGATCACTTACGCCAGGGCCGAGACCTGCCTCTTTCGCTGGACCTGGTCGGTGCGGCTGCGACATCGTCCTCGGTGGTCGTTCTTCTGAGGGTGCGCCGCGGGGGAGTTCTCGGGACCCGGGCGGCCGTCGTCTTTGGCGCACTAACGGCCCTCGGCCTCGTGGCCGTTCACGTGGTCCCGCGCTGGTCATCGTTCAGCGATCCCTACAGCGAAGCGGGTGTGGACGTTCTGAGCTGGGTCGGGTTGGCAGCGCTCATCACCGCCGCCCTCATCCTCACTATCGTCGCAGGGAGACGGCTCCACACAGAGCGGTGATCTCCGCTCAGTCCCCGGGGTGTTGGCAACTGCATATCCTGCTCGCGTGACGATGATGCGCGGGCTGGTCTTGATCCTGGTCCTGTCGGGAGTGGCCGCGGCTCTCGCTGCGGTTGCTTCTCGCGTACCCGCCGAGGTTCGCAACGCCGAGCCGGATCAGCATGCGACGGATCCGAGTCTCGCGGCAACCTTCACCGACGCACAGGTCGAGCGCCACGGCGCCTACCGGCGCGGTGCTTACGCGGCCTACGGCGCCGCGCTCTTCCTCGAGGTCGCGGTGCTGCTGATCCTCGCTCGCGGCCCCCTACGCTCGGTCCTGGCTCGTGCGGCTGAGCTTCCCGGTGGGTGGGTGAGCAAGGCCGTCCTCGCGGCTCTGACCGTCGCGCTCGTCACGTGGCTGGCGCAGCTCCCTCTCGCCTACGTGCGCGGTTACGTCGTGCAACAGGCATGGGGCCTGTCGACCCAGACGGCCGCCGGATGGTTCGGCGACTCGATCCGGTCGCTGCTCGTGGCTCTCGTGATCTCGCTGGTCGGCGGATTGACCTTCTTTGCCCTGGTCCGCTGGCAGCCCACCGCCTGGTGGCTGTGGGGGTGGGCGGGGTTCACCGTGTTGACGGCGCTTCTCTTCTTCCTCTATCCGGTTCTCATCGCACCCCTGTTCAACCGCTTCACGCCTCTGGCGGACCAAGAGCTAGCGAAAGACATCCGGACGCTCGCCTCCGCGGCGGATGTTCAGGTGGACGAGGTGCTGGTCGCGGACGCGAGTCGAAGGTCCACGGTCGAGAACGCCTACGTGGCCGGGCTCGGCGCGACGAAGCAGATCGTCCTCTACGACACGTTGCTGGAGGCAGGGTCTGCCGCCGAGACCAGATACGTCGTGGCCCACGAGCTCGGACACGAGGTGGAGGGCCACGTGCTGAAGAACCTGTTGCTGTCTTCCCTCGGGCTGTTCGTGGGATTCGCCCTCCTCCGGGTTCTGGTCACCCGAACAGACCTCCTCGCCTGGGCGGGTGCCGGGGACCTCTCCGACCCGAGGGGACTGCCGTTGCTGATCCTCTTCGCCACGCTCGCGGGACTGGTGCTTATGCCGGCTCAGAACGCCGTTTCCCGTTCGTTCGAGACACGGGCCGACGAGATCGCCCTCGAGCTGACCGATGATCCGGAGACGGCGATCAGGGTCCATCGGCGACTCGCGTTCTCCAACCTCGCGGACCTCGATCCGCCGCGTCTAGCGGTCTTCTTGCTCTACAGCCATCCACCTGTTCGGGATCGTGTCGAAGCGGCCGTGGCCGAAAAGCGCTCTTCGCCATAAACTGGCACCTCGAACGCCGTCGAAGACGCCGGCGAGCCGTCGACGACCTCATAAGGGGGAGCCTCTAAATGGCCCAAACCATCATCGAGCGGTTCCATGAGCGGATCAAGGAACACCCCTCCCAGGTAGCGCTTCGCTACAAGAAGGGCGGGGAGTGGCGAGACATCACCTGGCGACGCTACGGCGAGGTGGTCGAGCAGACCTCGAAAGGGCTGATGACTCTCGGCTTCGGCCACGGCGACAAGATCAGCCTGCTGTCCAACAACCGGCCCGAGTGGCACATCGCGGACGTCGGCGCGATGTCGATCGGAGGCGCCACCGCGGCGATCTACACCACGAACTCGCCGGAGCAGGTGGCTTACATCATCCAACACTCCGAATCCAAGGTCGCCTTCGTCGACGTGCCGGAGCAACTAGAGAAGATCCTGAAGGTGCGCTCGGAACTCCCCGACCTGCAGAAGGTCGTGGTGTTCGACGGCTATCAGGGCGATGCCGACGCGGACTTCGTGATGACGTGGGACGACTTCTTGAAGTCGGGCTCCTCCGTCGAGGACACGCGGGTGCAACAGGAACGTTCCAAGGTCAAGCCTGAAGACCTCGCGACCTTCGTATACACGTCGGGGACCACGGGCCCGCCCAAGGGCGTGATGCTGACCCACTCGAACGTCTGGGCGACAGCGCAGATGCTGGACGAGCGCCTGCCGTTCGCAGAGCTCACGAAGGGCGGGCAGACGGCTCGTGCGCTGTCGTACCTGCCGCTCTCGCACATCGCCGAGCGGATGACCTCGCACCTGATGCAGATCTTCAACGGCAGCGAAACCTGGTTCGGGGAGTCGATCGACACTCTGATCGTCGACCTCCAGGCCTGTAAGCCGACCTACTTCTTCGGCGTGCCGCGCGTGTGGGAGAAGTTCTACGCAGGTGTAACGGCCAAGATGGCCGCGGCCGATCCCAACGACCGCAAGACCAAGCTCGCCAAGAAGGCGGTCGAGCTCGGCAAGCAGATCACCCAGGCCGAGCAGGAGGCGATCGCTCGCGGCGGCAGCGCTCTCGACGCCAAGATCCCGCTCGGGACGAAGGTGCAGCACGCTCTGTTGGACAAGCTCGTGCTCCACAAGATCCGTGCTGCCTTCGGCCTGGAGGAATGCGGGCTCGCTCTCTCGGCGGCCGCCCCACTCGCTCCCGAGCTGATCTGGTTCTTCCACTCCGTCGGCATCAAGATCTCGGAGGGATACGGGCAGTCGGAGGACAACGGCCCCACCACGTGGCATCCGATCAACAGGGTGAAGATCGGGACGGTAGGCCAGCCCCTGAAGGGTGTCGAGGTCAAGATCGCCGAGGACGGCGAGATCCTCGTCCGGGGCGCGAACGTCATGAAGGGCTACTACAAAGACGAGAAGGCCACCAACGAGACGATCGCCGATGGATGGCTTCACTCAGGAGACGTCGGCGAGCTCGACGAGCACAACTACCTGAAGATCACCGACCGTAAGAAGGACCTGATCATCACCGCCGGCGGCAAGAACATCGCGCCGCAGGAGCTGGAGAACCGGCTGAAGTCCAGTCACAAGCTGATCTCGCAGGTCGTCGTGATCGGCGACAAGCGTCCGTTCCTGACCGCTCTGGTAACTCTCGACGAAGAGGCTGCGCCGCTGTGGGCCAAGGAGCAGGGGATCGAAGGCGGGATCGCCGAGATCGCCAACCACGAGCGCACGATCAAGGAGATCGAGGGCGCCATCAACCAACTGAACCAGGGCCTCGCTAAGGTCGAGGGGATCAAGAAGTTCCGGATCCTCGAGCGCGACTTCCTCCAGGAGGAAGAGGAGATCACGCCGACCATGAAGGTCAAGCGCAAGAAGATCAACGAGTTCTACGCCGATGTGATCGAGGACCTCTACAACAAGGAGTCTCCTTCGGGGGCCGGCGCCAAGGCCCCGACCCGCAAGTAACTCGAGACCAGGACTCCGGTGCCAAAGGCCCGGCCGTAGAGGCCGGGCCTTTGGCGTTTCGCAGGCGCTCTCGATGCAGGACTCTCTCGGTTTCCCCAGAACCATGAGGGAAACCTTTCAGGGAGGAAACCGGCATGACGAAGAAGCTCTTGATCCTCGGACTCGTTCTCGCGTTGGTCGCGGCCCTGGCCGGGCCCTCGCTCGCCAAGAAGAAGAAGGGTCCGAAGCCGTATACGAGTGAAGAGGTCACCGCCGCGCTCGGTCACCCCGTCTTCTACAGCACGAGCGGCACCGTGGTCGGAGTGACCCCGCAGGAGTTCATCCGATCGTGTGCGCTGCCCAGCAGCAATGGCCTGGATGCCTACGTCTTCGAGGTGCCTAAGGAGTACCAGAAGATCACGTCCTCGATCGACGCCACCGGCTCCGCGCAAGGGATCGAGCACGACATCGACATCTATCTCTTCGATTCGTCCTGCGCCAGCGTGGGGGCCTTCAACGCGGCCGGTACGGACGAGTCCGGAGTGGTTTCGCCGGGCACGTCCTTCATCTTGCTCCACAACTACACCGGTGGTCCGACCACGATGCAGTTCACGCTCAAGCCTTACTGAGCCGAGCAGAGCAACCAGAAGGCCCCGGACCTGGCGTTCGGGGCCTCTGTTTTTCCTGGAGGAATCGGACGCATGATGCCGAACCCTGCCTCCAGGACGGATGGCCGGAAAGGGCGTTCTCAGCCCGTTCCTCGACCTGGGAGTATGAGATGAAGAAGATCGTGACCCTGCTGGCCTCTCTGGCACTCGTAGCCTCGGGCCTTCACCTCCTTCCCGCTGCTGCGGCCGAAGAGGCACCCGAGGTGCCGGCGGTCGTGCAGATCGAGGATCCCCTCAACGACGGCAATTTCCTGAACGACCAGGGCAACCGCGACAAGACCGGGTTCCAGGGGGACAAGGCCACTCCTGCAGACGGGTCGACGGTTGGCGACCTGCTGAGGGTTTGGTTCACGAACGACTCCGAGACGGTCTCGGTCCATTTCCAGACAGAGAAGCCGGGCCCCGCCACCACCTCGATCGCCTACCAGGCCTACACGAACGCAGGTGAAGGATCCGCCGGCAGCAACGCCCTGGGTTGCCTGCGCTGGTACGGGCTGATCCCCGGCGCTTCGAACGGCCAGTCCACGACCTACCAGGGACCGCCGCTCATCAAGCTGGTCGATCGTTGCAACGACGGGACGAGCGTCTACAGCAACGGTGTCGAAGGGAAGCACGCGATCGTCGAAGGTCCCGAGGGGACCGGGATCCTGACGCTTACCTTCCCCCGGGCCTATAGCCCGATCCTGGCAGGACCTTCTCTTACGGCCCCGTTCGCGTCGACCACGATCGTGGCCGGAGCGGAAGCCGTCGGTAACACCGGCCCCCTCATGATCGACAACACGGCGAACGGAACCGATTACGTGATGGTCGAGAGCAACGCAGGGACTCCCGGCAAGACGCCTCCGGGCAAGAACCCGATCCCCGGCAAGAAGAAGGGTTGCGACAACGGCAAGGGCAAGAAGCGTGGCTGCGAGGGCAAGGGCAAGAAGTCGCCCAAGCCGGGCCCTCCCTCCGCTCAGTGCGCCCCCTTCACGCCCGGAGAGGCCGGCAAGGACCAGCCGACTGTTGTGCTGACCGACTCGGCCACCGAGGCGAAGCCTTTCGAGCAGACGATCACCCTGGAGGAGTCGGCGGCCGACGCGGACCTCTTCGGCACCGGGGTGCTGCCTGCCAGCCACTCCGCGTTCAACATCCAGGTGGACAGCAAGGCGGCCGAAGCCGGGCTCTACGCACTGGTCGAGTTCCCGGCCCGCAACGACTACGACCTGAACCTGCTCCACACGGACGGCAGCTATGCGGCGCGGTCCCGGGCGTTCAACCCGATCATCGAGCTGAACGATGTTCCCATCGGCCCGGTCTTCCCCAACGGGCTCTCGGCCACGGGGCACGGCGGGGAGTCGACGGCGAGCTCCGAGAAGCTCGTGGGGATCAAGACGAGCGACTGTGGTGGCTGGACCCTCGATGTGGCCAACTACCTCGGCATGGGCGGCGACACCGTCGTCAAGCTCTGGCTAGGGGAAGTGAAGATCGATCCTCAGGAGCCGGGCGCAGAGACGCCGTAACGAACCGAGAAGAACATGGGGCCCCCGGTGACGGGGGCCCTTTCTCATCTCCGGCGTAGTATCTGCAGCGCTGCGGCTACCCACTAGGAGGCGACAGTGTCTGTAACGGTGCGTGACATCCGCGCTTACAAGGAGCGCGGCGAGCGATTCGTGATGCTGACCGCGTACGACGCTCTCTCGGCCCGCTTGCTCGAAGAGGCGGGCATCCCTCTCGTCCTCGTCGGCGACACCCTGGGCATGGTGATGCTCGGCTACGACTCGACGGTGCCGGTCACGATGGACGAGATGCTCCACCACACGAGAGCGGTCCGTCGCGGGACGACCAACTGCTTCGTCGTAGGAGACATGCCCTTCATGAGCTATCAAGGATCGCTCGACGAAGGGATGCATAACGCGGGTCGTTTCCTCAAGGAAGCCGGAGCGAACGCGGTCAAGTTGGAGGGCGGCGGAAGGGTGACCGAGTTGGTCGCTCGGCTCACCGAGGCCGGCATCCCGGTGATGGGCCATCTTGGGCTCACCCCTCAGTCGGTCAACCAGCTCAGCGGCTACCGGGTACAGGGCCGTAGCGACGAACAGGCCCACCGGATCGTGCAGGACGCCAAGGATCTGGAGGCGGCGGGAGCTTTCGCGATCGTTCTCGAGGCGGTCCCATCCGCTCTCGCTGCCGAGGTGACCCGTGGTCTGGAGGTTCCGACGATCGGGATCGGCGCCGGACCGTCCTGCGACGGTCAGGTCCTGGTGTGGCACGACTTCCTCGGCATCACCCAGGGCAAGGCTCCGAAGTTCGTGAAGCGCTACGCCTCGCTGGCGGACGAGATCAAGCGAGCGGCGGCCGGGTTCGCAGCGGAGGTGGCCGAGGGGACCTACCCCGGCCCCGAGCACTCCTACGACTGAGCTCTGTTCGTAACTACGCCCGAAAAGCGGGCGTGGTTACGAAAAGAACGGTATCCGGGCGGGCACTGAGTAGCATCCGGAACCATGGCCGAGACCAAGCGCTGCCCTCATTGCGGAGGCTCCAACCCCGTCAATGCCGAGTGGTGCGGACAGTGTCACGCCAGCTTCGTCGAGCCCAAGCCCGAACCCGAGCCCGAGCCGCCCGTCGCGACACCTGCGGTCGCGGTGCAGGGGGCCGAAGGAGACGCGGCGGCGGTCGCCGGCGCGGCAGCCGAGGCTGCAGGGGCTCCCGGGCCGCCCCCTCCCACGGCGGCGGTCGGGACGCGACACGGTGCCTTCGCGGTGCGAGAGCAGGGTGTCGTCTGGACCTGCGACCGCTGCGATAACGAGAACCCTTTGGACTCGCCGGTGTGCGCGGTCTGCGGCACGTCGTTCGCCGAAGTCATGCGTCCTCCCGTCGAACGGGTCGAACGAGATCCCGGCACCGCGGCCTTGATATCTCTGTTCTTCCCGGGAGCGGGTCACGGGTATCTGGGGATGTGGGGCCAGGCGATCGCACGCGGGGTGCTCAGTCTCTGGGTGTTGTTCGTTGTCTTGGTCTCGTTGTTGCAACGAAGCGGGGGGTCGACCCTGATCGCAGGCGTGTTCGGCCTCGCCGCGTTCGGGCTGTGGGCGATCGCCGCGCACGACGCCTACAGGGAGGCTCAACACCAACCCGGGGCGGTGATCCTGAAGGGGAAGGTCTTCCTCTATCTCGTGCTGGGTCTTCTGGGCCTGCTGATGATCCTTCTCGTCGCGACCGGGCTCTCGGGTCGCGCCGGCTGAGACTCCTAGGCGAGCCTGACGGCTTCGATGTTGCCGTCGACCCCGCCCACCCCCCAGGCACCCCCTCGGTAAGCGGCGCCGGCCCGGCCCTCGCGATCGAGAGCGAGGAGGCCGGCAGAGGCATCCGAGCGGGAGCCTAGGAACGCGATCACCTCTTCGCAGGCTTCTTGAGGGGTCGCGCCCTTCTCGATGAGGACCGCGGTGCGCAACGCGGCCAAGGTTTCGAGGAAGACCTCGCCGACGCCGGTGCCAACGACCGCTGCCTGCCGGGAGGCGTAGACCCCGGCGCCGAAGATCGGAGCGTCGCCAACTCGGCCCGGTAGCTTGGCGAAGACACCTCCGGTCGAAGAGGCCGCTGCGAGGTTCCCTTCGCCATCGACCGAGACGGCTCCTATCGTGTCAACGAACTCTGGCGATCCGTACGCGACCGATGCGAGTAGGCCCCGCGTTCGAGCGTGCTCCCATCTCTCCCGCTGTTCGGGCGAGGTGTCCGGCAGCTGCTCCATGTCGTCACCCAACGCGATCGCTCCTGCCCCCGTAAGCAGTACGTGAGGTGTCTCCTCCATCACCCGCCGGGCGAGGGTGATCGGGTGGCGGACCCGAACGTTGGCGATCCCGCCGCACCTGCCCTTCGCCCCGTCCGCGATACCGGCGTCCATCTCCAGCTCGCCGTCGATGTTCAGGACCGACCCGAAACCGGCGTTGAACGACGGGGCGTCCTCGAGCTCGCGCGCGGCAGCCTCGACCGCATCCAGGGCGTCGAGATGGGCCGCGCCCGCTCGGGCGAAGGGGGCGAGGTCCGCAACCTCGCTCTTGCCCAAGCCGGAAACGCCTGAATGGACGTAGACGGTCGTCACGAGGGACAACTTACGATGCTGACCATGGCGATCTACGTGGTGTCCGATCTGCATGGCGCATCGGACGCCCTGACCAAAGCGGTGCCGGAGGGGTCGACCCTTCTGCTTCTCGGGGACCTCGTGAACTTCTTGGACTACATCTCGATGACGGGCATCCTTACCGAGGTCTTCTCCGTCGAGGCCGTGCAGGAGGTGGTCGACCTTCGCACCGCCGGAGACATGGAGGAGGCGCGCCGGGTCATGAAGGAGCGCTCGAAGGGCCGTGAGGATGAGGTCCGTCACGAGATCGCCAAACGTGTCGACGCGCAGTACCGCTCGGTCTTCGCCGCGTTGCCGGACCCGACCTATCTGATCCTGGGCAACGTCGATAACCCGGCTCTGGCGACCGAGCTCGCGGGCCAGCATCCCGGGGTTCACCTGAGTGATGGCTCCGTTGTGGCCATCGAGGGGGAGCGTTTCGGTTTCGTCGGCGGGGCACTGCCGACGCCGATGCGCGTGGCCGGCGAGGTCAGCGAGGAGGAGATGGCGGCAAAGATCGATGCTCTCGGGGAGGTCGAGGTCCTGTGCTCGCACATCCCACCGGCCGTACCGGAACTCTGTTACGACACGATCGCCGGCAAGCATGAGCGGGGGAGCCACGACCTTCTCCGCTACATCCAGGACGTGCAGCCCAGGCGGGCCTACTTCGGCCATGTCCACCAGCCTCTCGTATCGTCTCTGCACATCGGCCGCACGTTGTGCATCAACGTCGGGTACTTCCGTTCGACGCAACGGGCGTGGCGACACACGCGCGACTAGCAACCCCGAGCGAACAGAGGAGAGACATGGCAGACAGGGTCAAGGATTCGATCGACATCGAGGCAACCGCGGACGAGATCTTCGAGGTGGCAACGGATTTCGAGGCATATCCGGACTGGAACCCGAACATCAAGGCGGTCGAGATCCGAGAAACGGACGATGAGGGGCGCGCTACACAGGTTTGGTACGAGGTCGACGCCAAGATCAAGAAGCTTCAGTACGTGCTGGAGTACGACTACTCCGACGCACCGTCCGCCTTCTCCTGGAATCTGCTCGAAGGCGACGTGAAGGACCTCAGCGGGTCCTATTCGTTCGACGAGTTCGATGACGTGACCGACGTCACCTACGAGATGTCGATAGATCCAGGCTTCAAGGTGCCGGGCATGTTGAAGCGGCAAGGCGAGAAGCAGATCGTGAAGGGCGCGCTCCAGGATCTGAAGAAACGGGTCGAGTCGAGATGACCCGATGCGCATAGTTCTCTTCACCGGCAAGGGCGGTGTCGGCAAGACCACCGTGGCCTGCGCTACTGCTCTGCGGATCGCGGCGACCGGCAAGAAGACCCTGTTGATGTCCACGGACCCGGCCCACTCGCTCGCCGACGCGTTCGGAGTCGACCTGGGACCGGAACCTCAAGAGGTCGCCCTCAACCTGTGGGCGGAGCAGATCGATCCTCAGCAGAGGCTCGAGGAGAACTGGCGCGAGATCCAGGAGCACGCGGTCAAGGTGTTGCAGTGGGCCGGGATCGCCGAGATCGAAGCCGAGGAGCTCTCGGTGATCCCGGGCATCGATGAGCTGTTCTCTCTCGCCGACGTGAAACGTCACCACGACGAGGATCCATACGACGCCTTGATCGTGGACTGCGCGCCGACGGGGGAGACCCTCCGCCTGCTTTCGCTGCCGGACATCATCCAGTGGTACATGGAGCGCGTCTTCCCGGTCGAGCGCAAACTCGTCGGCGCGCTCAGGCCGGTGGCGCGGCGTATGACATCGATCCCCTTGCCGGACGACAACGTGTATGCGGCGGTCCGCCGCTTCTACGACAAGCTGGATGGCGTCCGCCGCGTTCTCACCGACGGAGAGACCACCAGCGTCCGACTGGTCGTCAACCCGGAGAAGATGGTCATCGCCGAGGCGCAGCGCACCTTCACGTATCTCAACCTGTTCGGTTACAGGGTCGACGCGATCGTCGCGAACAGGTTGCTCCCGGCGGAGGTGGTGGACCCCTACTTCGAGCGGTGGAAGGACATACAGGCCGAGCACCTCGACACGATCGAGCGCTCCTTCGCCCCTCTGCCGATCCTGAAAGCGAGGCTTCGTGAGCAGGAGCTGACCAGTGCCGAGCTGCTGCTGGACCTGGGCGAGGAGATCTACGGCGACACCCTGGCGGACGACGTCCTGTTCGAGGACGAGCCCATGTCGATCGTGAAAGAGGGGGACGTCTACCTCCTGTCGCTCAGGCTGCCTTTCGCCTCGAAGGATGAGCTCGAGCTGTCGGTCAAGGCTGACGAGCTATTCGTCAAGGTCGGCCCTTATCGCCGGACTATCATGCTGCCGAGATCGCTGGCGAGTCGCGAGATCTCCTCGGCGCACCTGGAGAACGACCGTCTGCGTGTCACCTTCGCGAAGAACCAGCCATGACCGAGAGGGCAGGATGATGGAAGAGGAACGGGCCGCTCGCTACAGCGACCTCTTCGCCAACAAACACGAGCACTCGGCAGACAACTGCGCCTACTGCCCCATCTGCGCCACGATCGGGGTGCTTCGCAACACCAAGCCGGAGGTCCTCGAGCATCTCGCCAAGGCGGCCAAGGAGCTGGTGGCGGTCGCGGGGCTGCTCCTCGAAGAGGCCGGTGAAGTGGTCGGGGCCGCGGAGGCGGCCGCATCGGCCGCCGCTGCGAAAGAGGCTTCTAACGGTGGCGCCAAGGTCAGGCGGATAGACATCTCCTGATGGAGCCGACGCGGCTTCAGAAGGTCCTCGACGGTCGCTGGGCAGAAGCCCGGTCCGAGACCCGCGAACACCTTCGCGATCCTGAGCTTCGGCCCGTCGACGGCCTGACCACCGAACAAGCACGGGATCGGACCTGGCGCCAACTGACCCTTCTGGCGAAGACGCGCGGCCCCCTGCTTGGGTTCCCGGAGCGCTACGGCGGAGAGGGTGATGTTGGTGGGTCCGTGACGGCCTTCGAGACCCTCGGTCATGGCGATCTCTCGCTGCTGGTCAAGTCCGGGGTTCAGTGGGGATTGTTCGGCGGCGCCATCCTGCATCTAGGGACCGAGAAGCACCACGAACGTTATCTGCGACCGATGATGCACCTGGACCTTCCCGGCTGCTTCGCCATGACGGAGACGGGTCACGGGTCCGACGTGCAGTCCTTGCGCACGACGGCCGTCTTCGACGTCGCCAACGATGCTTTCGTGATCAACACTCCCGATGCTGATGCGCGCAAGGACTACATCGGCAACGCTGCTCGTGACGGGCGCATGGCGGTTGTATTCGCTCAGCTCGTGACGCCCGGCGGAGAGCATGGCGTGCACGCCTTCATGGTCCCGATACGCGATGCGGACGGAGAGGTCTTCCCCGGCATCACTATCGAAGACTGTGGTCACAAGGCCGGCTTGAATGGGGTGGACAACGGTCGCATCTGGTTCGATCGAGTCAGTGTCCCGAGGGACTCGCTTCTCGACCGCTACGCAAGCGTCAGCGCGGATGGTGCCTACCACAGCCCGATAGAGAACGACACCCGTCGCTTCTTCACTATGGTCGGGACTCTGGTGCAGGGACGGGTAAGCGTGTCGGGGGCCGCGGTCAGCGCCGCGAAGTCCGCCATCACGATCGGCATCCGCTACGGGCTCGTTCGCAGACAGTTCCGGCCGCCAGACGCGGAGCGCGAACTCGTCCTGCTCGACTATCGCCAGCATCAGCGGCGCTTGATGCCGCTCCTTGCGACGACATACGCCCTTCACTTCGCTCAAGCGAACCTCGTCGGACGGTTGCACGAAGCATTCAGCGGCGCGGGGTATCCGGAGCGCGAGCAGCGGATGCTGGAGTCGTTGGCCGCCGGCATCAAGGCCACGAGCACTTGGCACGCAACGAGAACGATCCAAACCTGCCGGGAGGCATGCGGAGGCGCGGGCTATCTCTCGGTCAACCGACTTGTGGGCATGAAGGCGGACACGGACGTGTTCACCACCTTCGAAGGGGACAACACGGTGCTGCTCCAGCTGGTGGCCAAGGGGTTGCTGACCGACTATCGCGACGAGTTCGTGAACATGGACACGGTCGAGATGATCCGGGTTGCTGCCGATCTCGTGATCGATCAAGTGCTGGAGCGGATCGCGCCGGCCCGTCAGTTGGTCAGATCGTTGATCGACTCAGTGCCGCGCAACGAGAGCGAGACCGAGCTACGGGATCGCGGATATCAGCTCGAGCTCTTCGAATGGAGGGAGCGCCACGTCCTCGAGGGAGTTGCCCGGCGGATGAAGCGTGGCATCGACAAGGGGAACGACGCCTTCTCGGTGTTCAACGACGCTCAGGACCACGTTCTCCTGGCCGCCCAAGCTCATATCGACCGGGTCATCCTCGAGACGTTCGTCGAGGGGATAGACGGGTGTGACGATCCCGAGACCGCGGCCATGTTGGACAAGGTCTGTGATCTGCATGCGCTTTCGGTCCTCGAACGCGAGCGGGCTTGGTACATGGAACACGGAAGGCTCTCTGCGGGCCGAGCGAAGGCGATCATCTCCGAGGTCAACACCCTCTGCGCCGAACTGAGAGAGGACGCCCAGTTGCTCACCGACGCGTTCGCGATCCCGGACGAGATCCTCGGTGCGCCCATAGCTCTGGGCGAGGAGCGGCAGCGCCAGGAGGGCAAGGATCGAGCCGAGAGCGAGACCGGCCTTCCGGGTTTCGCCCCTCCTCCGCCCTAGCCGGCCACGACCACGCGGGCCACTATCCTCGGGGCATGTCTGAGATAGCGATCGGCATCGATGTCGGGGGCACCGGGACGAAGGGGGCCCTCGTGCGCTCCACCGGCGAGGTGCTCGAGCGGATCGAGCGGCCCACCGAGCCCCAGGCAGCGACCAAGAGTGTGATCGCGGTGGCGGAAGCCCTCGCCGGCAGAGCGGCCGAGCTCGATGAGGTTCCGAGGGCAGTAGGTGTCGGCGCGGCAGGGTTCGTCGAGCATTCGACCGGCAGTGTCACCTTCTCTCCCAATCTGATCTATGACGACAGGCACCTCGCCACGGCGGTGGGGATCCGACTCGGTCTTCCGGTGACGGTCGAGAACGACGCGAACGCAGCGGCGTGGGGGGAGACCATGTTCGGAGCAGCCCAGGGCTGCGACCACGTGGTGGTCGTCACCCTCGGCACCGGCATCGGTAGTGGGTTCGTGATCGACGGCCGGCTACTGCGCGGGAAGACCGGCGCCGGTGCGGAGCTCGGTCACATGGTCATAGATCCCGCCGGGCCCCCTTGCCCTTGTGGTCTCCGGGGGTGCTTCGAGCAACTTGCATCGGGTTCTGCGATCACCCGGATGGCCCGCTCTGCAGCCCAGAACGACCCCGATAGCTTGATGATCGAGCTTGCCGGTGCTGCAGATCAGATCGACGGAACCCACGTCGCGGCTGCCGCGGCGCAACACGACGAAACCGCGATGCGGGTCCTCAGGAGCGCGGGCAGATCGCTGGCGATAGGGCTTTCGAACGTCGTTAACCTCTTCGACCCCGAGGTCATCGTCCTGGGGGGCGGTGCGGTGGAGGCCGGCGAGCCTTATCTGGGTGTCGCCCGCGACGAGCTTGCGAAGATGACAACGGCACAGAGGAGACGTCCGGTGAGAGTGGATCTAGCGGCCCTGGGTAATGACGCGGGCATCGTCGGGGCCGCCGCGCTGGCCCTGATGGAACTTAGCGAAAGGGAGAACAGATGAGCGAACCAACCGCGCCGACCACAGACCTCGCCGGGGCGCCCGATCCGGCCGGCGGCACGCAGACAGACGTCAAGGAATATCTGCTTCTGGTCCCGCGCCTAGCGAAGCTGCTGTGGCGACTCGCCAGGGACCCTCGGGTTCCGGCGCGCACCAAAGCAACGCTTTTCCTCCTCGGGGGATACATCGCTTCTCCGATCGACCTGATCCCGGACGCGCTCCCGGGCATCGGCCAGCTCGACGACATCGCGATCATCGCTTTCGTGCTCGACCAGATGCTCAACCGCGTTCCCGACGACATCGTCCGGGAGCACTGGGAGGGCGACGAGGACATCCTGGAGGTCGTCAAGGAGATCCTGGACATCTCGACCGCCTTCGTCCCGGGGTGGCTGCGTAACCGGTTCAACCGCTAGAGCGGCGAAGCTGATCTTCCCGTGCGTGTGATGCGCTCATGAGGGGCGCCGGAGCCGTGCTCGCTCTCGTCCTGGTGGAGTGGGCTGCGGGATGGGCCGCCGTCGCGGCCTGGAGCCAGTCCTGGCAGGTGGTGCGCAGGGGCCATTTCCGGATAACTGCGTGGGCGGTGTTAGCCGTGGGCGCGATGGCCGTGTTCGCCAACCGGGCCGCCCTCGAGAACGTTGCCGAACCCGGCCCCCAGCCCGCTTTCGTCCTCGCGCTCGCCGTGCTGACGCTCGCCTTCGCGGCGGCACAGTACGTGCGTGGGGACGTCGTGGGAGTCGTGACGGGGGCCCTGGCGGGTGTGGCGGGCGTAGCCGCCCTGGCGCTGTCTGCGCGACACATAGTGGGCTGGGCACCTGTTCTCGCAGCTCTCGGGCTGGTCTCCGGCGCGTTGCTGCTCGGCGCGGTTACGAACGGGATGATGCTCGGACACTGGTATCTCAATCAACCCGGATTGAAGACCTGGGCCCTAGGTCGGCTCACCGACCTCTGCCTGGTGGGGGTGGTTACGTCGGGCCTCGCGGGTGTGGTGTCCTACGGCGAATTAACGAGCGCCAGCACCGAGGGGGCCGTGCTCGGCATCCCGGGTTTCGGCGAGTCCTTCTCGTTCATCTTCTTCTTCGTGTGGCTGTCGATGCTGGGGCTCACCGGAGCGGTCGCGTGGGGAGCGCGTCGCTGCGTGCAGATCCGATCCATCCAGTCCGCGACCGGCCTCCTGTATGTCGCCATCCTCTCGGCCGGCGTGGCGGAGTTCATGGTTCGCTACCTCATGGTCAACGGCGCATGAGCGAGCGGATCCTGCTCGGCGCGACCCTTCCCCAGTTCACCGACGATCCTCGCCGGTTCAAAGAGGGGGTGCGACGAGCGGAAGCTGCGGGACTCGATTCGATCTGGGTCTTCGATCACCTCTGGCCGCTGAGCGGATCCAAGCAACGTCCGATCCTCGAACAGTGGACCTCGCTGGCCTGGGCGGCCGAGGCCACCGACAGCATCCGTATCGGAACGCTCGTGACGCGCAGCTCGCTGCGCAACGCGCGGCTGCTCACTCACATGGTGCAGACCGTCTCGGACATAGCGGGGGACAGGCTCATCGTGGGGATAGGAAGCGGCGATCACAAGAGCCGGGACGAGAACGAGGCTTTCGGCATCCCCTACTGGGGAGGGGATGAGCGCATCCAACAGCTCGAAGACACCGTCGTACTGCTGCGGGACCATCTACCTATCGGTGCGCGGTTGTGGGTGGGGGGCCGCTCGGACGATGCGCTGTCGCTGGCCGCCCGTTACGCCGACGGGTGGAACGGTTGGGGAGGCTCTCCCGCCGCCTTCGCGAGCGATGCGGCCACCGTGGCATCGCTCGCCGGGCGACGTGCGGTCGAGCCGACCTGGGGAGGCGTGATCAGAGAGAGCGGGGCCCCGGCGGTCGCCCGCAGATTGTCCGCCTACGTGGAGGCGGGGGCGAGGCATCTCGTCTGCACATTTCCGGAGGCCTGGCGGCCGGACCTGTACGAGGACCTGGGGGCCGAGGTCAAGCAGCTCATCCAGAGCGGCCGCTGATACCCCCAGGGGGTATACTCGATCCATGTCCATGACCCAGGAACCGACGCGGGAAGAGGCCTACGAGCGCAACTTCGACGTGACCGGGATGACATGCGCCTCGTGCGCCCGCCGGGTCGAGCGGACCCTGGCGGGGCTTCCGGGAGTGCAGGAGGCGACCGTGAACCTGGCTCTCGAGAAAGCCACGGTGCGGGGTTCGGCCGAACTGATCGACGACGACCTGGTCGGGGCGGTAGAGGCAGCCGGCTACGGACTGGTCCCCAAGGTTGTCCCGGCCGACCGCGAGGGTCACGGAGAGCACGACCACGGTGTCGCCCCGGCCCGGGAGGAGTCGCTCACCGCGGAAGCCTGGAAGCGTTTCGTCGTCGCGGCGGTGTTCACCGTCCCCGTCCTTGCCCTCGCGATGGCCGGTTACATGCACGGCTGGGCCGCCTGGCTGCAGTTGGCTCTGATCATCCCGGTGGAGTTCTGGGCCGGCCGACCCTTCCTGGTCAGCGCCTGGAGACAAGCTCGGCATCGCTCGGTGAACATGGACACGCTGATCGCCGTGGGAACCTTGGCGGCGTTCATCTACTCGCTCTACGCGCTCTGGATCGGGCACGGCGACATCTACTTCGAGACCGCCGGCGTCATCATCACTTTCCTTCTGCTCGGCAAGTACTTCGAGCATCGCTCGAAGAGCAGGGCATCCCAAGCCATAAAGCACCTCCTGGAGATGGGCGCGAAGAGCGCGACGGTGGTGCGCGGCGGGACGACCGTCACGGTGCCCATCGATGAGGTGGCGGTGGGGGACATCGTCCGCGTGAGGCCCGGCGAGAAGATCCCGGCCGACGGCCGCGTCCGATCTGGTGAGACCTCGGTCGACGAGTCGATGCTCACGGGGGAGTCGGTCCCCGTGCTCAAGCGTCCGGGTGATGCGGTTTACGGAGCGACCTTGAACGCATCGGGTTCGATCGATGTAGAGACCACCCGTGTCGGCACCGATACCGCGCTTGCGCAGATAGCCAGACTGGTGGAAGCGGCACAGACCCGCAAGGCTCCGATAGAGCATTTCGCCGACCGTGTCGCGTCCGTGTTCGTTCCCGTCGTCATCGGGATCGCGGTGGCTACGTTCGCAGGCTGGCTGGCAACCGGGCACTCGTTCGAAGCGGCGCTGTTGGCCGCGGTAGCCGTACTGATCATCGCCTGCCCCTGCGCGATGGGACTGGCGACGCCTGCGGCGATCATGGTCGGGACCGGCAGGGGAGCGGCCCTGGGCATCGTGATCAAGGGGGGCGACGTGCTGGAGCGCTCCGGCCATCTAGACGCGGTCGTGCTCGACAAGACCGGCACCATCACGAAGGCCGAGATGTCCGTTACCGACGTCTTCTCGGCCGACGAGGAGGGCGACGCCGAGGTGCTTGGTCTCGCCGCCGCGGTCGAGGCGCTCTCCGAGCATCCGATCGCCGCGGCGATCGTGCGCGCTGCGGAGCAGCGAGGGATATCGGTCGTCCCGGCGACGGGCTTCGCCGCCGAATCGGGTGCTGGAGCCGGGGGGCTTGTAGGGGGCCGCGAGATCCGCATCGGCCGGGATGACTTCGTGTCGGCCTCGTCGAACGACGCCCTGGCTACGGAGGCAGGCCGGCTGCAGGCGGAGGGCAAGACGGTCGTCTGGGTGAGCGCCGGCGGGCGTCCGATCGGCCTGATAGCGGTTGCGGACACCCTGAAGCCCACCGCCCGAGAGGCCGTCCGCCGGTTGAAGCTCCAGGGGCTGCGGCCGGTGCTCCTGACCGGTGACAACCCGGTGACGGCGCGGGCGATCGCCGCCGAGGTGGGTATCGAAGAGGTCCACGCAGAGGTGCGCCCGGAGGACAAGGTCACCGAGATCCAGAAGCTTCAGAGCTCGGGGAGACGGGTTGCGATGGTCGGCGACGGGATCAACGATGCTCCGGCCCTGGCACAGGCAGACCTCGGGATCGCGATCGGCACGGGGACCGACGTGGCGATCGAGGCCGCGGACCTCACCCTGATCGGGGGCGATCCGGTGCTCGCGTCAACGGCGATCGCGCTGTCGCGGGCCACCCTGCGAAACATCAAGCAGAACCTCTTCTGGGCCTTCTTCTACAACGTTCTGGCGATCCCGGCGGCCGTGTTCGGGGTGCTCGATCCCATGATCGCGGCCGCGGCGATGGCGTTCTCCTCGGTGAGCGTCGTGCTGAACGCGTTACGCCTGAGGAGGTTCGACCCCAGCTCGTGAGCACGGTCTTCTTGGTCCGCCATGGCGCAACCGAATGGAACATGCACAAGCGCGCTCAGGGTCAGGCAGATGTTCCGCTGACGGACAAAGGCAGGCTCCAAGCGCTGGATGCAGCGAAGCAGCTCGCAACCTTTCCGATCAAAGCCGTCTACTCGAGCGACCTACAACGGGCTTTCGACACCGCCGAGGCGATCGCTCACTCGCATGGGCTCGAAGTCGTCACAGACACGCGTCTTCGAGAGATCGACCAGGGCGAATGGACGGGCCTGCCGGTCGCCGAGATCGAGCGTCGGTGGCCCGAGCTCTGGGGAGCGGCCCGTCACTACAACAAACGCCCCGGGGGAGAGGCGCCCGCGGAGGTGCGCACCAGGGCCCTGGCCGCCCTCAAGGACGCGGTCTCCGAGCACGAGGGGTCGGACATAGTCGCGGTCAGTCATGGGGGCACGATCCGCTGGATATGCGCCGAGGCATGCGGCTATGACGATCGCCGTTCCGCCTTGCTTCGTGGAGTGGGCAACGGAGGGATCGTTTCGATCAAGGCCGAGATAGACGACGGGAAGCTCGTGGTCTGGGGCTTGGAGCGTCTCGACGGCGCAACGGTCGACCTCGAGGACCCGAACGACTAGACCTTCAGCTCTTCCGGCACCGCGCCGAGCGTGACCGGTTCTCCACCCCGGAACAGCTTCAACTCGACCGAGCGTCCGATCGCGCTATCGACCATCTGTTTCTGTAGATCCGCGGCATCCTCGACCGGCACCCCGTCGATCTCCAAGAGGATGTCCTCCGACAGCAACCCGGCGCGGTCGGCGGGACTGCCGGGAACGACCTCGACGACCTCGATCCCGTGGGTGCGACCGGTCGCCGCCGCCACGCGCGGGGGAAGCGGCCGGTGGCCTCCGGCGATCCCGATGTAAGCGCGTCGGAAGCGGCCTTCGTGCATGAGCGCTCCGACGATCCTGCGGGTGATGTCGTTGATCGGAACCTCCAGTCCGAGCCCGTTGCCTGCGACCGCGGTGTTGATCCCGACGACGCGGGCCGCGCCGTCGGCCAAAGCGCCCCCAGAGTTCCCGGGGTTGAGGGCCGCGTCCGTCTGGATCACGTTCTCGACCACGCGCACCGCAGACCCCTCCCTGGTCGGGAACGAACGTCCGAGCGCGCTCACGACTCCGGCGGTGACCGAGCCCGAGAGTCCCATGGGGTTGCCGGCCGCGATCACGAGCTGGCCGACGATCAGCTCGTCCGCGTCGCCCAGACGGGCCGCGCTCAGGTCGGATGCGTCCACCCGAACGACCGCAAGGTCGGAGAGAGCGTCGCGGCCCACCACCTCGAATCGCAGCTCCCTCCCATCCGAGAACGAGGCCTCGCCCTTCTCGGTCGACGCCACCACGTGCGCGGAGGTCAGCAGGAAACCGTCGGGGGTGATGACCACGGCCGAGCCGCCACCTTGGGCGAAGCCGCGCCTGGTGCGGTGTCCGATCCGGAGGCTGGCCACCGACGGGGTGAGGCGCTCGGCGACCGAGATGACGGTTCGGGAATAGGGGTCGAGCTCCTGATCTTCAAGCATGTAATAGTGTAATCACACTTACAACGAGGGAGATGCCATGGAGAAGATCTCGGGGTGGTTCGCCGGCCGTTTGCCCGACGGCTGGTTCGAGGGGCCGCCCGTGGTGGAGGCCGATCGCGAGGAGATCCTCGTGGTCGGAACGCTGCCGGATGTGGAGGGCGTTTCCGGCGAAGCCCTGTCGGCGGCCCGCGCGGCTCGGATCCAGCGGTTCCGGGAGGAGACCAGGAGCCAACGCATGGCGATCGCGGACGAGGCCCAGAGCCTGTTCCATCGGAAGGTGTCGTGGGGGGCCCGGTGCGGAGACCTCGAGCGCCACTTCACAACGCTGGCCTTGCCGGTCATGACCAGGCTCCGGAAGAGGGAACGCCGGGTCCTGGACACCCTCGTCGAGTCGGGGGTTGCGCGCAGCCGCAGCCACGCCCTGGCGTGGTGCGTCCGGCTCGTCGGCGACAACGAATCCGAATGGATCCAGGATCTTCGCACCGCGCTATCGGAGGTAGAGAAGGTCCGGGCCCAGGGCCCGGCCTAGCGACCAAGGACCGCCTTGTAGGTTCTGGCGATGGATTTCCGCAGGATCGATCGCTTCCCTCCGTACGTCTTCTCGATCGTCAACGATCTGAAGATGCGGGCCCGTCGCGATGGCGAGGACATCGTCGACCTGGGCATGGGCAACCCGGACATCCCCACGCCCGATGCTGTGGTCGCGAAGCTGCAAGAGGCAGCCGAGAATCCCCGGAACCACCGTTACTCGGCGTCGAAGGGGATACCCAAGCTCCGCGCCGCTATCTGCGATCACTACGAGCGCTCTTGGGGGATCGAACTCGACCCCGAGACCGAGGCGGTCGCCACGATCGGCGCCAAGGAAGGCCTCTCGCATCTAGCATGGGTCCTGCTGCAGCCCGGCGACTCGGTGATGGTCCCGGAACCGACCTATCCGATCCACACCTATTCGATGATCCTGTCGGGCGCGAACGTGACCAGCGTGCCTCTCTCGTTCGGGTCCGACTTCTTCTCGGACATGGTGTCGGCGTACGAACATTCGCAGCCCAAGCCTCGCGTGTTGTTGTGTTCGTTCCCTCACAACCCGACGAGCGCCGTGGTCGATCTGGATTTCTTCGCCCAACTCGTCGAGTTCGCCAAGTCGCGCGACATGGTCATCGTCCACGACCTCGCCTACGCCGATCTCGTGTACGACGCCGAAAGAGCTCCTTCATTGCTCCAGGTCCCAGGGGCGAAGGATGTCGGCATCGAGTTCTTCTCGATGTCGAAGTCGTACTCGATGGCCGGGTGGCGACTGGCCTTCGCGGTCGGGAACCCGGAGCTCGTGGGCGCGTTGACGAAGCTGAAGTCGTACCTCGACTACGGAGTCTTCCAACCGATCCAGATCGCCGGGATCATCGCTCTGAACGAGTGCGGCGAAGTGCCGAAGCAGATCCGCGAGATCTACCGAGCCCGCCGGGACACGCTCTGCGACGGTCTGGAGCGGATCGGCTGGAACATCACCCGGCCCCCAGCGACGATGTTCGCCTGGGCCGAGATCCCGGACGACTTCAAAGCGATGGGATCGCTCGAGTTCTCCAAGTTCCTGGTGCGGGAGGCCAAGGTGGCCGTATCTCCCGGCGTCGGTTTCGGGAAGCTCGGAGACGATCACGTGCGCTTCGCGCTCGTCGAGAACGAGCAACGCACGCGCCAGGCCATCCGGGGCATCCGCAAAGCCCTAACCCAAGGCCCCCCCGCCGTTCTGGGTTAACTGGAGCACGGTCCAGCGTGCTTTTTGAGCATCAGAACGCAGACCACAACCGAGCGCACCGTTCTGATGAAGCTGGTGCACGTCTAGACGTGCTTGAGTTAACCCAAAAGGGCTAGCGTTCGCGGAGGCCGGCTAGGCAGAACTGGGCGGCTTCGTCGGCGAGCTCGGGGCGTTCGCCCGCCGACTCGGGGTAGGTGCCGAAGTACACCTCGACGAAATGGAAGATGGCTCCGAGGATCCCGTGGGCCATCAACTCCGGGTCGCCCTGTCTGAACGAACCCGTAGCCATGCCCTCTTTGATGTGCACCGCGGTGTCGTTGGCGATGATCTCCTGGCCCTTCTCGACCAGCCCGGAGAACTCGTCGTAGCGCGCTGCCGTCCTCAGCAGGCTCAACAGGCCGGGGTTCTCGCGGAAGAACTCGATAGAGGCTTTGATGCCGGCTTCGATGCGGAGGCAGGGATCGTCGATCCC
>JBKHXK010000018.1:0-48351 GCA_046566065.1 Actinomycetota bacterium | reverse complement strand
ACCGTTCGCAGTCTGCTATGCCCCAGGGTCGTCGATCCACAACCTGCACGTCTACGAAACCGAGCTTTTCCAGCTTGTGGACGAAGTCACGCTCCGCCAGGGCCCCGGATACTCAGCCGGCCCATGCGGAGGGATGCGTCATGACCTCCGGCGGCAGAGAGTCCTCTTCCATCACGATGTCGGACACGCAGAACTTGCCCCCCGGCTTCAAGACGCGGGCGCACTCCGAGAGGACCCGCACCTTGCGCGGCGAGAGGTTGATGACCCCGTTGGAGATGACCTGATCGACCGACTCATCGGGAAGTGCGATGTTCTCCATCTCGCTTTCGAGTGGTTCGACGTTATCCAGCCCCGCGTCGGCAGCGGCCTTAGCCGCTCTCTCCAGCATCTCCGGCAGGAAATCGAGAGCGATGACGCGCCCTGAGGGGCCCGTACGGCGAGCGGCGATCACGGCGTCGATCCCTCCGCCACATCCGAGATCGAGGATCGTCTCGCCGGGCTCTATATCGGCGAAACGAAGATGGTTGTTCACCCCGAGAGCCCGACCGGTGGCAGCGTCGGGCACTCCGCGCAACTCGTCCTCGTCGTACAGGTGATGGGCGACCTGTCGAGTGTCCACGTCGATGGCGCTGTATGCAGCCCTCACCATCGTTTTCAGTTCCTCAGATCTCATCAGGTCACGGGCCATGGACCTAGATCTCCTCGAGGAAAGCGGTCAGCCGCTCCTTGGCCTCCGGCGGCAGGTCATCGGAGGCTTGATGCGACAGGAACTTACGAAGTTCATCGGCGAACTCCACCTCGCCGCAGCAGCGCTTGCAAACGTCCAGATGTTCTTGGATGGCATGACGGTCGGCTTCTGTGACGGCGCCGTCGAGGTAGTCCCACAGTTGTTTGACCGCGTCGGTGCAACTGATCATCTCGCACCTTCCTTGAGAAGGTCATTGGTTTCGGCGTACTCCCACATCGTTCTTTCGAACAACTTACGTCCGCGATGGAGACGGGCAAGCAAGGTTCCCAGCGGCACATCGACCATCTTGGCGACCTCTTTCGTAGAGAAACCATCCATGTGTACGAGCACCAGAGGGATCCGGTACATCGCCGGGAGCTTCAACAACACCTCGTGGACGTCCTCTTTGCCGAACCGCTGCAGGAAATCGAGATGGAGCGAGTCGGAGTAAGGGAATGGATCTTCATTCGCGATCTTCCGGTAGAGGGAGAAGTTCTCTACCTCGGCGATATCGACCTGATCGGGTTGCCGCGCCTTCGACCTTCCGCGGTCCCGGCAGGAGTTGACGAGGATCTGGGTAAGCCAGGCTCCGCCCGCCTCCGCGTCGACCAGCTGGTCGAATGATTGGAAGGCTTTCAAGAGAGCTTCCTGGACCGCGTCTTCGGCATCCTCGCCGACCAGCCTGCGAGCGGTCCCGTACAGGCGCGGTAGGTGCACCGACGCGAGTGCTCGAAAGGCCTCTTTGCGTTCAACCGTTGCTCCCGTTTGCACCGTTTGCCGCCCCCAGAAAAGAACCGTCCACCTGTTAGACGATGCCGGACCCATAGTTATTGCATCGCGTCCGTGACGCAATAGACCGTGGGGGCGGGATCGTCTATCTCGATGTCGGTGATGGACGAGGAAAGGCAGGCAGACATGGCAATGACCACGGTCAGAAACGGTGTCGACGTCGACCGGTTGGTGCAGACGATCGATGCGATCAAGAACGATGATGGCATCGCTCAGTTCACCTTCAAAGCAAGCACGAAGTGGTCCGAAGGGGCCACCAGCACGGCCGAGATCTCTTCCTTCACCCACGCGGGCCAGGATCTGCCTCACGTCACCGCACACCGCTTGACGGGAGACGAGCCGGCGCCTCTCCTCGGCCGGGACGCCGGACCGAATGCGGTCGAGCTGGTGTTGGCCGCTCTTGGCTTCTGCTACTCCGTCGGCTTCGTCTACAACGCCTCGGCCCTGGGCTACGAGCTGGAGGAGGTCGCTTACGAGGTCGAGGGGGATCTGGACCTTCGCAACTTCGTGGGTATCCCGGAGGGGCCCCGGCCAGGATTCACCGAGATCCGAGTCAAGGGTCGCGCTCGTGCGAAGAACGCTTCGCCCGAGGAGCTGGAGAAGCTCTGTCAGTACGTCCAGGACACCTCTCCGGTCAAGGACATCCTCGCGAACCCGGTACCCGTCAAGACCTCGCTCGAGATCACTGCATAGGGAGGACGCACTCCACGCTCCGGCGGCCGTCATTCATGATTTCGGCAAGGTTTCGACGACCCGGAGCTCTCGCGGCCACTTGTAGCGGCTCAGCCTGCCCTCCAGGAACCGTTGTACCTCCTGGAGGGTGGGCGGGTCCTCCGGGTCGCGCGCGACCACTACGGCGACCACGCGTTCACCCCATGCAGGGTCGGGGGCGCCTCTGACCAGAACCCCGGCGATGCCTGGATGCTCCCGAAGCCGCTCGACCACCTCGGTGGGGTCGATGTTGCGACCTCCGGAGATGATCGTGGCGTCGAGGCGGCCCAGAACCCTCAGCTTCCCGTCCTGGAACACGCCGCTGTCGTTCGTCGAGAACCAGCCCGATCGCGGCCCCTCGTGGGGTCCGAGGTAGCCGGAGAACAACGTGGGCGATGAGATCTTGATGCGGCCACGGCTTCCCAGCTTGACCCTCACGCCGGGTAGCGGAACCCCGTCGTACACGACCCCTCCGGCGGTCTCGGTCATCCCGTAGGTGGTGGTGAGGCGCACGCTGCGCGCCCTCGCCCTGCGGATCAGCCCGTCACTCGCAGGAGCCCCGCCGAGAAGGACGCGCTCGAACCCCGTCAGGTCGACGTCGGCGTCGAGCAGCCGGGTCAGCATCGTTGGGACCAACGAGATGAAACGGGCTTCGTTCTCGGTCCGGACCCGCTCCACATCGAAGCGCTCGTGCAGCACCGGGGCGGAGCCGAGGGCCCGGCTGCGCAGCAAGGTCATCAGGCCCCCTATGGAGGTGACCGGGAGACAGCACAGCCACCGGTCTCCGGGCGAGGCCCCGACCGCACCGTTGGTCAGCTCGGCCGCCGCTTCGAGGGCGCTCGTTCCCAGAGCGACCAGCTTCGGGACGCCGGTGGACCCCGAGGTCGCGAGGACCAGGGCGGTTCCGGGAGGGAGCGTCGCCTCAGGAGGTACGACGGGACGCTCCGCGGCATTCAGCCGTGGATCGAGCAGGAGAGCGGCGCCGCCTTTGGCCCAGACGCGTTCGAGCCCCTCGACCACCCGATGAGGATCCGTCGCCTCGACCGCTGTCAGGAGTTGTCCCATCGCCTGCTACCGTAGCCCGGACCTTACGAGCGATCACCCAGGAGCAGATACTTCGATGGATTGGATCCGTAGCGGCGATTACGAGGACATCATCTACGAGACCGCCGCCGGCAAGGCGAAGATCACAATCAACCGGCCCGAGGTGCGCAACGCCTTCCGGCCCCAGACCCTCTTCGAGCTGTCCCGGGCCTTCGACGCCGCCCGCGACGACCCGGAGATCGGCGTCATCATCTTCACCGGGGCAGGCACCGAGGCGTTCTGCTCCGGAGGTGACCAGCGGATCAGGGGAGACGACGGTTACCGGGACGCCCAGGGGATCGGACGCCTGAACGTGCTGGACCTCCAGGTCCAGATCCGCCGCCTCCCGAAGCCCGTGGTCGCCATGGTGGCCGGGTACGCGATCGGGGGCGGCCACGTCCTCCACATCGTCTGCGACCTGACGATCGCCGCCGACAACGCTCGCTTCGGGCAGACCGGTCCGAAGGTTGGGTCCTTCGACGGAGGCTATGGCGCGGGGTTGCTGGCGCGCATCGTGGGACACAAGAAGGCACGCGAGATCTGGTACCTGTGCCGGCAGTACGACGCGCAACAAGCGCTCGACATGGGTCTCGTCAACACCGTCGTTCCTCTCGACCGGCTGGAGGCGGAGACGATCGAGTGGGCCGATCGGATGTTGGAGATGAGCCCGCTCGCCCTCAGGCTCCTCAAGGCTGGGTTCAATGCGGACACGGATGGTCTCGCCGGCGTGCAGCAGCTCGCCGGCGACGCGACGCTCCTCTACTACATGAGCGAGGAGGCCCAAGAGGGCCGGAACGCCTTCCTCGAGAAGCGCAAGCCGCGTTTCGACAGGTTCCCGAAACGTCCATGAACGTCTGGGTCGAGGCCGCAAGGCCGCGGACCCTTCCCGCCAGCGTCGCGCCGGTCATCGTCGGCACCCTTGCCGCTCAGCGTTTCATCGCATGGCGCGCCCTGTGCGCGCTCATTGTGTCGGTTGCGCTTCAGGTGGCGGTGAACTACGCCAACGACCTCTTCGACGGCCGTCGCGGGATCGATACCGCCGCGCGGGTGGGGCCACGGCGTGCGGTGGCCTCTGGTCTAGTGACCCCGCGCGCCATGGGCCGCGCGGTCGTGGCAGCCCTGGTGGTCGCTGCGATCGCAGGGATCGTTCTTGCAGCGGCAGCCGGTTGGGAGCTGTTGCTGGTCGGCGCGGCCGCGATCCTGGCGGCTCTCGGATACAGCGGCGGCCCCCGGCCCTATGCGTCGGCAGCGTTGGGCGAGGTGATGGTGTTCGTGTTCTTCGGACTCGTGGCAACCATCGGCAGCGCCTACGTCCAGGACGGATCGGTCCGAGCCGTCCCGGTGCTGGCGAGCGTTCCGATCGGTGCACTCGCGGCCGCCATCTTGGTCGTGAACAACCTTCGCGACATCTCGACCGATGCGACCGCGGGGAAGGTGACGCTGGCGGTGCGGCTCGGGGAACGCAGGACCGTCACATCGTTCCGTGTGCTCATGGTGGTTGCTCTCGTGAGCCTCGTCCCCCTTGCCCTGGTGGAGGGTCCGATGGTGCTGCTGGCAGCAGCCGCGTTCGTACTCTGGCCGGGCGTCTCGCGAGGCGTACGCGAGGGGGCCGAGCCCCCCATGCTGATCGCCGCTCTGGGTGCTACGGCGCGCCTCCAGCTCGTGTTCGCAGGGCTACTCGGGGTCGGGCTGTGGATCTCGAACTGACGCCGTTCCGGCTGAGCCTGCGCGTTCGGTTCCGAAACCTCGACGAGCGCACCGGCCTGCTCGTTCGGCGAGGCGACCGGTGGGCCGAGTTCTCGCCCTTCCCCGATTACCCGGAACATCTGCGGAGGAGGTGGGCCCGGGCGACGCTCGAGGCGCTCGACGACGGATGGCCCGCTCCCATCCGCTCGAGCGTCCAGGTCAACGTGACGGTCCCCGCGGTTGGAGCGGAGCGCGCTCACGAGATCGTCACGACTTCGGGCTGTCGCACCGCGAAGGTGAAGGTCGGCGACGACAACGACGAAGCGCGCTTGGAGGCGGTGCGCGACGCGCTGGGACCCGATGGGCGCTTGCGCATAGACGTCAATGCCGCCTGGGATGTCGATACCGCGGTGAGGAGGCTCGGCGTACTGGCGCGTTTCGATCTGGAGTACGTCGAGCAGCCCGTCTCCACACTGGACGAGATGCGTGCACTGCGGCGAAAGGTCGACGTGCGCCTCGCGGTCGATGAGTCTCTGCGGACGGCCGCGGCGCCCCAGGACGTGGACGTGACCGATGCTTGCGATGTCGCGGTCCTCAAGGTCGCTCCCTTGGGGGGTGTCCGCGCAACGATGGTCCTTGCCGACCGGCTGCCCGTTCCGGTGGTCGTGTCTTCTGCCCTCGAGTCCTCGGTCGGACTTGCGGCCGGCTTAGCGTGTGCGGCTTCACTGGACGAGCTTCCGTTCGCGTGTGGTCTGGCGACCGCCCGGCTGTTCACCCAAGATCTCGTGTCGGATCCGTTGCTTCCGATCGACGGCGAGATCCAGGTGCGGCAACCCACCCCCGACGCGGGTCTGCTCGCAGCTCACGAGCTCCGCGGATACGAGGCGGATCGGCTGGTCACGTGGTTCGAGGAAGCGATCTCATGAGCGACGCAGCGGCGGTCAACCGGGCCTTCTCCGAGACGGTGGTCGACGAGCTGGCCCGTAACGGCCTAAGCCACGTATGCATCTCGCCCGGCTCGCGCTCCGGACCGCTCGCTCTGGCCTTCCACCTGGACGACCGGATCAAGAAGCACGTCCATCTCGACGAGCGGTCGGCCGCGTTCTTCGCGCTGGGCGTTGCCAAGGCCACCGGTGTGCCGGCCGCCGTCCTATGCACTTCGGGCACGGCTCCGGCCAACCTGTACCCCGCCGTGGTCGAGGCTCGGCAGTCCGGCGTACCCATGCTGGTTCTCACCGCGGACCGGCCCCCCGAGCTGCGCGCGACCGGCGCGAACCAGACGATCGACCAGCTCAAGATGTTCGGCGACTCCGTGGTGTGGTTCGCGGAGACGGGAACCCCGGAGTCATCCGAGCGCGCACCGGGCTACTGGCGCTCGCTTGTATGCAGGGCGGTCGCGGCCGGCCTGGGGGTCCCGCGCGGCCCGGTCCACCTGAACATCCCTCTGCGCGAGCCGCTCTATCCCGGCCCCGGCACCGAGCCGTTCCCTTACCCACACGAGGGCCGCGCGGACGGCCTGCCGTGGACCGAGATCGCCGGGCCGAGCGTGATCCCGGACGGGGACGCGATCGATCGTCTGGCCCGGAGGCTTTCGAGCACGACCCGTGGCGCGGTGGTCGCCGGCGCGTCGGCTCGCGACCTCACCGGGCTGGTCGATCTGGCTGCGGCCCTCGGGTGGCCGCTGCTGGCCGAACCCGCGTCGAACCTGCGAGCCCCCGGGACCGTGTCGACCTACGACGCCCTCCTGCGTGCCGAAGCGTTCCTAGAGAGCCACACGCCGGAGGTGATCCTGCGCGCCGGCAAGCTCTCGCTCGGACGGCCACTCGCCGCCCTGCTGAGACGCGTCCCGCAACTCGTGATCGATGCAGACGGCATCCCTTTCGACGAGCACAGGACCGCCGAGCTCGTCGTCGGTGGGCACCCGTCCTCGATCGCGACCGAGGTGCTCGACCGGCTGAACCCGTCCCCCGAGGACTCGTGGCTGACCTCTTGGCGCAGCGCCGACGCTTCGGCATCGCAGGCGATCGATGCGGTTATCGCTTCGTTCGATGCGCCCTCCGAACCTGCGGTGGCTCGAGCCGTCACCGCCAGCCTGCCGTCGGGCGCGAACCTCTTCGTGGCATCGAGCATGCCGGTGCGGGACGTCGAGTCCTTCATGGCCCCTCGCGACGACGTCAAGGTGTTCGCCAACCGAGGAGCGAACGGGATCGACGGCGTCGTTTCGACGACGCTTGGGATAGCTGCGGCGTCGGATGCTCCGACGTTCGCTCTCGTCGGCGACATCGCGTTGCTGCACGACGCGAACGGGTTCCTCTCCGCGGACAGCGAAGCGACCTTTGTCGTGGTGAACAATGATGGGGGAGGGATCTTCTCTTTCCTGGAGCAGGCCGGCGCCGACGGCTTCGAGCGCGTCTTCGGCACTCCGCACGGCAGGGACCTAGCGACCCTTGCCTCTTTCCACCGGCTTCACTACGAGCGCATCACGATGATGGACGCGCTGGAACCGGCGCTGGCACGGGGGGCCCGCAGCCTGATCGAGGTGCGCACGGACCGCTCCTCCAACATCGACCACCACCGCGCGCTTTGGAAGGCCGTCGCAGACGCCCTATAGGCCGAGCGCGCCCTCCATCGCGCGGAACTTGAGGCGGGTCTCCTCCAGCTCCTTCTCGGGCAGCGACCCCTTGACGATGCCTGCCCCGGCGTAGAGGCGGGCACGGTCTCCTTCGACGAGAGCGCATCTCAGGGCGATCGCCCACTCGCCGTCTCCATCGCGATCGATCCATCCGACCGGTCCGGCGTAGCGACCGCGCAGGTCTCCTTCAACAGCGCGTATGCGGGCGAGCGCCGCGTCGCGAGGCACGCCACCGACGGCAGCCGTGGGGTGAAGCAGATCGACAAGCTCGAGGACGCTCGTGGCCGGATCGTCGAGCTCTGCGGTAACTCGCGTGGCCAGATGTTGCACGTTGCTCAAGCGGAGGATGTGGGGCTCGGCCTCCGCTACGACGCGGTGGCAGACCCGCTCGAGCGCATCGACCACCGAACCGACCGACAAGGCGTGCTCGTCGCGCTCCTTCGGGCTGGACCGGAGCTTCTCGGCAACGCGGGTGTCTGTGGCGGGGTCCGAGCCGCGCGGCGCAGACCCCGCCAGCACCTCCGACTCGATGCGCACGCCGGTTTTCCGCACGAGGAGCTCCGGCGAGGCCCCGACCAGGCCGTCGCAGATGAACGTGAAGCAGCCGGGGAAGGCCTCCGCCAGCCGCAGGGCGACGTCGCGCTCCGAGAAGGCATGCTTCGCCCAGAGCACCTCATCGCGGGCAAGGACCACCTTGTCGAGCTCTTCGGATCGCAACGCCTCGACCGTCCTTCCGACCTCCTCCATCCATCGGACCTCGTCGATGCGAGCACCGGCGAAGCGCGGTCGGTCGCTCCCGTTGTGGGACCCCAGGGTGGGGAACTCGGTGACCCGCTCGACCTCCTCCGGCACGAACAGAACCGACCCCCTCGCCATGGGATCGAAGGTGAAGCTGCCGAAGGCGAGATCGCCCTCCTGAAGGACGTCACGGAGATCCTCCCAGGCGTCCCGAGCGCGAGTGGGCCCGGTGCCGACCGTTACCTCGGTTGATCGTCCTCGTCCCACGATGCCCCGACCGTCGCGCCACCACAGACACCCCCCGCGATCGGGAAGCTCGATGGTCACGACCTCGTGCCCGTCACTATCTGGGCGGCCCCCAGGGGCAGTTGGGCGGCAGCGGCGTCGGGGAAACCGGCGTCGCGGAGCATCCTCAACATGTCGTCGCGCTCCGGTAGGTAGGCGGCGGAACGAGGCAGGTAGGAGTAGGCGGCCTTGTCCGAAAGCAGGCCTCCGACCAGCGGCACCACCCTGTTGAAGTAGAAGGAGTGCCCCCGGCGCAGCAGCGGTGAGTCGGGTTGCGCCACTTCGAGCAGAGCGATCCGTCCGCCGGGCCGCAAGACCCGCGCCATCTCGGTGAAGAGCCTGGAGAGGTCGGCGACGTTGCGCAACGCGAACCCGCATGTGATCCCGTCGACGACACCGTCGGCCACCGGGAGACGGAGGGCGTCCGCCTGCAGCAGTGGCGAAGTGGTGCGCGCGGCCTTCAACATCCCGGCCGACATGTCGATGCCTACCGCGACGTGGCCTTGCCTCGTCAGCTCCCGGCATTGGTCACCCGTGCCGCACGCGAGGTCGAGCACGAGAGATCCGGTGCGCAGACCCAGGGCTTCGACGGCTCTGCGCCGCCACCCGATGTCCATCCCGAACGTCATCACGCGGTTGACCAGGTCGTAGCGCGGGGCGATGCGATCGAACATCGACTGGACGGCCCGGACCTTTTCTTCCCCTTGTGGCAGGGGAGTGGTGTCTTTCATGAAGACCCCTCCGCGTGTGGGTGCACCGCTTCGAGCTCGGCGGCGTCGCCCTCCTCTGCCAGCCGGGCGAGTCCCTCGCGGATCAGCAACCGTTCGAAGTGTCGCGACACGAGGTCTGTCGTAGCGGGCAACATGGAGTTGAAAGCCTCGACGAGTTTCTGGGGGGCCTCCCCCGAAGAGGCGTGTTGTGCGATCAGAGGGTCGCGCACGAAGCGGATGAACACGTCGACCGCGCGCTGAGCGATCTCACGCATCACGCGATCGTGGTCGCGCGCCAGCGAGAGCAGCTCGGAGAGGGGCAGGCCTGCGGAGAGGAGCTCGAGACCGCGAGCGACCGTGGTCGCGTCGGCCTCGGTGTAGTACCTCTCACCGTTCTCTACGACCGCTTCGATGAGGCCCTCTCGCTCCACTGCCTCCAGCAGCGTCGCCGACACGCCCGTGCGCTCGGCGAGTTCCTGCAACGGCATCAACCGGCCGGCGCTGCTGGCGTGTCTGGCCGCCCCAAGCACCGTCTCGGCCAGCCGCAGGTCGGCCTCCTCGAGGTCGCCGTCCAGGAGCCGCTTGATCGAAGCGAGCGTGAAGCCCTTGTCCTTCAGGTCTCGGATCCGGCCGAGTCGCTCGACGTGCTCGTCGGTGTAGAGGGCGACGCGGCCCTCCCTGCGCGGCGGCGGCAAGAGCCCCTTCGACTGGTAGTAGCGGATCGTGTCGACGCGCGTGCCGGTTGTGACGGAGAGCTCGTCGATCCGGATGTTCATAGTGACCACTCTAAGAGTGATCGCCCAGCCCCCCGTTCCCAGGGGGAGATCGCCCACCGAGCCCTGCTAACAGTTGCTTGATTAAGCACCTGATGGAATGTAGACTGGCCGGATGACCCTGGTACCCGACGCCGTACTTGAGCTCGCCGCCCACCGGTTCGCTCTCCTGGGTGACCCGACCCGGCTGCGTCTCATCCGGGTACTGCACGAATGTGGCGAATGCTCCGTTCGAGACATCTCCGATCGGGCGGGCACGACGCTTCCCAATGCCTCACAACATCTGTCTCGTCTCCTCGTCGGCGGCCTCGTAAAGAAGAGACGGGTAGGAAAGAGCGTCCTTTACTCGCTGGCAGACGAGACCGTCGAGTCGCTTTGCGACATCGTCTGCGCAAGCGTTCAGGGCCGGGCCCGGCTAATGCTTGGGTGAGGACTCCACGGGGTCGGGGGAGGCCATGACGGTGGGAGCTGAGGGACGGATGCCGGGCGTGCTCGGCGAGCTGGAGGGTATGGCGCCCTCCGGCGTGATCTCCAATCCCGTTCAGTTGTCGGGAAGAGGCCTCGATGTCGACACGATGGAGCGCCCCCCGAAGTGGGCCAAGGTCCTCGACCAGTCACGCTGCATCGGCTGTCACGCCTGCACCACCGCTTGCAAGTCGGAGAACGAGGTGCCCGTGGGGGTGACCCGGACCTACGTCAAGGCCGTCGACGTCGGCTTCTTCCCCGAGGCCCGCCGGAACTTCCAGGTGACACGCTGCAACATGTGTGAGGACGCGCCCTGCGTGAATGCCTGCCCTACGAGCGCGATGTATCAGCGCGACGACGGGCTCGTCGACTTCGACAAGTCGATCTGCATCGGTTGCAAGGCATGCATCGCGGCCTGTCCTTACGACGCGATCTTCATCAATCCCGAGGACCACTCGGCCGAGAAGTGCAACTTCTGCAGTCATCGGTTGGATATGGGACTGGAGCCTGCCTGTGTGGTCGTGTGCCCGGTCGAGGCGATCCTCGTCGGCGATGTGAACGACCCGAACTCGCGGGTTTCCCAGGTGGTCAACCGGGAGTCGGTCGCGGTGCGGCGACCGGAGAAGGAGACCCGCCCCAAGGTCTTCTACAAAGGTGCCCATCAGACGACCCTGGACCCGCTGGCGGCCCGTCGTCCCGAGGGTGACACCTATATGTGGAGCCAGAGACGGAAAGCGACCGGGGGCCAGCAGGTAGAGGCGGGCCACCCGGGGCCCTGGCAGAACTCGAGCGCCGCCGCCGTCCTCTCTTACGACGTACCACACAAAGCGCCCTGGGACTGGCGCGTCAGCTTGTACACGTGGACGAAGGCGATCGCTGCGGGGATCTACGTCGTTCCCGTCCTCATGGCTCTTCTCGGTCTCGTCGCCTGGGGATCGGATCTGGTCCGCTGGGTCGCGCCGCTCGGGGCGATGCTTTTCCTTGCCATCACGGGCGGCCTTCTGATCTGGGACCTGAGCCATCCGCTGCGCTTCTACATGATCTTCACGCGACCGCAGTGGGGGAGCTGGCTGGTGCGGGGGTCCTTCATCATCGCCGGCTTCGGTGGGATCCTCGCAGGCCACCTGCTGGCTTCGGTGCTCGGCGAAACCTCATGGGCCAGGGTGCTCGCCTTCGCTGGGATACCGCTCGCCACGATGACCGCCGTCTACACGGCGTATCTGTTCGCGCAATCCAAAGCACGCGACCTGTGGCAGAGCCCACTGTTGCCTCCCCACATGTTCGTCCAGATGGTCCTCGCCGGTAGCGCGACCGTGATGCTCTCGGGGGTGGAGCTGTCTGCGAGATCGACCTCTGCGGTAGCTGTGGTCCTCGCGGTCAGCGTCGCGATGCATCTCTTGATGGTGCTTGGTGAGATCACACTTCATCACCCGACGGCTCACGCACATCTGGCGACCTGGGAGATGACGCGCGGTCGTTACCGAGGGTTCTTCTGGGCAGCGGCGGTACTCATGTTGGTGGCCGTGGCGGCCCCGGTGATCGGACCGGCAGGTGCCGTCTTGGCCCTGGCGGGTCTGTTGGCGCACGAGCACGCATACGTGCAAGCTGCTCAGGTCGTCCCACTTGCATAAGGAGAGTTGATGGCCGAGAGAGATCTGAACGAGCTGGGCCGGAGGGTCAGCGCCGCGCGCGTGGAGACCCTCGGACGTGGTGAGACGTTCTACCCCGGTCCAAGCCGTGTGCATCTCGCCAGTTTTCCTCCGAAGGAGCGGTGGGATGACTGGGTCGAGCTGGACTCGCGTTCCTTCCCGAAGCGGGTCGAGAAGAACTACATGCTCGTTCCGACCACGTGTTTCAACTGCGAATCGGCCTGCGGCCTGCTGGCCTATATAGACAAGGACACGCTCGAGGTTCGCAAGTTCGAGGGGAACCCTGAGCATCCGGGTTCGCGCGGACGTAACTGCGCCAAGGGCCCGGCAACGATCAACCAGATCACCGATCCGGATCGGATCCTGTACCCCCTGAAACGCGCAGGGGAAAGGGGAGAGGGCAAGTGGGTCCAGGTCTCATGGGACGAGGCTCTCGAGGACATCGCCGGGCGCATGCGCCGAGCCATCGCGGAGGAGCGCCACAACGAGATCATGTATCACGTCGGCCGGCCGGGCGAAGATGGATTCACCGAGCGGGTTCTGGCGAGTTGGGGAGTGGACGGTCACAACTCCCACACGAACGTCTGCTCCAGCGGGGCGCGCGCCGGTTACCACTTCTGGATGGGCATCGACCGGCCCAGCCCCGACCATGCCAACGCGAAGGTCATCTATCTGATCAGCTCTCATCTCGAGTCGGGTCATTACTTCAATCCGCACGCTCAACGCGTGATGGAGGCGAAGAAGAACGGGGCGAAGCTCATCGTGGCCGATACCCGTTTGTCCAACACAGCGACGCACGCAGATCACTGGATCTCGCCGTATCCCGGCAGCGAAGCCGCCATCAACCTGGCGATCGCCCACCATCTGATCGAGAACGACCTATACAACCGAGACTTCGTCCGCCGCTGGTGGAACTGGCAGGAATTCCTCGAGGAGGTCCATCCCGAGACCGAAGCGACGTTCGAGGCGTTCGAGTCGATCCTCAAGGGGTTGTACAAAGAGTTCACGTTCGAGTTCGCAGCGGCGGAATCGGGTGTCGACGCCGAACTTCTGAGAGAGATCGCGCGCACGATCGCAAAGGCAGGGACGCAGCTGTCGACCCACAACTGGAGATCGGCTGCGGCCGGGAACCTGGGTGGGTGGCAGGTCTCTCGCACCTTGTTCCTGTTGAACGCTCTGCTGGGCGCCGTTTCGACCCCCGGCGGACTTCACCCCAACGCCTGGAACAAGTACGTGCCCAAGCCGATCCACACCCCGTCGCATCCCCACACCTGGAACGAGATGACCTGGCCCCTCGAGTTCCCTCTCGCCCTCAACGAGCTGTCCTTCTTGTTGCCGCACTTCCTGAAGGAAGGCCGAGGCAAGCTCGAGGTCTATTTCACTCGTGTTTACAACCCGGTGTGGACGAATCCGGATGGATTCACATGGGTCGAGGCTCTGACCGATGAGGACAAGGTCGGGCTGCACGTGGCTCTCACGCCGACCTGGAGCGAGACGGCGTTCTTCGCCGATTACGTGCTGCCCATGGGTCACGGCTCCGAGCGTCACGACCTCCACTCCTACGAGCAGTACGACGGACTCTGGGTCGGGTTCCGTCAACCGGTGATGCGGGCTGCGCGCGAGCGCGACGGCGTCACGGTTACCGACACCCGCGAGGTCAACCCGGGCGAGGTCTGGGAGGAGAACGAGTTCTGGATGGAGCTGTCCTGGCGTATCGATCCAGACGGAACCATGGGCATCAGGAAGTACTACGAATCCAAGGAGCGCCCGGGCCAGCGTCTCTCGGTCGACGAGTACTACTCCTACATCTTCGAGAACTCCGTGCCGGGCCTGCCGGAGAGAGCTTCCGCTGAAGGCCTGACTCCGCTCGGGTTCATGCGCCGCTACGGAGCCTTCGAGATCGCGGACAAGGTCGGTCAGGTGTTCGAGGGCGAGGTTCCCGATAGCGAGCTGCAAGACGTGCGCGAGGGGCGTCATGGGCGCGTGTTCAGCGCGGCCCCCAAGCCCGAGCAGTTGAACATCGTCCCGATGGGCGCCCCCGAGCCCGACCCCGAAGGGCGCCGGCCCGTCGGTGTGGAGATCGACGGCAAGATCCTGAGAGGTTTCCCGACCCCGAGCGGGCGCCTCGAGTTCTTCTCCACCACGCTGGCCCAATGGGGCTGGCGCGAATACGCCTTGCCCGGCTACATCAGGAGCCACGTGCACCCCACGGCCATGTCCGAGGACCAGATGGTGCTGATCTCCACCTTCCGTCTGCCCGTCCAGATCCACACCCGCGGGGGGAACTCGAAATGGCTGGATGAGATCGCCCATACCAACCCGTTGTGGCTCCACCCCGTAGACGCCCGTCGTCTCGGCATCGGTCCCACCGATCTCGTGCGCGTAGAGACGGAGATCGGTTACTTCGTGCTCAAGCCGTGGATCACCGAGGGGATCCGCCCCGGTGTGGTGGCGTGCAGCCATCACATGGGTCGCTGGAAGCTCGGCGAGCAGGGTCAGCGTCAGATGATGCAGACGGTCGAGCTGGATCGCTCGAACGAGCGGTGGTCGATCCGCCGCAAGGAAGACGTGGGCCCCTACGAGTCATCCGATCCCGACTCCAAGCGGCTGTGGTGGAGTGACGTCGGCGTGCACCAGAACCTCACCTTCCCCGTGCACCCCGATCCCATCTCGGGCCAGCATTGCTGGCACCAGGCGGTGCGGGTCAAAAAGGCCGAGCCGGGAGACAGCTACGGGGACATCTCAGTGGATGTAGATGCTTCGCACGAGGTCTACAAGCGCTGGCTCGAGCTGACCCGGGGAGCCGATCATCACTCGCCCGATGGGACACGGCGTCCTTACTGGCTGATGCGTCCTCTCAAACCTTCCAAAGAGGTCTTCTACATGGACAAAGCGGGGGAGTGAACCTTGTCTGAACGGGTGGACCTCATCAGAGCCTTGGCGGTGTTGGCCGAGGAACCGTGCGAGCAGCAGGCGGTGTTGGCCAAAGTGCTGGGCCTGCCAAACCCGCCGTCCGCTGCCGAGCACACCGATGTCTACGTGTTGCAGGTCTATCCATTCGCCTCGGTGTACGTGGGGGCCGAGGGGATGTTGGGCGGCGAAGCGCGCGACCGTGTTGCCGGATTCTGGCGCGCGGTCGGCCAGACCCCACCTCCCGAGTCGGATCACGTGGCCGCTCTGCTCGGCCTCTACGCGGGATTGCTCTCTCACGCAGAGAAGGAGAGCGATCCTCCGCGACGTGTCCTGGCAGAGCAAGCTGCGTCGGCTCTGCTCTGGGAGCACCTGCTGAGCTGGTTGCCTCCGTTCCTGGCGAAGGTGCGCGAGGTAGGCACCGGGTTCCATCGAGCGTGGGCGGACCTTCTCATCGAGGTGTTGAGGGAAGAGGCGTCTGGGTTGGAGCCGGGGCAGTCTCTGCCGGTGCATCTTGCAAGTGCTCCGGCTCTGTCCGAGGGGGACACTCTCGACGAATGCGCGGCCGGCGTTCTCGCTCCGATCCGAAGTGGGATGGTCCTCACGCGCGGCGACCTGGCTCGCGGGGCCGCGGCCGCTGGGGTGGGCTCTCGGATCGGGGAACGCAGGTTCGTGCTGAAGGCGATGCTCGAGCAGGACCCCAGAGCCACTCTCGGGTGGTTGTCGTCGGAGGCGACGCGCTGGGAGGGGATCCACTCGAGTCTGGGACCGGAGACGGCGATCATCTCTAGGTTCTGGGCGGAGCGGTCCGCGGCCGCGGCAGAGTTGTTCGATCAGATGGCCAGTTCGCAGATCGCAGAGGAGGTGGTGCTAGGTGTTGCAGGAAGCTAGTTCGCAAATGTCCGCACCCGGACAGGCGCTCGATGAAGAAGACGTGCGCCGGATAGTTCGTGAGGAGGTACAGCAGGCGTTCAAACGCGATCCGTCTCGGAACAAGGCGGCGATCATCGCATCGAAGGGAACCCTCGATTGGGCTTATCCGCCGCTCATCCTGGCCGCCACCGCGGCGGCCACCGGTATGGACACGGCGGTGTTCTTCACCTTCTACGGGTTGAACATCATCCACAAGGATCACAACAAGCTTCTAAAGATCGGCCCCGTGGGGAACCCTGCGATGCCTATGCCGGTGCCTATGCCGCAATTGCTGACCGCTATGCCGGGCATGGTCCCGATGGCCACTTCGATGATGAAATCGAAGTTCAAGAAGAAGAACGTCGCGACCATCGACGAGCTGCTCGAGGCGGCCAAAGAATCCGACGTCCGGTTGATCGCATGCCAGATGACCATGGACGTCTTCGGTTACGAGCAGTCTGACTTCATCGAGGGCGTGGAGTTCGCAGGTGCGGCCGCATACCTCTCCGAAGCGCGCAAGGCGCACACGACTCTCTTCATCTAGGAGGTTACGGATGGCGGATGTGAAAGAAGATCGGACCCTCGACTGCACCGGCTTGTTGTGTCCGATGCCGGTGGTCAAGACGAACAAAGAGATGCGTGGGTTAGAGAAAGGGCAGATCCTCAAGATCCTCGCGACGGATCGGGGTGCCATCGCCGACTTCCCGGCCTGGGCAGAAGACACCGGCAACCAGATCCTGTCCTCCGGTGAGGACGATGGGGTTCTGTTCTTCTACATCGAGAAGGGTGAAGAGGAGTGATCTTCAAGCAATTTCGCTACGAGCCTCTGGGGCAGGCCTCCTACCTGATCGGCTGTATGCGGAGCAAGCAAGGTGTCGTCGTGGACCCCACAGCGGATCTAGGCGCGGAGCACTATCTAGCCGAGGCAGCGGACCGCGGTTTGACGATAGCGGCTGTTTTCGACACGCACGTTCACGCCGACTACATCTCTTGCGGTCGGGTGCTAGCCGCCCAGGCTGATGTCCCGTATCACCTGCACGAATCGCTCAAAGGACTTGCACAGTTCGATTTCACTCCCGTCAGCGACGGACAGGTCCTCGAGTTCGGTCGCATCCTGATAGAGGTCCTACACACACCCGGCCATACACCGGAGCATTGTTGTTACGTCGTCACGGACGGAGCGCGTTCCGACGAGCCGTGGATGGTGCTTACTGGGGACTGTTTGATGGTTGGGGACGTGGGCCGCCCGGACCTTCTGCTCGAGGACCAGAGCCTCAACGTGATGGACGAGAGCGAAAGGGCTGAAAGCCAGTATCGGTCGATCACCGAAAGGCTCTTCGCCCTGCCGGATCATGTCGAGGTGTGGCCTGCTCACTATGGTGGATCCACCTGTGGCGGCGTCAACATGAGCGGCAAGCCGAGCTCGACGATCTATTTCGAGAAGAACTACAACCTGGCCCTCCATCAACCGGACGCAGTGGCTTTCGCTTCCTTCCTTAAAGAAAGCGCTCGTCCCTTCCCCGAGAACTACAAGCGCATCAAGGCCTACAACCTTGGGTTCTTCGAGCCCGAGGACGCCGAGCAACCTCGTGGTTACGAGATGGATGCAAACTCGTTCGAGGCAGCGATGGAGGATGGGAAGGTAGCGATCGACCTCCGTCCCGCGTTGGTGTTCGCTCGTGGCCATATCCCGGGGGCCGTGAACCTGCAGTTCAATAGTGCGGATCTCGTGGATCGCGCGGAGATGGTGCTCCCGGCCGGGGTAGAGCTCGTGCTCTATGCGGACACCAATGCGGTAGCTGCGTCTGCGGCGGAGCTCCTGGTCCAAGCCGGCTTCGACGTAGCGGGGATCCTGGACGAAGGCTTGTCCGCTTGGAAGGCCGAGGGCAAGAACGTAAGCGAGATGCCTGTCATCACCGCCGAAACGCTTCACGAGAAGCGTGATGAGTACGAGGTGATCGACGTTCGCGAGAGCTACGAGTTCAAGTACGGACACATCCCAGGAGCGACATTGCTTCCATCCATGGAGGCCTGGGATCGCGTGGAAGAAGTGCGTTCTGATGGCCGGTTGGCGGTCGTGTGCGGCGACCAGGTCAGAAGTGCTCTGGTCGCCTCGATACTGCGTCGCGTCGACAAGGACGCCCATCTGGTGAGTGGAGGGATGACGGACTGGCTCGAGCGGGGATACCCGATAGAGAAGGGGCAGAAGGCAAGCTGATCGCCCGCCGGGGCAGCCGCGCTCTCGGATCGTTCGCGCTCAAGACAGCACGTGGGGATCTGGTGGCGGGCCTCAGCGTTGCGTCTGTTCTGGTTCCACAATCCCTTGCCTATGCGCAACTCGCAGGGATGCCTGCCTATAGAGGCCTCTACGTGGCGGCCCTCGCGCCCCTGGGCGCCGTCTTGTTCGCTTCATCCCCATATCTAGGCACCGGCCCTACGGCGATCACGTCGCTGTTGACCCTCGGTGCTCTCAGCGCGGCGGCTACACCGGGGAGCAGTCGTTATGTGGCTCTGGCTGCATTGCTGACCTTGCTGGTAGGCGGCATCCGGATCCTGCTGGGCATGATCCGCGGCGGGATGATCGCCTACCTCCTGTCGCAGCCGGTCATCACGGGTTTCACGACGGCCGCGGCGGCCGTGATCGTCGCCTCTCAGGTCCCCGGATTGGTCGATGTCGAGCCGAGCTCGGGGAATCTGCTGGTCGCTGCCTACGACGCACTGGCACACCCCTCGAATTGGCGGGTCGAGTCCGTGCTTATCGGTGTCGTTGTAGCGGGGATCATCCTCGGAGGCCGGAAGCTGCATCGACTGTTCCCGGGCATCTTGGTGGCAGTCGTAGCGGCAACCCTCTACAGCGCCGCGGTCGGCTATGAAGGGCAGACCGTCGGAGACATCGCCAGTGGTTTCCCTCCATTCTCACTGGGCCTGCCGTGGAACTCGGCCCTATCGCTCTTGGTCCCGGCGTTCGTGATCGCGGTCGTTGGTTTCTCCGAACCTGCCGCGATCGCGCGCTACTACGCGACGTTGGAACGCAAGAGATGGGATCCCAATCATGAGCTGGTGAGCCAGGGGTTCGCCAATGTCGCGGCCGCGATCGGGGGAGGTTTCCCCGCGGGTGGGTCCTTCAGCAGGACGGCGATCAACCGGGAAGCTGGGGCGCGCACCCGCTGGTCCGGAGGCATCACGGGACTGGTGGTCCTGGCCATGCTTCCTTTCATGGGGCTGTTGTCGGCCCTGCCGATAGCAGCGCTCGCGGCCGGGATAATCGTGGCGATCCGAGAGCTGATCTCTTTCAAGCCCTTCCAGGAATACCGCTCGTACGCCCGACTCCAGTTCTATGTAGCGATAGTGACCCTCGTAGCCACTCTGGCTTTCGCACCGCATGTGGAGAGAGGGATCATCGTCGGGATCGGCATGGCCGTTGCCGCTCACCTGTGGAGAGAGTTGCGACTCACGATCCCGGCCTGGGTGAGCGATGGGAAGACCTTGCATCTGGCCCCCAAAGGAGTCCTCTACTTCGCGTCGGCCCCCGCACTGGAACACGCCTTCGGCGAGCTTCTCAACGCCCATCCAGAATCCGATGGGCTGGTCGTTCACCTGAACGGGCTTGGTCGGGTCGACCTTACCGGGGCCCTGGCTCTCAGAGCGCTCCTGAAGGACGCGAAGGAGGCGGGTCTGGACGCAAGAGTGGAGGACGTGCCCCCCCAGGCGCGGAAGATAATCGAACGAGTGATACCCGAGATGTTCAGATGAACGCAGTGACTCATCGACTCGCCGATCGATTCGGCCGCGTTGCTACCGATCTTCGGATCTCGGTAACCGACCGCTGCAATTTCCGATGTCGGTATTGCATGCCGGCGGAGGGTTTGGAGTGGCTTCCGAAAACGCGATTGCTCTCGTTCGAAGAGATCACGAGGATCGCGAGCGTATTGATCGGCTGCGGGGTCAGATCCATCAAGCTCACGGGAGGGGAGCCCCTCGTTCGGCGTGACCTTCCCGAACTGGTTGCGATGCTGCGCGCTCTGGACCCGGCGCTGGATATCTCGTTGACCACGAATGGGTTCCTGCTCGGTGACTTGGCTCCCTCGCTTCGAGCGGCGGGTCTCGACCGCGTGACGGTGTCGTGCGATTCCCTTATCCGCCATCGTTTCGCCGATCTGACCCTGAGGGACGCTCTGGAAGAGGTACTCCGGGGGCTGCGGATCGCGGCCCGTAGCGGTCTCACCCCCGTGAAAGTGAACGCCGTGGTGATCCGGGGGCAGAACGACGATGAGACGGTCTCCTTCGCCGAGCTAGCGCGGGATACGGGCTACGAGGTCCGATTCATCGAGTACATGCCCTTGGATGCTCAGGACGAGTGGGACCGGGCATCTCTGGTTCCCGGCCGCGAGGTTATCGAATCGATCGACGCGATCTACCCGCTCGTGGACGCCTCGATCGGCGGCGGCGATGAGCGGACCGCCCCCGCCACCACCTTTCGCTTCGCGGACGGCTCTCCGGGCGGTGTCGGGATCATCCCCTCGGTCACGGAACCCTTCTGCGATACCTGCAACCGGTTGCGGCTCACCGCCGACGGTCAACTCCTTGCCTGCCTCTTCAGTCTGGAGGAGACGGATCTCAGAGGCCCCCTCCGAGCCGGAGCGACGGATGCCGAATTGGCAGCTCTTGCAGCGAGTTGCGTGGCTGGGAAGTGGGCCGGCCACCGGATCGGGGGACGAGACTTCATCCGTCCGTCGCGTTCGATGTCGCAGATCGGCGGCTAGCGCTCTGGGGTGGTGGTCACCCCTCTTCTCCGATGCCTGGTCAGCTGGCTGCGATGGTCTTCCACGAGTCCCATGTGATCTTGAGTATCACCACCGTGATCGCTAGCCCGATGAGAGGGTCGAAGATCGGTTGTCCCAGGCCTACCACGATCGCGCTTGCGATCACACCCAGCGAGACGAAGCCATCGACGCGAGCATGGTTGCCATCCGCGATGAGAGCTGGACTGCCGAGGCGCTTGCCGGCTCTGGACCGCACCCGTGCGGCGATCTCGTTGCCGATGAATCCAACGAGACCAGCGAGAGCCAACGCGACGAGGTGCGTCGGTGGTCGTGGCTCGAGCAGACGAAGGGCGGTTTCATAGAGCGCCGCACAAGCGGAGGCGAAGATCGCTATGACCACAGCGAAGCCCGCCCATCGCTCTCCACGAGCGCTTCGAAGCAGGAATGCGATCCCGAGAGGAACGGCCGTGAGTGCATCGCCGAAGTTGTGGATCAGGTCGGCTAACAGAGCAACGCTGTCCGTGGATATGAATAGAGCGACCTGGATCAGAGCGGTTATGGCGAGCACCGCCAGGCTCAAAGACACGGCACGTAGTCCTGCTCGAGATCTGAGGATGGAGGGGTGGATCAGACCGTGCGAGTGCCCGCCGGAGACATGATCGTGATCAGGCGGAGTGTCGGCAGAAGTCTCGGTCGGGCCCATCCTCACGGCTAGGAGGCGGGCAGATGCGCAGGTCGATCGGCCACCCCGAGGCGCAGATGCTCCACGTGATAGACGGCCTCCGCTAGAAGGGACGCGACGTGATCGTCGTGAAGCGCGTACAGCACATGTTTGCCCTGCCTCTGACCGACCACCAGCCCGAGGTGGCGAAGGGTGCGGAGCTGGTGGGACACGGCTGACTGCTCCATCTCAACCGCTTCAGCGAGCTCGCCGACCGTGCAGGGGGATTCCGTAAGGCGGCCCAGGATGAGCACCCGGCTCGGCGTAGAGAGGGCTTGGATCGTCTGAGCAACCTCTCGAGCCACTTCGACGGTGATCGTGGCCGGGGCAGAGCGACCTGCGGGTCCGTGTCCCATGCACTGATGCTAGCATGAACATCTATTCAGATGTACGGCCTCGGGACCCAACGCCCCCCTCAGTAGCCCCCGTCAGCTGGCGGCTTTGACCTTCTTATGCACCTCTTCCATGTCCAAAGCGCGGATCTGGTCGAGCAGGTCGTCAAGCGCCTCCTGGGGAAGAGCGCCTGGCTGTGCGTAGACGATGATGCCGTCACGGAACGCGATCAGGGTCGGGATCGACATGATGCCGAACTGGTGTGCGAGCTCGGCTTGAGCTTCGGTATCGACCTTCCCGAAGCCGACGTCCGGATTGAGCGCTGCTGCGTTTTCAAAGATGGGCGCGAAGTACCTGCAAGGTCCGCACCAGGACGCCCAGAAATCGATCAACACGATCTCGTTGTCTTCAACGAAAGATCGGAGTGTCTCAGCAGTGATGTCGGTTACAGCCACGTTTCTCTCCTTTCGATCATGTCGTTGGCGTGAGAACAGAGCATTCAGGTCGTCAGATGACCTGATATCCGTCGGCCTGCCATTGCACGAACCCACCGTCGAGATTGAAAAGATTGGTATAGCCCTGCTCGGCGAGGTAGTTAGCCGCTTCGATGGACATCCGCCCCGTGCGGCAATAGAGAACGATCGGTGCCTGTTTGTCGCTGGGCAGCGCTGCCATACTCGATGCGACGTCGTTGTAAGGGACGAAGGCGTCCGTGTCCGGGATCTCACCTTCGTAGGGAACGTGCACGTTCACCAACGTGATGTCGTCCTGCTCGAGCATGGAAGCGAGACGATCTGAGTCGATATCCGTGTAAGCGCCGGGGTCATCCGACTGACCAAGTGCCACGAAGGCCGCCGTTATGCCCAGGCCCGCTACCAAGAGAGCGAGAGATCTCCACTTGCGTTGATCCCAGCTCGTGCGAACTCGGCGTTCTGTCTTCCCCATCAGGCACCCCTCTCCAGGCGTTTCCCCGCACGAGCCCATGCTGAGGTGCCGCCCCTCACGTTCTTTGCGTCTATGCCGGTGGACCTCAGCAGAGCGGCGGCTCGCGCGCTCCTTATTCCGCTCGCGCATATGACGTAGACCGGCCCTTTCGCCTCGAATCCTGGACCGCGCTTGGACACCTGGGACAGAGGGACAAGACGCGCACCCGGCACGTGTCCGGAGCGGAATTCGCTTGGTTCGCGCACATCGAGGAGCTCGGCGCCAGCGTCGATCGCGCGTTCTAGCTCATGCACGTCGACCTGCGTAGGACCCATTCTTTCGGATCGCCTGAACATCACATCACCTTCCTTATCTGGGTTCCGTATCACGTTCGATGACTGGATCGGGCGCATCGAGGTCATTGGTCGTCGGTAGGTTGGCATCGATCCATGCCTTCATCCCGCCCCACAGGTTCCGCGCATCGAGTCCGCTCTCACGTAGCTCCGTCGCTGCCACGGCGCTGACTTGGCCTACGTCGCACACGGTCACCACAGGCCGGCCCGCGGGGATCTCAGAGGATCGCTCAGCGAGCTCGTTCGCGGGGATGTTGATTGAGCCCCGGATGCGTTCCCGCTCCCACTCATGACTCTGCCGGACGTCGATGAGCGCGAACCGGTGCAGTTCCTGATGCAACGCAGTCGCCTCCACCATCTGTCTCCTTGTGCCGAGGACATGCCTTCTGGATGTGGAACACCGCTGGGGCTGGTCCTATTCCTACCCTGGGGGGTAGGGTAGGAATACCTGCCTCCTGATCTGGGTTGACGCAGTAGTAGCGCCTCGAAAGGAGCGATCCATGGAACTTGATGCCAAGGTGCTGGACGACGTCGTTGAGCGCCTTCGGAAGGTCGAGGGTCAGATCGGCGGCATCATCCGCATGATCCAGTCCGGCCGGGAGTGTGCAGACGTGGTGACCCAGATGTCGGCCGCCTCTAAGGCTCTCGATCGCGCCGGGTTCCGCCTCCTTGCGAGTGGACTTCGGCAGTGCATCGTGGAGCGACAGGGTGGGGCCTCTAGTACGTACGACGAGGAGGCGTTCGAGCGCCTCTTCTTGAAGCTCGCCTGAGTCGTTGGGGGCGACAACGACGCCATAAACGTGAGATCGGTGGCATGGGCGCTTGGAACCGCGCTCGATACGAGACGGAGGAGGAATGGCGATGAACTACGGTCAGACGATCGAGATCCCGCTGACCTATGAGGAGGCGGTACCGAAGGTCAAAGAAGCGTTCAAGGCCCAGGGTTTCGGGACCCTGACCGAGATCGATGTGCGCGCGACCCTCAAAGAGAAGATCGACCGCGACATCGAGCCCTATGTGATCCTCGGAACCTGTAACCCACAACTCGCCAGCAAGGCGCTCGATGTTGAGCGAGAGATCGGGCTGCTGCTGCCTTGCAACGTGGTTGTGACAGAACGAGGTGGGAAGACGCTGGTCCAAGCCCTCGACCCACAGGTGATGGTCTCCGTGCCGCAGAACGAAGGTCTGGGGCCGATCGCCGAGGAGGCGGCTGCCCGGATCAGACGCGCTTTGGATGGGCTTCAAGATACGAGACCGTGAGGTCACGCTTCTCGCCTCCAACGGCACGCTCCCTGGTCGTCCAAGACTGGATCTTCTGGCTGCCGGTCGTAGGGTGGGGACACTCTGTTGCAGACACGGGGGCGTAGCTCAGTTGGTCAGAGCGGCGGACTCATAATCCGTTGGTCGCAGGTTCGAGCCCTGCCGCCCCCACTTGGCGTGTGTCCTGTTCCGGCCTGATGGTTGGCTGTGCTCTTACGCCGGCGCTGCTCCAGGCTTGCCGTTCTCCACGACCCAAGACGTAAGCGTCACGGCAGATTCATCGGGCGAAGAGGCGGTGACCGCGCGATAGTCGCTCCGCCAGAGGTCTCGGGTGACGGAACAGTGAACGTAGCCGTGGAAGTTGCCGTCGAAGAACCTGACGTGGGGGTTCTCGGGCAAGGCGCTCGTGACCTCGGCACTCCACAGGCTGGGGGTTGTGATCGACGGCCCGAGGAATTCGGTTGCGACGATCTTGGAGTCGGGGTCGCGGAAATCTTCCTTGAGGTCGTTGACCCAACTCGTGTGCCAATCGCCGGTGATGACGATGGGGTTCGAGGGTTGCCGCTCCTTGAGGAAGCCCAGGATGCGTCTGCGTGCCTTCGGGTACCCGTCCCACTGATCCATGTTGAAGGCCCGGCCGGGTCCCGAGTCGTAGTCGAATTCCGCCACCATCACCTGATTCGCGAGCACGTTCCATCGCGCCTCTGATCGAGACAGTCCTTCCAGCAACCAACGTTCCTGGGCCGGCCCGGTCATGGTGAGGTCGGGGTCGCCTCGTTTCTCGCAGTCGGGGCTTCCGACGCTTCCGGGTGGAGGGTCGCCACAGGGTTGGTCGGAGCGGTACTGCCTGGTGTCGAGAACCTCGAAACGAGCGAGGTCCCCGAATGCAACCCTCCGATACATAGCCATGTCCGGGCCGTGCGGCAGCGACGACTTCCGCACCGGCATGTGCTCGTAAAAGGCTTTCAATGCGGCGGCGCGACGTCGCAGGAACCGGTCGCGCGAGACATCGTTCTCCGGGTTGTCATCCGCCCAGTCGTTCTCGACCTCGTGGTCATCGAAGGTGACGATCCAGGGAAACATGGCATGGGCGGCCTGCAGGTCGACATCGGTCTTGTACAGCGCGTAACGATTGCGGTACTCGTGCAACCGCTTGGCTTCGGGCCCGTCGTGCGGCCGGGGTGCAGCGGGGCCGAGATAAGTCTCCGCGTAGATGTAGTCGCCCAGGTGCACAACCAGGTCGAGGTCCTTCTGGACCATGTCTCTGTAAGCGGAGTAGTAGCCCGACTCGTACAGCTGGCAGGAGGCGAAGGCGAAAGACATCCTTTCCGTTCGCGTTCCGGCTCGTGGCGCCGTCTTGGTCCTGCCGACCGGGCTTATCTTCGACCCCGATCTGAAGCGATAGAAGTACTCGCGACCGGCCTCGAGCCCTTCCACCTCCACATGAACCGAATGCGCGAGCTTGGGTTCTGCCCGCTCTGCGCCGGTCCGGACGATCTTCTTGAAGTTCTCGTCGCTCGAGACCTGCCATTCCACCCCGACGCCCTGGTCGGGCATCCCACCGCGGCCGTCGGGGGCGACTGGATCCGGAGCGAGGCGGGTCCACAGCACGACTCCGTGGGGAAGGGGGTCTCCCGAGGCGACACCGAGCGTGAACGGATCTCCGGAAGAGCCCTGCCCGAGGGGCAGACCCCTAGGCAGGCTCGTAGCGACCACGACCGCAGCCCCTTTGACGCCGAGTTCGAGGAAACCCCTTCGGCTGATCGGGGTTGGATGAGCTTGCTGCAATGTCTCCCTCCCTCGCGACAAGGCTCACGGGTCGGTCGCTTCTCTCCGCCTATATGCCCGCTTTTTACCTGGTCAAGCGCTGCCCACACGGGATCTCGGAGCGCGGTCCGGTGTGGGCTCGTTGCCCACAAGGCTGCCTTCCGCGGGGACCGGGTCAGGCTTTGGTTGCTGGGTCTCTCGTCAGGCGCTGCGCCAGCAGTATCGGTACGAACGTCACGACGATCACCAGCATCGCAACCACGTTCGTCACCGGTCTAGCGCGGGGGCGGACCAAGCTCGAGAAGATCCAGATGGGCAAGGTCTCTTGCTGGCCCGCGGTGAAGGTCGTGACGATGATCTCGTCGAAGCTCAACGCGAACGCGAGCATCCCTCCGGCCAGCAGTGCGGTGCCCATCTGAGGCAGCATGACGAACCGCAAGGTCTGCCACCCGCTGGCGCCCAGGTCGGCAGATGCCTCGACGAGCGAGTTCGGCAGGCGACGGTATCGAGCGAGCACGTTGTTGTAGACGATCACCACGCAGAACGTCGCGTGCCCGATGATGATCGTCCACATCGAGAACCCGATGTCGCTCAAGGAGATCGCCGAACGCAGTGCGATCCCGGTCACGATGCCCGGCAGAGCGATGGGCAGGATCACCAAGAAGCTCACCGCCTCTCGGCCGAAGAACCGCGTGCGGTGTACCGCCGCTGCCAGCAGCGTCCCTAAGAACAGCGCGATCAACATCGAGATCGTCGCCACCTGCAACGACAGTCTGAGGGAGTCCCAGATCGCGGGATTGCGACCGGCTACCTCGAACCATTGCAGCGTCAGGCTCGGGGGCGGGAACCTGAACGAGGACTGCTGCGTGGTGAACGCGTAGAGAACGATGATCAGGATGGGGAAGTGCAGGAATAGCAGCACGGCCCCCGTAGCCAGCTTGAGTCCCGGGGCCTTACGACGCGTCGCCAACTACAGCGCCTCGAACGCGCCTGCGCGGCGCGCTATCCACAGGTAGACGCCCATGATCACCATCGGCACGGCGGCGAAGGCCGCCGCAAGCGGGATGTTCCCGGCCGTGCCTTGATGCACGTACACCGCGGCCCCTATGAAGAAACTCGAGTCCCCGATGATCGTGGGGATGATGAAATCTCCGAGCGTCAGTGAGAACGTGAATATCGATCCCGCGATGAGACCCGGCATCGCCAGAGGCAGGATCACGCTTCGGAAGGTGCGTCGAGGGTGCGCGCCGAGGTCTCCGGAGGCTTCGACCAGCGAGTCCGGCACGCGCTCCAACGCAGCTTCCAGCGGAAGGATCATGTACGGCAGCCAGATATAGACGAACACGATGAACATGCCCAGGTAGCTCTGGGACAAGGACGGGCCTCCGATGCCCGGCAACTCCAACGTCGAGGTGAGCAGGCCGTCCAGCCGCACCTTCTCGAGGAACCAGAAGAGCACGCCGTCCCTTGCGAGGATCAGCTTCATCGAATAGACGCGGACGAGGTAACTCGACCAGAGAGGCAGGAGCACGCCCACGTACAGCCACGGCTTCCAACGTGGGCTCGCGAATCGGGCCATGAAGTAGGCGATGGGGAAGGCCAGGATCGCGCTGGCGATCGTTACCGCGGCGGCCATGGCCACCGTGCGAACGATGATGTCGATGTTCGCAGCGCTTAACAGGGTCTTGTATGTCTGTAGCGAGAATTCCTCGACGATGAGCCCTGTGAACTCTTCGAGTCGATAGAAGCTGTGGATCAGCAGCGTGGCCAGCGACCCGATGTAGATACCGACGAACCAGATCAGACCCGGCGCGAGCAATAGCAGCACCCGGGCCCAAGGGTGCCTATAGAGGAACGCCGAGATGCGGCGGAAGCCGCCGTGTCTGATGTCTACATCCATGCTGGTTGGGAAGTGGCGCCGGGAGGGGTTCCCTCCCGGCGCCCTGCCTCCTACCTCCCGCCGATCACGGCCACGTAGTTCGTGACCCATTCGTGATACGGCACGCACTCGTCCTGCGACTCGCAGTCGGACTGCGGGGTCTTCCAGAAGTGGATCCGGTCGAAATTGTCCATCCCGTTGGTTGTGCAGCCATCGGGGCCGAGCAGCTCGCTGGCCTCGCAGGCGGCGGGCACCGACGGCACAGAGCCGAACCACGCCGCGAGGTCTCCCTGCACCTTCGGGTCGAGTGAGTGCTCGAGCCACATGTAGGCACAGTTCGGGTTCGGCGCGTTCGTGTGCATCATCGTCGAATCAGCCCATCCGGTCGCGCCTTCCATCGGCACCACGGAATCGATCGGCTGCTTGTCGGCCTTCAGCAGGTTGACCTGGAACGGCCACGAGCTCGAGGCCGCAACGCCCTCGTTCGTGAAGTCATCGATCTGGATGAAGGCGTCGTGCCAGTAGCGGCCGACCAGTTCGCGCTGCTTCCGAAGCAGGTTCAGGGCCGCCTCGAACTGCTCTCGATTGAGCTCGTAAGGATCGGTGATCCCGAGGTCCGGTTGGTGCTCCATCAGATATAACGCTGCGTCGGCGATGTAGATCGCGCCGTCGTAGGCCTGGACCCGGCCCTTGTTGGACTTGCCATCCGGCAGCATCTGCTCTTCGAACACGACCGACCACGACTCGGGGGCCTTCCCACCGAACGCTTCGGTGTTGTACATGAGCACGTTCGAGCCCCACTCGTAGGGGACGCCGTAATGCTTCCCATCGACCGTGTGCCAGGGAGCGTCCTTCAGCCGATCGTCGACCGTGTCCCACGATTCGAGCAGGTCGACGTTTATCTCCTGAACGGTTCCACCTTGCACCAACCTCAAGCTCGCGTCTCCGGACGCGGTGACGAGGTCGAACTCGGAGCCCTCCTGCATCAGGGCCACCATCTCGTCCGACGTACCGGCAGTCTTGACGTTGACCTTGCAGCCGGTTTCCTCTTCGAAGCTGGTGACCCAGTCGAAAGCTGGATCGGTCTCGCCTCGCTCGATGTAACCGGCCCAGGCGATGATGTTGACCTGCCCCTCGCCCTCACCGATGGATTGCAGAGGCCCGCCCTCTGCGGTTCTGTTGGTGCCGCCGCCGCTGTCTCCGTCGTCACCACATGCCGCGCCGAGCAGCGCCAGGCACGTCAAGACGGCCAGCAGACGTCTCATGGTCCTCCTCTCCGGGCTCCCGCCCCTATCAGCGTCCGTCCGAACCTCCGATCGGACGGCTGTGGTTCTTCTTCCACAACAAGGTGACTTTCTGTCCCTGGACGTTCAGCGCATCCATCGAGGAGCGGTCACGGTTCTGCTCCATCACGACGAGGCGCGGGCCCAGGTCCAGCTCGACGATGAAGCGGGTCGCGGCCCCCAGATACACGACCTCGCGCACCACGCCATCGGCGGCGCACTCATCGGGGGCCGCCGCCGTTCCCGGATCCACCATCCGAACCTTCTCCGGTCTCACGGTGACGGTGGCCTCCATGCCGACGACGAGGCGGGCGACCTCCGCGGGGAGGAGGTTGGAAACGCCGACGAAGCCGGCAACGAAGGCGGAGGCCGGTTCCTCGTACACGCCGGCGGGCGTGCCTACCTGCTCGATCCGACCCTCGTTCATGACGGCCAGCCGATCGCTCATCGTGAGGGCTTCTTCCTGATCGTGCGTCACGTAGATGAAGGCAAGACCGGCGCGCTGCTGGATCGACTTCAACTCGATCTGCATCTGCTGCCGGAGCTTGAGATCGAGGGCCCCCAGGGGTTCGTCGAGGAGCAAGACGCGCGGGTGATTCACCAGCGCCCGGGCCAGCGCCACTCGCTGACGTTGTCCACCCGACAGCGCACTCGGTTTGCGGTCCTCGAAGCCTTCGAGTCTCACCATGTGTAGTGCTTCGCGGGCTCTGTCGCGCCGCTCCTTCGCCGGTACGCCTTTGACCTTCAGCCCATACTCGACGTTTCCCAAGACGGTCATATGGGGGAATAGCGCGTAGTCCTGGAAGACGGTGTTCACGTCGCGATCGAAGGGTGGCACGTCTGTGACATCGCGTCCCTGAAGGAGCACGCGACCGCTCGTCGGTTGCTCGAACCCCGCGATGAGCCGGAGACACGTCGTCTTCCCGGATCCGGAAGGTCCCAGCAAGGAGAAGAACTCCCGTTGTTTGACCTCGAGCGTCACGCCGTCGAGGGCAACGATGTCATCGAAGCTCTTGTGGACGTCCTCCAAACGAGCGTCGACGTCGGTGCCCGAACCGGATCTTCCGGTCGGCACCCCCTCAAGCTGTAGGGCCAATCCCTCGCGTCCTGTTCCTCGTCCCTCGCCTGTAGGGGGATACAAGCAGTCCGAACGATGCTTGCCTAGGTACTACAGGACCCGTTTACGCGGACGAGTCCGGCGAACCGGACCAATCGGCTGGAGTCTCGAACTCATCCAGCTCCGAGGGGGTCTACACATCTCTCTAACTAAGCATTCATGACCATTCCGTAAAGAGTCTCCTTTCCACGTTGCCTGACCTGCTTCAAAGGAGTAGGCCTAGATGCTGGAGAGAGTCCGATGGTTCCCCTGTGCGAGGAAGGAGGGTCGATCGTGCGGGAATCTCATGCCGTTCGTGACGCCTGGCTCCGCTTCTGCGAAGCAGTGTCTCTGGGGAAGGTGGAGGAGTTCGACGACATCGTCTCGCAGGAAGCCAGTCTGATCATCGGCACGGCGCCGGGTGAGATGGTGACTTCGCGGGAGCAGATGCGGTTCGGGATGGAGACCGAGGGTGTGACGCTCGGATCGAGAAGCGCGCGGGGGTGGCAAGAGGGTGTTCTGGGTTGGATCGTCGACGAGCCACGCTTCGGCTTTCCCGACGGGTCCGGCATGGACTGCCGCGTTACCGCCATCTTTCGCGACGAGGGCGGGACGTGGCGGCTCGTCCATGCTCACTTCTCCGTCGGAGTGCCCGACGAAGAGGTGGCGGAACTGCAGGAGAAGTGGGCTGCTCGCTGAGACGCCAAGGTGAGGAGGATCGCATGAGCGTGGTCGAAACCCACCCAGCGGAAGATCGAGCGGGGGCTTTGGTCGACCGGCTGTTCGAGGCAGCTCTAGGAACGGTGGATGTCCTCACGGTCTACATAGGCGATCGACTCGGCATCTACAAGACTCTTCGAGATGGTGGAGCGCTCGCTCCGACGGAGATCGCGGCCAGATGCTCCATCGATGAACGGTACGCGCAGGAGTGGCTCGAGCAGCAGGCGGTTACGGGCATCCTGGATGTGGATGACCCCTCGGCCCCCGAAGAGCTACGTCGTTACTCGTTGTCCGAGGCGCATGCTCTCGTGCTTACCGAACCCGAGTCGCTTTTCTCGATGGCTCCTCTGGCGAAAGCGTTCGTCGCCTGCGCCGTGGCCATGCCGAAGATCCTCGATGCGTTCCGTACCGGCGGCGGAGTCTCCTGGAGCGAGTTCGGCGCGGACGCGATCGAAGCCCAGGGGGATTTCAATCGTCCCTGGCTCCTGTCCTCGTTCGGGACCGAATACCTCCCGATGATCCCGGATGTGCACGAGAGGCTTCAGGCGGAACCGCCGGCCCAAGTCGCCGACTTCGCATGCGGCGTTGGGTGGGCAGGCATCGCCATCGCAGAGGCCTATCCCTCGGCTGTGGTAACGGGCTTCGATCTAGACGACTCTTCGATAGAGATCGCTCGGAGGAATGCGGCTGCGAGAGGTCTGACCGATCGCCTTAGTTTCGAGGTGAGGGATATCGCCGAGACTTCCCTGGAAGGTGGTTACGACCTCGTAGTGGTGATCGAAGCGATCCACGACCTCGCGCAACCTGTAGAGGCCCTGGCGTCGATCCATCGGGTCCTCGCTCCCGGTGGTGTCGCCCTCATCGCCGACGAGAAGACGGCCGACGGGTTCACCGCTCCCGGCGACGAGGCGGAACGGCTCTTCTACGGGTTCAGCGTGCTCTGCTGTCTGCCTGCGGGGATGAGCGAGCAACCCTCGGCGGCGACCGGCACGGTCATGCGAACAGAGAAGTTGCGCTCGTACGCGACCGCCGCCGGATTCTCGGACGTCGAGGTGCTCGACATCCCTCACGATCTACTGCGTTTCTACCGACTGACCCCGTAGGGGGCAGCTGCCCGGTTGCCGGGTTGCAAGAAGCCCCGGGAGCCGCGGCTCCCGGGGCTTCGGCAAGGTTAAGAGAAGGCGATCGTCTTGGCGCCCGCGACGACCTCTTCGACGATCTTGGCGGCACCGACGATGGTCGCGCCCTTAGCGAGTTGGTCCTCTCCGATGTCGCGTGGCTTGGTGCATGCGCCACAGAGCCAGACCTGCCCGCCGTTGTCGATGAACTCCTGGTAGAGGTCCTTCAGAACCGGCATCCCTTCGAAGGCGATCCCGTCGGTACCTCCCTGAGTGCCGAGCCATACCCCGTCGATCGTGCACAGGACGACGGCTTCCTGCCCGGCCGTTGCGGCAACGTTGGCGGCGATGAAGGGCAGGGTTGCCCGTTCGGGATCGTCCTTGCCGTGCATGCAGTTGAACAGCAGCTTGTCACTCATCTTGCACGCTCCACTGAGATAAGGAGCCGTCCGTCTTCGAGCGGCTCGATCGACTTGACCGTGTTGCCCATCAGCCGCGCCAGGGAGGGAAGGTCCTCCTTCGCGGCTGGATCTTTCGTGACGATCTCCATCACGTCTCCGATGGAGATCGAACGTATCCACCGGCGGAACTCCTTCGGAAGTCCGTCGCCGCAGCCCATGTCGCCGGCATCGAACCGGTGTACCTGACCGCTCTGCACGATCGGCCTGAACCCCGAGCAGACGATGTCCATCCGCTCGATGGTCGTGCCGACGTCACAGAAGGCTCGCTGCTCGATCGAATGCCAACCAGGTTTAGATCCTTCCCCTGCGTTAAGGATGTGGAAGCCGTAGGAGAGAGCGATGCGGTCCTCGACCGCCTCGGCTTCGGCGTGGATCGTTCGGATCTCGTCGCCGGTTCCGAACCACCATCTGAATCTGCCCGTCACCTCCTCTCTACCGTTGTATGTCTGAGGGCCATCGGGAAGAAGAGCACGCATCTCGACGTCCGGATCGAAGAGTGCCGCGACACCATCGAAGTCGCCGCTGGTGAACCGAGCCAGCCATGATCCGGCGATCCCTACCGTGTCCGTAGTAGCGGTCACGTTCATCAACTCCCTACGTGGTCGGAGGCCGCATGGCGGTTGGCTTCTTTGATGGCACGGAAGTCCTGAGGCAGCGGAGGCAGGTTTGTCAACTGGAACCCGACGAAGGAGCTCATGTCTAGCGACAGTGCCCGGTTCTTTCGTCGTTCGCGACCGATGGTCGAGCTGGGTTTTCCGTCCATGCCTCGCCCGCATACGGAGCCTGCGTAATGACCCGGATAGATCTCGATGTGGTCGGGGAGCGCGAGCAACTTCTGCAAGGAGGTGTGTAGTTCACGGGCACGAAGTTCGGCTTCGGCTCGGTCGCCCGGGGTGAGCGCGAGATCCACGCGGCCCACATCCCCGACGAACAACGTGTCGCCGGTGAGGACGAACCAATCGTCTACCAGGAGACTGATGTGCTCGGGCGTGTGCCCGGGCGTGTGCAGCACTCGGACCCTCCGGTTGCCGATATCTAGGACGTCTCCATCGCGTAGCGGTTCGAACGGGAATCCGACGTCCGCGCCCTCTCCCAGGTAGAGCGGAACACCGGCGCGTCCGGCAAGCTCGGCTGCTGTGGAGTAGTGGTCCGCATGCACGTGTGTGTCGATCACGTGAGTGATCGGGGTCCCGGCCCGGTCGGTGAGCTCGATGTAGGCATCGACATCGCCCTGGGGGTCGATGACGACGGCAGCTCCCAGGCTGACGCAGCCGATCACGTACGAGGTGCATGAATGCTGGTCGTGGAGGAGCTGTCGGAAGTACATCTTGGGTTCCTTTCGCCTGGATGCAGCCTCCCACGTTCTGAGGCTCATTGTCAAGTGTTCAGTTGAATACTATTGTAGCGGCGTGCACGCGGATAAAAGGAATCCAGTGAGGGAACGCCCGCCTCTCGGGATCCGAGCCAACCTCGGCCAGTTCATGTTGTTGGTGGGGGTCAATGGGTTGGTCGGGGCCCTGGTCGGGCAGGAGCGCACCCTCGTGCCCCTTTTCGGAGAGCGGATCTTCGCCCTCCGTTCCACCACCGCCGTTCTTCTATTCATCGTCACCTTCGGGATCGCCAAGGCCGTTTCGAATCTCGTCGCCGGCGCCCTCGCGGACCGCATCGGCCGCAAACCGATCCTCATCGCGGGTTGGGCGGTCGGCCTGCCGGTCCCATTGCTGCTGATGGTCGCGCCCTCGTGGGAGTGGGTCGTGGCCGCCAACGTCTTGCTCGGGATCAACCAGGGGTTGACTTGGTCGATCACGGTGGTCATGAAGATCGACCTTGCGGGTCCCCGACGGCGCGGGCTGGCCATGGGGCTCAACGAGTTCTCCGGCTACCTGGCGGTCGGGTTGTCCGCCGCCGCGTCCGGTGCGTTGGCAGCTCACTACGGTCTGCGACCCGAACCTCTGTTCCTCGGCGTCGCGGTTGCTGCGCTCGGTCTCGGGGTCTCGGCCCTGTTCGTTAAGGACACCTCTGCCTATGTGGAGGTCGGAGGCGACGGCGCAGGATCGAAGTCTTTCCGGGAGGTAGCCCGCATCACGAGCTTCGGCGACCCGCGTCTGTCCGTGCTCACCCGCACCGGTCTCGTGAACAACGCGAACGATGCCCATGCCTGGGGACTGCTGCCGTTGCTTCTCACGACCCAGGGCTTGAGCACGGGGCAGGTCGGCATCGTGGCCGCCGCATATCCGATCGCGTGGGGGGTGGGGCAGCTGTTCACCGGTCCTTTGTCTGACCGGATAGGACGCCGGATCCCGATAGCGGCGGGGATGTGGATCCAGGCAGGCGCCCTGCTGGGTTTCGCGGTGACGGGGGGGCTGGCGGCCGCCGTGGCGTTCGCCCTGGTCCTGGGAGTGGGCACCGCCCTGACCTATCCGGCGTTGCTCGCCGCGGTGGGGGATGGTGCCGCGCCGGCGTGGCGCGCCGCCGCCATCGGTGTCTACAGGACCTGGCGCGATGCGGGCTATGTGCTGGGCGCGCTCACGGCGGGGCTGATGGCAGATCTGTTCGACCTCCGGATCGCCCTGGTGTCCGTAGCGGCGCTCACGGCGGCGTCGGGGATCGATGCCTGGAGGCATGTCGGCGGAAAGCATTCAAGTGATGGCTTGAACGCTATAGGATCGGGTCATGCCGGATCGCGCAGCTAAGGAGGCCCTCTTCGACGAGTTCGCGCGAGTTGCGAAGGCGCTCGCCAGCGGCCGTCGAGCCGAGATGGTCGACGTCCTCGCCAACGGGGAACGAAGCGTGGAAAGCCTCGCCGCCGAGCTCGGCCTGACCGTCGCGAATGTCAGTCAGCACCTTCAGGTGCTGCGACGAGCCGGGTTGGTCAAGGGTCGCCGTGACGGCACCTTCATCTACTACGGCCTGGCGGCTCCCGAAGTGGTGACCTTCTGGAGGTCGTTGCAGGAGATCGCGGGCAGCCGCGTGGCGGACGTCGAGCGCCTGGCACGCGTCTATATCGGCGATCACGACGGACTCGAGGCGGTCACCAAAGACGAGTTGAAGAAGCGTCTCCGCAACCAAGACGTGATCGTTCTAGACGTCAGACCCCCGGAGGAATTCGATGCGGGTCACATCCCGGGGGCAGTGTCGCTCCCCCTCTCGGAGCTCAAGCGCCGCTTGCGCGATCTGCCGAAGGACAAAGAGATAATCGCTTATTGCCGGGGCCGATACTGTTCGTTCGCCCCCGAGGCGGTTCGATATCTGACCAACAAGGGCTATGACGCCAAGTTGATGGGGGAGGGATTGCCGGACTGGGCCGCGGCGGGCCTGCCCGTCGAACGCCGGGCCCTTTGAACGAAGGTCAGTTCGAAACCGTTCTGGCTTCCTGCCTTTCGCAGCGGTCTTGAGCGCTCTAGTGTGCGCGCATGGGGTTTCTCACCGAGCTTCTCCTCGGGACGGGGAGGCTCAGAGCGAGGCTACGCGCGGCTTTGGAGGCAGAGGGACTGGTGGCCCTCGAGGAGGGGCTGCCCGGCAGCATCCGGTATACGAACTTCAAGGCCCCCGGCAAGCGCTTCAACCGCAAGGTGACGGCGGAGCGCATCGGGATCGGCATCAGTGAACAACGACTCGCCGTGTACTGCCGCTCGGGGCGCGTCAAGCTGATCGACACGCTGTTTTCCGAGCCTCGATTGAGTGCACTCGAGGTGTTTCTGGAGGACCGGGAGACGGTTTCTTTGAGGATCGACTACGACCGAGTGGAAGTGCCCAAGGTTTCGGGAGAGATCAAGATCGCGGCGACGACACCGAACGCCGCCCAGCTCGTCGAACATCTGCGGAAGCGCCTCAATCGTCGAGCATGACGCGGTGGCCGTGCGGGCAGTGGCCGTAGGTAGCGTCGTAGAAGCCTTCGTCCATCACGGGATCGATCGGGTACCAGTGTTGTTTGCAGTACGCGGCGGTGCACTGAGGGCACCAGAAGTTGACGTAGTTGGGGTCCACGTTCAGCAGCGCGGCGACCGTCCCTTGCCGTAGTGCCAGCTGTAGCGCTTCGAGGTCACGAAGGACCCAATGGGTGACCTGCACGGGACCGTCGGTCCTTATCTTCCAGTGGTCCCAGCCAAGATCCATCGGACCCGACGGCTCCTGGCTCGGCGCGATCAACTCGACGGTCGCCGCCCATCCGCCGCACTCGGCGCAGTGGAACTCCACCCGATGCGCCATCAGCGCTTGCTCCGCCAGAATCCCAACGTGAAAGTACGCGCTATCCACCCGGGCTGAGAGGTGTCGTCGGGGTCGCTCAACGTGCCCGATCCGATCTTTCGCCTGGTGGTTCGCATCTCTTCAGAGAGGTCGCGTGAGCTCGTCAGCCGTCCCTGATCCAGGTCCAACTCCCAGGACTCCTCGAACTTCCATGCGGGATGGAAACCCATGTGCCGGTAGAGGGACTGGATGAACCCTTTCGCGATGATCAGGCGGCCGCTGAAAGCGAGCGGCCACTCCAGATGTTCGTAGCGGAAAGGGCCGCGCTCGCCTTCTTGACGTGGCTCTACGCCCCGCAGCACGGGGTTCGTCGCATCCGGGCCCCGTGGGTGGCCCACATCCGTCAGCTCGGCTAACAGCAACCTGTCATCGCGTATCTCATACGTCGCCACCCAACCGCGCCAGTTCGCTGTCGTCGTTGGAGCCGGGTCGAGCCCGTGCTCCAGAGGGTCGAACAGAGGGGGACCGTCGACGCCGACCACTAGGAAGTCGGCCCCCCGCCACCGCATCCGGTCATGGACCTGAGCGGTCACGAGGGCTCCTCGATCGGCCCGGGATCGATCCCGTGATGCGGAGGGGGCAGCGGGACATCGACCTGTTTGGGCAGGCCGGCACCTCCGGTCGTCGCAGGTTGTATGACCTCGATGGTGTCGGCCGGCGCGTTCTGTTTCCGGGAGAGCGCCAGGAAGGGGACCGAGATCGCGCTTACCACGGCTCCGATCACGTAGGACGGGCCATACCCCCACACGTCCGCGGCTCGGCCTAACGCGGGCTGGATGCCGACCCCGCCGAGCGAAGCCATCATCGAATCGAAAGAGAGGATCGACGCTCGTTCGCTGGAGGGGATCAGGCCGTTGAGATAGGTCTGACGGATAGGTCTCGAGGCCGCCGAGAGCAGAGCCCACACGACGATCAATCCGACCGCGCCGTAGAAGTTGTCGACGACGCCTATCAGCGCAAGCGTCGCGACGGCAACCGATGCGCTGAGCAGAAGAGCTGAGGTCCGCCGACGAAACATGCGCCGGATACGCGGTGCCGTCACGCCGCCCAGGATCTGGGCCCCCGCGACGATCGCTGCGACGAGCCCTGCAACCTGGTAGGCGTCCGGGTCCCCGTAGAGATCGAGCAGGAAGGGTTGCAGCGCGTAGAAGGCGTAGATACCCACCCCTCCGACGAAGACCCCCTCCACCATCAGCCACTTGACGGCGGGGACCCGCCATCCGTGCTCGAGGGTCGCCGAGGCAAGCTGCTGCAACTCGGTGCGCAACCTGCCCCCCTTGCGCGGAGTGAAACCGAGGTCGTGCATCAAACGGAAAGCGACGATGAACATCAAGATCAGGATGGCGCCGCGGACGACGAACGGAACACCCAGGTTGGTGCGCTGAGCGATGAAGCCACCGGCGACCGATCCGATCAACATGGCTGCGCCGGCGACCATCTGACCTCGTCCGAAGACCGCCTCGAGCTCCCCCTCGAAACCGACCGCAGCAAGTGCATCGACCAGCCAGGCCTCCACGGCTCCGGAGAAGAAGGTGAAGCCGAGGCCGATGAGGACGGACACGACGGCCCATAGGGGGAAGGCCGCTTCGATCTGCCATAGGAAGACGTAGAGCAACGTCGAGAGGCTGAGGGTGACCGTGCCGAAGAGGAACGACGTGCGCCGACCGGCGGTATCGGCGACGATCCCGGTGGGAACCTCGAACAGGACCATCCCAGCCGTGAAGAACGCGTTCGCCGAGAAGGCCTCGAGGTTGGAGAGCCCCGCATCGAGCAGGAAGATCGTGTTGATCCCCCATATGAGCGATGCGGCCAAGGTGTTCCCGAGGAGCAGCACCAGGTAGGTCCGCTGGATCGTGCGAGCGGTCTGCATATGGGCACATCCTGCCGGTCCCGGCCCCAATGGGATAGAGCATTGACATATTCCTATATGGGAATATGATGCGGCGATGGCACGAGCGGCAACCACCACGGATCCCTTCAACGCTGTTGCCGAACCGCGGCGGCGACAGATCGTGGACGTCCTCGCCGGAGGCGAGCTTCGAGTCAACGACCTCGCCTCCGTTCTGGACATCTCGCAACCCCAGGTGTCGAAGCATCTGAGGGTGCTGCGGGAGGTCGGGCTGGTGCGGGTTCGCGAGGAGGGCCGCGAGCGGATCTACAGCCTCGATGGGCGCTCCCTCAAGCCGATCCACGACTGGGTGAGCAATCACCAGCGGTTGTGGAGCGATCGCTTCGATGCTCTGGACGAGGTTGTGCAGGAGTTGAAGACCAAGGAGGAAGGACATGACGATGACCACTAGTGGCTCGGCCAAGCTGACGTTCCCCAGCGATACCCAGATGCAGATCACCCGCGAGTTCGCGGCCCCCAAGCATCTCGTGTATCAGGCGGTCACCACTCCGGAGCTCGTCAAGCGTTGGTGGAACGCCAAGAGGGGAGAGGTGACGAGCGCCGAGATCGATCTCCGCGAGGGCGGCAGATGGCGTTACGTGATGATCGCCGAGGGTGGCTTCGAGGTCGCTTTCCATGGCGAGTACCGCGAGATCGTTCCGAACGAACGCATCGTCTCGACCGAGGCCTACGAGGGCATCCCCGACCCAGATGCCAACGCGACGGTGAACACGATGACGCTGACAGAAGCGGACGGCGTGACCACGATGACCGTTCTGATCGACTGCCCCAGCCCCGAGGTGCTCCAGGCGATCGTCTCCTCCGGCATGGAGGCGGGCATGCAGGACGCCTACGACCTGCTCGAGGAGGTCTCGATCTCGCTCGGTTAGAGGAAGACATCCTTGCAACCGAGTCCAGATAGGTAGCCCATCCACCTAGACGCGCCGGTCCCGCAGCCCGACACTCACGTGATGGATCAGCCACAACCCCCGCCTGCATCCACAAGCGCGCCTGGACCGGTGGTGTCCCCAGGGATCGGTACGAAGATGTTCATGGGCCTGGTCGTCGTCGGGCTGCTCGCGGCCGGTTGGGGCGGGCTCAAGACCTACCTGGACAAGACGAACCAGGCGAGGGAGCTCGAAGAGAACGGTGTTCTCGCCGACGCGGACGTGAGCTCGGCGACGCTGACAAGTGGACGCAGGATCGAGGAGTACGCAACGTTGCGGGTCTCCTTCGACCCGCCCGGGCCGAAGTTCCTCGAGTTCGCAGAGGTGAAGGATTGTTCGGGCGCGCGCTGGGAGCGCGGGATCGAGACGGTCAGGGTGGTCTACCTTCCCGACAACCCCGAGGTGATCGCGCTCGAAGCGTGCCGGTCGAACTTCGACGCGAACATCTTGCCGGGCATCCTGGGAGCGGTTTTCCTCGTCCTTGGGCTGCTTCTGCTCTGGCGACTCCGTGGCTTCTGGAGGAGCTGACCCCCTCAGCCCGAGGTGCCGGACTTCACGTTCTGGAAGGCAGACACGAAATCGTCGACCTTGTCGAGCTTGGCGCACTCGACCTGAGCAGCCGATCCGTCATTGAACCCGAAACGAACCTTGTTGGTGATCCCCTTGTCTACGTCGACAGACGCGATGGTGTCCACGGGGAATTCACCGATCAGATCCTTCGGTTTGCCCATCATGGTGTAGTCGTAGATCAGCAGTCTTCGGTTGGTGAGACCCACGGCCGAGCGGACCGTGGGCCACGTCGCGGCGACGGACCCTTCGGCTTGTTCGGCGGCTCCCTTCTTGGCCTGGCGTTGGGCGACCGCGGCCCCCAGGACTCCCCCGATACCCATCCCCACGGTGGTTCCACGCGGCATGGTTCGGATAGCTGCGAGGACGCGCTCGTCCGGCGCCATCACGTCTCCTGCCTTGGCCTGTAGCTTCTCCGTGTAACCACCCATCGCCATCTCCTTCCTCGGATCCAGGAGAGGACCCACAACTACTGCTCTAAACCCAGCGATGCGGCGGGTCAATGGGGTACGGAGCGGGATCCGGAGGGCGCGCCGGGCTACAGGTACTGGCCGGGGGAGCCCTCAGCCTTGGTAGGGGTCTCGGTGGTTGGAACGGGCGGGAGATCGTCGGTCAGCAGGATGCTGAGAGCGGCCGGGTCTACTACCTCGCCCGTGGACGTGACACGCAGCGCCTGGCGCCCGAGCGCTCTTTCGAACAGCGTTCGCACGAAGCGAGCGTTCCCGAAGCTGGGTCCTCGAGGCGTCGCCGCGAGGATCGCCGCCACGCGTTCCTCCACCCCTTCGCCGAGTTGGACGCCGGTGGAGGACGCCATCGAGCGGAAGATCGCCGTCAGCTCCTCATCGCTGTAGTCCGGGAACCGAAGTCTCCTGGCGAAGCGCGAGGCGAGGCCGGGGTTCGAGGACAGGAACCTATCCATGTCGGCCTCGTAGCCGGCCACCACCACGACCAGGTCGTCGCGATGATCCTCCATGAGCTTCACCAAGGTGGCGATCGCCTCGTGGCCGAAGTCCTGGGCCGAATCGAGCGGCGCCAGCGCGTAGGCCTCGTCGATGAACAACACCCCGCCCAACGCTCTCTCGACAGCGGCGCGAACGAGCGGAGCGGTCTGCCCGATGTATCGCCCTACGAGCTCGGCCCTCGACACCTCCACGAGATGGCCGCCCGAGAGCAGATCCAGCTCGTTGTAGATGCGGGCCAGGAGACGAGCGACGGTCGTCTTCGCGGTGCCTGGATTCCCGGTGAAAGCGAGGTGGCGCGTGGGCGGCATGACAACCAGCCCTGCCTCGCGGCGAGCCCGCTCCGCGCGTGCCTCGGCGGCAAGCAAACGCACCTCTTCCTTAACCTCGACGAGCCCAACGAGAGCGTCGAGCTCGGCCATCGGGTCGCCGCCGGGCATCTGCACGCCCGGTAGCTCTTGAGGAAAGTCTTCGGGTCGGATCGTGGTGGGCGTCTCATTGACTCGCGCCCTGGCTCGCGCCAGCGCCTCGCCGACGAAGGCGGATACGAGGTGTCCGTTGCGGAGGTTCCTGAAGGGCCGAAACTCGGCCAGCATCGCAGCGCCCGTCGTCAGGGTTTCGTCGTCGGCGCGCGCACCGACCTGGAGGAGCTTGCGTCGAAGGACCTCTGCAAAGGTCGTCTTGTCGAAGTCCCGCGTGCGAACGAGGCGGAACTCCCGCGCCAGGAGCGGGTTGGCCGCGAACACCTCTGCGTCACCGCCCGGATCGCACAGGGCGACGACGTGAAGGTTCGGTCGCGACTCGAGCGTTCGGAGCAACTCGGCCCCGACCTCTTCGCCGGCCTCGCCGGACGAGAGCATCTCGTCCAAGCCCTCGAGCACGAGCAACCCCGCTCCGTCGCACCGTCCGATCTCGTATCGGAGAAGGTCGACCGCGCCGGTGACGTTGCGCTCGGTGATCATCGCGGCGGGGAGCCAGATCGGACTCTGGTGCAGACCGCGGGTCAACAGCACCTGCGCCACGGTGTCGATCGTCACTCCCTTTCCCGTGCCGGCAGGCCCGGCAACGAGCAGGCGGACAGAGGCCGTGCTCGAGGCCACGTCGTTGAGGGCGGCCTCCAGCTCCGGCTCGCCCACCACTCCAACGTCGAAAGAGGGTGTGGGTACGGCCTCACGGGTGGGGCTCGTGCCTTCAGCGCCGAAAGCTTGTCCCAACGGGTTGGACAGAGCGCGGTTCGCCAACAGCGTCCGGATGCTCGCCTCGAAGGTCGAAACCGGCACCCATACGGTCCCTGCCGGCAAGGTCGCTCTACCCGGAAGCCCATTGGCAGCCCCGGTGACGCGCATCGACATGTCGAGCCACGCCCTCGCCGCTGCCAGCTCGCCTGCGATCGTGGCGCGGACCAACCACCGGGCGGTCTCGTCCCTCCAGGTGTCGGGAACGAACCCCGGGGCCTCGAGCGAGCGGAGGCTCTCTATCTCTCTCAGTCGCTCTGCGCCGAGCGCCACTCCGATCTCCGGAGGAACCGTTCTGAGCCCTGCGGCCAGGAGCAGCTTCGCGATCGCTCTGGGCAGATCGTCGCCGTCGCCCACGACGTCGAGTAGGTGTTTATGCACCGCTTGAAGACCGTCGAGGCACCAGGTCAGATACCCCACTGCTCCGCTCAGCTCGGGCAGCGCTTGCACGGTGTCCGCCTCCGCCGAGCGCGCCCACTCGTCGGGGAGGTTCTCGTGGGGCTGGGTCAGATCGATCTCATGCCGGGCTGCATCGGCGGCGCGTTGCTCGAAGAGTCGCTTTAGTGCGACCCGACGGGTCTCCAAGGGTTCGAGGTCCGAGAACACATCGATGAGATCGAGGAGTAGCGCGAAGGCGACCTCCCTTCGGTCGCGGTCCAAGCCGGCCGTTGCCGGCAGGAGCCAGCCGGGGGGCCGCCAGGCCCCGTCCTGCGTGCGGAGGTAGTTCCACGAAGGCGGTCTCGGCCCGGGGCTAGAGAGGTATCGGTCGGTGAAGTTCCACAGGGTGTCTCCCCAGTAGCCCGAGCGGATCGCACATCCACCACAGAGGAAGCCAAGCATCAGATCGAGCGTCTCCGCGACGCCGTTGTTCGGTTGGCGGTACGTCTCGCTGCCCTGAGCTGACCAACCGGTTACCCGTGCGTCATCCACCGCGGCAGCGGCTTTCGAGGCCATCGACTCCAACAACCCGTCCGGCATCCGCCAGGGGCCGACCGCATAGATGTCCAACACCGGTTCTTCGACGAACGAAAGAGAGAGCTCGTCCGGGATGTCGATCTTCATCATCGATCTACCCCGTCACTCCGCCAACCCGAGGGTCAGGCTCAGCCGGGTGGCGCAAAGAACTCCAGCGGAAGGTTGTCGGGGTCGCGGAATGACAATCCCGAGCCGTAGGGCGCGTCCACGATCCCTCCGTGCGAGATCCCCATCTCGTCGAGCTTCTTCTCCCACGACTCGAGGTCGCTGCGACTCGAGACCGCGAAGGCGATGTGGTCGAGGCCGGTGCGGAACTCGTTGAAGTCGGGCTGGTCGTTGTCCTTCGGGTGGGTGTGGATCCCGAACAAGGTGCCCCCGCCGAGCGCGTAAACCACGTGATAGAAGGTGCCGGTGTCCTCGTCGAGGACGGGGGACGAATCGAATAGCTTCGAGTACCACTCCCTGCTGCGATCGATATCGGTGACCGTCACTGCGACGTGGCCCAATGCGGGGAAATCAGACATCTGCTCCTACCTTCCTCTCGGGATAGCGAGGGCGCTAAGACTAGTGACCCCCGGACCCGACGGCTAGGGGTTTGCCGCTTCAGTTGCGGATCCGGCGTGCCTAAGCACCGATGACCTCTCCGAGGCGAGCCCGGGTCATACTGTCTGACGTTGAAGGATCGCAGCCGGACCGCGCGATCCTTCGAAAGGAGCGCAGGGGATGAGCGACGTCATAGCCGGCCGCCCGGTAAGCGCGGAGCTAACCGACATGGATCTGGAGCGAGTGCTCGAAGATCTTCGGCCGGAGCTGACCGCCTATTGCTACCGGATGCTGGCCTCGGCCTACGACGCGGAAGATGCCGTACAGGACACCTTCGTGCGGGCCTGGAAGAGCGTGGATGGGTTCGAGGGCAGGTCCTCCGTCCGCTCGTGGCTATATCGGATCGCTACCAACGTCTGCTTCGACGCATTGAAGGCCACTCAGCGCCGCGCCCGTCCCGTCGACATGGGACCTGCTCAAGCCGCGGAGGCCCGCAACCTCGGTGAGCCACTGCCCGAAAGCGCTTGGGTCGAGCCGTTCCCGGATGCCCGTCTGGGCTCACCGAACGACCCAGCCGAGACGGTGGAGCTCCGAGACACGGTCAGGTTGGCCTTCATCGCGGCGCTGCAGCACCTCCCACCGAATCAGAGGGCTGTGCTGATCCTTCGCGAGGTGCTCCGCTGGAGCGCGAATGAAGTTGCCGAGCTCCTCGAGACGTCGGTGGCCTCGGTGAACAGCGCATTGCAACGGGCTCGTGCCGCGCTCAGCGAGACGGGCTTGGATGACGAGCCCGTGTCCCCACGGATGGACGACGAACAGAGGGCGCTGCTGGCTCGATACGTCGATGCGTTCGAGCGATACGACATGGACTCGCTGGTCTCGGTGCTGCATGAGGACGCGACCTGGTCCATGCCTCCGTATCGTCTGTGGCTGCGCACCCACGACGACATAGTCAGGTGGTGTCTGGGGCCGGGGATCGGCTGCCAAGGTTCGCGTCTCGTCCCGACGGTTGCGAATGGTTCTCCCGCCTTCGGCCATTACAAACCCGATCCCGACGGTGACGGGCTCCTGCCCTGGTCTCTTCAGGTGCTCGAGATCTCAGATGGGGCGATAAGTGGCATCTGTTTCTTCCTCGACACCGCTCGGTTCTTTCCGCTATTCGGTCTCCCGGAGCGACTCGAGCGCGGGGCCTCGGCTCGGCAGGACGGAGGCCAGGCCGGCGAGCTCCAGTAGGTCGTACAGCTTCACGGGGGTATCCGTCAGAGCGATAGTGAAGCCTCGCCTCCGAGCGGCCAGCTGGAGTCGAGCAAGGACGTCGACAGCGGCCGCGTCGGGGTCCTGAAGGGCCGATGCGTCGCACACGACCACTGAGCGTTCGGTGGCGGCCGCCACCGAACGCAATCTGCGACATAGTTCCGGGAGGTCGGAGGGTTCTACCCGGCCCGGTAGCACCAAGACCTTCATCCGAGGCCGGGATGCACGAAACCGGCGCCCCCATGGCTGCTGCGGCTGATCAGCGCAGGTCTCCTTTCCCCTCCCTTAGACCGCCGAGGGGACGGAAACTCATCGGACAGGGTTGCGATGAGTTTCTGACACCGCCAGGGTCTATATCTATGAAGACAAAGAACAAGGAGGGTTCATGAGCGATCTCGCGGTCCGGGCGGAGGGCCTGGTCAAGCGCTACGGAAAGGTTGTGGCGCTCGATGGCCTCAGCCTTGCCGTGCCGAAAGGAACGGTCCTGGCCCTGCTCGGCCCTAACGGAGCGGGCAAGACGACCGCCGTGCGGATCCTGACGACGTTGCTGGAGCCGGACGAGGGGACCGTCGAGGTGGCGGGTGTCGACCTGGGCTCGGATCCCGACGCGATCAGGCAACGGATCGGCCTCTCGGGACAAGAGGCCGCGATCGATGAGTACCTGACCGGGCAAGAGAACCTCGAGATGGTCGGACGCCTGTACCACCTGCCGAAGGGGAGGCCGAAGAGACGGGCTGCTGAACTGCTCGAGCAGTTCGATCTGGCGGAAGCCGCCAATCGCCCGGCCAAGACCTACTCGGGCGGCATGCGTCGCCGCCTCGACCTCGCGGCGGCCCTCGTAGCAGATCCTCCGGTGCTGTTCCTCGACGAGCCCACTACGGGGTTGGACCCGCGCAGTCGCTTCGCCCTGTGGGACTTCATCGCAGACCTGGTCAAGGGCGGGACCACTTTGCTGCTCACCACGCAGTATCTCGAGGAAGCAGAGCGCTTGGCGGACAACATCATGGTGATCGATCAAGGCACGGCCATCGCAGAAGGCACGGCAGACGAGCTGAAGCGGAAGGTCGGCGGCGAGCGCCTCGAGATCCTCGCGGACGAGCAAGACGTCCCTCGGATCGTCTCGGCGATCTCGGATCTCGGAAGCGAGCACCCCGTCGTGCTCGGCCGCGAGGTAAGCGTTCCGGTGGCCACCGGAGCGAAGGCATTGATGGAAGCTCTCCGTCGCCTCGACGAGCAAGGAATCGAGGTCCACGACGTCGCCCTGCGACGTCCCACCCTGGATGACGTGTTCCTGACGCTGACGGGTCGCGCGGCCGATGAGGCCTCTTTAGGAACGGAGAACGCCCAGTGAGCATGGCCCTATCGGTAAGTGACGGCTGGACGGTTGCGCGCCGGAACCTCATCAAGATGGCCCGCAATCCCGAGATGGTGATCTGGAGCACGGTGAGCCCGATCATGTTCATCGTTCTGTTCGTGTACGTGTTCGGGAGCAACATCCCGACGCCGGGGACGACCTACGAAGAGTTCGTGATGGCGGGCATCTTCGCTCAGACGGTGATCTTCGGGTCTGCCAACACCGGGGTTGGCCTCGCCGATGACATCCAGAAGGGGATCATCGATCGATTCCGCTCTCTTCCGATGGCGAGGTCCGCGGTGCTGATCGGTCGCACCACGAGTGACGTCGTGAACAACCTCCTCGTGATGATCATGATGGTCGTCGTCGGGCTGCTCGTTGGATGGCGGACCCACGAGTCGCTGCTGTCCGTGCTCGCCGGCATCCTTCTCTTGCTGGCGTTCTCGTATGTCTTCAGTTGGATCTCTGCGGCGATCGGACTGAGCGTGGGATCTGTAGAAGCGGCGAACTCGGTCGGCTTCATCTGGATGTTTCCCCTGACGTTCATCTCGAACATCTTCATCGACATCACCCAGCTCCCCACCGTTTTCCGCGTGATCGCCGAGTGGAACCCGTTGTCCGCACTGGTTGCGGCGACGCGAGAGCTGTTCGGCAACCCTCACCTGACGAGGTCGACGGCGTGGCCGATGGAGAATCCGATCCCGGCAGCATTGATCTGGATGGTCGTGATCCTCGCGATCTTCATGCCGTTGTCGATCAGGCAATACAAGAAGGCTGCCTCTCAGTGAAGAAGCTCACCAGAGCGCGACCCTGACCCCATCGCAGCGCAACCTGTAGAACGCGTCGACCTCGGGGTCGGGGAACCCCTGACGGGTCATGACTCCCTCCCTGCGCAAGACCAGAACGAGCTTCGTTCCTCGAAGTTCGTAGAAACGCATGGACCAGTCGGGGGTCGAGGTGGCCGCGTTCTCCACCCGCAGGAGGACGAGCTCGCGACGTTCGTCCCCGTGAGTGTCGCGGCAGCGCATCCCATGGCCGAAGTAGGAGATGCCGCTCAATGGGATGATGAACGTCTCTCCGTCTTCATCTCTTAGAGGCACCAGCGTGTTGCGTCGCAGGTCGAAGAGCGCGTGGTCCGGGATCGAGCCACCGTGCAATACGTGTTCGACGACCTTCACCAACGCTTCGTCGGTTCCGTCCCCGTCCAGATCGAACGTGGCCACGGCCTCGGGGTAGCCCGACCACCAGTCGGCACCAGCGGGCGGCTCGCCGACGACCGAGCTCGGCCACCACCTTTCGCCCGCGCGGACCATCCCTCCGGAGCCCAGGCGAGCCTCTATGACCCAGGCACGAGGGAATCCGCTTGGCAAGGTGCGGGCGTAGACGTGGACCTCGTCCGGGGTCCCGTCGCCGTCGAGGTCGCCCGTTGCGACCGACCGGCACCCGGCCCCCTCGCTGACGTCGGGGCACGGGTCTCCTCCCCCGTAGCCCCCACTCGATGTGGGAGACGGCGACGGGGCCGGCGCCGAGGGGTTGCCGATCGGCGTCATGCTCGCCGGCCGACCGGCCGCCGACGGGGACCTCTTCGCTCTCGCCGCCGGGCGCTCCCTCGTGATCGAGGTGACGGAGCACG
>JBKHXK010000017.1:0-52859 GCA_046566065.1 Actinomycetota bacterium | reverse complement strand
GTAACGGTCGGAAGGAGGTGATCTCCCGAGATCAAGATGCGGTCGGTCTCGGACCACAGGCAGAGATGGGAGCGAGCGTGTCCCGGCGTGTGGACCACCCGCCACTCTCGCTCACCGATCTGCAGCCGGTCCTCGTGACGCAGAGCGAGCGTGGGCTCGGGCAGCCCGGACACGAACGGTCGCCAGTCCTCGAATTGCGTCAGCTCTTCCAGCTCATCGGCGTCGACGCCATGCTGGGCGAACATCTTCTGCAGCCTCTCGACGATCGACTCCGGGTCCCGGTACAGCTCGAGGTCCTCGTCGGCCGACTCGTGGATCAAGAGCTCGGCCCTCGTCTCTTCCAGGAAGCGACCGGCCATGCCGTAGTGGTCGATGTGCGGGTGCGTGATCACCAGCCGGTCGACCTGGTCCGGCGCCACTCCGCTGGCCTCGAAGGCGGTCACGAGGTCGGCCCAGCCATGGTCCCGCGTGTCTTCGGGCAGATAGATGCCGCAATCGACCAGGGTGAAGCGACCGTCTCCCTGATCCAGCAGGTAACAGTTCACGCGATCGAGCCCGGGGAAGGGCAAGGGCAGGATCACGCGAAGGATCCCGGGGGCCGGTTCGCGCCGGCGGTGGTCTATCGGCTTCGCCAACGAGCTACTCGTGCATCTTCTCTTTGATCACGAACCAGATGCGAACGAGAACCTTGTACACCGGCTCTCCTTCTTCGAAGGTCCCCTCGATCCTCTCGACCTGGAAGGCAGTGAGGCCTTTGAGGGTGAGAGAGGCCCGGTGGACGGCCGCGGCGACCGCCTCGTCGATGGTCGAACCGCTGGCTGTGAGGTCGATCGATTTCTCGACGGCCATGAAAAACCCCCTTCGTTGAGCGAAGGGGGTGAGTGTAACGACGGAACAACCTAGGGGGCCGGGTGCTCCGCTCTGGTGGAGAAGGTCGGCGTCCTGCGACACCGGACCGGGCTCCTGGACTGCATGGAACGGCGACGGAAGTCCTTCACCAAGGCGTCGCGAGAGATGGCGAGCCACCACTTCGTGGCCGAGACCTTGAGGGTCGCATCCCGAGGTCCCGACATCCACCCGCAGGCTTTCTGGGCTTGCATCGCTCTCGCCTTTCCGTCGTAGTTGCCGTCGGTACTGCTTGGGGGGTCCGAAGCATTCGCTGGTGAGATGGTTCGTCGCTCCTCGGCACCTTCCTTCCCCGATGAAGCGAAAAATATGGCTTCCACCTGCGGAAACGCGTTCTATGTCCGATACGTACAGAGTTTCCCCAGGGCAGGAGCGAGACCCCACGCGGAGAACTGTGAGCCCATGAACACCGACGCCCGCACACCGCGACCGGCCCTGGCCGCACTCGCGGCCGTCCTGATCGCCATGTTGCTTCCCGGCCCCTCCGCGAACGCGGCAACCGCCGCCTGCGCGGGCCGTTCGGCGTCGGGAAACATCGTGACGCGCTTCCGCACGTTCACCGTCACGGCCAAGCCGCTGAAGCCCAGCTCTCGGCTCGGCACCACCGCGAAGATCGAGGTGACCGTGACGCGACCCGGTGAAGAAGATCCGTTGAACAACGGGATCCCTCTCAACTCGCCCGTCGCCCTGCCCGCGGAAGGTGTCAACGTCAGCGTCGGCCTCTACGCAGGCAATTTCTACATGTACGGCGTGGGGATCACGGACTCCGACGGGAAAGCGATCGTTCCGGTCAAGCTGGACCCGCGGGCCCCAGCAGGGACCGTCATCGGTGAGGTCGGCGCCCGCAAGTTCTACAACCAAGGTGGCTGTCCCGACATCGAGGAAGAGGGGTTCGCCTACTACCCGAAGTTCTTCAAAGCCACCCGCTAGAGGGATCTCGGCTCAGACGTAGCCGCGCAGCTCCTCGGCCCTGGCCACGCGCTCGACCGCGATATCGAAGGCCGCATCGCGCAGCATGGTGCCATCCTTGTCGCCGCGCTCGAGCACGGCCTTGGTCGCGCTCGTCATCTTCTTGTGCAGCTCTTCGTTCACATCCACCAGGTCCCAGCGGAACTGCTGGATGTTCTGCACCCACTCGAAATAAGACACGGTGACACCGCCGGCGTTGGCGAGGATGTCGGGAGCTACCGGGATCCCTCGCTCGCAGAGGATCCGGTCGGCCACCGGGGTAGTGGGCCCGTTCGCAGCCTCAACGAGAAGCTTCGTTGTGATGCGGTCTGCGTTCCCACTATGGATCACACCTTCGATGGCGGCCGGGATAAGGATGTCGCACTCGAGCTCGAGCAACTCCTCGTTGCTCACCTTGTCCCCATCGGGGAAGGTCCCGACGCTTCCGTCGGTCTTCTGATGTTTGACCACCGCCGCGAGATCCAAGCCGTTCGGGTTGTAGGTGCCGCCGTCGACGTCGGAGACGGCGCAGACCTTGGCACCGGCTTCGGCGGCCAAGGTGGCGGCCCAGAACCCGACGTTGCCGAACCCCTGGATCACGACGCGGCCCCCTTCGAAGGGGATGCCCAGTGACCCTGCGACCTCCTGGGCGCAGATCACCACCCCTCGACCGGTCGCTTCCTCGCGACCCGGGGAGCCCCCCAGTTCCACCGGCTTTCCGGTGACGATGCCGGGCGTGTAGCCGTACTTCTGACCGAATGCATCCATCATCCAGGCCATCGTCTGAGCGTTGGTGCCCATGTCCGGTGCCGGGATGTCGCGGTTGACGCCGATGATGTAGCTGATCATCCCCGTGAACCGACGCGTCAGTCGTTCGAGCTCGCTCTTGGATAGAGACCTGGGATCGCATTGCACGCCGCCCTTGGCGCCGCCGAAGGGGACGTCGATCAAAGCGTTCTTCCAGGTCATCAGGGCCGCCAGGGCTCTGACCTCGTCCAGGTCGGCCGACGGGTGGAACCGGATCCCGCCCTTGTACGGCCCGCGTGCGCCGTTGTGCTGGACGCGGTAGCCACGGGCTACGGTCAGCGATCCGTCGTCCATCCTCAGCGGCACCTGGACCGCCAGTTCGCGGTAGGTGCTGGCCAGGACCTCGCGATGGTCGTCCGAGAGAGCGAGCCGGTCCGCGGAGTTGTGGAAGAAGTAGGTTGCCGCCTCGAACGGCGTCATGTTGTCGGTGGGCTCGGGCACCTACCGAGATTAACGGCCCGGCAGCAGGGTTTCCACAGTCCCGTCCGGGTCGCTCTGCTCGATCACCGGAGTCCTGCCCTCGAGGAACCGAACGGTCTGTTCGTACGACATCTCGATCAATTGCGAGGTGTGCTCCATGGACGCGAACGGGACGAAGAAGTCGAGAGTCACGGTCGGCAGCATCACGAGTCTCACCTTCTCCGAGAAGTGCGCCAGCTCGAGGGTCAGGCGCTGAGCCCGGGCCAGGGTGAACGCGTGCAACAGGTAGTCCATGGGCCGGTTGAGCGGTCGCCGCTGGCGGGTGTGGGAGGTGGAGTTCATGACGTAGATCGTGGTCGCGCCCAGGTCGGCCGCAGGGGCGATCGGCACGTTGTTGGCGACCCCACCGTCGATATAGGTGCGGCCCTCGATCTCGACGGGCGGAAAGATCCCCGGCATCGCCGTCGACGCGAGCAGAGGCTCGAGCACCGGACCAGAAGTGAACAGCTTCTCGGCGCCGGTCTCTAGATCCGTGGCGGTTACCGCCAGAGGGATCTGTGCGTCTTCGAACCGAGCGGGACCCAGCGTGCTTTCGATGGTCCTTCTCAAGCCGCTGTTCTCGAACACCCGGTTGCCCCTGACCAGCATGCGGGCCCACGATGCCTTGAACCGGCCCCCTGGGAACAGATCCCCTTCTTTCATGTTCCGCCAACTGCGTTCGAGATGCGCGACGCCGGTCGGGGTGGGATCCATCGCGAGCCAGGTCGCGTTCAACGCTCCGACAGAGGTTCCAACGACGAGATCGGGGCGGATCTCGCGCTCGAACAGCGCACGCAAGGCTCCCACCTGCAGGGCTCCGAGCGGGCCTCCGCCGGACAGCACGAAGCCGACCCGGTCCTTGCGGCGGAGAGCCAAACGCCTCAGCCACTGAGACCTGGACGGCTGAGGGCGCGGCGTGACGTTGCCCATGGGTGAGATATCGACCGAAAAGGCCGACTAGATAAGCGGGCTCAGCTGCGCTTGCGCGTCTGAGACGCCTTCGCGGACGCTTTCTTGGCAACCGCCGAGGTCGTCTTCTTGGCCTTGCTTGCCCCCGTGGTCGCGCGCGCCTGCGCCTTCTTGGCGGCTGCAGCCGAGCTCTTCTTGGCGGTCTTGGCCGCGGCGGCGCCCTGCTTCCGAGCGTTCTTGGTGGTCGACCGAGCCGCCTTCTTGCCGGCATCGGTGGCCTTTCGGACGTTCTTGCTCGCCCTCTTCACTTCCTTGGACCCCGCGAGACCCTTGGCGCTCTTCTGCCCAACCTTGACCGCGGTCTTGACCAGTTCGACCCCGGCTCCGGCCGCCGCGGCGACGGCCGACCTCGCGACCTTGGCTTGCTTGCGAGCGGTCTTCGCGTCGCGGGTCTTGGCCACCTCTTTGGCCGCCTTGCCCGCGGTCTTCACCGCGGTCTGGCCGACCACCTTCAGGCTCCCTGCGGCCTTGCCGACCTGCTTGCGGGCCTTCGCGATCTCCTTCGACGTCTTTTTCGCCATTGTCAGCCTCCCATCAGGTTTCGTCCGACCCTATCTTCAGCGATCGAGGTGGACCCGGACCCAGGTCCTTTTCCCACACGCTGGACACCTCATCCAGGAATGGTGGTAGCGGAGCAGCGGCAAGTGAACGTGGACAGGGAACAACAGAGCCGCCAACTCGAGATAAGACACCCTGGTCTCCTCCCTGCAGCTGGAGCATTCCACCGTGCAGGTGCGAGCCTTCCGCTCGGTCTTCGTGTAAAGGGCGTGCTTGCTCGGGGCCTGCTCGTCCACTAGGACCCACCCCCGTCGATCTGAGCCGCAAGCTCGCGGTACGCCTCTGCCCCGGGGTGCGTCGGGGCGAAGGAGAGGATCGACAATCCCGCCTGCGAGGCCTCGGCGAACCTGATCGATTTCCTCACCGCGGGCTCCAGCACCGTCAGGTCGTAACGCGAGCCCACATCCGCAAGGACCTCGCGCGCGTGGCGTGACCTGCCGTCGTACATGGTGGGTATGACTCCGGTGATCGAGAGGTTCGGGTTCGTGAAATGCCTGATGTCGGCAAGCGTTTCTACGAGCTGGCCGACGCCCCGGTGCGAGAGAGCCTCGCATTGCAGAGGGATGATCACTTCACCCGCCGCCGTCAAGCCGTTGATCGTAAGGATGCCGAGCGAGGGGGGGCAGTCGATGACGATGTAGTCGTAGGCCGGTCCCACGTCGCGCAACGCCCTCTCGAGCGCGTACTCCCGTCCGGTCTTGGCAAGGAGGATGGCCTCGGCCCCCGCGAGATCTATGTTGGCGGGAACGAGATCGATCTCTCGCGACACGAGGACCTTCTCGACGGGCAGTCTGCGGACGAGGATGTCGTTCACGGTCTCGCTCAGAGCATCGGGATCTATCCCCATCGAATACGTGAGCGCGGCCTGTGGGTCCATGTCCACCGCGAGGACGGTTCGTCCTCGCTCCGCGAGAGCCGCCCCTATGGAAAGCGTCGTGGTGGTCTTCGCTACGCCACCCTTCTGATTGGCGAAGGCGATGACCCTGGCCATCAGCCGACTCCCTGTGGGGGTCCCTCGTCGACGGTCGGCAGGGTCAGATCGGCCGCAGCCAGGAAAGCCTTGACCTGCTCTGCCGGCCACCCGCGGTCGCGGAGCTCGAGCACGATCCGGTTGACCGCGTCACCGAGCTCCTCTTGTTCGAAGGATTCGTAACCGTCGAGGAATCCCCGGGCGTAATCCCAGGAGACGTATTCATCCGGATCCGGTTGGAAGGCGGGCTCGTGGATGGGCGACTCGCCGGCGTCGAGGAGCTCTCTCAGGTTGCCGGCGAGGAGGTCCCAGGCCAGGTAATGGTCCTCATCGCAATCCGGGCAATAGAAGACGACCCCCTTGATGCCCTTGGGGCCGAGCAGCTCCTTCAGGGACTGGACGTCGACGAGGTCCTGGTGGAGCATCTCGCGCTCGTCCTCGTCGAGGGGGGCCTCTTCCGGCTCGCCGGGTTGCCCCAGCTCATCATCCATGGGGAGCATCGTAAGGCTCAGGGCAAGCCCTCCGAGTAGCCGTACCGGGCTAGGTGAATTAGTCATTTCTGTTCATTTCCTTTCCAAGCGGGGTCCATCATCTTTGGCTTATGGAACGTTTTGCCGATAGCAGGTCTATGAAATCGATGGATAAGTCCGCTTCCTCCCGCCCCGTCGTCCTCGTGGTCGACGACGATCCCGATCTGCGCATGCTCGCCGACATGCAGCTCGGAGAGGGTTTCGACGTGATCCAGGCCGCGAACGGCGAGGAATGCGTGGACAAAGCACGGACCGAGACCCCCGACGTCATCCTGCTGGACATGATGATGCCGGGCATGAATGGCTCCGAGGTGCTCACCGCGCTCTCCGCGGACCCAAGCACGAAGGACATCCCGGTGATCTTCCTCTCGGCCCTCGGCACCACCGAAGACAAGGTTCGAGGTCTGGAAGGCGGTGCGGTCGATTACATCGCCAAGCCGGCCGAGCCCAAGGAGCTGGTGGCCCGTGTGGGCGCGGCGGCTCGGACGAAGGCTCGTCAGGAGCAGCTACGCCTGGCCGCGACCGCGGATGCGGTCACGCGCCTGCCCGATCGGTCCTCCTTCGAGAACCGTTTGTCACAGGAGATCTCACGCTCGGAGCGTTCCGGCTCTGCCTTGTCGATCCTTCTGATCGACATCGACCGGCTCGAAGCCATCAACGAGGAACGCGGGCGAGAGGGCGGAGACCGTCTGTTGAACCAGATATCGGACAGCCTCCGCAAGACCCTCAGGACGGCCGATGTGCTCTATCGCTACGGCGGCGACGAATTCGCGGTGATCCTGCCGGATACGGAGCTCGGCACGGCTTACCTGGCGGCCGAGCGCTGCCGGGAGGCGATCGCAGAGTCAGACCCTGCAAACGTCCCGGCCTCCGTGGGCGTAGCGCAGCTGTCTCCGGGGCGCTCCGCCGAGGAGATCATCGCCCGCGCCGAGATCGCTTTGTTCCGAGCGAAGGAATCGGGTGGTAACCGCACCTGGCGCGCCGACGACCCACGTCGCCACGGCCTCAACCCTGTGGCTCTATCCGAAGAGTTGACCGAACGCGAGTGGGACGTGCTGTTGCACCTGTCGCACCGCCGCACCGAGCAAGAGATCGCCCGCAGGCTTGGAATCTCTCGAGGAACGGTTCGCAGCCACAAAGCTCGCATCCGCCGGAAACTTCACGTCTCTCCCGACATGCGACTAGCAGACTTCGTTCGCTCCAACTTCCGAGATCTGGTGAACAGGCTTCCGGCAGAGGCCGCAGGCCGTTAGCGATGACACCCTCGCAGCGCCGGGTGCTCGTGGTCGACGACGAAGGTGACATCCGCGTCATCGTCGGCCTGAACCTGGGTCTAGCAGGGCTGGAGTTCGGAGAAGCTCGGAACGGCGCCGAGGCCCTTCAGACATTGAGGGCCGGACACTGGGACGCTTGCGTACTCGATCTGTCGATGCCGGAGATGGACGGTTTCGAAGTGCTCGACGCGTTGACCTCCGACGGCACCATCGACGACCTCGCCGTGATCGTCCTGTCCGCCAAAGGCGCGCCGGCGATCGCCATCCAAGCGATGCAGCGGGGCGCCCACGCTCACCTCACGAAACCCTTCTCCCCGGCGGCCGTCGCTCAGATCGTTCAAGAGCTGATCGATCTGACCCCCGAAGAACGTCGTGCGCGCCGCGACGAGATGATCGAGCGCGCCGGCACCCTGGGACGGCTCGGTTTGAGAACGGTCTGATGACGACACATCCAACGCGCATCCTTCTCATCGGGGCCGACGCGGCGATGTGGATCGGACTGTCCGCAACGCTCGGCAACCAGACCTCGCAGATCTTCGTGCCCAAAGAGGTCGAGCTCGAGAACCTGGAAGGGATCCGCGAGGACATCGACGTCGTTGTCGTTGTCGTCGCAGATGACGGTCAGGACCGGACCCAACCCCTTCACCTGGTCGCTCGGGCGCGGATGCAGGATCGAACGATCGTCCTGGCTCGGCCGGACGACGACCGGGCCGCATCCGAGGCGGTCCTGCTCGGGATCGCCGGGTACCTGGAGCGGGGGGCCTCCCCGACCCGGCTGGCGGCTGCGGTGGAGCAGGTCGCGTCGCGCGGGATGCTCTACGACCGTTCGGGAGCGGACGAGCTCCAGGCCCGCTTGCAGCTGGTCCAGCCCGCTCGGGAGAGCGCGAACATCGCGGCGGCCAAAGCTCTGGCTTCTGCGCTCGAGTTGAAAGACACCTACACCGGAGGCCACGCGGAGCGCGTCACGGCGATGGCCATGAAGCTCGCACACGTCGCGATGCTCGAAGACGCCCTGCCGAGCGAAGGGCTCGAGGCCGGGTTCCTCCTCCACGACGTGGGCAAGATCGGGATCCCCGAATCGATCCTCAACAAACCCGGTGGCCTCACCGACACCGAGAAGAGGGTCTTGCAGACCCACCCGATCCTGGGAGAGCGAGTGGTGGCTCCGCTCGGGTTCCCCGACTGCGTGCGGGACGTGATCCGTCATCACCACGAGCGCTGGGACGGACACGGCTACCCAGACGGACTGGCGGGCAGGGATATCCCGGCCGCGGCGCGGCTCTTCTCGATAGCCGACGTGCTCGATGCCATGACGTCCTTGCGGCCCTATCGCAAACCGGTCTCCTTCGAGGCCGCGCTCGCGGAGATCCGCAGCCATGCCGGGACCCAGTTCGACCCCGACCTCTGCGAGTTGATCGACGAAGCCTTCTCCGAGAAGGGCAGCCTGAGCACACCCTTCGGCCTCTCGTAGGGAGTCGGGAGAGGCGGAAGCCTCAGAATGCTCCTAGATACGCATCGAGCAGACCGCGGCCCCAGAGGATCGCAAGGATCGTTCCGAGCGCGAGGAAGGGCCCGAACGGGACCTGTTTCTTCCTGTCTCCGCCCGTCACCTTCATGACGATCACACCGATGATCGCCCCGCTCAAGAACGACAGGAACATACCCACGAGCACCACGCCCGGCCCGCCCGCATGCCCGAGGAAGGTCCCCAGAACGAAGGCGAGCTTCACGTCTCCCCCACCCATGCCCGCGGGGTAGATCGAGGCAACCAAGAAGAAGAACCCGCCGAAGATGGCCGCTCCGATCGCCGCGTCCCGGAGACGACCCGCGTCCCCACCGGCCAGCGCGGCGATCGACAGCGCGACCCAGCCGGCGATGAACGTTGGGAAGACGATCCTGTTGGGCAGGAGCTTGTACTCGAGGTCTATCACCGTCAGGACGACGAGCGTCCAGAAGAACCCCGCGTAGATCACGGCCTCGGCCGATACCTCGAACCTCCACGCAGCAGCAACGAACAACGCAGCGGTGGCCAGCTCGATCAACGGATAGCGGATCGATATGCGCTCGCCGCAGTGCTTGCATCGCCCGCGCAGCACCACGTAGCTGAAGAAAGGCACGTTCTGGATAGCCGTGATCGTGTTGCCGCAGCTGGGGCACTTGCTACGGCCGGTCGATATCGATTCGTCGCGGGGCACCCGATAGGCAACCGCGGTCGCGAAGCTGCCGAAGATCAAGCCCAGAACGCCGGCGGCGGTGACGAAGAAGATCCAGAAGGGGCCGGAGTCCACGAACCCAGGCTCGATCAATTACTCAGGGTCGCCGATGTGTTCTCGGATCCTTCCCAGGAGCGCCTCGGCCTCGAACGGTTTCATGATCACGTTGTCGGGGCCGATCTCGTCGTCGAACATCTCGTGGGCGTCGGGCTTCCCGGTCACGACGATGATCGGGATGCCGGTGGTCGTCGGATGGCGCTTCATCTCGTCGAACATCCGTCCCCCGGAGACGTCGGGCATCATCAGATCGAGCAGGATCAGATCCGGCTTGCGGAACTCCGCCTTGGCCAAGCCCTCCAGGCCATCGCGGGCCTCCATGACGTCATAGCCCTGCTGTTCGAGGATGAACTTCTCCAGCTCGCGGACCGCTTCCTCGTCTTCCACGATCAGGATCGTCTTGGCCATGGCGGAAAGTTATCAGCTTCCACGACGCCCGCACCGCTTTCGCCTACCCTTGACCACGATGCGAACCGTGCTGATCGTCGACGACGACAAAGACCTTCGCTACATGCTGAGGTACCTGATCGAGTCGACCACCTCTTTCGAGGTCGTCGGCGAAGCCGGTGATGGCCAGGAGGCCATCGACCTGACGCGGAAGCTCCACCCGGATCTGATCATCATGGACGCGGCGATGCCCACGATGGACGGCGTGGAAGCAACGAAGCGCATCAAGGAGATGTGGCCCCGCACCTACATCCTCGGGCTCACCGCTTTCAGCGACTACCCAGAGGTGATGCTTGGTTCCGGCGCGAACAAATGCCTGTTGAAGACCGAGGCCTACGGATCGCTGACCACCGTGATGGAGCGGCTGAAGGACGAGTCCGAAACGGGCTCGACCTGGTACTAGCGTTACTCCCAGAGGCCCCTGATGGGGGCCGCGGGAGGACGCTCGCCCATCACCGCCTCCACCATCCGGACCACGCGCACGCTCTCCTTCACGTCGTGCACGCGTACGATCGCGGCTCCGTAGAGAGCTGAGAGCGCGACCAGGGCCAGGCTCCCCTCCAGACGTTCCTCGAGCGGGAGACCGAGCGTCTCACCCACGACGTCCTTCCTCGACGCGGCGATCAGCACGCGCCGGTCTTCGGTGAGCTCGGGCAGCCTGCGCATAAGTTCGAGCGAGTGGAACGTGGTCTTTCCGAAATCGAGGCCGGGGTCGTAGATCAGATCCTCGTCGCGCACGCCATGGGAACGCGCGACCTCCGCAAGTTCGCGCCACGTCTCGATCACATCGGCCACGACATCGTCGTAACGCGGGTTCCGCGGGCGCCCTCTGATCTGGCCGCCGTGATGCATGAGGACCAGCCGAGCGCCGCTACGCGCGCAGACCGCAGCAAGCTCCGGATCCGCCAGAGCGGTCACGTCGTTGATGATGCCGGCGCCCATCTCGAGCACTTGCTTCGCGACCTCGGGCCGCCCCGTCTCCACCGACAGGATCGCGTCGGTCTCGCTCCTTAGCGCCTCTACCAAGGGAGCCACGCGCGACAGCTCCTCGTCCAGAGACACGGGAGCGCCGGGCCCGGCCTTCACCCCGCCCACGTCGACGATGTCGCAGCCGTGTGCGGCCATCTCCCGGGCATGTCGCAAGGCGTCGGTCAGGGAGGTCCGGCCCCCGTCGTAGAAGGAATCCGGGGTGCGGTTCAAGATGCCCATGACGAGACAGCTCATTCGACGAGCTCCGGAACCTCGCCCCGGTTCAGCGATACCAACAGGATCCCCGCCAGGATCGCGGCTCCGCCGGGATAGACCAGTGCGGAGGGTGCCTCCGAGAACAGGACGAACGCGAGAGCGATCGCGATGGGTGGCTCCGCCATGACCGCGACCGTGACGGTGGTCGCGTCGAGATCCTTGAGGACGAAGTTCAAGATCGTGTGGCCCAGCAGCTGAGGCCCGATCACGATCCCCGCGATCGCGGCCCAGGTCTGCGCCGGGTATCCGGCCAGCGGGACCCCGGCCGCCAGACAGACCGGGAGCAGCAGCAGGGCGGCGGCGCCGTAGGTGATGACGGCGTATTCCACGATCCCGAGGGTCCGGCGCGACACCTGGCCCGCCAGGGTGTAGCCCCCGACCGTCACCGCGCCGAGCAGCGCCAACATGTCGCCCGATAGCGATGCCTCGCCCTCGCCCCCGCCCGCTCCCGCGATCAACGCGGTCCCCGCGAACGTCAGCGCGATGCCGATCCACACCGCGACGCGGAAGCGCTCTTTGAAGATGAAGCGTGCTGCGATCGCGGTGAATATCGGAGTGGTGCAGACGAGCAGGACCGAGTTGGCGACCGTGGTCAGCTCGAGCGAGGTGATCCAGGTCGCGAAATGGACCGCGAGGAAGGCGCCCGCCACTATCGGCAGCAGCCATCCCCTTCCGGTCAGCCGCTTGAATCCCCTGCCCCCGAACGGAGCAAGGGCCACGGCGCCGGCCGCGCAGCGCCAGAACGAGATCGCCAGTGGCTCCGCGCCGTCGGCGTAGCGGATCAGGATCGCCGACCCGGCCACCGAAACCACTCCCAGAGCGAGCAGTGCCCACGACACCCAGGTGGGGCCGGTCCCTGTAGGTGCGGCGACCGGCGCGGTACGGGACATGTGCACGTAGCCTAAGTGGATGGACGCCCCTCAGCTCGCCGTAGGCGCGGTCGTCGTGCACGGCGGAGCGTTGCTGATGGTTCGCAGGGCTCAGGAGCCCGCCAAGGGCCTGTGGTCAGTCCCCGGTGGCCGTCTGGAGAAAGGTGAGTACCTGAGCGCAGCGGTCGCGCGCGAGGTCAGGGAAGAGACCGGCCTCGACATCGAGGTGGGCAGCCTCTTGGGGATCCTCGAGGTCGTAGGCGATCCCCACTACGTGATCCTCGACTACATCGCCACCGTCTCCGAACGCACCGAACCGGTCGCGGGGACCGATGTCTCCGAGGCGCGCTGGATCCCGCTCGACGAGGTCTCCAAGCTCGAGTGCACGCCGCGCTTCGTCGAGACCATGCGCGCCTGGGGTGTGGAGGTCTAGGCCTCTAGAGGTCTGTCAGCAGACGAACAGCGCGACGGTGGTGTTCTGCCGGACCTTCTCACCCGGGAGTGGATGGGTTTCGACCACGGTCTCTCCGGGACACGGCCGTTCGACTCGCACGTTCAACCCAAGGCCCTCGAGCTCAGCGCGCGCGGCATCAACGCTCTGGCCGCGCACGTCGGGCATCGTGACCATCTTGTACTGGGGCCCGATCGAGACGTAGACCTCGATCTCGCTCGCCTCCTCGGCGATCTCCGATGCGCCCGGCGAGGTGGAGATGACCAGGCCCTCCTTGACGTCGTCCGAGTAGGCCTCGACCGTCACCGGCGAGAACCCGGCGTCCTTCAGCTGCGCGATCGCCTTAGCCTCCGAGAGGCCGGACACGTCGGGGACCTCGAGCGGCTGCGGCCCCTTGCTGACGACCAGGTCGACCTCGCTGCCGATCACGAGCTTGCCGTCCTTCGGCGACTGGGACAGCACGGTGCCCTCGGCCTCGAGCGAGTACTCCCTGGTGACCTTTCCTCGGAACAGATCTTTGCGCTGAAGCGCGGCTTCCGCCTCCTCCAGGGTGAGACCCGTGAGCACGGGCAGCTTCACCTTCGGGGGGCCGGTCGAGAGCACGACCTCGATCGTCGAGCCCTCTTCGAGCTCGCCGCCATCGGGTGATTGCTCCAGCACCGCGCCCTTCGGCACGCTCAGGTCGGAGCGACGATCGACCACCAGGACCTGCAGCTCCAACTCCGTCGCGGTCCTCTCCGCGACCGGCAGCCTCTGCCCGGCGAGGTCGGGGACCTCCACCATCTGAGGCAGTACGTAGGAGTCGACCGCGAAGGCGGCGCCCGCGAGCAGGACCACGGCGAGCAGCGCGGCCAGCAACGACCTGACCGTCATCCGCCGCCGGCGCCCCTTACGGCCCCGCCTCGACTCGAAGTTGGTCAGGTCGGACGGATCGATCAAGGCGATCTCACCCGTGACCTGATCGAGCAAGGTATCGAGGCCGGGTGCGTCCTCGAGACGCTCGGCCGCGACGCGACGCAGGGCTCCGGCCATCTCTCCCGCGGTGGCGAAGCGCTCCTCGGGCTCGAGAGCGCAGGCCTTCAACACGATGGCGTCCAACTCGGAGGGGATGTCGCTGTCCCACGACGACGGGGGCCGAGGCGGCTCGTGGGCACGGCGTTGGAGCAGCTCGCCGCCGGCGCCCTGCAGCGGGGGAAGCCCCGTCAACAACTCCGAGAGAACGGCACCCGCGGCCCAGATGTCAGACGCAGGGGTCGCATCCCAGCCGCGCGCCTGCTCCGGAGAGAGATAGCGGAGCGTGCCGGGGATCATCCCGCCGGGACTGGTCCGATCCGCGTCGGCTACCGCGGCGATGCCGAAGTCGGCGACCTTCACCTCGCCTACACGGTTCAGCAGGATGTTCTCCGGTTTCACGTCACGGTGCACCACCCCGTTCGTGTGCGCGACGTTCAGCGCATCGCACACCGCGGCGATGACCTCGACGGCTTGGCGAGGCGCGAGATTCCCGCGACCCACGAGAACGTCTCGAAGATCGGTGCCGGAGACGTATTCCATGACCATGTAATAGGTGCGATCTCCCTCGCAGCCCCAGTCATGCACGCCGACGATGTTGGGGTGGCTCAGACGCGCCACCGCGCGCGCTTCTGCACGGAAGCGTTCCACCAGATACGGATCGGAAGCCAACGACGGCTGCAGGATCTTCACCGCGACCGAGCGGTCGAGCAGAAGGTCGTGGCCGCGGTAGACCTCGCCCATGCCGCCGCCCGCCACGCGCGCGACGAGCCGGTATCGCTGAGAGAGAGTCTCTCCAACGAGATCCCGCATCACTTTCATCGCTCAAGCTCCTCCCGGTTCGTGGATCACGTTCAACCGCCGCCGTGGTCGCTGCGGAGGTGGTAGTCGAAGCGGTTCTCGAGGATCGTCAGCTCGCGTGCCGCGGCACGGGCTTCGGCCAGCGCGGACGCGACCTGCTCCAGCGCCGAGCCGCTTTCGTCGCGCGCCTCTTGGAGCGAGGAGCGCACGGTGCCGAGCGAACCCCAGAGCCGCTCGGTGACCGAATCCAGCCGCGCCTCGTATCGGGAACCGCTGCGCTCCAGGTCCGCGATCCGTTCTTCGAGAGCGTCAACGGTCTCCCGCAGGGACTCCACCGCGGCTTCGGCCGCGGCGGCCTGCTCTCGAGCCTGATCGTCGGCGGCCGCGGGCGGAGCCTCGGAGCCGCACGCGGACAGCCCGAGCGCGAGGGCGCAGAGCGCGACGAGACCTCTCACTGGCATAGGTCGAATCGTCACACGAGCCTCCCCGGCCCCTTCGGCATTCCTACGGCTTCTTATACCTCAGAAATTAACAGAAACCTCAGAAGTAACAAGAGGGCCGGGTCTCAGGCGGTGGGCACCTCCAGCTCTGCCAGCAGGGGGAGGTGGTCCGAGGCGTCGCTGTGAACGGTCCAGGACCTCGTCAGGCGCGCCCCCCGAACCAAGATGTGGTCGATCTGGCGCCGGAGGTGGGCTTTGGCCAGCGTGCGATGCCCGAAAGCGCCCCGGAAGCCTCTCGTCGTGAGGGGGCCGAGCGAACGCGAGGCCTGGTTCAGGTCGCCCAGCACCAGAGCGGGGCCCTCTGCCCCCTCTGCGATCGCCGCCAGGGCGGAGGTCTGCACGCGCCGGGTCCGAGCCGAGGTGGACAGATGGGTGCAGAGGACCTCCAGGCCCTGCCACCGGGCCGAGATCGCCCCGCGCGGCTCCTCCGTCCCCAACTGCGGCAGTGGCACGAAGGCCGGGCCCTCGGCCGGCGGGCGGGCAGTCAGCCCCAGGCCGTACTCGCCCTCCCCTCTCCGCAGGGTGGGGAAGAAGAGGATCTCCGCGCCGAGGAAACGGGACAGCTCGGCCGGCTGGTCGACCCCATCGCTCCGCCTCATCCCGCGATCGAGCTCCTGTAGCGCGATCAGATCGGCCTCGAGCGAGCGGAGGACGCGGGCGACGCGCTCGACGTCGACCACGCCGTCCGAACCACGGCAGTGGTGCACGTTGAAGGTCGCGATCCTCAGGCTCGGCACCCCTGCAAGATAGGCCGTGCAGGCGTGCGACGATTGCCTCGATGGAAACCCCGGCCCCCGTAGCAGACGAAGAGGGCCAGCTCTACTGCTACGGCCACCCCAAGGAACCCACCCGGCTGCGCTGCTCTCGCTGCGAGCGACCCATCTGCGGGCGCTGTGCGATCCCGGCGTCGGTGGGCCAGCACTGCCCGGAATGCGTGGCCGAGGCCAGGAGATCCGCCCCGAAGGTGCGCACCGCGCCGCAAGCGACCGCTCCCGCGACGAGGGCGATCATGGGCATCGTCATAGGTGTCTTCATCCTGCAGATGGCCACCGGTGTCACCAGCGGGCGGGTCACCTTCGAGCTGATGATGCATCCCGTGCTGATCGACGCGGGACAGTGGTGGCGGCTGATCACGCCCGTGCTCGTACACGGCGGTCTGCTCCACATCTTCCTGAACATGTACATCCTCTATATCTACGGACCGAACGTCGAGGAGATCTTCGGGACCGTCCGGTTCGTCGCGATCTTCCTGATCACCGGCTTCACCGCGAGCGCGCTTTCCTACGCGATCCCACCGGACAACCCCAGCGTGGGGGCCTCGGGGGCGATCTTCGGGCTCGTCGGGGCACTGGTGGCCTACCTCTACCGACGGCGCGGCAGCACGGTCATGGCCCACTACCTGAGGGGTATGGGCATGTTCATCGCCATCAACATCCTGTTCGGGTTCATCGCTCCCAACATCGACAACATGGCGCACCTCGGCGGCTTGATAGGCGGGGCGTTGCTGGGCCTCGGGTTCGACCGCGGTTCCGGCGCCGAGGCCCGTTCGCCGATGGGCGTCCAGATCGCGACCGCCGTCGGCGTGGTGGCCCTTGGGCTCTTCCTCGTCTACGCCTGAGCCCGCCGGTCCGGCCGGCGCTCCCTACAGGGGGCGGCACCCCGGCGGCGAATCTCTTCTGTGATGACACCTTTCCAGTTGAGGAGACCTTCCGTGCGTCTGTCGAAGATGTGCCTGGCCGCCGGGCTCGCCCTGGCGCTGCCCTTGAGCTTGCTCCAAGCCCCGGAGCGGCCCTCGGCCGCCGAGCCACGTTCCGGACTCCACGTGATCCCCTTCGCGAGCGGCGCGATCGATCCCGCCGTCGACCTCGCCGCGACCGACCCCGTCGGACACAACCTCGTCCTGGTTCAGTTCGATCGGATCGGCATACCGGGCATCGTGGAGCGGATCGCCCGCTCCGGCGCCCGCCTCGTCCAGCCCCTGGCTCCCGTGTCCTACCTGGTCTGGGCCGATGCCGCCGAGACCCGAGCGATCCGGCGGACCGACGGGATCCGCTTCGCCGGAGTGCTTCCCCGCGAGACCCGCATCTCGGAGACCGTCGACGCGTCCACGACCGAGCTGCGCGTCACGTTCATCGGGCGACCCGCCGCGGTCGGTCTGGACGCAGCTCAGGTATCCGTCCGCGACTTCACCTCGAGCGTGGGGACCGTGGCCGTCCTACCCGGCGGGGTCGAGCGCGCCGTGGAGCTGTCGGAAGACCCGAGGGCGTACTCGATCGCCGATGCGGCGCGAGAGAACGCGCTGCGCGACGAGCTGTCGAACGCGGTCGTAGCCGGACTGAGCGACAAGGATGGTGCGCCCCGGCCCGGCTACGCCGCGTTCCTGGAGAAGATCGGAGCGACCGGCAAGGGCGTCGTCGTCGGCCACGTTGACAGCGGGGTCGACATGAACCATCCCGAGTTCGGGGACCGCATCAAAGCGTGCTTCGACTACACGGCCGGAGGCGGCCTGTGCACCGCCGGCAATACCGACGACGTGATCGGCCACGGCACCCACACCCTCGGGATCATCATGGGTGACGGTTCTACCGGCCTCGGCGACGCCGGCGGGTTCGCCTACGGGCTCGGGATGGCGCCCGGTGCGGAGGCGGTCGTACAGAACGCGATCGGCACCCCAACGACAGAGGACGCCTGGGCCAAGGGATACACCTCGGCCTACCTCGACGCTTACAAAGCCGGCGCGCTCGTCTCGGCCAACTCGTGGGGACCGTCCGGTTCGCCCAAGGGCTACGACGCAGACACGCGTGAGTTCGACGCGATGGTGCGTGACGTCGACGCGAAGAAGGACGGCGACCAGGCCTACGCCCTGGTGTTCTCGATCATGAACGGCAGCGGCGGCAGGTCGACCCAAGGAACGCCCGACGAGGGCAAGAACATCATCCGGGTCGGAGGCAGCGGTAACCGCAACGGCCCCGGTCACGACGATCTCTGCACGTGCTCGGCGCACGGACCCGCACTCGACGGCCGGCTACTGCCGGACCTGGTGGCCCCCGGGCAGAACGTGATGTCGACCCGTGCTACGCAGGGGACGCTCTGCGGCCTGTCCGGCAGCGCCCGCGAGTTGCCCCCTTCGCCGCTGCATGCGCCCTGCACGGGGACCTCGATGGCGTCGCCTCACGTCTCGGGCGGATACGCGGTTTTCACCGAGTGGTACCGCAAACGCTTCGAAGGCACCCCCTCACCCGCGCTGGTCAAGGGGGCGTTCGTGAACGGCGCCGTCGACCTCTCGAAGAGCGGCGGCGTGGACGCGGACGGCGTCGCTCTCACGCCGATCCCCAACAACCAGCAGGGTTGGGGGCGGTTCAACCTTGGCCAGACGATCTCGTCGTGGCAGCGCGGCGTCGTCCACATCGACCAGTCGGTCATCTTCGACGACAGCCGTGAGCACGCCGAGATCTCCGTGAAGCCCGTAGACCCCTCGAAACCCATGAAGGCGACGCTCGTGTGGACGGACGCCCTCGGGCACGGCAAGGGCGGGAAGATCCCGGCCTGGGTCAACGACCTCGACCTGATCGTCTCCGGTGGAGGAAGGACCTACCTCGGCAACGTCTTCAAGGGCGGATGGTCGGTGGCCGGCGGGAAGGCCGATCGCATGAACAACATCGAGAACGTGTACCTGCAGAAGCCGGACTCGGCAACGTTCACGATCGAGGTTCGTGCCGCGAACATCATCGGCGACGGATTGCCGAACCGGGGCGACAAGACCGACCAGGATTTCGCCCTGATCGTCACGAATGCTCGTAGGGGCCGTTAAGAGCTCTCGCGATCGTCTGGGAGGCATAGCCACATGCGGAGGAAGCATCCGGTAAAGATCGTCGCGCTCTTGGCGCTGGCTCTGTTCGGGTTCTCGGGAGCTTCCGCGCAGGTGGCCCCGGCGGTGCTCGACGCCGTCGTGGTCGATGCCGCCTTCCTGTCGAAGCAAGGCACCTACCCGATGGTCGACTTCGGCCGCTCCGCCGGCGACCAGGACGACCGCGAGGGCACGGCCGACTGGACCGTCGTGCTGTCAACGGGCAACTGCTGCGAGAATTACCTGACCTCGAACAGCCGGGGACGGCTCTACGACTTCGGCGGGAGTTACATCAACTTCACCGACGATCGGGGCAAGTCGTGGAAGCAGGTGAGGCCTATCACCCCGCTGATCAACGGTGAGGGCGCCATCGCGATGGCCCCGGGTGGCGACGTGGTGGGAGTGCAGTGGGACCCCTACACGGGCGACCACCTCCTCGCCTTCAAGTACGACGCCGGCGACAAGAAGTGGGTCTACGCCGAGATGCCCGTACATACCCCCTTCTACGACAGGGAATGGATCGCGGCGGTTCCGGGGCCGTTCAAGATCGATGGGCAGAAGGTCCCCTACATCTCGTTCATCAAGGGTGCGTGGCCGTCCAAGGAAGCCTGGTTCTACTCGACCGACGGGATCAACTATCACCGGGTCTCGAGCAAGTTCCTCGACATGACGATCTCCACCGCTCAGGGCCCGCGCTCGATGCTCGAGACCGTCGGCACGCCCGACTCGGACTGGATCCAACCGAACACGAACGGGGGGATCTTCCCTCTGGGCGGAGGCTCGGCCCTGGCTGCACCGGACGTCCCGTTCAGCGGCGGCGACTGGTCGGTGCTCGATCCGGAGACCCAGCGCTGGGAGGCCTACCGGCCCGACGGCAAGCGACCCCGTGGCCGCTTCCAGGTCGACTCGGCCGGACGTCTGCACAACGTGATCCCCCAGGGAAAGAGCTTCGTCTACCGGATCTCGACGACCGGGGGCCGGACGTGGGACTCGATCGAGGTGCCGCTGCCCGCCAAGCACTCGATCGAAGAGATCGACTTCCGCGCCAACAAGGCCGTCGGGGTCGCGGCGGTCGCGATCCACGGACACGACGCCAAGCTGAACACCGACAAGGACATGCTGTTCAAGATCGACATCTCAGGTCGGCTCCCGCGAGCGATGCGCTACTACCAGGTGGGGCTGGCCGACGTGAACGGCTCGTCGGGGGTAGGAGCGAACGTCCGCTTCGACTTCGAAACGGTGACGATCCTGCCGGACGGCCGCGTCGCGATGTCCTTCTACGACACCACGACCTCGGCCACCCCGGCCCTGGCTATCGAGGGCGAGACCAACCTGCGCTAAGGGTTCCTAGCTGTCTGCTATCTCCACACGGCCGTTCTTGATGACGGCGGCGCCGTCCGGGTTGTAGGTCTCGAACCCGTAGGTCTTCGCTCCGCCGTCGCTCGACAGCTCCCAGAACCTCGTGGTGAGCTCCTGTCCGGGCAGGACCGGCTTGGAGAACCGCACGGCGACCCGCTTCACTCGCGTCGGGTCCCCGCCGGCGAGGCCGTCGACCGCGCCCTTCGTCGCCATCGCCATCGTGCACATGCCGTGGAGGATGATCCCCGGCAGGCCTGCCATCTTGGCGATGTTCTCGTCCTGGTGGATCGGGTTCGAGTCACCGGAAGCCTCCGCGTAGCGGAAGGTCTGATCGTCATCGACCTTGACCGACTCCTCGTACACGATCGTCGGAGCCTCTTGCTCTGACGCTGCCGCCGCCGGCTTCTTGCTGCCAGAGCCGGAGCCCCGGATGAACGAGGTCGCCCGCACGGTCGCCACGTCATCGCCGTCTTGATTCGTGACGTCGATCTTCACCGTGAAGGTCTCGCCGGTCTCCTTCTGCTCGATCGACTCGATCACGGGGTGAACCGTCAACGTGTCGCCCGCCTTGATCGGCTTGTGGAGGATGTGCTCCTCCTCGCCGTGCACCAGGCGCAGCAGGTCGGCCTGGAGCTCTGGGTCCATCCCGGCTTCCATGAGGAACTGGAACGCAGGAACGATCGGGAAGATCGGCGAGGCCACCGCGTCATCTCCCGCCAGGTAGCGCTCGTTCAGATCGTTCGTGGCGCGGGCATACTTCTCGATCGCCTCGCCCGTCACCTGGAACTCCTTCGAGTCGTACTTCTTACCGACCAGTGCGGTGTTCAAGCCCATGTCGACATGCCTCCTAGGTAGCGGGGATCTCGAGGTCGGCTTCGCCGACTATCGCCGTCTGTTCGTTGTCCAGGTGCAATGACTCGGGCCCCGGCCCCCGCCGGCGAGCCTCGAGGGTCACCTTGACCAGGCCGCCCTCGATGGCGACCACGCGGCCGGTGCAGGCGAGCTCGTCTCCCGCCCACACGCGGTTGGTGAAGCGCGTCTTGTACCTGCGGATGTGCTGTGGCCCACCGATCCAGCCGGCGAGGGCCGTTGCCAGGAATCCCGCATTGAGCATCCCCATCGCGAAGACGGTAGGGGCGCCCTGACTGCGGGCGTACTCCTCGTCCTGGTGGATCGGGTTGTCGTCGCCGGAGGCCTCGGCGTAACGCACGAAGTCTTCCCTGGTGAGAGGGCCGAACACGACCTCATCGAACTCCATGCCGGGCGTGACGCCCTCCATCGTGAGCCGCTTCGGGAAGATCCTGCTGGTGTCGATCCGGGTTTCACTCATCAGCCCACGTCCTTTGCCGTCTCGATCAGCGTGTAGAGCGCGGTCACCACTTCGTCCCCGTCGGCGTCGGTGAAGCGCGTCTCGTAGGTCACGAACCGCATCGAGCCGCCTCGCTTGCCCTCTTTCGTGAAGTCCTTCGCGATGCGCATCTCGCCCTTCAACGTCTCGCCGACCAACGGAAGACGCTTGATCAGGAACTCCTGCTCGCCGTGCAACACGCGTCCATAGTCGAGGTTCGCGCCCAGGCGCGACTCGCGCTCGTCGCGGGGAACGTGGAAGATCTGCGTCACCCCGAAGGTCGGCGGTGCAACGGGGCCGGGGAAGCCCAACTCCTGCGCTGCCTGGGGGTCGGTGAAGAGCGGCTCGTGGGCGGCCCCCACCGCGGCCGCGAAGCGCGCGACATGCTCCGCCTCGACGGGGAGGTCGAACGTGATCGTGTCCTCCGCCATATCCCTTAGCCCGCCTGCCCGGAAGCGCGGCCCAGCATCTCCATCATGCCCACCGGAGCGATCCCGTTAGGGAAGGTCTTCTTCAGCTCGGCGGCCAACTGGTCCGGCTCCCAGAAGCCCTCGCCCTTGCTCACGGTCGTACCGACGTCCCACGGCTTCAGCACGTTGATCGTGTTCCCGTAGATGAAGAAGCACTGTCCGGTGATGTCTTTCGCGTCGTCGTGGCACAGAGCGACCACGACCGGCGAGATGTTGGCCGGGTCGAGGGGGTCGTACTCGCCCTCAGCGGGCTGCGGAAGGGCCCCGAAGATGTTCTCGGTCATGCGGGTCCGCGCGTTGGGGGCCAGGCAGTTGACCGTGACGCCGTAGCGGCCGAGCTCTTGGGCCGTGATCACCGTGAAGGCGGCGATGCCGGCCTTGGCGGCGCCGTAGTTGCTCTGTCCGACGTTGCCGAACACACCCGACGGGCTCGAGGTGTTGATCACGCGCGCGTTGACCGTCTCGCCTGCCTTCGACTGCTGCCGCCAGTAGTTCGCCGCGTGATGCGTGGGCGCGAAATGGCCCTTCAGGTGCACGGCGATGACGGCGTCCCACTCGTCCTCGGTCATCGACACGAGCATGCGGTCCCGCAGGATCCCCGCGTTGTTCACGAGGATGTCCAAGCGACCGAAGTCACCGATCGCCTGCTTGATCATGTTCTCGGCGCCCTGGAAGTCGGCGACGTTGTCGTAGTTGGCGGTCGCCTCTCCCCCGCGTCCCTTGATCTCGTCTGCTACCTGCTGCGCGGGCGTCTGGTCGGACCCCTCACCGGCGGTCGAGCCACCGAGGTCGTTCACGACGACCTTGGCTCCCTCTTGCGCTAGAGCCAGAGCGTGCTCTCGACCGATCCCCCGGCCTGCACCGGTGACGATCGCAACCTTCCCATCGAGTGACGGCATCCCTTCGGACCTCCTGAGTCGTCGGCGCCCCGTTTTCGAGGGCCCTGAGAGCCCGACTTGACCGAGCGGTCAAGCGGCCGGACGAGTCTATAGCGACGCAGGTGAGAGCACCGAAAAAAGTCTCCGGAAGTGGCGCGAAGTGAGGTTCTGGATGTGCTTTGATTCATCTCACGTGAGAAAGGAGGTGGTCCAAACTGTTACCTAGTTTCGACGGACCTCACGAGGTGACCGGCTGCTAGTGGCCTAAGCCTTTCCGCAACACCGGGTTCTGACCACCTTCAGCAGGCCACTGGCCAGAATCCCAACCGGTTCACCGACATCGCCCGTTCCGGTCTGGTCCACCGGGCGTCGGAGTCGACGAAGTACGGACGATGCAGAGCCGAACGAAGAAGAGCCCTCGGGAACCCGGGGGCTCTTCGCTTTGGGCCGTTCTCCGAGCCAGAAGGCCGGTCAGCCCGGCTCGTGGGTGGGGCGAGGCTCGCTGTGCTCGGTGTGGCGGAGCATGAAGATCGTGGCGCCCAGGGCCAGGACCGTGGCCGTCAACACGCCGATCTCGAGCATCGCGTCGCCGAAGTCGGGCTTGCCGAAGAGGTCCTTGGCCTCGGCGCTGACCACCACCAACCGGCGGATCGCGGCCACGATGCCGACCACCAGGAAGGGCTCGCTGACCAGGATCTTCTCGTCGATCACCACCCGGATCGTGTGGATTATCTCGGTGAGGATGAACACGAGCAGGAGGCCGTCCAGCAGCGCCAGGATCAGGCTCGACAGCGGCTCTTCCGTCATCTTCGTTACGAAGTCGTAGATCGCGTAGCCGAAGAGGACGAGGCCCGCGATCGAGAGGGCGAGGGCGACGAGGACGTACAGGAGGTCCTCGACGAACCCGAAACCCTGTTCGGTCTTGTCGCGGAGCCATCTCTCTGAGGCCATGGGCGTCAACCTACCCGCCCGGGCCAGACGTCACGCCTCGCTAGGTTGCGAGGAGCTTCTTGAAGCCCTTCTCGTCCAAGAGGTCGACCTTCAGCGCGACAGCCTTGTCGTACTTGCTGGCGCCGGGGTTCTCGCCGACGACGACGTGGTCGGTCTTCTTGGAAACGCTGGAGGTGACCTTGCCGCCCCGCTGCTCGATGGCCCTCTGCGCCTCGTCCCGGGTGAAATCGGCGAGCGTGCCGGTGATCACGAAGGTCTTGCCGGTGAGCGGGCCCTCGGTTCGTCGGGGGGCCTCCTTGGGGTCCACGCCCGCGTCGCGGAGTTTCTGGATGATCTCGCGGTTGCGCTCCTGCGCGAAGAACTCGTAGATCGACGCCGCGATGACGGGACCCACCCCTTCGATCGCGAGCAGCTCTTCCTCAGTGATCTCCAACAAGCGATCGAGCGAGCCCACCTCTGAAGCGAGTTGGAACGCGAACCCGCCCACGTGTCGGATGCCGAGAGCCACGAGGAGGTTCCCCAGCGGACGCTTCTTCGAGCTCTCGATCGACGTCATGAGGTTGTTCACCGAGATCTCGCCCCAGCTCTCGAGCTCGATGATCTTGGCGGGATCGAGGTAGTAGATGTCGGCTACGTCGCGCAGCCAGCCCCGCTCGACGAAGTCGATGATGGTCTTGTAGCCCAGGCCCTCGATGTCCATCCCGCCCCGCGAGGCGAAGTGGAACAGCCGCTCGACGCGCTGAGACGGGCAGTCGGAGCCGACGCAGTAGGCCGCCGCTTCACCCTCGCGACGCACGATGTCGGAACCACATGACGGGCACTTCTTCGGCATCTTGAACCTGCGTTCTCTGCCCGTGCGCAACGACTCGACCGGTCCCACTACCTCGGGGATGACGTCGCCCGCCCGCCGAACGATCACGGTGTCGCCGATCAACACGCCCTTCCGGGCGACCTCGTCTTCGTTGTGAAGGGTCGCCGTGGACACGGTGACACCGCCCACGAAGACCGGCTCGAGCTGGGCCCAGGGGGTCGCCACCCCGGTGCGGCCGACGTGCACCTTGATGTCCTTCAACAGCGTTGTGCGCTCCTCCGGAGGGAACTTGTAAGCGATCGCCCAACGCGGGGCTTTGGCCGTCCATCCCAACTCGTCCTGCTGCGCGATCGAGTCGACCTTCACCACGACGCCGTCTATCTCGTAGGCGACGTCGTGGCGATGCTCCTGCCACCGCCGGCAGTAGTCGTAGACCTGGTCGAGATCGTCGACGCGCTCGTTCTTCGGGTTCGTACGGAGACCCCATTCCCGCGCGGCCGCCAACGCTTCCGAGTGCGCCTTGAAGCGTCGTCCTTCGACGTATCCCACCCCGTGACAGATCAGAGAGAGGTTGCGAGATGCCGTCACCTGCGGGTCCTTCTGGCGCAGCGAGCCCGCCGCCGCGTTGCGAGGGTTCGCGAAGGTCTTCAGATCCCGCTCGCCGAGAGAGCTGTTGAGCTTCTCGAAGTCCTCGGTCGCCATGTAGACCTCGCCGCGGACCTCGAGGATCTTCGGTGCCTTCCCGCGGAGCTTGAGAGGAACGGCTCTGACCGTTCGCAGGTTCGCGGTGATGTCCTCGCCCCGGCGGCCGTCCCCCCGGGTCGCCCCCTTCACGAACAGGCCGTCCTCGTAGATCAGGTTGACCGCGATGCCGTCCATCTTCAACTCCACCATGAAGCCGTCTGCCGCGCCGATCCCGCGCTCCACCCGACGCCCCCAAGCCTGCAATTCCTCCAGAGAGAAGCAGTTGTCGAGCGACATCATCGGGGTGCGGTGCTCAACCGGAGCGAACAGATCCGAGGGAGGCGCCCCGACCCGTTGCGTTGGCGAGTCTGGTGTCACTAGGTCGGGGAAACGCGACTCGATGTCGATCAGCTCGGCGACGAGAGCGTCGTACTCGGCATCGGCTATCTCGGGATCATCGAGGACGTGGTACCGGTAGGAGTGATGGTCGATCGAGTCACGGAGCTCTTTGGCGCGTTTGCGCGCCTGCGTCTTGTTCTCGGGGGCCTTCGTCGGCATGGCTCCTATATTCCCAGGCGGGTACGACGTCTTTCGCGCAGTAGCTTGGGCAGGTGAACGAGCGAGGGACCGTCATCTCGGTCAACGTGGGCAGGCCCAAGGATCTCCTGGTGGGAAGCCGGATCAGAGCGACCGGCATCTTCAAAGAGCCACAGGAGGGCCGGGTCCCGATACGGGGCGAGGCGGTCGGAGACGACGTCCAGATCGACAAGAAGTATCACGGGGGCCCCTACCAGGCCGTGTACGCCTATGCGCAGGAGGACTACGACTGGTGGTCCGAAGAACTCGCCCGTGAGCTCACGCCGGGCATGTTCGGCGAGAACATCACCACGCGAGGGATCGACGTCACCAACGCTCTCCTCGGTGAGCGCTGGCGGGTGGGGACGGCGCTGCTCGAGGTCACCGATCCCCGCGTCCCCTGCTCGACGCTGCGCAGCCGGATGGGGATCCCGGGTTTCGTGAAGACGTTCGCGCAAGCAGGTCGCTTCGGGGCCTACTTCTCCATCGTGGAAGAGGGGGACGTGGGGGCCGGCGACGCGGTGGAGATCGTCGATCGCCCCGGGCATGGGGTCACGATCGCTCGCATGGGGGCGGCCATGGTCCACCGGGACGTCGCCGAGGCCGAGGCGATGGTCGAGGCTCTGGGCGGCCCGGTCCGCCGCGTCCTGTGGCTGGAGAGCCTGCGCGGCAAGCAGGGTTAGTCAGCGTCCGGCGGGCTGCGCCAGCAGCATGATGCGGCGCCGGGTGAAGACCCAGTCGTCCCCATCGGGCTCGAAGTCCATCCCGGTCTCCGCACCGAAGCTCTCGATGAAGTCCCGGGTCTTGTCGATCCTTTCCTGTGGGAACTCTCCGGGCCACATCCACTCCGAGAACCGGCTCCGATCCTCGACCAGGCGTTCGTCGACGATCTCTAGACCGGCAGCCATCACGATGGCGCGGAACGCGCTGGGGGGCCGGGACGCAGCGTGCGACGGGTCACGGATCGCCTCGAGCTGGTTCATGAACGCGATCTGCTCGTAGCTCTCGGTAGCCGTTTGGTCCACGATCAACACGCGGCCAGAGTCCTTGCACACGCGTCGCATCTCTCTCACGAAGGGGACCGGTTCGAACACGTGATGCAGCGCTTGGGCCGAAGCGACGAGATCGAGCGACCGGGACGCGAACGGCAACCGGTTGCCGTCGCCGATCATCAGGCTCAGCGACGGGTGACGCAGGCGGGCTTGCTCCAGCATCCCGGCGGTGAGATCCAGCGCGATCAGCTGCCGGGCATGGCCCTCGAACAGGGACAGGAAGTTCCCGCTGCCCGCCCCGATCTCGACGACGGTCTCATCGAGAGCGACCCGCGAGAAGCCCACGACGTCCATCCGGTCGAATCGGCCTGTGGTGCGCTCTGCGAAGCCCGCTGCCGCGCGCTGGAACTCTTCTTCTATGAGGCGGTGACGCTCTTCGCGCATGGGCCAACCATGCCAGAGGGTCAGACCCCCTTAGGGCCCCCGGTGACCTCGAAGGGAACCTGGATCGCGCTGGGGAGGTAGCCGCCCGCCCCCGCGAACGAAACGGTCAACGTGGACGTGCCTCTCGGCCCCGTGAGCTTGGCGGTGACGCTCGCTACGCCCGAGGCGTCGGTCAGCGCGGTCAGCACCTCTCCGGCCCGTTCGAACGTCACGGTCATCCCGGCCAGCGGCGCGCCGCTCGCGTCGGTCAGAGCCGCGCTGTACGTAGCGGTCTTGCCGACCCGCCCGGAGCGATCGCCCGTATAGGTAAGCAGCGTCGTCGGGTCCGGCTCGTCCGGAGCCAGAGAGAACGGGGCCGGGATGATCAGCTCCACGTTGCGGTCGGCCGGGGAACCCAGCTTGGTGAGGTCGGACTGCGGATCGTAGAAACCGACCTCGCGGCCGAAGGAGGCCAACCAGCTCTCGTTCACGTTGGCATTGTCGTGGGGGTGTCCGTGGGCCGCGGCCAGCGCAGCCTCGTCGGTCGGATCGTCCTCGGTCCAGTGGATGTCGCGCGCGTCGGGATCCGCTGCTGCATCGAAGACGACCCCGAAGATGGACAACGTGCCGTCGCCGTTGTCGGCGATCTCGATCGTGCGGCTCTGGTGCGGAGCATCGGCGATCGCCGACGTGTTGATCTCCCAATAGCCCGTCCCGAGCTCTTCGTTCTCGTGTGCCCAGACCTTGTTGCGATGGGTATGACCGGAAGCCTGAAGGATCACGTTGGGGTGATGCAGCAGGAGGTCCTTCAGCTCCTCACCGGTCGCCGCATCGCTATGCGGCGCACCTTTCGGTGCTCCGTACTCCTCGGGCGCGGCCAGCGTGCCCTCGTTCCTCGTGGAGCTGATCGTGTGGTGGGTGAAGACGATGATCAGCTTGTCCTCTCCATCGGGGTTCAGGACCAGCTCTCCTTCGGAGTTGTAGTAGCGGCTCGAGTTCGCCCGGAGCTCCCGCTGCAGCCAGTCGAACTGAGCGGTATCGATGTTCCCGCTCTCCAGGCCCTCCGCCGGGTTGGTGTCGAGTCCGATGAACCTGAAGATGCCGTGATCGAACGCGTAGCAAGCGCGCTCGAGCAGGTTGCCCTCCGCGTCGGTGCACCGGTTCGACTTCTCGTAACCGTGACCGACCGGGAGGCCCGTCGTATTGAAGTGCTCTTCGATCCACGACGACCTGCACTCCTCGAGCAGGGTCGCCGCGAGACAGGCCTCTTCGTCGCCCGGCCGCTTCTCTTCATCGCTGCGGTAGAGAGGCAGACGTGCCGGGTCGGAGGGGACCGCTTTCGTGATACCCGCGCGATGGGGGTTCTCGACGATCTCCATCATGAGGTCCTGGAACGCGACCTGGTCGCGCTCCATCACCGCCTGACAGAGGCGGGCCTGATGATCCGGGGCGAGGTCCATGACCTTCACGTGACCGATCGCGTAGCGCCGCACCGCGTGTCTCCACGCCGCGTTGTCGTCGGGGATCGTGCCCTGGACCTTGACGTCGTGGTTGCCCGGCAAGGAGTACCAGGGGATCTGGCCGTTGGTGCTCCTCAACCCGGTGGCCCAGAAGGGCTCGTTCGCGAGATCCAGAAGCGTCATCTCGTCGAGAGGATTCAAAGCGTCGTTGACCGGGGGGCCACCTTCGCCCGCCGGTGGAAGTGGGACGCCGGAGCCCTCGGGGTCGCTCGCTTGGACGCCGTCGTACCCGTCACCACCCAGCACCGGGTCGTTGCCCGTGTCGGGGTCGACGATCTTGTTGCCGTCGAAGAGGTCGATGATCCAGCGGATCTCGTTCAGTTGCTGGTTGTCGGCGAGATCGCCCAGCCCGATGACCAGATCGAGGTCGTCGTCGAGCACGGGAGAACCCGCCGCGGCGATCGCGTTCAGGGCGCGGATATGGGCGTTCAGCAGATGCGGCACGAACGTCTCCTGAGGCCGGAACGCCGAGTTGCTGACCGGCGACTCCGGTGGACACTTGTCCGCCCACTCGCCGCGCAGGGGCGACTCCTCGTCGGCCAGCTGGACGTCGGCGATCGCACCGAACGACACCAGGCTTCGCCGGGAGGCGGTCCTGTCGGGGTTGGCGGCGATGATCTCCTCACGCACCACGATGTCTTGTCCGGGGCCGCATTCGAGGGTGCCGTCGGCTCCGAACCGGATCGTTGCATCGAGGGTGGTCAGACCGCAGCCCTCAGGTTCGGCCGTGCGGGCCGCGGTCGGCGCGAAGGCCCCGGCCACGAGGACCGCGGCGGCGAGCAGCGAGAGGATCCGCTTCATATGTATGAGCTCCCTGGAAGGCGAACGGGTATGCCGGGGTTGTTCGCCGCCTCGAGAGAGGTTTCCTGCTTGCTCCGCTAGGCCGGGGCGGGGCGGTCGAGCGCAGGCCCGGCCTAGGCCGGCACGGCCGCGGGCACGGTGGCGGCGATCACACCCCCGCCGAGGAGCTCGTCCGGATCGGCGGCCGAGTAGAACGCGGCGGACTGGCCCGGAGCGATCGCCTCGACGGGCTCGTCGAAGGTGACGGTCCACCTCGTCGACGTGGCTTGCAAGAGGGCCGGGAAGACGTCGCCGTGGGCCCGGTATTGGACCAGGACCCCGCCCTCGACCGGCTCGCGTACGAAGGTCACCTCGTCCAGCGTCATCTCGCCGACGGCGAGGTCGGCGCGGGGGCCGACCCGCAGCGTGTTCGTCGCGGCCTCGATACCCGTGACGAACACGGGCTCTCCAAGAGCGATCCCCAGACCTCGCCGCTGACCGACGGTGTAGCGAGCCACCCCGCCATGCTCGCCCAAGGTCCGGCCTCCCCCGTCGACGATCGGTCCGGGCACGGACGCGTTGGGGATGTTCTCCTCCACGTAGGCCGGCAGGTCCCCGCCTCGCACGAAACAGATCTCCTGCGAGTCGGGCTTGTGCGCGGTCCGGAGTCCCAGCGACTCGGCTATCGCTCGCGTCTGCGCCTTCTCCATGTCGCCTACCGGGAACACGGTGCGGGCCAGCTCTCGCTGGGTGAGCATCCATAAGACGTAGGACTGGTCCTTGCGGCTATCGGCACCGCGCAGCAACCGATAGCTGCCCGCTTCACGACGCACCCGCGCGTAGTGGCCCGTGGCGAGCAGGTCCGCGCCCAAGGCATCCGCGCGCTCCAGCAGCGCGCCGAACTTGATCCACTGGTTGCAGCGCACGCACGGGTTGGGCGTGCGGCCGGCGGAGTAGTCATCGTGGAAGTTGCGGATCACGGTGTCCTCGAACGTCTCCGCGAAGTTGAGCACGTAGAAGGGGATGCCGAGCTTGTCGGCGACGCGCCGGGCGTCTTCGGCCGCGCCGAGGTTGCAGCAGCCGGAGTTGTTGTTGGCAGCCTCCCCCTTCCAGAGCTTGAGCATGATGCCCGTGACGTCGTAACCCCGCTCGACGAGCAAGGCGGCGGCGACCGAGGAGTCGACCCCACCCGACATGGCCACGACGGCCTTCTTGGAGGTCATGACGCCCTCCGAGCTTGCGAGATCACTCCGGGAAGCGCCGCCAGAACGGCGTCCACGTCCTCCTCCACGGACGAACGACCTAGTGAGAACCGCAGACTGCCCTTGGCCAGCTTCTTGGGAGTACCGATCGCCAGCAATACATGCGAGGGATCGAGGGCGCCCGACGCGCATGCAGACCCGGACGAGCACGCGATCCCCGCCCGGTCGAGCAGGAGCAACAAGGTCTCGCCCTCAGTGCCGGGGATGCAGACGTTCAGGTTCCCCGCGACCCGGCGTTCCAGGTCGCCGTTGACGACCACGTCGGGCACGGCCCTGCGTAGGCCCTCGAGCAGACGGTCGCGCATGGCCCGGAGACGCTCGATCTTCTCGTCGACCTCCTTGGCCGCAACCTCTGCAGCGAGTCCGAACCCGGCGATGCCGGGCACGTTCAAGGTGCCCGAACGCAGCCCGCGTTCCTGGCCACCCCCGCGCAGCAACGGCTCGATGGCGATCCCGGAGCGAACGAACAAGGCACCGACCCCCTTGGGGCCCCCGAGCTTGTGCGCGGCGAAGGCGGCGAGGTCCACGCCCCACGCGTGCACGTCCACGGGGATGTTCCCCAGAGCCTGCACGGCGTCTGTGTGGACGACCGTGTTCGCGTTCGCCGCCCGCACGGCTGCGGTTATGGAGGCGATGTCCTGAACCGTGCCGATCTCGTTGTTCACGGCCATCACCGAGACCAGGATGGTCGACGGTCTGACCAGGCTCGCCACGGTGGCGGGGTCCACGATGCCGTCTGAGCCGACGGGGGCGCGGGAGACCTGGAACCCGTAGCGCTCCAACGCGGCCGCTGCGTCGAGCACCGCGTGATGCTCGAAGGAGCTGACGACGATGTGATCGCCGTTACCCCGAAGCTTCGCGGCGGCCCCCGTCAACGCGAGGTTGTCGGCCTCTGTCCCCCCGCCCGTGAACACGATCTCGTCGGCACGAGCGCCGATGGCGGCTGCCAACCGGTCGCGGGCGTCCTCGACCAGCTCCTTCGCTCTGCGTCCGTATCCGTGCACGGAAGAGGGGTTCCCGAAGTCCTCCCGCAGGATCCGGATCGTGAGATCGGTCACCTCTTCGAGCACGGGGGTGGTGGCGGCGTGATCCAGGTAGTGCATAACCCCAGGATACGGGGGCCCCGCAGGGCTCCCGACTAGTGGTCGGGGCCCCCTGGGTCCTCCAACGCGAGTCGCTTCTCGAGCTCGGCGATGTCGTCATCGATCGAGGCGACCTCACCGGCCTTGCGGCGCTTGTCGAAATCCTTCATCCGTTTGGGGTAGCCGATCACCTGGGCGTCGTACACCGGTATCGACAGACGATTGCAGAACGCGGCGGCGTCCTCCGGCTCCTTCACGGGGGCCCGGAGGTGGTCGCCGTCCCGGTCGACCAGCAACAGCGTGGTCGAACTGGTAGCGGTCCGCGGCTCTATATAGCCCTCGACGCCCTTGCGCTCTCGGGCGAAGACCTCCAGCTGATCCAACCCGGGGTTGGAGCGCTTGGAGAAGAAACCCCTGATCCGATCGCCGAAGGAAGCCATGTCGGTCCGTCCCCTGAGGTCGGGATCATCCCTTCCGGGACTTCACCTCTTCGACCAGCTGGGGCAGGATCTTCAGGGCGTCGCCGACGATGCCCAGGTCGGAGATCTGGAAGATCGGGGCTTCCTCGTCCTTGTTGATCGCGATGATGCGCTTCGCGCCCTTCATGCCCACGATGTGCTGGGTCGCGCCGCTGATACCGAAGGCGATGTACACGCTCGGCTTGACGGTCTTGCCCGTCTGGCCGATCTGGTACGAGTACGGCACCCAGCCGGCGTCGACGACCGCGCGGGTCGCACCGACCGCTGCATTGCCGATCGCAGAAGCCAGTTCGTCGAGGTGCTTGAAGTTGTCCGGCTCCTGGAGGCCGCGGCCCCCGGAGAGAACTACGGGGGCCTCTTCGAGCTTGGGACCGCTGGCCGCCTCCTCGTGGCGCTCGACACGCTTCGCCCGCTTGGCCTCCTCGGGGATCTCGGCCTCGACCGGCACGACGGTGGCTTCGCCGCCCGTGGCCTCGGCCACGAAGGACTTGGGCCGCACCAGGACGATCTTCGGCTGGCCCTCCAGCGCGACGTCCACGATGAGCGAGCCTCCGAAGATGGCGGTCTTCGCGCGATCGACGGACTCGATCTCCATGACGTTGCCCATCAACGTGGTGCCGAGTCGCGCCGACAACCGACCCGCGATGTCGCGTGAGTCGTAGTTCGTGGCGAACAGGATCATGTCCGGCGCGTTCTCACCGATGAGCTCCGTGAGAACGTGCACGTGCGGCTGAGCGATGTAATCCGCGTAGACCTCGTCGTCGCTCGCGTAGACGATCTCCGCGCCGTGCTCGCCAAGAGGCCCTGCGGCCTCCGTCGCCCCGGGGCCCAGTGCAACCACTTCTACGTCGCCGAGCTGTCGCGCCTTGGTGACCAGTTCCAGCGCGGCGGGGTCGAGCTTCCCGTTGTCGATCTCTGCGTAAACCCAGATGGTTGGCATGTCCTAGATCACCTTCGCTTCTTGTAGGAAGTCCGCGATCCGCTTCGCCGCGGTGCCGTCGTCCGTGATCACCTCTCCGGCCTTGCGCTCCTCGGCCGGAGTCACCTCCGCGACCTCCTGCTTGATCGCGATGTCATCGCCCGACAGCCCGAGGTCGGCGACCGACCATTGCTCGAGCGGCTTCTTCTTGGCCGCCATGATCCCCTTGAACGAGGCGTAACGAGGCTCGTTCACACCCGCGGTCACGGTCAGCAGCGCGGGCAGCGGGCATTCGACGACGTGGTAGCCCTCGGCCGTCTGCCGGTTCACCTTCAACTTGCCGTCAGAGGCGTCGATCGTCTTGGCGAAGGTCACCTGGGGAAGGCCCAGGAACTCGGCCAGCGTGGCGGGCATCGTACCCGTGTAACCGTCGGTGGATTCGACGCCGGCTATGACCAGGTCGAACTCGCCGGCCTTGCTGATGGCGGCGGCCAGCACCCGGGCCGTGACCAGTGCATCGGCGCCCTTCAGAGAGCCATCGCTCACGAGCACGCCCTTGTCCGCGCCCATCGACAGCCCCCGGCGGATCGCTTCCTGAGCGGTGGCCGGTCCCATGGAGACCAGGGTCACCTCGCCGCCGTGGGCCTCCTTCAGTTGCAGAGCAGCCTCGACGCCGAACTCGTCGCCGGGGTCCAGGACCCCCTGGACGCCTTCACGCTTCAGGAACTTGCCGTCCATCTCGGGCGGAACGTTCGGATCCGGGATGTGTTTCACGCACACCGCGATGTTCAAAAGGTCCTCCTAGAGGCGAGGTCTTCAAGTGAGTGCTTGCTGGAGCTAGCACCCTAACAAATCCCTTGCTCTGCCTCGGCTAGGGGGCCGCGGCAGACCGGTACAGAGCCACGCCGTCATCTCTGGTCTCGAGCTCGGCGTCGCCATCTTCTACCACCAGGTCCAGGTGGGCGACGACCTCGGAGACGGCCAGGAAGACGTCGTAGTCCCTCACGTGGGGGTATAGCTCGGAGGAGATCTCGTAGACGGTCTTGCCCTCCGGCCCGAGGAAGCTCGCCACCTCGGCCTTGCGCTTCAGGTGGTGCTCGATCGTCGAACGGATCAACTCGTGCGGATCGGTGACCTCTCCCCCGTGCCCCGGGTAGGCGAGCGAGATCTCCAACGTGTCCATCCGCTCGAGAGACCTCAGATACTCCTTGAGCGACCGACGCCGCTCTCCCGGTTCGTCCACCGACGGCTCGAGTAGCGGATTGGGCGAAACCTCCGGAAGCAGTTGGTCGCCCGCGAACAGGGTCCCGGAGGTGGGTTCGTGGAACACCACGTGTCCTCCCGTGTGACCGGGCATGTGCAAAGTGGTCAGCGTGAACGTGCCTTCGTCGTGCTCGAAGTCGAATGCCTCACCCTCGTCGATCGGCACGACGACGTCGTGATCGATCCCCGGCCGGTAGGGGTCCCTCTTGCGTTGTTGGTCCATCTTGAAGAGGAGCTCGAGGGGCATCCCGGCCTCGACCAGCAACCGCCCCACCTCGAACAGCATCTGACGATCCCGCACCCGGGCGATCTCACGCCGCGGGAAGAAGACGGTGGCTCCCGACCGCTCTTGCAGGAAACCCACGAGTCCGTAGTGATCCGGGTGAGCGTGCGTGATCAGGATCCTCCGGATCGACTCCGGCGAGATTTCGACCTCTTGGAGGCCGAGCATCAAAGCGTTCTTGGCCTGCGGGGTGTTGATACCGGCATCGACCAGCGTCAGGGGCTCCGCCCGGATCAGATACGCGTTCACGGGGCCGACCGCGTAAGGCGTTGGCATCACGATCCTGTGAACGGGGAGATGCATAGCCGGAGGCTAACCCGGGGGCGCCTCCAGGAATCGGCCCCAACCCCGTTGTGGTCCCCCCGGGACTTCCGTAGGTTGAACCCGTGGCTGTCCGCGATCGTTGGTTAGGAACGCTCCTCGCCTCCGTCGTGCTGTCCGCGGTGGTGGGCCCGCTTCCGTCCGCGCTCGCTCAAGAGATCGAAAGCGTCCAGGTCCGTCCTCTCGAAGGGAACGCAACCGCTTGGGTGCCCGAGGAGGTCTCGGTGGAGATCCTCTCTCCACCCGACTACAACGACGCCGAGTGCTGCGAAGACTCTGATTCAGGCGAATGGGATGGGCCGCAGTACACCACGACATCCACGGGCTCGACGGGAGCCGTCGGGATGATCTGGGACGTGGGCGTCGAGGACGCCGCTCAGTCCGCGGAGCAAGCCGCCGAGATGGCGCTCGTCCAGGGGCTCCCCGAGATCGAACGAGGGACCGTGCTCGTGTCCCACCAGATCGGCGGCTCGGACGTGGGAGATATCGAGGCCGCCTACCTCCTCACGCAGTGTGCGGCTCCCTGTGCCTACACGGAAGCGGCCCTGGCGTTCGCGCTCGGCCGCGGCCAGTTCGTGACGGTTCGCTTCAGCGCGCTGCGGCCGTCGGGCGATGGCAGTCTCGTGAACGGGGTTGCGGCGTCGGACTTCCACCAGGAGCAGATAGGGATAGCGCTGCGTCAGGTCACCTTCATAGGTTCGGGCACGAACGGGGACGATGAGCTCACCGGGAGCTCCGGAGACGACGCCGTTCACCTCTTCGGTGGCAACGACCTCTACAACGGAGCCGGGGGCTCCGACTCGGTTTACGGCCAGGCGGGAGACGACGACCTGGCCGGCGGCGCCGGGAACGACCTGCTGGACGGCGGCACCGATAACGATCGCCTGATCGGAGGTTCGGGAGGCGACACCCTCAAAGGCGGCGACGGGAACGATTCGTTGACCGGCGACGGCGCCAACGCGATCACGGGGCGGGTCTCTTATCTCGCCGCCGGTGGGCCGGACCTGCTGTTCGGCGGGGGCGGACGCGACGTGCTGATCGGAGGCGGCGGGCTCGATCGGTTCGATGGAGGGCCGGGCCCGGATATATGCCACGTCGATTCCCTCAAGGAGAAGCGCCGGGCCAAGGGCTGCGAAACGATCAGGCTGAGGCGCTCCCGCTAGACCTCACGCGTCACGGCAAGGGGCCGCGTCAGAGCTCTCGCAGGTCTCCGGCGAGGATGCCCTGGGCATCGCTCAGGAACTCGGTGTCCGTGGAGCCGAGATACCAATTCGGACCTTCCAAGAGCGAGCCTTCGGTCAGATCGATGTACTCCTCGAACGAGGCGGGAGCGGACGCAGCCTTGAGATAGACGAATATCGTGACCTCAGCGCCCGCCGAGCTGATGCAGGTCCCGCTTTGAGTCTCCTCGTCCTCGACATGGACGTTCGTCTCGTCGCAGGCGACGCCCTTCTGATTCAGCTCGTCACTGATGTGGTTCACGTTCATGTATTCGATCCCCGACCGAGGGCCGGTCGCGGCCTCAGATGGAGCCGTTGGGGACGGTGACGGCCCGTCACCCGCGCTAGCCGAGACATCAACGTCGGCCCGGTCGTCGTTGCGCAACGCCTCCCACGCGGCGCCGAGCTCCCCCGTGGCGAGGAGGAACGCGACCCCGACCACGGTCGCTATGGCAACTGCGACGACCAGCTCGGTTACGAATCCCCCGCGTCTGCTCATGGACCCCTTCTAGCAGAACGGGACGGATGGAAGAAAACGGTCGCGCCCCCAGGGGTCAACGGCCGACGAATTCGGCTTTCCCCGGTCCCTTCTCCACGAACGAGTTCATCCCGATCTTCTGGTCCTCGGTGGCGAACAGCGCTGCGAAGGCCTGGCGCTCGATCAGCAGACCGGTCGTCTGATCGACGTTCATCCCGTCGTGGATCGCTTGCTTCGCTGCCATGAGCGCAACCCGCGGCCCCCTCGCGTACCTCTCCGCCCACTTCACCGCGGTCGGGTACACCTCGTCCGCGGGCACCACCTGGTTGACCAACCCGATCTGCAGAGCCTCGTCCGCCGCCACGAACCTGCCCGAGTAGATGATGTCCTTCGCCCGCCCCACGCCGACGAGCCTAGGAAGGCGCTGGGTCCCGCCGGCCCCGGGGATGACGCCCAGGAGGATCTCGGGCTGGCCCAGCTGGGAGTCCTCGGCGCAGATACGGAAGTCGCACGACAGGGCCAGCTCGCAGCCGCCGCCCAGGGCGTAACCGTTGATGGCGGCGATCGTGACCACGGGGAGCTTCTCGAGCCGGGTGAAGACGTCCTGGAAGTAACCGATGTAGCGGAACATCGTGACCGCGTCGCGCTCGCCCATCTCCTTGATGTCGGCGCCCGCGGCGAAGACCCTCTCCCCGCCCCAGACGACGACGGCGCCAACGTCCTCGTTCGCCGCGACGCTGTCGACCGCCTCGCCGATCTCGGTCGCGACCTGGCGATTCAACGGGTTGAGCTTAGGCCGGTCCAGGCGGATCGTCGCTACGCCTGCATCCGAAACGTCCACCTTCACGAACTCGCCCACCGGGGATCTCCTTTGTTAGATGAGTTGAAAGCGAAGGCTACGATGGCCAGGCATGTCTATCGAGTTGGAGCGGCGACTCCGCGGCGCGTTCGCCGACCATCCCCCACGCACGGTTCGCCTCCCCGACGCGCGGGAGGCCGCCGTGCTGATCCCGATCTACCCCGACCCGGATCCGACGTTGATCTTCACCGTCCGCACCGAGACGCTGCCCCATCACAAGGGGCAGATCAGCTTCCCGGGCGGGTCCATCGACGCCACCGACCTCTCGGCGGAGGCCGCCGCTCTGCGTGAGGCGCACGAGGAGATCGGGCTCAATCCGGCGGCCGTGTCGGTGGTCGGTCGTCTCGACGACACCCCAACGTTCGTAACCGGGTACGTCGTCAGCCCCATCGTGGGGTTCCTGCAGCAGCGCCCGGAGCTGTCACCGAACCCGGCGGAGGTCGCCAAGATCCTGGAGGTCCCGCTCGAGGCTCTGGTGGACGACATCAGACGCGAGCCCGGCTTCACCGAGCGAGGTCGCACCTTCCCGACGGAGGCCTGGGTGTGGGATGGCCACGTCATCTGGGGCGTCACGGCCCGCTTGCTGCGGATCCTCCTGGAGAGGCTCGCGGCCGCCGGTCTGACCAAACCCCCCGGGGCAACCACATCGTGGGACGGTCCACCGCCCGGACGCGGCGAATGATCCTTCTCCAGACGGTCGCGCCGTCGCCCTCACCGAGCGTCTTCGAGCTGCCGGCAGCCGACCCCATCCAAACGGTGGGGGCCGTGATCGCCATCGCATTGGCCCTGATCGCGGCGATACTTGGCTATCGCATCATCCGAGGGGGACGAGGTCTATGAGGGTCAGGTCACGCCGGTCGATAACCGCACTCGTGTTGGTGGTGGGTCTGCTCGGCGCCTGCTCGAGTGCCGGCCCGGAGACGGCCGAGGGCGAGAAGACGCGCGTGCCGTCCGAGAAGAAGGCCAACAAAGGGCAAGGCAAAGGCGGCGGTAAGGGAGCGGGCAAGTCGAAGCCCGGTAAGGGCGGCGGCGGCAGCGACGGGCAGGGAGGCAACAGCGCGCTGCCCGAGCCCGGCGAGTCCCCTCCTCCGGCGAGCAGCGGCGAGGCGGCCGCGCCACAGAGCTTCGCCTCCAAAGGCCCTCCCAGCCCCGTCGACCCGTCGCTCGCAGATCGCTCCTCCACGATCGAGGACCCGTCCAACGACGCGGAGAAGGACGGCGCGCTGGTGCCGTCCTACGCGGAGATGACCGGCGCGGTGTTCCAGGGGCAAGGCGAACGGTTCGAGATCACGATGTCGTTCAACGGCGCGGTCCCGGAGAAGATGCCCGACAAGGAAACGATCATGGTAATCGGCGTCGGGATCTCCGCCGGCGGCAACGACACCTACGGTTTCACAGCTCAGGCCACGCCCGAGGGGTGGAAGGCCTATGCGGGCGCCAAAGACGGAGCGAAGAGATTCCCCGGCCAGTTCTTGATCGAGAACGGGAAGATCGTGATGCGCGTCCCGTGGAGCTTCATCAACGGACCGCGAGAGTTCCGCTGGCAGGTCAACTCCACGTGGTTCAAGTCGGTCGCCAACACGAGCCACTACGCGTTCGACATGGCCCCCAACGAGGAATCCGCCGAGTTCCCGAACTAAGGGTCTATCCCGCAGCCCGGCCCTTCTTCGTGGTCTCGAGCACGCTCAGGATCTCGTCGCCGAGGAGCTCTTCCCTCTCCAGCAGAGCGTCGCGCAGGGCCTCGACGAGGTCGCGGTTGTCCTGCAGCAGACGGAGCGTCTCGGTTTTCTGCTCGTGGAGCAACTCGTCCACCTCGGCACGCGAGTCCTCGTTGCTCATGACCTTCGCGACGATGTTGGGACCGCCGTACGACCCGCCCTGGACGGCCTCGTACGAGACGAGGCTCTTGCCCATCCCGTAGGACCCGATCATCTGCGCGGCCAGAGCCGTCGCCGCGGTCAGGTCCGAGGAAGGGCCCGTCCCGGACTCACCGAAGAACAGCTCCTCGGCGGCCATCCCGGCGAGCATCACCCTCAAGGTGGCGACAAGCTCTGATCGCTTCTTCGTGTATCGCTCCTCTACGTCTGAGTGTGCGAGCAACCCCAGGGCCGAACGTCGCTTGATGATCGAGAGGACCTCGAGCTTGCGATCCTTGCTGCAGAGATAGGCGGCGGCCGCGTGACCCGCTTCGTGCGTGGCGATCAGCTCACGCTCCTCGTCCGTATAGGCGACCGGTTGACCCAGACCGATCTCTTCCGTGAGACGGGCGCGCTGGATGTCACGCCAGGTGATCTCGCGCCGCCCGTCGCGGATCGCCCACACGATCGCCTCGTCCAAGACATGCTCGAGCATCGCGGGCGTGTACCCCAAGGTCATGGCGGCGAGCTCGTCGCGGCGGTCCGGACGATCCATCTCCGGGTCGTGGAGCCGGCGGTCGAGGAAGTAATCGACCAGATCGCGGCGTCCGGCCCGCGAGGGCAGATCGAAATACAGGATCCGGTCGAACCGGCCGGGCCGAAGCAGCGCGGGGTCCAACGAGTCGGCCCGGTTGGTCGCTCCGATGATCAGAACGTTCGAGTAATCCGTCTTCCGTTTCTTCAGCTGGTGGGTAGCCGGAAGGAACAGGTTGATGACGTCCTTGAACCAGTGGCGCACCCGAGCCCAGAACGGCGGCGCATCGAACGACTGCAGCTGGATCAGGAGCTCGTTGACCATGCCACCCGAGCCCGAGTCCACCATGCGCTCGGTCTCGACCGCGCCCTGTTGTCTCGCGGCGTGGACCCCTCCGCGCGCCAGGCCCACGGCGTCTATCTCCTCGATGAACCCGATCGCCCCGCCCTCTTTGCGCGCCGCCTTCTTCAGGGCCTTGAAGAAGGACCTGATCTTGAAGGCGGTCATCCCGAACCACATGCTCTGGAACGCCGGCGCCGACACGAAGAAGAACGGCACCCCCGCCTCGGCCGCCATCGCCTTGGCCAGGTGGGTCTTCACCGTGCCGGGTTTCCCTTCGAAGAGGATCCCGCGACGTGGGTTCCCGCCCAGCTCGTCCCGGAAGGTCTTGTAGGTGAGGAAGATCTGAAGCGTGCGCGCTACCTCCTCCAAGACGATGTCTATCCCTCTGACGTCGGCGAAGCTCATGCCGATCTGCTCGGGGCTGTAGCGGATGTGCGGCGACCGGCCGTTCGCCAGAGGCAGCAGCATCATGCTGGCGATCATCAGCAGGATCAAGACCGGGAACAGCCACAGCATCGTGTCCGGGCCGAACTCGGGACGATCGAACTCGAGAGGGCGACCCTCGACCACCCGGCGGAGCAACCACGCCAGGATGAGGACGTTCAGATAGAGGAGGTAGCGCAGTCTCCTCTGCCGGTTCCGCTCGCGGATCTGCCGCAGGTCGTCACGATGTCGCTCGGCGACGTTGCGGAATGCGTCGGTCGGGCCCGGCACGACGGCTTGGGCCGTGTGGTGCTGCTCCATGGACTCCTCGGGAAGGAAACTCTCTCCCCCGGAGAATCGGCAGGCTCGGCTCCGCGCTGAAGCGAGGGGGGGTCGAGCCGGTTAGAACATCGGGGGCTCGGTGTAGACGCCCCACGCAACCTTTCCAGGCTTAAAACATCGGGGGCTCGGTGTAGACGCCCCACTCTTCCTTCAGGGTCTGGACCATCTCTCCCAAGGTCACGTAAGCCTTGGCGGCTTCCACCAGCACGGGGATCGAGTTCTGCTTCGTGTCGTGCGCCATCTCGCGCAGCGCCTGGATCGCGTCCTCGGCCTTCTTCGCATCGCGGTTGGCCCGGACCTCGGCGACCGACTTCTTCTGTCGTTCCTCGATCTCGGGAGTGATGACGAGCACCTCCGGCATCTCCTGGACGGTCTTGGTGAACCTGTTCACGCCGACCATGACCTTCCGGCCCTGCTCCAGCAGCTGCTGGTACTTGAAGGCGGCGTCGGCCATCTCCTTCTGGAAGTAGCCCTGCTCGATGCCGAGAAGCATGCCGTCGAGGATCGAACCGTCACCCATCTCGTCGATCTTCGAGAAGTAGGCCTCGGCCTCGTCCTCCGTGCGCTTGGTCAGCGCTTCGACGAACCAGGACCCGCCGAGCGGATCGATGACGTTCGTGACCTCGGTCTCGTAGGCGATGACCTGCTGGGTGCGCAGCGCGATCTCCACGGCCTCGTCACTCGGCAGGGCCAGCACCTCGTCCAGCGAGTTCGTGTGCAGGGACTGCGTCCCGCCGAGCACGGCCGCGAGAGCCTCGGTCGTGGTGCGCACCACGTTGTTGTACGGCTGCTGCGCGGTCAGGGAGCAGCCGGCCGTCTGTGTGTGGAACTTGAGCATCCAGGATCGTTCTTTCTTGGCCCCGTAACGCTCCTTCATCCATCGGGCCCAGATCTTTCGGGCGGCGCGGAACTTGGCGATCTCTTCGAAGAAGTCGATGTGCGAGTTGAAGAAGAAGGAAAGGCCCGGGGCGAAGTCGTCCACGTCCATCCCGCGCCGCAGTCCCAGCTCGACGTGCGCGAACCCGGAAGCGATCGTGAAGGCGAGCTCCTGAACGGCCGTCGAGCCCGCTTCGCGGATGTGATAGCCGGAGATCGACAGCGGGTGGTACTTGGGCACGTTGTCGACGCAGAACTCCATCATGTCGGCGGTCATGCGCAGGTGCGGCTCCGGCGGGAACAGCCACTCCTTCTGAGCGATGTACTCCTTCAGGATGTCCGTCTGGCAGGTTCCGCCCAGCTTCGAGATGGTGGCGCCCTGCTTCTCCGCCGCCGCGATGTAGAAGGCGAAGAGCATGGGAGCCGGGCCCGAGATCGTCATCGAGGTCGTGATCTGCTCGAGGTCGAGGTCGCGGAACAGGATCTCCATGTCCGCGAGAGAGTCCACCGCCACCCCGCAGCGACCCACCTCGCCCTCTGAATGAGGCTCGTCGGAATCCCGTCCCATCAGCGTCGGCATGTCGAAGGCGACCGAGAGCCCCGTCTGGCCGTGATCCACCAGGAACTTGAACCTCTCGTTGGTGTCCTCCGGGGTCCCGAAGCCCGCGAACTGCCTCATCGTCCAGAGCCGGCCGCGGTAACCGCTCGGGTAGATACCTCGCGTGAACGGGTACTCGCCCGGAACGCCTATCTCGGGATCCAGCTCACCGTCCGACGGCCCATACAGCGGCTCCAGCGGCTCGCTGGATAGCGTGTCGAAGTCTTTGTCCTCGCGCAGCTTGGCAGCGTCGTAACGCTCGCGCCAGCGTTTCTGCAGGTCATCGCCCATATTGGCAAGTCTATCGGGCCGCACCACCGGGGGGCATCACCGGGCAAGTGCTAGTCGTGCTGGGTCGTAGCGCGTTCGGTCGGGTCGGTACCACTCGGCCCTCTGGTCACGGTCGAGCTGCACGCGCCACCCACCCTCGTGCAGCAGCTTGTGATGGAAGTGACAGACTGTGGTCAGGTTCGCGAGGGCGGTACGGCCACCCCACTCCCAGGGCCAGACGTGATGGCCGTCGACGAAAGCCTTCGTCCCGCAGCCCGGGAAGGTGCAGCCACCATCGCGCTGAAGCATCTCGCGCCGCATGTAGCCGGGGATCGTGCGCGAAGCGCGCCCGATGTCGAGGGCCAAGCCACGAGGGTCCCTGGTAACGATCTGTATCCGTGAATCACAGCAGATGCGCCCCAAGGTGGCCGGGTGCAGGTTGCCGACCCCCTCGATCTCGGCGAGGCGGTCGCCGTCGACCAGGGCCGAGAGCTCCGCCGACACCACCACGGTGGCGCGATCGGCGTCGGGATCGTTCGCAAGCCTCTGCGACGCCAGCGCGTAGAGGGCGTCGGCGCAGCGCTGCTCGTTCGTGTCGGCCCCGTCGGGATCCTCCGCCATCTGATCGGCGATGCGGCGCAGCGCCCTCGTCACCACGGCTCCCTCGTGCGCGGGAAGGAGAGCTTCTAGGTAGATCGAACCGACGTCATCGCAGTTCCACCAGGAGACGAAGCGGGCTTCATGTGCGGCCTTGACCTCGTCGTCGGCAGGCGGACGCTGTGCGAGATCGGCCTTGCGCCGGACGGCGTTCAAGCTGCTGCGCCGGGCCCACTTGATCAGCGCGACTTCGTCGTCGGGGGTGGCGAAGCGCGCCAGTTGCACCACCTTGTCGAGCGAGAGCTCGCCGTTGCGGAGAGCCGCCGACAGCTTGGGGAGTGAGACGAGAGCGTGAGCGGCGTGGGTCCACCGCCTCCCCTGGGAGACCGAGATCCCGAGGTGGCCGGCCAGCCACTGACCCATGTCGCGGCAGCCGTCGGAGCGCCACGCCTCGCGGGAGTCGAACTCTCGGATGAAATCGAGAAGCTCCCACTGGGTAGCCGAGATCACGGCATGGAGATGACCGATGCCGTCGACGAGCTGCTGCCTGCTTACTGCCGGTGCTTCAGCCTTCAAGGACCGAACCTCTGGCCCAGGAGCGCGGACTCCACCCAGGAGTTTATCGAACATACGTTCGATATGTCAAGAGGCAGATCCGGTCTTTTTCGCACCTCGCCGGCTCAGGTGCTACTATGCGGTACATGGTACCTAGCGAGACCGAGAACCGGCTGGTCAGCCAGATGCGCCGCGGCACCCTCGAGTACTGCGTGCTGGCGGTGCTGGCGAAGGGCGAGCGGTACACGTTCGACCTCGTGAAGACCTTGGCCGATATCGATGGGATGGTCACCTCGGAGGGGACGCTGTACCCACTCCTCACTCGTCTGCGCAAGGACGGTCTCGTCGAGTCCTCCTGGCAGGAATCTCCCAAAGGGCCGCCTCGCCGCTACTACCGGCTCACCCCTAAAGGAGCCGGCGCCCTGGCGGACTTCTCCCGGGAATGGCGCCGTTTCAAGTCATCTGTTGACGAACTGATCGAGGAGGACGAGGCATGAACGCAACCCTGCACCCGGCCGCAGACCGCTACCTGAAAGAGCTCGATCGAGCGCTCGCGGGGCTGCCCGATGCCCGTCGCCGCGAGATCGTCGGCGAGATCCAGAGCCATATAGAGGAGGCGGTTCCCCCCGGAGCCACAGACGCGGACGTGCGCAACGCGCTGGGCGACCTCGGCGATCCCGACTTCATCGCCGCCGATGCCTTCGAACGCTTCGGCATCACGCGGCCGAAGGCTGGAGCGCTGGAGGGCTTCGCCATCGCCCTGCTGCTGGTCGGCGGCGTGCTCCTTCCGATCCTGGGATGGATCATCGGTGTCGTCCTGCTGTGGGTCTCGAGGGCCTGGACGTTGCGCGACAAGCTGATCGGCACGCTCGTGGTCCCGGGCGGACTCGCACTGGCGTTCTATTTCGGTTTGTTCGCGACGGGAGGATCCTCGTCGTGCACGACCCAGGTCGAGGAAACGGGCGGGATCGGCACGCCCGTCACCATCTGCTCCGGCGAAACGGTAGGGCCCGGTTTCCTCTGGACCATGCTGTTGGTCGTTCTGATCGTGGCGCCGATCGCTACGGCGGTCTACCTCGGTCGCCGAGGCTGGGGTGGCAGGAGACCGTCAGCGCAGTGAGGTGATCAGGCGGTCGGCGGCGGCGTAGGGGTCGATCCTGCGAGACACCACCTCGTCCGTCAGCTCCGCCAACAGCTCACGGGACTCCGCCTCGACCCGGTGGCGGAACCTCTCGGCGACGATCTCTTTGATCTCGCGCTCGATGCGACGACGACGCCGGGCCTCGAGCAGGCCCGCTTCCTCCTGATAGGCCCGGTGCCGCAGGACCGCCTCCCAGAGCTCGTCGATCCCCTCGCCCTTGGTGGCGATCGTCTGCACGATCTCGGGCTTCCAGTCGGCCTCCGACAGCGAGAGCATCTGCTTCAGCTCCCGCACGGAGTCCCTGGCCCCGGCGCGGTCGGCCTTGTTCACGACGAACACGTCGGCTATCTCCATCAGGCCCGCCTTGGCGGCCTGGACCGCGTCGCCCCAGCCGGGGTTCACGACGACCAGAGTGGTGTCGCAGGCGTCGGTGATCTCGACCTCGGCCTGGCCCACTCCGACCGTCTCGATCACCACTACGTCCTTACCCGCCGCCTCGAGCACCCGCATCGCCTCCGGCGTCGCGAGCGAGATGCCGCCCAGGTGACCGCGCGTAGCCATCGAGCGGATGAACACGTCGGGATCGAGCGCGTGGCTCTGCATCCGGACCCGGTCCCCCAGGAGCGCTCCGCCCGAGAACGGGCTGGACGGATCGATCGCAAGCACGCCGACCTTGTGCTCGTCGCGGCGGGCCCGGGCCACCACCTTCTCCGTTAGCGTCGATTTCCCGGCCCCCGGAGCTCCGGTGATCCCGATCGAGTAGGCGGAACCGGTGTGCGGGTAGATCTTCTGCATGACCGAGCCGAGGTCGGCTCCTCCGTCCTCCACCAGCGAGATGAGGCGGCCGATCGCCAGGCGCTGGCCCTCGCGGGCGCGCGCGATGAGCGTGTCTGTGTCCACGGGGGAAGCGGTCAGGCTTCGATCGCTACGACTTCAGTGATGCCGGGGACCCGCTCGCGCAGGATCCGTTCGACGCCCTGTTTAAGGGTCACCGGCGTGAGCGGGCAGCTCTCACAGGTGCCGAGGAGCTGAACCGTCACCGTGCTGCCCTCGACGTTCTCCAGACGGATATCGCCGCCATCCATCTGGATGGCGGGGCGGATCAGCTCGAGAGCCTCTCTCACCTGGTCTTCTAAGGTCGTCGCCTGGGTCACTCCTGCATTCTACGGCGGACCCCGGCCGCAACCGCGAGTCCCAGCAGGATCGCCGCGGCCCCCGCCGCGAGCGGCACCCAGGGCATCGAGCCCTCTCCCTCGCTGCGCGGCCGATCTTCTGGGCTTTCTGGCTCGGCCGCGAGCGGCTTGGAGAACACCTCTATCTCCACGGGCCGGGTGCGGCTCCGCGTGGAGCCGGCTCGGGCCTCGACACGGACCGAGAACCGGCCCTCCTCCAACGGCGCGGGCCACACGATCCTCCTGCGACCGGCGGCCGCGATGCGGACCCCCGGATCCTGGTACGCGGTCGCGGCTTTCGTTACCGTCCTAACGCGAGCGGGCCGCGACAGGGCGACGGTGAGGTAGACCGACTCGCCGACCTGCACGCGTTTCGGGGCTTTCACGATCCCGACGGTCAGAGGCAGCCCGTAGCCCTGAGGCGGATCGATCTCGACCACCCCGGCCCCCGCCCAGTGGAAGGTCCAGGATCCGATCCCGTCCTTCACCAGGGTCCGGCCGCGCCCGTCGACGATCTCGAACTCGCCGTCGACCGTCACCGATGGCCGCGCCCACGCGACCCCGACCTCGATCGGGCCCGGGTCGTCGACGGAGCCGACCTCGACGCCCGTGTAGTAGTGGGTCAGGATCTCGAGGTAGCTCGCGCCCCGCGAGGCCAGGCCGTACGCGCCCCATTGCGACATGCCGACCCCGTGCCCCCAACCGCGTCCGATCACGCGCACGGTGCCTGCGCGCGTGAACGCGTCGATCCGGTTCGAGGGCAGGGTCTCCGGAAGCCGGCCGCTGGAGGTCGGCCCGAGGGACGGATAGTTACCGGGGTACAGACGGGGAGCGACCTCTCGGACCATCGTGCGGAACTCCTCGGCGGTCACCACGTGCGATCCCTTGCGTCCCCGCAGCACCAGGTCCGGATAGTGGAAGCCGGAAGAGGACGGTCGCGAGCCGACCTCGACGAGCCGGCCGAGCTGCGGCTCCCACATCCCTCCTGCACTCAAGATCCTCTGCAGGCGCTTCAGGGGGAAGTCGACGGTCCAACGGAACAGCGGCGAAGCTTGCTCGGTGGGACTGGGGACCGAGCGCAGGTACGGGTAGGCGGGCTCGGTGGGGAACGCCTGCGGGTTGTCGAGCGTCTGGCCTCCCGAGGTCGAGTGATAGCGGGCCAGGATCGGGCTCCCCTGGTATGTGACGGCTTGTCCGGCGGTCTGCTCGACCGCGGCCCGCCAGCGCGCGCCTAGCAGTGGAGCGACGACGTCGGCGCCGGAGAAGACCTGGCACTGCACCGAGGCGCAGATGTCGAACCCGTACACGGCCGCGCTTCCACCGGATGGCTGAGCGAGTGTGTAGAGCGCGTAGGTGCGGGCCGCGACGGCCTGAGCCTTCAAGGCCTCTTCGGGCCACGATAGAGGGACCTCGGCCAACCCCAAGAGGTAGCGCTCGAGCGGCAACCGGTTCGACACGACGATCCCGTCGGAGGCCGCACCCAGCTCGATCGAACCGAAGTATCCGTGCAGGCCTCGCACCGATATGGGCGAGCTCCCGGTGGGGATCAACCGGAGCGGAGCCACCGCGGCCCCCAACTCCTTCCGGGCCGCCTCCACCGGAACGGGAGCCAGCGCGACCAGCAGGGCGCCGAGCAGCAGACAGGCGCGGAGGCGGATCAGCCGACCTCTGCGAAACGCTTGAGTCCCCACGATGCCAACAAGGAACCGATCCCCACGAGAACGCAATAGACGAACATGCCGACCGAAGCGCCCGTCACGCCCTGCGCCTCGACCAGGATGATCAGCCCGACCCCCACGCTGCAGGCGCTGTAGACGAAGAGCGAGCGCGCCAACCAACGAGGCCAGCGCAGACCCTGTCCCGGAGCTCGCACGGGAAGAAGAGGGCGGGCGATCAGGACCAGCCCGGAGCCGGCAACGACGAAGAACATGCTTCCGAGCAACAAGGCCAGGGCCGCGGTGTTCATCTCGTCGATCTCGCAACAGCGCTGAAGCGGGGTCAACCCCCAGCCCGTCTGGACCCTGACGGCGGTGAGCAGTGCGAACAGAGTGCCGAAGACCCCCACCGCGATCGAGCTGAGACCGATCCATTTCATCGCTGCACCGAACACGCTCAGGGTCGGGGGTGTCCTCACGAGCCTTCCTCGAGGGTCACCTCGGCTCCCAGCCCACGGAGCTTCGTGACGAAGTCCTCGTAGCCGCGTTCGATGTGACCTACGTCGTAGACGCGTGTCTCCCCCTCCGCGCAGATGCCACCAAGGACCAGCGCCGCTCCCGCACGGATGTCCGGAGCGCGCACGGGCGCGCCCGAGAGCTTCTCGACGCCACGGATCACCGCATGGTGACCCTCGACCCTGATCTGGGACCCCATCCGGTTCAACTCGTCCACGAAGAGGAACCTGGATTCGAACACGTTCTCGGTGAGGATCGAGGAGCCCTGGGCCTGCGCCAGCAACACCATCATCGGGGGCTGCAGGTCCGTGGGGAACCCGGGGAAGGGCAGCGTGACCATGTCGATCGAGCGCGCCTTGGTGCTCATCGCGACGGTGATCTCTCCGTCGCCGCGCGTCACCTCCGCTCCCGCGTCCTCGAGCTTCTGAAGCGGCAGTTCCAGGTGGTCGGGACGCACGTCGAGCAGGCGCACCTTGCCCCGCGAGGCAGCAGCGCCGATCGCGTAGGTCCCGGCCTCGATCCGGTCGGGGATGACCCGGTGATGACTGGGGACCAGCTCGTCGACCCCCTCGATCGTGAGCGTCGGCGTCCCGACCCCGGTGATGCGAGCGCCGCATCCGTTCAGGAAACGAGCCAGGTCCTGGATCTCGGGCTCGCGGGCCGCGTTCTCGATCTGCGTCGTTCCTCGTGCGGTGACCGCCGCCATGATGAGGTTCTCCGTCGCGCCCACCGAGGGGAACTCGAGCAGCACGTTCGTGCCCTGCAGGCGATCGCAGACGCCTTCGATGTAACCGTGCTCCGACGTGAACTTCGCGCCCATCCGCTCCAGGCCCTGCAGGTGCATGTCGATGGGACGCGAGCCGATCGCGTCTCCGCCGGGCATCGACACCCTCGCCCTGCCGAGCCGGGCGAGCAGGGGGCCGAGGACCTGGATCGAAGCCCGCATCTGGGTCACGAGCTCGTAGGGGGTCTCTTCGGAGAGGGGGCCGGAGGAGTCGATCCGCAGGATCCCGTCGTCGAAGTGGACCTTCGCCCCCAGGCGCTCGAGGACCTGCGCCATCAACGAGACGTCGGTGATGCCCGGCACGTGCTCGAGCGTGACCTCTCCGGGGATCAGGAGGGCCGCCGCCATCATCTTGAGGGCCGAGTTCTTGGCCCCGCTGATGTGCACGTCCCCCTCGAGAGAGCACGGCCCGGTCATCGCGTAATGCCTCATCGACTCATCCTAGGGGGGCCCGAACGCGAACGAGGCGGCCCGAAGGCCGCCCCGTGGTGAACCGTTGCGAACTACTTGGAACGCCGCCGGGTCGTCTTCTTCCGCCCGGTGTTCTTCGCCGTGGACTTGGCCCGACCCGTGGCCTTCTTCGCCGTGGAGCGGGTCCCACGAGCGGCCGTACGTGCGCCTGCTGCCGCGCCGCGGGTGGTCTTGCGAGCGGCCGTGCCGGTCCGACGTGCGGTCTTCTTGGCCGTGGACTTGGCTCGGCGCGTCGTCTTCTTGGCCGTGGAGCTTGCGCGCCGTGCGGTCTTCTTTGCTGTGGACTTGGCTCGACGCGTTGTCTTCTTGGCTGTCGACTTGCGTCCGGTCGCCTTCCGGGCTGTGGTCTTCCTGCGACCACCCGTTGACTTCCGGGCCGTCGTCTTCTTTCTGCCTGCGGTGGACTTGCGCGCGGTGGTCTTCTTGCGACCGCCGGTTGACTTCCGAGCCGTGGTCTTCCTGGCCGTGGGCTTGCGAGCGGTGGTCTTCTTCCGCCCCGCGGCGGACTTGCGCGCGGTCGTCTTCTTGCGCCCGGTGCTCTTCTTGCGCCCGGTCGACTTCTTGGCTCCGGTCGACTTGCGGGCTGCAGGCTTCTTGCGGCCCGTGGCCTTCTTGGCGCCGCTCGACCTGCGTGAGCCCGACGAGGACCTGGACGCAGACGAACCACTGCTGTCCGGCCGCACCACTTCGGCCCCCGTCTCTGCCACCGAGCTCACGACCCCACCCGCGGTCTCGGCGACGTTAGCCACCGTCTCGCGAGCTCTGTCGATCAAGCTTCTGTCTTCAGCCATGCCCTCCCCTTTCATGCAACGTTAGAGATACAAGCACTGTTTACCCACTAATCGCAGAAGAAACAAGTTGAGAAAGGCGTTTGCTGGGCATGACAGGTGCATGGAAGACAACAAACTGCTTCGGATCTACCTCAACGATCACCTCGCCGGGTCGATCGCGGGCGAGGAGTTAGCGAAACGCACGCGCTCGAACAACAGCGGAACTCCTCTGGCCGGATACCTGGACGAGTTCCTGAACGAGCTTCAGGAAGACCGAGCGGTCGTCGAAGGCATCCTCGATTCGATCGATGCGAACCCGGACCGGCTGAAGCAGCTGGCGGCCTGGATCGCCGAGAAGGCGGGCCGCTTGAAGCTGAACGGCCAGATAACCGGCTATTCAGACCTCAGCCGCCTCGTGGAACTGGAAGGGCTCTGTCTCGGCGTCGAGGGGAAGCTGTCGCTGTGGCGCGCCCTAGAGACCGTTAAGGACCAACACCCCGCACTTGGCCCGATCGATCTGGCCGGTCTGACCGAGCGGACGAAGCGTCAGCGCGAGACGCTGGAGGGCTTCCGTCAGGAAGCCGCCTCCGTCGCGCTCGGGGCCGGGCTCTAGACGCGACGAGGCGGGCTCAAAGAGCCCGCCCCTCGCCTCCCGCCCGGGCGGAGATCCGGCCGAGAGACTCCGCACGCCTGGACCTAAGGCAGAAGACCCGTGACTTGGCCGGCGTAGGGAACCACGATGGTGCGTTCCTGTAGGACCTCGCCGTTTCGCTCGGCCCTGAGCGAGATCACGAGCTCGGCCCTCGAACCATCACCGGAAGTCAGCCAGTTCAGGTCCTTGATGGGCGCTCCGGCGTGGCATGTCTCGCCACCATCGTCGACCGCACAGGTGTACTGGCTCGAGTCGTAGCGACCGATGATCGAGAAGACAACCTTGGTCGTCGATGCGGGGATCCGGACCAACTCCGCCTTCACCTCTTTCGTGACGAGACCGAAGGTGAGAACGCCCTTGCTGACCGGCTGTTGCTGCGAGACGCCAAGGGTGACGTCGTACATGGACGGGTTGTTCTCCCGCTGGCGTCCCCACACACTGACGAGCGGTAGGTAGGTCTCCTCAGACTCTTGGTGGTAGACGTACTCGTAGAGCTTCTCCTCCCGCCACTCCGACAACCGGAGGCTCAGATCAGCCACGCCTTGCTTCGTCGTCGTCGCACCGAGCTGAATCAGGTAGATGCGATCGGGCAGGGCCTTGAACTCAATCTCCGTGCCGGCCTGACCGAATCCGCATGCCGTCTCCACGAGACCCTCGGCGGTCTGCTCGAACACCGCCAGAGAGGAACGGAAGGTGCTCGAGAGTTCGCCGATGACGTTGCCTTCCTCCGCTACCGAAAACCCGTACCAGACACTGCTGCGAATGGCCTTACACGTTGGCTGAGGTTCGAGCTCTTCGAGGGTGGCTCCGCGAAGGGTCGTGGTCTCGGCGAACGGAAGGGCCGGAACTGCAACCGCCGCACCCAGATCGTCGTTCGCGGGACGACGGGTGCCCCTAGCGTGAGCGAGACCAGCCAGGGAGGTCAGAACCAGAACTGCTGCGACAAGCGAGGTGATCTTCTTCACGTCTTTCTCCTTCGTCCACCCGGCGACGCCTGTCGTCGCCCTCAATTAGAAGGCGTGAAGTGGAGGGGCACGGTCGTGCCGTGGCCGTGAGGTCCGAGGTAACGGTCCAGATGAGCCGTTCAGCTCAGGAGCCCGGTCAATCTGCCAAAACAGCCCAAAAGGTTCGCTCTTCGTGCGCTGGTGGTCGCTTTTCGACCACAGACGAGAAAAGACCCAGGGGTTCGGAGGCCCTTACTCGGCCGGCCCCCACCAATCGGGCTGGATGTCGGCGACGTCCGGTGAGGTTGTCACTCGAACGAGGGTAGATCCGTCGCTGGCGACCCGCAGAAGCTCTCCGTAGAAGCCCTTGTAGAAGTCCCACTCGCTATAGATCAATTCGTCCCCGTCGGGGGACCAGGAGGGATCAAACGCCTGACCCTTCGTCGGCAGACCGACGTAGCCCGAACCGTCTGTTCGTGCCAGGCACAGGCGCGCACTCGAGTCCGGACAGTATTCCCCCGCTAGCAGGCCTCCGTCCGG
>JBKHXK010000016.1:0-56907 GCA_046566065.1 Actinomycetota bacterium | reverse complement strand
CGGAAGATCACGACTGCACCCGTGATGGTTCCGTCGTTGATGATCGGAGTGCTCGAATACTCCACGGGGAACGAGGTGCCGTCGCGACGCCAGAACACCTCGCCGGTTACCTCCACCGCGTGCCCCGACGTCAATGTGTGGTGGTTGGGGCATTCCTGCCACGGGTAGGGGCTGCCGTCGGCACGCGAGTGATGGATGTGGTTGTGTTGCCGTTGTCGCATCAGTTCGTGCGGCTCGTAGCCACACATGCGAGCGCCCGCGATGTTGATGAAGGTCACCCGCCCATGGCGGTCCAGTCCGTAGATGCCCTCGGCAGCCGAGTTCAGGATCATCTCGAACTCTCTGCGAAGTTGGGCCACCCCGCGGATGGCACGCCTCAGCTCTAGCTGGGCGACCACCTGACGACTGAGGGCGCGAAGCGCCTCCTCTTGTGCCTTGTCCAACCGCCGAGGCTCGCGGTCGATCACGCACAGTGTCCCGAGCGCCTGCCCGTCGGGAGTGACCAGCGGCGCTCCTGCATAGAAGCGGATGTTCGGCTCACCAGTGACGAGCGGATTGTCCGCGAAACGTTCATCCTGCTGTGCGTCGGCGACCTGCATGACGTCCCTGCTCATGATCGCGTGGGAACAGAAGGCGTCTTCTCGGGGTGTCTGATCGACGGACCAGCCGACCTTTGATTTGAACCATTGGCGGGACTCGTCCACGAGTGAGATGAGCGAGATCGGCGTGCCGGTGATATAGGAAGCCAGCAAGGTGATGTCGTCGAAGGCGGTCTCGGGGGATGTGTCGAGGATCCCGTACGCCCGGAGGGCCTGTAGCCTCTGCTCCTCGTCTGGTGGGATGCGCCCGCTCATAGCGAGGCCACCTGACCGTCGCCCACTCGATCAACGAGCCGCTCGAGGCGTGCCTTCGCGCCGACGCGGAAGCTGCCCAGCGTCTGGGTCGTCGATCCGCCGGGCCTTATCAGGGCGATGGTCAGGGTTCTGCCGCTACGGGTGGCTATCGAGAGCCCTTGCGATCCCCAGTCCAGCGCCGCTGCCTTCGTAACGTCGACGTCGAGCCGCGAGCGGAACCCGTCGGCCGCGTCCAACACCGTGAGGCCACCGGAGGACGACACGCCCGCCAGGTACCGGCCATCCGGAGAACAAGTGACGCCTCGGTAGCCGCGTGACAGTTCGGTTAGCCGGCCCCGGGCAAGCGACGACACCTTCCGCCGTTCGCGTCCGACGATCAGAGTCCGTCCTCCGCACTCGAGAAGTCGGCCCTGGCGGAGCTTGCCGAGCCTCGTTACGTTTCGGGCCCGGACGTGCATCAGGCGACCGCGATCGGTCACCAACGCACCATCTGCGCTCCAGCCCAGAAGCTCGCTAGTCGCGGAGAAGCTTCCGACCGTTCGCAAGGTGCCGCGCCGGAGATCCGCCAGGAACAGCCGCGGCTTCTCGTCGCGAGTGAGGACCGCCACGGCGTCGCCGTCCGGCGAGAAGACCAGCGTTCCGGGTGGTTGATGGAACAACACACGGCTGTCGCCTCCAGGCAGCGCGACGATGATCGATCCTCCCGAGGCTCCGACCGCGCAGTCGGCGCGGGGTGCCCACGTCCAACGCGATACGGGTTCGGAGAAAAGATCCCTCGGTTGGCCCCCTTCTCGTCGCACGACCCGGCCCCTCCCAACTCCCAGCCAGCGTCCCGAAGGTGACCATAGAGGTTCACCTCGCAGGCCCGTGCGAATGATCTTGCCTGTCCTCGGATCCACGATCGCCACGCCGGCGGTGGTGGAGACCGCCAGGCCATCCCTAGGCGTACCCGTCTCCCTGAGGCACCGCTTGGGATACCGGCCGATCTCGAGCTTGCCGACGTCCGCACGAGGTTCTGCGCGGCCCTCGTCGTCCGGCTCCGCTCCCGCTCCCCGGGGGCCGGGATCGATCAGAGCGTCGCGCTCTGCTGCGGGACCCGGATCGTCTTCCGCAGTTGCCGCACGCCCCACTACCACTCCCGCTCCGAACAACAACACGGCGACCAGTGCCACGGCGAGCGTGACGCGCAGACGGCGCTTGCTCTGAGGATCGAGGGCCTCGCTCGCTACGGGTGGCAGCGGATCCGCCGGAGCCTTGGGCGTGTTGCCGGCCGGCGGCTCGGAGGCCGATGCCGGTGAAGTGAACGGCACTGTTGCCGGCTCCCGGGTTGCCGACGCGGACCGTGGCGCTCGGCCTGCGACCGGTGCCATCGTCGGTCTGCGAATGCGGCGCATCTGGATGCCTACCCCGATGAACCCCACCAACGTGGCGACCAGGACGAACCCCACCCGCATAGGGGTGAGCTCGATATTCCCGGAGGCGAACGTCGGCGCGACCAGTCCGGGGACGAGATTGAAGACGACCCCGGCCAACATGACGCCGTAGCTCAGCGCGGTTACCGCAGCGATCGCGCCCAGAGTGGCGACCACGGGCTGTCGCATCAGCTGGTACGCGATCAGCCCTGGCACGATGAAGCCCAGCGTCGTCGTCTCGAGGGTCGACGGGAAGAGATCGATCAGGACGAAGAAGGCCGTCATCTGGAGGAAGACGGCAACCATCACCACCGTGGCGAACAAGCGCTTCCCATACAGGATCACGACGCGCCGAACGCCGAGCATGACGAAGATCGTGCCGACCACGACGAGCGCCAGCAGAGCCAGTCGTCGGGGCTCCTCGACGACCACCAGCGCCAGCCAACCGGGTGTGATCATGCCCCCGGGCGATAGATTGCTGACCAGATAGCACACGAGCGATAACAGCAGCCCGATCGACAGGCCAAGCACCGCGATCTCGGCGGAGAACCCAGCGTTCATCGAAGTTCTCCCAGGGTTTCCATGTGCTCGAGCAGCAGCTCGCCCTGGCCATGGATGTTTCCGATCGCAACGAGGGAAGCTTCGCCATCCACCTCGGAGATGATCGTTCGGAAGATCTCGTCGACATCTCGGTCGTTGCTTCCCAGATCGAGGACCTTCCCCGTCCAACCCGAGGGCACTGCGGCGATGGCCGAGCGTGCCGGCTCGCCGATCACGAAAAGCTTCTCGGTCAGCAGTTGCGGGACTATGACACCCATCTGGCCGTTGCGCTCGACACGATCCGGTCGGCAATTGATCAGTGTGAAGATCGGCGGCCGGATGGCTTCAGCATCAAGTAGCCGTTGGAAGTTCATCAGGGTCGAGTTCGGGTCGTTGGCAGCGAAGACATTGGCGAAGCGCAGGATCTTGTCGCCCACGTCGTATCTCTCGACGGTAAGGACGCCGGGGTCTGGAGCAGCTTCGTACATACCTCTCAACGCATCGCCGCGCGAGATCCCTACCTCTTTAGCGACGGCAAGGGCGAGGGCCACGTTCTCTTTGAACGTGAAGAACTCGAACCCATCGAGCTCGTCGTCGCTTACCGAGTCCGGGTCGGCATATACGAGGCGGCAGTTCCGCTCTTTCGCCTCCTGCTCGAGGACCCAGAACCATCGATCCTCTGCCGTGATGCACACGCCGTTGTGGGGCATCGTCCGTGAGAGGGATCTGGCCACATTCTCCAGGCTCGGTCCCATCTCGGCGAGATGGTCTTCTCTCACATTGCAGAGGACGCCTATGTTCGACCTGATCAACTTCGTCTGATTCACCTCTTGGAGGATGGGTTCCACGGCCATGCACTCGATGACGAACGCATCGGGATCCTCGGCCGCGGCCATCCGAACGATGCCGATCTGTTCGACCACGTTGGCGATGTTGAACTTGCGGTAGATGGGCACCTCGTCACCGTTGGGGTAGATGAACCTGGCAGCCGTCCCGGTCGTCTTGCCGACCACTTTCATGCCCCCTCCGCGCAGAGCGCCGGCGCACAAGCGGGTGATCGAGCTCTTGCCGCGGATGCCGTTGACCATGACCCGCACCGGGATGCTGTTGAGGTTCTTGAAGTGCCGCCGCTGTTCGACCACGCCGGCAGCGAACATCGCAAGCAAGCTGGCCGTGAAGATCGCGTACAGGAACAGCATCGCTACTTCTTCTCGGTGGGCTTCTGAACGCGCTTCTTGATCAGCAGGATCCTGATGCGTTCCAGGGCGCGAGCAACGAGGCCGATCTCGTCATACCGGACGACCTCGACCGTCTTCGAGAGGTCGCCGAAAGCCAATCGCTCTGCCTCTTTCTGGAGCAGGAATATCGGCCGCAGGATCACGATGTAGAGCCAGGCGAAAACGATCAGCGCGAGGATCGCCGTGACGATCGAAAGAAGCATCCCTTGGCGTTCGGCGTTCGTCGCCGGGAGTGAGAAAGTCTGGGCCGACCGGGTGGTCACCACGCCCCAACCCAACTGGCCGGAGGGCCCGATGCCTGCGATCGGCGCGTAGGAGACGAGTTCCTGGGAGTGCAGACTTCCCCCCGCGCTGAACACCCCACTGTTTCCGGCCGCAGCCTTGGAGGCGGCCTCTCGCAGGGCCGAACGTGGCAAGGTCCCCAGCGGGGGTGCCGTGGCTACCCCTCCCACGATGCGGCCCTCTCTGTTGACCACCCACGCTTCGCCGGGAAGGGCCCCCTCGAGCGGGAATCTCAGGAACTCGGGATCGTAAAAGCCCACGATCGTCCACCTCTCGCCGGACACCTCGAGAGGGCTGAACTGAGGGATCAAGAGGCCCTCGCCGGATCCGTCAAGCACGGCGTCGGACATCCCGGGGTCCCGGTACGGAGGGTCCGGTACCAACACCGAGAGGTCCGGCTCCGCGCCCACCTTGGCGACCACCTGTCCGTCGTCATCGACGACGAACAGGGAGGTGTATCGACCGTGCAGCTCGCCCACCGAAGCCAGCGCGTCCTGCAGCGCGACCGGGGTGGTTCCGGGGGAGGTCTCGAGAACCACTGCGATCTCGGTTAGGTCATCGACGCCTTCATTGACCCCCCTGCGAACGGACTGAGCGGCATCGTTCGCGATGCCCTGCTGGTAGTCGAGCAGGACGGCGGGGACCTCGAACTTCTCTTGCGAGGCCCTTCCCGACAGGATGCCGCCCGCGAGAGCAAGCAATAGGAAGGCCGCGAGCCCGATGGCCCAGGGGAGTCGGACGGAGTTAGCGAGGCGATAACTGCGCGGCTCGGACGGATCTGTCCGCTTCGCGCGCAGCGCCCTTGGCCTACTCACTACCGCCGGCTTCTCCTGCGTGGCGTGCAACGGTGGCCCTCAAATCGCTGGCCCTGAACGGCTTCAGCAGCCACTCTCTTACATTGGGAGACTCCGGTAGGTCTTCCCTCTCGGCGATCGAGATCATGACCACGGGGATCGTGCGCAGTCGTTCGTCCTCGGCCATCCTCTTGGCGACCTCGTAGCCGCTGATCCCAGGGAGGAAGACGTCGAGAAGCACGAGGTCGAAGGGGGAATCGGCAAGAGCTCTCAAGGCGCCCTCGCCCGTAGAGGAGGCGCAGACCTGGTGTCCGAGTCGTTCTAGCCAGCGGCGGAAAAGGGGTACGGCATCTCGATCATCGTCCACTATGAGAACCCGGGCCATCTCAGCTGCTCAATAAACGCCTGAGAGTCTGGTCTAGCTCCTCGATCTCGAACGGCTTTGTGAGGTACTCGTCTGCTCCACGCTCGAATCCCGTGCTGACGTCGGACTCGGATGCTTTTGCGGTCAGCAGGATGATGGGGATGTCCCCGGTATCCGTGTCCTCTTTCAGGGCGGAGCAGACCTCGGGACCTTGCATCTCCGGCATGAACCAGTCGAGAACGACTGCGTCGGGACGTCGTTGCCGGATGAGATCGAGAGCCTGTCGACCGTCGGTCGCGGTTAGCACGTCGTACCCGCGCTTCGACAACCTAGTGTTGATCAGCTGGAGGATGTCGGGGTTGTCGTCGACGACAACGATGAGTGGTCCGCTTTCGTTCACGGTAGTCCTCCACCGAAGACCTCCATCGCCTCGAGGTGTTCGGCATCTCATGCCTGCCCTTGAAATAGTATGGGATGCGCGCGCCCTGACGCTAGGGGGATAGCCTGCCTTCATGAGATTCGGGCTGCACCTTCCCAGCGCACAGCCGGGCGCGAACGCGTCAGACGTGATCGATGTAGCGCGTGCGGCAGAGCGTCTCGGTTTCGATTCGGTGTGGATGTTCGACCACCTCTTCACGCCCACCGATCTCGACTCGAAGTACCCGTACAGCCGGGATGGGTCCTACGCGATGAGCGCCGACGACCCCTTCTACGACCCATTGGGCCTCTACGGAGTGCTCGCCGGAGCGACCGAGAAGGTGCGCATCGGAACCGGCGTGATGATCGCCGCCTACCGCCACCCGATCGTTTTGGGGAAAGCCCTCGCAACGATCGAGCGTTTCGCCCCGGGCCGTCTCGTGCTCGGTCTGGGCAGGGGCTGGATGGAAGAGGAGTTCGAAGCTCTGGGCGTGGGGTTCGCCAAACGCGGCGCTCGTTTGGAGGAATACATCAAGGCTCTGCGCGCGATCTGGTCGGGCGAGAGCTCGTCCTTCGAGGGGCTCTTCTATCGATGGGATGAGGCCGGCTTCCTACCGGCCCCCACGACGAAGCTGCCGATCTTGATCGGCGGTCACGGGGGCGCGGCTCTGCGGCGCGTGGCCCAGCTCGGCGACGGCTGGGTCGTGACCACCGGCAAGGGTCAGGGCGCAGGCGTCGAGGCGGTCGCTGCCAGGCTCGCCGTACTGAGGGCCGAGATGGACAAGGCGGGCCGCGACTTCGACGAGCTCGAGATCGTCTATCCGAACGCGCTGTGGTTCTCGGACCACACCAACCCCAAGATGCCGTTGACCGGCCCCGCCGAAGAGATCGCGGCGTCGATCAAACGCCTCCAGGACGTCGGGGTCACCACCGCTCACCTGATCGTCTTCGGGCCCGGCCCCCTCGTATGCGAGGCCGCCGAACGCTTCTCCGAAGAAGTACTGCCTCTTCTCTAAGCGAGGGCTAGCCGAAGAACCTGTTACCCAGCTCCGTGTCGACGGACATGTTCCATACCTCGGTCACCTTGCCGTCGCGGTCGATCTCGAAGATGTTGGCCGTGTAGTTGTCGAGGTGCTCACCGTTGCGGTCTGCGCTTACCCGTTGAAGGACGACGGCGCGCTCGTCTTTAGCGAAGATGTCCTCCACGTCGACGGTGAGCGTCCCGCCGGTTTCCTGGTACAGCTTCATGAAGTAACCGAAGACCTCTTCTTGGCCCTTGTAGTCACCGGACAGCTTCCCGACGCCGGCCGCGTGCCACACGATGTCGCCGGCGAACAACTCCGACAGCGTGTTCATGTCCTGGTCCTTGAAGGCCTGGTACCCCTTGCGGAGTTTCTCGACGTTCGGATGCTCTGCCATGCGTGCCTCCTTCGATCGGCCGACCGCTCCAGCATCCGCCTCGGTCCGCGGGGCTCGCAAGGGGGATTACCTTTCGTCCATGACTTCTCGTTCGTCCCGCCTGTCCCATCTCGCATGCGCCCGGTGTGGCACCCGCCATGACAGCTCGGTCTTGCAGCAACGCTGTGAGTGCGGCGGGACCTTGCTGGCCCGCTACGACCTCTCCGGCCTCGATGCCGGTGTGATCAGAGACAGGCCCTCCGGGATGTGGCGCTATCGGGAGTTGCTCCCCGTCCAGGGAGAGCCCGTGTCTCTCGGCGAGGGCGAGACGCCCCTGGTGCTGCTGCCCCGGCTGTCGGAGCGCTGGGGGGTAGAGACCTGGATGAAGGACGACGGTCTGCTTCCCAGTGGCACCTTCAAGGCCCGGGGCGCAGCGATGGCGATATCCCGAGCCGTCGAGTTGGGCGTGAAGCGGATCGTCATGCCTACCGCAGGCAACGCGGGGGCCGCCTGGGCCCTCTATTGCGCTCGGGCCGGCATCGAGCTCATCGTGGTGATGTCTAAGACCGCGCCGGCAGCCCAGCAGGCGGAGGTCACCGTCTCCGGCGCCTCCCTCGAACTCGTCGAAGGGTCGATCGCCGACGCCGGCAAGCGCGCCAAGGAACTGGCTGATGAGTACGACGCGTTCTTCGCAGGGACCTTCTACGAGCCGTATCGGGTCGAGGGCAAGAAGACCGCGTGGCTGGAGGTCTACGACCGGATGGGCGGCGCCGAAGGCTGGAAGCTCCCTCGCACTCTCGTAGTTCCCGTGGGAGGTGGGGTGGCCGCGGTCGCGGCGTCGAAGGCGGCCGACGAGCTGCGTTCGCTGGGTTGGACCGACGACCCGGCCCCCAGAGTGATCGGCATCCAGGCCACCGATTGCGCTCCGGTCGTGCGCGCCTTCGAGCAGGGCCTCGACGCGGTCCCACCCTGGGAGCGACCGACGTCCACGATCGCGGCCGGGCTGCGGGTACCGGCTCCCGCCGAGGGAGCGCTGATCCTCGAGGTCGTACGGTCGTCCGGAGGCTCGATGCACGCGGTGTCGGAGGACACGATCAGGGCCGCGGTGTCGGACCTGGCGTCGACCGAGGGCGTGTTCGCATGCCCGGAGGGTGCGGCCACGGTTCCGGTGGCCGAGCGGCTCGCCCGTGAGGGTGCGCTCGAGGGGCCGGTCGTGCTCTACAACACCGGCAGCGGAACGAAATACGTAGATGTGCTCGGGTAGGACGCCGCCCCTCATGTCTCGCTCGCCCGTCGTCGTTGTGTGCGCACTGCTCGTGCTGACCTTGGCGGCTTGCGGGGACGGCGGCGGTCCTTCCGGCTCGGATGGTGGGCCGGATCCGGATGCCCGGCCGGTCAGCGAGGGGAGGGCGCTCTTCGAGCAGACGTGCGCGTCGTGCCACGGGGCCGACCTGAAGGGGACGACGTCCGGACCCCCATTCCTCGATCCGATCTACGCTCCCAACCATCATCCCGACGAGGCGTTCTACGCCGCCGTCGAGAATGGCGTTCAGCCGCACCACTGGGACTTCGGGCCGATGCCCGCACAACCGGGCCTGAGCGAGCAGGAGGTCGCCGCGATAGTCGCTTACGTCCGATCGGAGCAGGCAGAAGCAGGCATCACCGAAGACCCATCTCACCCTTGATCGGACCGGCCGTGGTGGCCCTGATCCCGACCTAGCCGAGCGGCGGTCTTAGGACGCGCAGGGGATCGGCCCGGAGAACTTGGTCCTGGTCTCTTGACTGCCGGCGGGGGCGGGGTCTACTATCGAACATACGTTCGATTCAGGTCAGGCCGGCCCCTCCCCGAGGCCGAGTGGGTTTCCCCGGCCCCGCCTCCTGGAGCGAACGTGATCGGGGGCCCGATGGGCTCGCCTCACGGCGGGTCGGTCGGGCCCCCCTACTCGTTTCCACAGGAGAACGCGAAAAACATAGAGGAGCGGTGGCCAAGCGTTACGACGAACCGATCGATGTCACGGCCGACCCGCGATCGCAGGGGCCGATCTCTTTCTCCTGGCGCGGCCGCCGTTACGACGTCGACGACCAGCTGAGTCGTTGGCGGGACGCAGGGGAGTGGTGGGACAAGGAGCGAGCCCGCGAGCGCGAGTACTTCCGGGTGCTCGCTCGGCCCGCAGGCGCGTTGGCCTCGGGTGATCTCGATCCCGACGGTTTCATGGTGTCGCGCTCGGCCGTCTACGACATCTACTTCGACCGCTTGCGCAGCGACTGGCGCATGGCCCGCCTATGGGACTGACCCTGCTCGTAGTCTGTTGCGATGTCTCGGACCCGGTGGCAAGCGTTCCTCGACGGCGACTTCTCGATCCCGGCGAACGACACGTTCGGCTTCGAACACCGCGCGACCGAGGATCCGAACGAGGTCTCGTTCACCTGGACGGTTCCTGCGGAGCTGTGCAACTCGGCGGGCAACCTGCAGGGAGGCGTGCTCGCGGCCTTCGCCGATGCGGTCCTCGGCGGCCTCTGCGCCACGCAGATCCCCGACACGGTCTATCCGGCCCTGGCCGAGATGAAGATCTCGTTCCTGCGGCCCGCCCCTGCGGGGACCAGGATCGTCGGCACCGGTCGCATGCTGAAGGCCGGCAAGCGCCTGATGTTCGCCGAGGTCGAGGTCACCGACGAGGCGGGGCGCCTGATCGCCAAGGTCAGCGGAACGGAGCTAGCCGCCTCCCTCTGATCCGCTTTGTTCGTAACCAGCGCCGCTTTTCGGACTTGGTTACGCGCAAAGCGGTGGGTGGAGCATGAGCGGGTTCGTCCATCTGCACTGTCATTCGACGTGGTCGCTGTTGGACGGAGCGATCCCGGCCGAGGCCCTGCCCTTGATGGCGGCGGAGCTCGGTTACGAGGCCGTCGCTCTCACCGACCACGATTCCCTGACCGGAGCGGTCCGCTTCGCGAAGTCCTGTCGTCGCGCAGGGATCAAGCCGATCTACGGGGCCGAGCTGACGCTCGAAGGCGGCGCTCACGTAACCGCGATCGCCCGGGACCGTACCGGCTACGCCAACCTCTGCCGTCTCATCTCCGGAGCGCACCTGAACCACGAGCGCGGCAAGCCGGCCACGACCAGAGCTGCGATCTCCAAGAGGGCCGAAGGTCTGTTCGTCCTGTCCGGCTGCGAGCGCGGCGAGGTGGCCCGTCTCGCCGCGGCGGGCGAGATGTCCAGAGCGATCGATGCGGCCCGGAGGTGGCGGGCCGAGATCGGCGACGGCTATCGCATCGAGGTCTTCGACCACCGCGCTTACGGCTCCCGTACCTTGCGCGACCGGCTGCTGGGCATCGCGCGGGAGACGGGCATCCCTGCCGTTGCGACCAACGACGTCCATTACCCGGCCCCCACCGAGGCCGGGATCCATCAGCTCCTCAACGCGATCAGGGACATCGTTCCTCTGTCGAAGACGCAGGCCTTGCGTCAGAACTCCGAGTACGGATTCAAGTCGCCGCAGGCGATGCGGGCCCTGTTCGACGACGACGGGGGCCGGGCTGCTTGCGACGAGACCTTGCGCATCGCGGACGCGTGCGACTTCGACCTGGACCTCGGCACCTATCACTTCCCGGACATCCCGATGCCTTCGGGCGAGACGGCCACGGGGTTGCTCGCCCGGCGTTGTTACGAGGGAGCACACCGGCGTTTCGACAAGGTGACCCGGGCGATCGACGAGCGGTTGCAGCACGAGCTGCGGTTGATCCACAAGATGGGATTCGCCGCCTACTTCCTGTTGGTCGCCGACATCGTTCATCACACGCGAGAGGTCCTTCGGATGCGGTGCGCCTGCCGGGGGAGCGCGGCGGGCTCGCTGGTCTGTTACGTGCTCGGCATCTCCGACGTGGACCCGATCCGCTATGACCTGCTGTTCGAACGCTTCATCAACGAACGCCGCGAGGAGCTTCCCGACATCGACGTCGATGTCGAGTCGCATAGGCGTGAAGAGGTGCTCGCCCACATCCTCGACACCTACGGCCGCGACCAGACCGCGATGTGCTGCATGGTCGACACGTTCCGGGCCCGTATGGCGATCCGCGAGGTCGGTAAGGCCCTCGGCCTCCCTCCGGGAGAGGTGGACCTCGTCGCGAAGGCGTTCCCGCGCGTGCGCGCCAGGGACATCCCCCAAGCGATCGAACGTCTGCCCGAGCTGGCCGGGACGAACCTGAGGGCCGGGCAGCTAGAGCAGCTCTTCGAGCTGTGCATCGCGATCGACGGCTTCCCGCGTCATCTCGCTCTGCATCCCTCCGGGGTGATCCTGTCGTCGGCGGACCTTGCCGATCGCGTCCCGATGCAGGAGTCCTACGGCGGCTTCACGATGCTGCAGGCCGACAAGGACGACGTCGAAGAGCTCGGCCTGGCGAAGCTGGACGTCCTGGGCGTGCGGATGCTGTCTTCGATCTCGCACGCACGTGACGAGATCGAGCGGGTCCACGGAACCAAGGTCGATCTAGACCGGCTCCCTCACGACGACGCGAAGACTTATCAGCTGATCAAGACCTCGAGGACGCTCGGCTGCTTCCAGATCGAGTCGCCGGGACAGCGCGAGCTGCTGGCCCGCTACCAGCCCAACCGGTTCGAGGACCTCATCATCGACATCTCGCTGTTCCGGCCCGGCCCCGTGAAGTCCGACATGATCGCTCCCTTCCTCGACCGCTATCACGGCTTCCAGGACGTGCGGTATCCGCACGAGAGCCTGAAGTGGGTGCTCAGGGAGACGAACGGCGTCATCGTCTTCCACGAGCAGGTGATCAGGACGATCGCCGTGGTGACCGGGTGCTCTCTGGCGGACGCGGACTACGTGCGAAGGCATCTGGACGCCGAGCGACCGAGTCTGCCCGGTGACCCCGGCCATGCCTCCGAGCGGAAGCTGGGCAGCGATCCGAAGACCGGCCGCGGCGGCGGCGTCGGAGCCGAGTGGGAGAAGGACCAGCGCGTCCACTCCCACGGCGTCGCCGGTCCGATCGAGGTCACGCCGCCCAAAGAGGACGTCGCGACCTGGTTCGTCGACGCCGCGGTGCGCAACGGCTTCGAGCGCAGCCACGCCAAGGCTCTGTGGAAAGAGGTCTTCAGCTTCGCCTCGTTCGGCTTCTGCAAGTCGCACGCGGCCGCGTTCGCCCTGCCCACCTATCTCTCTGCCTGGCTGAAGGCTCACTATCCCGCCGCGTTCCTCGCCGGGGTCCTCACGCACGACCCCGGCATGTACCCGCGCCGTCTGATCGTGGCCGACGCACGCAACTTCGGCATCCCGATCCTGCCGATCGAGATCAACTCGTCGGACAAGACCTACCGCGTCGAACCCACCCGCCACTTTTGTACGGAAAGCGCTGACACACGTGCGATCTCGTACAGAAGTGGGGGAGCGGGGGTGATGAAGGCCGGTATCCGCTTGGCGTTCTCGGAGGTGCGCGGCATCTCCGAGGCCGAGATCGACTCGATCCTCGAAGCGCGAGCGAGCGGTCCCTTCAGATCGCTCGAGGATCTGTGGCGCCGGACCGAGCTCTCGCAACCGGTGCTCGAGAACCTGATCCACATCGGAGCGCTCGATGCGATCGAGTCACGCACCCGCCACGAGCTGATGTGGCGGACCATGGACCTGGCGTCGCAGCCGAAACCCAAAGCGGGCAGCCAGCTGGGTCTGTTGCTCGAGGAGCCGATCACGGAGGAGCTCCCCGGGCTCCCGCCCTACACGCCGCTCGAGGAGACGGAGGCCGAGCTCGACGTCTCCGGCATCGATGCCCGCCGTCACATCATGTCGCTGTACGAGCCCCTGCTCGTCGAGTTCGGTTGCACCCCCTGCCGCAAGCTCGGCCGCAAGCGCAACGACAGCGACGTCTGGGTCGCAGGGGTGAAGGTGGCCAGCCAGACCCCGGCGATCCGCTCGGGCCAACGGATCATCTTCGTCACGATCGACGACGTCACCGGGCCGATCGACGTGACCGTGTTCGAGAGGGTGCAGCCGTGGTGCGCACGCACGATCTTCCACTCGTGGCTGCTGCTGTTCCGCGGGAAGGTGCGCAAGCGGGGCGGGGCTTCACGGATCCACGCAACCGACGCGGCCAACGTCGGCATCACGGTGGTGGTCGAGGAAGCCTTCGACCTGGCCGAGATCGCTCGCGATCGCAGGGCCGGCCACACGCTGAACGAAGCACTCGCTCGCCAGCGTCGCAAGCAGGCTTACCGGGGCCTCGAAGCGACCACTGCAACGGACGCGGCGCCTAAGCGCCTATGGCACTCCAGCGGCGGCAGCGCCGGCCGCTGAGCGAACCGACGTCATAGTCACCGAGCGACCTCTCCAGCGCCATCGCCTTTCTCTGCGTGATCACTACCGCTCAGCGGTACTGCAGGCGCAAAGAAAGCGAAGCGCTGCTGCGAAAGCTAGCCCGGGAGCTTCTGTTTCAGTTTCCGGACCGGTTCGAAGAGGTCGCCGTGCTTGTCGATGCGCGCCAGCACCTCGTCGGCCTCGAAGACCAGGAGGCTCGCATCGGCGGCCCTCACGGCTTTGCGCACCTCGGTCCACTTGAGGGGGGTCGAGACCGTTGGTCGCTCCTTAGCGCGCAGCGAGTAGACGCTGGCGGTCGTCTTGTGGTCGTCGTTCTGGCTCCAGTCGACGAGGACCTTGCCCTCGCGCTCGGCCTTGCTCTGCCCGGAGACGATGAGGTCCGGGTAGTCCCTCTCCAGCCGCAGCGCCAGCTCGTGTGCCAGGGGCTTGGTGTCGTCATAGGTCACCTTCGTGTTCAGGGGGACGAAGAGTTGGATGCCCTTGGAGCCGGAGGTCTTGGGCACGGACTCGAGCCCGGCCTTGGCGAAGATCGACTTGATCATGAGAGCGACCTCACCGCACTCGACGATCCCCGCTGGGGGGCCGGGGTCCAGGTCGAACACCATGGCCGTGGGGCGGAAGACGTCCTTGGCGGTCGCCAGCGAGGTGTGGAGCTCGAGGTTGGCGAGGTTCGCCGACCACACCAGGCTCGGCTGGTCGTTCAGCAGGCAGTAGTTGACGGCCTTGCCGTCCTTGCGCTTCATCGGCGCGGTCTGGACCCAGTCGGGACGGTGCTTGGGGCATTCCTTCTCGTAGAAGAACTTGTCCTCGACCCCGTTCGGATACCGCTTCAAGGTCACCATGCGGTTGCGCAGATGCGGCAGGAGGACGGGGGCGACGGCCCGGTAGTACCCGATCACGTCACCTTTCGTGAACCCGGTCGCCGGATAGAAGACCTTGTCCAGGTTCGAGACCGTGAGCTTCCGCTTGCCCACGGTGATCTCGGTCTTGGTAGACGCCATCGCCTTGGGATACCACGGCTCCCGATCGCCAAACCCGCCGGCCAACGCGCTCTCCCAGCCGTAGCACCGCCGTAGGCTGAGTCCATGCTCGTCCCAGAGCCGATCCTCCACGTCGACATGGACGCCTTCTACGCGTCCGTCGAGGAGATCAAGGACCCGTCTCTGCGTGGGAAGCCCGTGATCGTCGGAGGCCAGGGGGGCCGCGGGGTGGTCACCTCAGCGTCGTACCCGGCCCGGGAGTTCGGCGTGCGTTCGGCCATGCCGATGGTGACGGCCCGCAGGCTCTGCCCTCACGCGGTCTTTCTCTCGAACGACTTCGAGGCCTACCGGGATTACTCGATCAAGATCGGCGAGATCTTCCGTTCCTTCACGCCGCTCGTTGAGCCTCTCTCCTTAGACGAGGCCTTCCTCGACGTCTCGGGATCGGTTCGGATCTTCGGCCCCCCCACCGAGATAGCCGTTGCGGTGAAAGCCAAGGTTCGGGAGCTCGGACTGGGCTGCACCGTTGGAGTGGCGCCGAACAAGTTCTTGGCCAAGCTCGCCTCGGCGCGGGGCAAGCCCGACGGTCTGCTCGTTGTGCCTGCGGCACAAGTCACCGAGTTCCTGCATCCGCTGCCGGTCACGGCTCTCTGGGGGGTCGGGCCCCAGACCGCCACCGTCCTCGAACGTCTCGGTCTGAAGACCGTAGGAGACCTGGCGCAGATCTCCGAACGAACGCTGGCCAGGGCGGTAGGGGAGTCTCTGGGAGCCCATCTACATGCTCTGGCCTCGGGACGCGACGATCGAAGCGTGGTGGTCGACGAGCCGGCGCGGTCGGTGGGCTCCGAAGAGACCTTCTCCTACGACCTCGACTCGAACGAAGAGATCGAGCGGGAGATCCTGAGGCTGTCGGACCGGACGGCCGAGCGACTGCGGGCCAAGAACCTGTGCGGCCGGACGGTCACCCTGAAGGTGCGCTTCTCCAACTTCAACACGATCACGCGCTCGAAGACCCTGGGGGCCGAAGTTGACACCACCCCTGCCATCTACGAAGTAGCGAGGCATCTTTTCGAGAGGCTAGGCAGGGACCGGATGAGGATCCGTCTTCTGGGCGTCAGCGTTACAGGGCTGGCGGTGGGGCCCCCGAACCGCCAGTTGGAGCTGATCGCAGAGGGAGAGCTGGGGGCGACCGGCACCCACCAGCGATGGGACGACGCGGCCGCCGCCCTCGACAGCATCAGGAAGAGGTTCGGGTCGGGAGTGGTGGGGCCCGCCACGCTGCTCGATGGGGCGGACCGGAAACCTTGAGCCCATATCGGCCAAGCGGGTGTCCTGCCTTCCAGGGGCTTCCTATAATCGATCAACAGTGCCTTTGTCCGATCACGAACAGCGCATCCTCGATGAGATCGAGAAGAACCTCTATGAGGAGGATCCCCGGTTCGCGCGCCAGGTCAAGGAGAAGGGGGGCCCGGCCGCCGATCGTCGCAGGGGCAAGCTCGGAGCCCTGGCATTCGCCGCCGGTTTCGTGGGGCTCCTCCTCTTCTTCTATTCCGGAGTGGTGGCCGTAGGGGTCATTGCGTTCGTAGCGATGGTGGCCGGAGTGGTGCTGATCGCGGGATGGATCAGAAGCCTGACGAGTTCCACATCAGTCACAAGTCCCACAGACCGGATCTCTCGCGCTTTCAGTGACTGGGAGAAGCGGGTTCGCGACCGCTACAAGAGGGACTGAGCGAAGAAACTTTTCGCGTATCCGTTCTTTTCTGCCTACGGGCTTGCTGCAAGTGGAACCGGCGCGCTAGATTCCACTTGTCGCTAGGGCGGTGGGGGGGAACCGAACATCTATCCTCTGGTTTCCTCGGGCGGATCCAAGGTGACACAACGCTTCGAGCATTGGAGGTTTGCGCGCTCTCATGGAAGGTTTCACTGCAGAACAAGCGTCCCGGTTCACTTCGTGTACTCCGCATCAGCTCAGATACTGGGATCGCATCGGTCTGGTGAGACCCAGCGTGCAAGAGACCGGCGGTCGTCCCGGCGTCAGGAGGCTCTACTCCTTCCGCGACCTGATCTCGCTCAAGGTCATCCGTTCGCTGCTTGACGGGGGCATGAGCCTGCAGCGTGTTCGACGCGCTTACGACTACCTACGAAAGAAGGCTGGGCTCGAAGAGCACCTGTCCGAGGTCAAGCTGGTCACCGACGGCAAGAGCATCTTCAAGATCTGTCGCAACGACGGCGAGGTGCTCGACGCCCTGAAGGAGGGTCAGATGGCCTTCTTTCTGGCCATCGACGACATCGCCCGCAGTATCGACGGGAAGGTGGCGGAGTACCTCTACGACCGTCAGGAGTTCATCACGGCCATCAGGAGGGTCGAGTCCCAGCTCGAGCAGGACCTCGACCCCAGCGTTCGTCGGAGGTTACGAGCGGCCCAGTGACACGAGCTTCTGGAGGGCGACCCTCCGGAAGCTGAGGCTCCGGCCCTGGACCAATCCGGCCGGGGAGAGGAGCCGCTTCAGCCGCTGCCACCAGCTCGCCTGGGACCACAGCGCCTTCTTCAGCTGTCGCGCCAGTCGTTTGGCTTCTGCGGCCAACTGAGGGGACGGAGGTTCGGGGGCGAACTCGGCCCTCTCGTAGATCGACGCCAACCTGAGCGCCGGTGTTTCGGTCGCCGTGACCGCGTTCCCGATCCGCCGCGCGTAGGCGGAGGCCGACTCGGCGACCTTACGCGGGGAGGCCAACTCCGACGCCTCCCACTGGAACTCGGCGAAGGCGGCCGCGGCCTTCGCCCGGTCGTCGTAGGCCCGAAGGTAGCGTCTCTCGACCCTCCAGCGCTTGACCGCCGGGACGGAGGCGATGAATACAAGTCCCGCGAGCAACAGCGCAACGAGCATCCGGGTGAAGGTCTCCTCCCACTTCCCATCCACCCTGGTGCGTCGCCGCGTCTGCGTCACGGATCCGTCGGGCCGGCCGTCGGTGCGGCCTCGGGGGTTGTCCCGAACGCCGCCGATGTCCTGGAACCCGCGCTTGTTCTGACCGCCCGTGAAGACGTTGTCGGCCGCGGCGGGGTTCGCAGGGATCGATCCGGTGATGGGGCGGACCGTGTGCGCAGGAGGCGCCGTGCCATCGCGCGGGGTGGGCTCGAACGGTATCCAACCCAGGTCCTCGAAGTAGACCTCCGGCCACGCGTGGGTGTCCGAGCCGCGGACGACGTACCGGTCGGGAGCCGAAACCTCCGTGCTGCCCGGCAGGAAGCCGACCTGGACCCGGCTCGGGTATCCGAGATGGCGAGCGATGACCGCGAAGGCCGTTGCGAACTGCTGGCAGTAGCCGACCCTGGTGGTGAGCAGGAACTCCTGGATGTAGTCGGACGACACCGGCTGGTCGACGTCGAGGCTGTAGTCGAACCCCCTCAGGCGATCCTGGATCTGGATCAGCTTCTGGAAGTCGGTCCTCGCGCCGGCAGTCCACTGGTCGACCAGATCCGCAACCGCCCGAGAAAGCGGAGGGTGCGCGTAGTAGTCGTCGTTCGGCTGCTCGCCCACAGGGGTGCGGCGCAGGCTCCTGAAAGACACGTCGGGCACGACCGCATTGATGGAGTAAGCGAAACCCTCTTGCATCTCGACCTCGGTCTTCAGGTCGCCCGTCAGCGGATCGACGCTCATCGGGACCGCCGCCTCCGGCTGCAGCGTGATGGGGGAGCCCAGAGAGGGGATCCCGGTCGACCGGAGCCCCGTGATCTGGAACCGGGCGCTCACCCCGCGCCCGGGCCGCGGCTCGGGGACCATCATCGGGACGAGTCCGCTCTCCTCGACGTTCTGGGCTACCGGACTACCGTCGAGCCAGTTCTCGCCGTTGAACTGGATCAGCGTGTAGAGCCTCCAGTAAGAAGTCTCGTCGGATTCGACGGTGAAGAGCTCCTGGTCGCTCTGGGTGATCAGCCTCGGAACCATGGACACCAGCGGATCGACGCTGCCGGATCCGACGAAGGGCCCGCCACCGCCCTCGCCCGGTCCATCGGCGCTCTTGTTCCGCCACGAGATCAGCCCCTCTTCGATGCTCGGTATGAACACCGGCACCACGAGCGCCGCGCATACGCACGCCACCCCCATGCGCCGGGCCAGGGCCGTCGTTATCGGGGTCGGCTCCTCAGCGCGTTGTCCCGTCCAGACCGGCACCCACCGACCCCACGAGCGGAGTCGGTGGGTGGCCTCCAAGCTCCAGAACGTGAACATGGCGGCCAGGAAGATGACGACGGCCAGCGTTGACCCCTGCCGGGTGCCCACCACCAGCAGGAACGAGAACAACGCGACCGGAGGAAGGCTCGCCACCAACGGACGCCGCCACCGGAACGTGGCGACCTCGCCCAAGGCGATCAGGGTCCACATCGCGATCACCGTGAGGATGGCGTAGCCCGGGCGCAGCGGCACCGGCGCGTAGTCGATGGTGCTGTGTTCGTAAGCGCTGGCGATGGAGCGCCCGAGACGCTCCAGAGCCTCCAGCGTGGGAAGGCTCCAGAAGGTCCGGGGAGCCTGGAAGATCAAGGCCACGTACCAGGTCAGCACGAGCGCAGACACGAGCAAGGTGGCGGAACCGGAGAGCCCGAGGCGCCTGCAGCCGAGAGCGACCGCGGTGGCGAGCATCATCGCGAGCAGAGACGGTCCCGCGAACTCCTGTTGTCCGAAGAGTTGATTGAACGCCAGGAGCGTGGCGAGCCCCACACCGAGGAGACCTAGACGAGCTCGGGCCTCTGAGCCCATGTCGCCTCACCTCCCCTCGGCTTGCCGGCGAACGATCTCCAGGCACCTTCGAGCGAGTCGCCCGGCCCGACGACCACGGAGCGGATCCCCGAGCGCGCCAGGTGGCGGGTGGCCTCCACGGTGTCCTGTTCCCCGGCCCAGCGCTGCTTGGTGGAGGCCGAGGAGAATCGGTGCGCGGGGAAGGAGACGCAGACGATCTGCTTGAAGACGCGCCTAAGGCGCGTGAGGGCAACCGCGACCTCGGTGGTGAGCGTTCCGGTGACGGCGATCAGGGTCTCTTCGCCGGCGCCGCGGGCCTCGATCTCCAGGAGCCGAGCGAGCAATGGGTCTTCGCCGCGATCGCTCTGGAGCTCCATCGTGGCCAAGAGATCGAGGCAGCGGTGGAGATGCGCCACGCCTCGCGCCGAGGCTACGCCCGGATGTTCGGCCCCCACGAGACGGAACCCGTATCCAGCTGAGTGGTAGAGCTGCAGCACCGACGCGGTTGCCTCGACGGCGCGCTCGAACGAGGTCGCCGAACCGCTACCGCCATGCGCGCTGCGCCGGTCATCCAGGACGACCGTGGCCCGCGTGTGCCAAGGGGTCTCCTCCTGGCGGATCATGATCCTGTCGCGGCGAGCCGTCGACGGCCAGTGGACCTTGCGCAGATCGTCGCCCTGCACGTACTCGCGTAGAGCGTAGAAGTCCTCGCCTCGTGTGCCGGTCGGCTGCTTGAAGGTCGACGTGGACACGCTGCGACGGTCGCCCGCGTCGCGCGGGAGTCCCAGGGACTCGATCCGTGGATGCACGAGGAAGCTCTCGGTCGACGCGGCCTCGGCCGACACTCTCGCCAGGCCGAAGGGGTCGATCATGCGCATCGACAGCGGACCGACCGTGTAGCGACCCCGGCGGTGGGGCCGCACGACGTAGGAAACCGCTCTCTTCCCGTCCGGTTCGATCCCGTTGAGAGCGAAGCGCGCTCGGCCGGCCAGCGTGGAGGGGAGGTTGTCCTCGAGCAGCAACAGCGGTGCGGCGCCCGCCCCACTGTTCTTCAGGATCAGGGTGACCGTCACATCCTGATCGGCCCGGGCCCGCTGGGGGACGACGATCCGGGAGACGTCGAGGTCGTGTTTGCCGAGGCGGACGACCGCAGCCGCGAGCAGCACGAGCGCTATGAGGGCGATCCCGAGCTGCTCCAGGGGCCGGGCTCCGAAGCCCATCCCGGCCACGACCAGGCAAGCACCGACCCCTCCAACCAACCAGCCCCTCGTGGTGGGCATTACAGACCCGGTCTGCCTAAGCCTGTTCGCGTGCGGGTATGGGCACGCGCCCAACCAGTCCGTCGAGGATGTCTTCGGCCGAAGCTCCGCGCATCTGGGCTTCGGGGGACAGAAGGATGCGGTGCGACAGGACGGGATCGACCAGGTCCTTGATGTCGTCGGGCACCACGTAGTCTCGGCCACGGCTCGCGGCCAGGGCTCGGGAGGCGCGCAGAAGGTACAGAGAGGCGCGGGGGCTGGCACCGAGGTAGACGTCCGGGTGGTCCCTGGTCGCCTCCGTCACCTGGACGATGTAGCGCTTCAGCGACGGTGCGACGTGAACGGCGCGGGCCAGTTTGATCAGCCCCACGACCTCGCGCGGATCCGACACCGGTTGGAGGTCGTCCAGCGGCTCCTCCGTGCCATGCCGCTCGAGGATCTCGAGCTCCGACTCGCGGGTCGGGTAGCCCATCGATAGGCGCATCGTGAATCGGTCGAGCTGAGACTCGGGCAGGGGATAGGTGCCTTCGTGCTCGACCGGGTTCTGGGTCGCGATCACCATGAAGGGCTCCTCCAGGTGATGCGTGGTCGTGTCGACGGTGACCTGGCGCTCTTCCATGCATTCGAGTAGTGCCGCCTGGGTCTTGGGAGACGCCCTGTTGATCTCGTCCGCCAGCACGATGTTGGCGAACACGGCTCCGGCCTTGAACCGGAACTCCTCGCTGCGGCGGTCGTAGATGCTGACGCCGGTGACGTCGCTGGGCAGAAGGTCGGGAGTGAACTGGATCCGGCTCCAGCTCGAGCCCACCGACTTCGCCAGCGATTTGGCCAGCATCGTCTTGCCGACCCCGGGGATGTCTTCGATGAGGACGTGACCCTCCGACACGAGCGTCACCAGCGCGAGGCGGATCACCTCTTCTTTGCCTTGGATCGTCTTCTCGATGTTCTCGACGATCCGCTCGAACGATGCCTGGAATCCGGAGAAGTCGCCTGCGGAGCTGTTGGTCATGGAGCCCCTTCTCGGTGTCCGACGAGGCCACGAGATTAGCAGCGCGCAGGATCTAACAGAGCCGCCGTCGGGCCTCTCGGGGGGCCGCAACGGTAGGGTTCGGCCTCTCGGAGCGAACGCACACAACAGTGGAGGGCAACGATGGCAGGTTGGGGAGACGATCCGGAACTCGAACGACTGAGGGAGCTCGTCGATTCGGGTTGGGAAGTCGTCGAGATCACAGACGACCCGAACGCGCCCGGGGGACCGGCCGACACGGTGAAGCTGACCAAGGACGGCCAGACCGAAACCGTCACCTCGGATCACCTCCAGTTCCATCACTACGTCGTCTGGCTGCAGGAGCAGCAGGGCTCCTGAAAGAGGAGATCCGGCTCCGTGGCTCCCGCCTGAGGGCCACGCCACGCGTTCGCCTCGCTACTCTCTGCTAGCTTCTAGCTAGCAAGTGCTTGCATCAGCAAGCATTCTGGTCTAGGGTCTCTCCCGTTCCGCCTCCGGCCGCCAGACCCCGCGGCCGTTCGCCCGAGCGCCGGGCGCCGAGGCACGCAAGCACGACGAAGGGAGACTGCGATGTCGCGCGTACGCACTGGACGCGTTCGGTTACCGATGGCCGCCATGGCGGCCGCGGCGATGTTGGTAACGATGTCAACACCGGCAGGCGCACAGATGGAGCCCAAGCAACCGGTGATCACCTCGGCCCCCAAGGCGGTGGACTACAACCGCAACGCTCGGATAGCGGGCCGCCTCGAGGGCGGGATGGCAGGGGACCGGGTCCGGCTCCAGCGCCACACCGGGACCTGGAAGACGATCGCTGCGCGCGACGTCCGCGAGGACGGCACGGTCGGCTTCCTGGTGGAGAACCTCAAGCACTCGGCTGCCTACCGGTTCCTGCACGTCGACGCGACCACGGGTGAACGCACTGTCAGCGATCGTCGCCGCATCGCGGTGGTTGCTCGTCTGCGGGTTCACACGACCAAAGATCACCTGATGAGGGGGCGCCGAACGCGCGTGTACGGGTCTCTGTTCCCCAAGGCCCCGGGCCGCACCGTGCTCCTCCAGCAGAAGGTCTCCGGCGAGTGGCGAGGCATCGACCGCCTCCCGGCCGGAGACGGCTTCTTCTCGACCTACTTCCGGCCCTCGGACCCCGGCTTCCGGCGCCTCCGAGTGAGGTTCGGCGGAGATGAGGACAACCGCAGGGCCTCGGCGCGCAGCGGGATCCGCGTCTACGAGCCCGACCTCGCGACCTGGTACGGCCCCGGTTTCTACGGCAACCGCACGGCCTGCGGGAAGACGCTGGGTTATGACACGCTCGGCGTGGCCCATCGGACCCTTCCGTGCGGAACCAAGGTCTCGATCCTGTTCGAGGGCCGCACGATCACGGTCCCGGTCATCGACCGGGGGCCGTACAGCTCGGCCAACTGGGACCTCACCCGCGAGACCGCGGAGAGGCTGCGCTTCAGCGGCAAAGACACGATCGGCACCGACCGCCACTAACCTCCGCGCGGCCCACGTTCTGTTCGTAGCTGGGTCCGGAAAGCGAGCGCGGTTACGCGCAAAGCGATGGCCGGTCGGGCACCCGGCGGCCGGTTAAGGGCCCCGAACCTCCGCTAACCCACCCAAGGTGCGCCATATACTTGGCGCACCTTGGGAAGAGCGCTTGTGCTCAACGCTTCGTACCAACCGCTGTGTGTGGTCCCAGTGCGGCGGGCACTGGTCCTCGCCCTCAAGGGCAAGGCCGAGGTCATCCACACGAACGGACACATGTTCCGGTCCGAGACCCTCGAGATAAAGGCCCCCAGCGTGGTGCGCCTCAACTACTTCGTAAAGGTCCCATACCGGGCTCGCTCCTCTCTGTCTAGGCGCGCGGTCTTCGTGCGCGACAACTTCGAGTGCCAGTACTGCGGCCGTCCGGCCGAGAACGTCGACCACGTCGTGCCGAAGAGCAGGGGAGGGGGCCATACGTGGGACAACGTCGTGGCCGCCTGCCGCCCGTGCAACTCCCGCAAGGAGAACCGCTCGCCCGCCGACGTGGGCATGGCGTTGCGCCACCCGCCCCGCAGACCCGACGACAGCGTCTGGATCGTCGTCGCCGTGGAGAGGGTGGACCCGGTCTGGGAGCAATACCTGGCCCGCCTGAGCCCCTCCGCCACCACCCCCGACCCGGCCCTCGCCTAACCGTTCTCGGTTAACTGGAGCACGCTCCAGTGTGCTTTTCCAACGTCAGAACGCTTGTTGCGGCGCGTTCGGCTCTGTTGCGCGGCCTGAGAACCCGAAAACCCGCGGCGAAGGGGTGAGTTGGTAGCCACCTAGGCCCGATCGGCCCGCTGCGGCCCGTCTGCGCCATCTGAAAACCCGAGAACCGGTGGCGAAGGGGTGAGTTGGTAGCCGCTTAGGCCCGATCGACCCGCTTCGGTCCGTCTGCGCCATCTGAAAACCCCAAGAGCCCGCTGCGAAGGGGTGAGCTGGTAGCCGCTTAGGCCCGATCGACCCGCTTCGCCTTTCTTTGCGGAACCAGTACCGCTCAGCGGTCTTTTTCCCGCGAAGAAAGGCCTGGGCCTCTGCCGGGCAGAGCAGAAGCCCTCCAGCTCTTTCTTTGGCACGGGACGATCGCTGAGCGAACGTGGTGTGGAAAAGAACGACGCAACCCGCCTGAGCGGGCCCGGTGTGGCGCCGTCCCACCCACTTCCCCCCTTAGCGGCCGGTCTTCGCCTTCGATCTTCGCTTTTCTCTCGACCTCGCCCCGGTCCCGGATGTCCGGATCGTCCGACTTTGGCTACCTCAGGCAAACGCAAGCTTTCACAGGAACAACACGAGCAACAAATTCCATTCTTGTAATTAGGGGTGTGAACGTTGACTCGCACGGGGGCGTGGGGTCTACTTTGCCCACGAAGTGGTGGAGAGTGGAGTGAAGGGGAGCAACAAGGCCCTCCGGAGCACACCCGAAGCCCTTTCACGGCGAGCCAGGGGAGCCAGAGGTTGTCTTTCACCGGGGAGTTCAGACACACGATCGACGCCAAAGGGCGCCTGATCGTGCCTTCCCGGATGAGGGACGAGCTCGGCGAAGAGGTCTACCTGTCTCGCTGGCTGGACCCCTGCATCGCCATCTGGTCGGTGGAGGAGTGGAAGGCGATCGAGGCCAAGCTGCGTGCCCAGCCGAGTGGCTCCTCGGCGGCCAGGCGGCTGGTCCGCAAGATCGCCGGAAGCGCCCACCTCGACAAGGTCGACAAGCAGGGCCGGGTGACGGTCCCCGCCCACTTGAGGGAGCACGCCGGCATCACCCGTGACGTGCTTGTGGTCGGGGCCCTCAACCGGGCCGAGGTGTGGACCCCCGAGCGGTACGCGCAGCAGGAACTCGAAGAGGGCCAGCTCGAGGAGCTGGCGGAAGACCTGGACTTCTAGGAAGCGAAGGAGGGCGAGATGTCGATGAGGGCGCTGGGAGTAACGCAGCGAACCGGGGTGATGCGGGAACTGGGACAGGGAGTCGTCCTGCTGGCGCTTACCGGTTCCTCGGTGGGCGGTCTGCTGGGGATCGTCGCGATCGCGACACGGGCCCTGGGACGGTAGCGATGTGGACCACGAGCCGGTACTCGCAGACAGAGTCGTCGAACTCCTCCTCCCTGCGCTGGAACATGGGGGAGTCTTCGTCGACGCAACCCTGGGGCGGGCAGGACACGCTCGAAAGGTCCTCGAGGCCGCGGGTCAAGCAACCCTCGTCGGGATCGATCGCGATCCGGTCGCGTTGGAAGCGTCACGCGCCCACCTCGAAGCTTTCGGTGAGCGCGTTCGGCTTGCGCATGACAACTTCTCGCAACTTGCGTCCGTACTGGAACGACTCGGGATTGCGTCGGCTCGAGGCGTCCTACTCGATCTCGGAGTTTCCTCACCCCAGCTCGATGAACCTGGACGAGGTTTCAGCTTCCGACACCGAGGACCTCTCGACATGCGCATGGATCCCCTTCGATCTCTCTCGGCGCACGACGTGGTGAACTCCTACGCCGAGGCCGACCTCGTCCGTGTGATCCAGACCTACGGAGAGGAGCGCTTCGCGCGCAGGATCGTGAAGGCGATCGTGCGCTCTCGTCCCATCGAGGACACCACCACTCTGGCCGATGTGGTCCGCGATGCGATCCCCGCTGCGACACGTCGCACCGGCGGTCATCCCGCGCGCCGCACGTTCCAGGCGATCCGGATGGAAGTGAACGACGAGCTAGGCAGTCTGCGGTCCGCGCTGCCCGGCGTGGTCGACGTGCTCGAGCCGGGGGGCCGCGCCGTCGTCCTCTCGTATCACTCGCTCGAGGACCGGATAGTGAAGAGGTTCTTCACCGATCAGGCGGCCGGCTGCGTGTGCCCTCCCGGGTTCCCGGTCTGTACCTGTGGCGCCGAGGCGCGGGTGCGTGTGTTGACCCGCAAGCCCATCAAACCCACCGAGAAGGAGCTCGAGGACAACCCCCGAGCGTCTGCCGCCAAGTTGCGTGCCGTAGAGAAGCTGGCTCCAAGCTCCCGCGTTCCGCTCGAAGAAAGAAGGACTGCATGAGCGCGATCCGAGTGCAACGACAGAAGCCCTCCTCGCGTTCGACGGCGAAGAAGCCCGAGCTCAAGGTCGTCCCACGCAGGAAGAGCAAGAAGCTGATCAAACGCACGGGAGCGCGTCGGCTGGCGCCCTTCACGATCATGGCCTCGATCGCTATCGCAGGGATCGTCTCCGCGATCCTTCTCGAGCAGGTGGTACTTGCGCAGTCCGCATTCGAATTGCATCAGATCCGGCTCGAGCTGGCTGAAGCGGAAGAGAATCGTGAGGTGCTGATGCTCGAGGCCGCCAAGCTGGACAGCGATGCCCGCGTGGAGCGGTACGCCCGCGAGACCCTGGGCATGGTCGACCCGTCCCCACAGTTCGTTCGCTACATCGTGGCGGATATCGGGTTGAACAAGAGATCGGCCTCCCTCGCTACCACCACCGACCCCTACCTCGGGACCGGAGGAGCCGACACGGCGGCTGCAGCGAGCGCGTCTCCCTGATGCCGCCGCGGCGCGAACCACCGTCGAGAACAAGAGCGAGGTCGGTCCAGCGGAGGCCGGCCTCTTCTGTAGTTACGGGCGCCAGGGCCCGGCGGACCCGAAGCCGGTCACCGAAGCGCCTCATCGCGATGTTCGTGATCTTCTCGCTCGCGTTCCTCGGCATGGCCTCGCGGCTGTTCGTGCTGCAGATAGTCGATGGCCCTAGATACTCACGGCTCGCCGTTGCACAGCGAGATAGCGTGATCACTTTCCCGGCGCGTCGCGGAGCGATCCTCGACCGAGAGGGAGAGCCCCTCGCCATCTCGATCGATCTCCACACGGTCTGGGCGGACCCGGAGCATGTAGAAGATCCGCGCGCTGAAGCGGAGAATCTGGCACCGGTGCTCGGACTGGACCCGGTAGAGGTGGAACAGAAGCTTTCCTGCGACTGCCGCTTCCAGTACATCGCACGTCAAGTGGGCGCCAAGCTCGCGCAGAAGGTCACCGATCTCGATCTACCCGGCATCTACATGGAGGCAGAGCCGAAGCGCTACTACCCCGGCCGCCGTCTCGCCTCGCATCTGCTCGGCTTCGTGAACATCGACGGGCAAGGACTCGAAGGTGTCGAGGCCCAGTACGACGACATCCTGACCGGCACCCCCGGCTCGATGACTCTCGAGCAGGATCCCGTTGGACGGTCCTTGCCGCAGGCGGAGTTCGAGTACAAGCGTCCGGAGCCCGGTCGCTCGTTGCTTCTGACGATCGACAAAGAGTTGCAGTACTTCACTCAAGCGACGCTCGAAGCGGCCACGCAGCGGTACTCGGCTGAAGCCGGCACCGCCATCGTCATGAAGCCCCAGACCGGCGAGATCCTGGCCCTCGCGAACACTCCGGACTTCGACCCGAACAAGGCGGGCGGATTCAGTGACGAAGAGCGGCGTAACCGCGCGGTCACCGACGTTTACGAACCGGGGTCGGCATACAAGGTCGTGACCGTTGCCGGCGCGATCGAGGAAGGCGTGGTCACACCGAAGACAACCTTCACTGTCGCGGACTCATTCGCCTACTCGGACCGGGTATTCAACGACTCGCACCCACATCCGACCGAGAAGATGACGGTCAAGGAGATCATCGAGCAGTCCTCGAACGTCGGCACGATCCATATCGGCCTTCGTCTCGGCGGTAAGAAGATCGATGAGTACGTGCGCCGCTTCGGCTTCGCGAGCAAGACCGGACTGGACTTCCCGGGTGAGTCTCCCGGCATCGTGCTGGACCGCAAGGACTGGTCGGGTCCCACGATCGCGACCATCCCGATCGGTCAGGGGATCGCGGTCACCCCGATCCAGATGGCGGCCGCGTACTCGACCATCGCCAATGGAGGCAAGTGGGTCGAGCCGAAGCTGCTGGCTGCGACGATGAACGAAGAGGGCAAGGCAGAGGCCTCCTCGCCTCCCGCCAAGCGACGGGTGATCTCGCGTTCGACCGCAAGATCGATGGCAGACATCCTGACGGGGGTCACCGAGAAGGGGACCGGCATCGAGGCTCAGATCCCCGGCTATGCGGTGGCTGGGAAGACCGGGACCGCCCAGAAGCCGCTGCCGACCGGGGGATACGGGAACGCTTACACGGGGTCGTTCGCAGGCTTCGCTCCGGCGAACCGCCCGGCCCTCGTCGTCATCGTCATCCTCGACGAGCCGAGCCCCATCTGGGGTGGCTCGACGGCGGCCCCAACGTTCAAGACGATCATGGAGTTCGCGCTGCGCCACCTGGGGATCTCGCCGACCGGCAACGCCGAGAAGGCAGCACGTGAGATCGAGGCGGAGCAAGCCGGCAGCGAAGCGACCTACGACTAGTCTCGGGTACCGATGCAGACCAAGCATGAAAGCACCGTGGCGCTGCTCGCGGAGGCGGCCGGCGATCTGTTGATCGAGGTGTCCGGAGACCCCTCTAGGCCGATCCAAGACGTCTCCTACGACTCGCGCTCCGTCGGAGTGGGACACCTCTTCTTCTGTGTCCCTGGGACGACCGTCGACGGACACGGGTTCGGGGAAGCTGCGGTCGAAGCCGGTGCCGCCGCTCTCTGTGTGGAGAGGGTGCTGCCTCTGCAGGTGCCCCAGATCGTGGTCTCGGATGTGCGTCGGGCCATGGGCCGGGTAGCTGCAGCCTTCTTCGGGTCTCCGGCGGACGATCTCGTAGTGCTCGGCGTTACCGGCACTAACGGCAAGACCACAACCGCCTTCTTGGTCGAGTCGATCCTGCGCGCCGACAAGAGGAGGACCGGCTTGATCGGGACGATCGAGACGCGGGTGGGCGACCGGGTCAAGCCCGGCGTCCGCACCACGCCCGAGTCACTCGACCTTCAGCGACTGTTCGCGGAGATGCGCACCGAAGGGGTGGACTCCGTTGCGATGGAGGTCACGTCCCATGCGCTTGTATTGCACCGCGTGGAAGGTGTCCACTTCCGTTCCGTCGGCTTCACGAACCTTTCCCAGGATCATCTCGACTTCCATTCCGACATGAAGGACTATTTCGCCGCGAAGGCCCTGCTCTTCGAGGCCGAACGGAGTGAGCGCGGAGCGATCAACAGCGACGACTCCTACGGCCGTCGACTTCTCGCATCGGCATCGGTGCCCTGCGTGTCCTTCGGGACAACAGCCGACGCGACGGTGCGCGCTACCGATGTCACCTTCTCGCCTGCCGGCACCCGCTTCACGATCGCAACCAGCAAGGGCGACGTCGATGTGGAGACCACCTTGATCGGTGCGTTCAACGTGTCGAACTGCCTGGCTGCTGCTGCGATGGCTCTTCAAGCGGGCGTCGGGTTGGACGCGATCGAAGAGGGCCTGCGAGGTCTGAAGGCGGTTCCCGGCCGGTTCGAGTCGATCGATCGAGGTCAACCGTTCTCGGTGGTAGTCGACTACGCTCACACGCCCGACTCTCTCGACAACGTCTTGCGCGCAGCTCGCGCTCTGACCAGGGATTCGCGTGTCATCTGTCTGTTCGGGTGTGGGGGCGACAGGGACCGAGGGAAGCGGCCACTGATGGGCGCCGTTGCCGCGAAGCTCGCGGACGTCGTGGTCGTGACCTCGGACAACCCGAGGAGCGAGGACCCCCACGCCATCATCGATCAGATCCTCGAGGGCGTCATCGCGCACCTACCGGAAGGCCCAGATGTGGTCGAGGCCGACAGGGAGGAAGCGATCCGAGCGGCCCTCGGGCGCGCTCGGCCCGGAGACGTCGTTGTCATCGCCGGTAAGGGACATGAGACCGGCCAGCAGTTCGCCGATCGCACGATCCCGTTCGACGATCGAGAGGTCGCCCGATCGGTGCTGGCCGAGTTGGGGTGGGCTGAGCGGTGATCAATATCCTGATCGCCGGCACGATCGGTCTGCTGCTCTCGCTCTTCGGCACGCCCTGGGCCATCAAGCAGTTCCGCAAGCGCGGCTGGGGTCAGTTGATCCGCGAAGAGGGCCCCAAGGCTCACTACGAGAAGCGGGGGACGCCCACGATGGGTGGCCTCGTGATCCTGGCGGGAACGATCCTCGGTTATCTGCTGGGCCACATCGGCCCGACGGGGATCGCGCCGTTCCGGGACAGCGGCGTGCTCGCCATCTGCACGATCGCGGCACTGGGGTTCCTAGGCTTCCTGGACGACATCATCAAGATCAAGAAATCGCGCTCCCTCGGCCTGCAGAAGCGAGCCAAGTTCCTGGGCCAGCTGATCATCGCCGGGGTCTTCGGGTTCTTCGCAGTCTACTTCGTCGAGATCGGCACCGACCTGTCCTTCTTCCGCTCGACCGCGATCGACCTCGGCCTCTTCTTCTTCGTCTGGGTCTTCCTGATGATCGCGGCGTCCTCGAACGGCGTGAACCTCACCGATGGACTGGACGGTCTCGCGGTGGGCTCTGCCGCCCAGGTTCTAGCGGCCTTCGTCGTCATCGCGTTCTGGCAGTTCCGACACCCGGTCTTCTACGACCTGTCCGCGACGGGGTCCGACCCCTTCGATCTGGCGATCATCGCCTCGGCGCTGTTCGGCTCGTGCGCGGGCTTCCTGTGGTGGAACACGGCGCCTGCGAAGGTGTTCATGGGCGACACGGGATCGCTGATGCTCGGCGGGGCGATGGCGGTGCTCGCCATCCTGTTGAACACGCAGCTTCTGCTCCTGCTGCTCGGCGGCCTGTACGCGGTGGAGACGCTGTCGGTCATCTTCCAGGTGGCGGTCTTCCGGAAGACCGGGAAGCGGCTCTTCCTCATGGCTCCGATCCACCATCACTTCGAACTGTCGGGCTGGGCCGAGTTCACGGTCATCGTGCGGTTCTGGGTGATATCCGGTCTGTCGACCGCGTTCGGTCTCGGCCTCTTCTATGCGGACTTCATCTCCAAGGGCGGAGCGTTATGACGGGCAGCGAGCTCGCCGGCAAGCGCGTACTGGTGATCGGGCTCGGCGTGAGCGGGTTCAGCGCCGCCAAGGCCCTCGTGGAGCTCGATGCCAAGGTGCGAGTGACGGAAGGTGGTGCCTCCGAAGCGATCCTCGATCGGGCCCAGCACCTGCGCGCTCTGGGGGCCGAGGTGGAGATCGGGGGCCACGACCTCGATCGGCTGGACGCCGACCTGGCCGTGATCAGCCCCGGGATCCCGCCGAGTTCCCCCGTCGCGAGCGCGGTTCGCTCCGAGGGGATCGAGCTCTGGAGCGAGGTCGAGCTCGCCTACCGCCTGGCACGCTGCGATTTCCTCGCCATCACGGGAACGAATGGGAAGACCACGACCACCACGTTATTGGCGCGGATCTTGGAAGAGGCGGGGACGCCGACCGCTGCTGCCGGCAACATCGGATATCCGCTGATCGACGCGATCGCCAGCGTGCCGGCGAGCGGAGCGATCGCACTCGAGGTCTCTAGCTTCCAATTGGCCGCTACCGAGCGATTCAAGCCTCGCTCGGCGGTGCTGTTGAACATCGCGGAGGATCACACCGACTGGCACGGATCGTTCGAGAGCTATAGGGATGCGAAGGCGAGACTGATAGCGAACCAGGACGGGGACGATGTGTTCCTTCCGAACCTGGCCGACGCGAACGCGATGCAGATCGCTTCCTCCGCCAGGTCCAGCGTCGTCCCGTTCTCCGCGCACGGGTTGCCCGATGGAGGGATCGGCCGGCGCGGGGCAGACATCGTGTGGCGGGATCAGGTAGTGCTGGAAGTGGACGATGTCCCCCTGCCCGGACACACCGGCCTGGAGGACGCCATCGCTGCGGCCGGCGCTGCCTTGGAGTACGGGATCGGCCATCAGGCCGTGGCCCGAGCCATCAGAGGGTTCAGACCCCTCGCTCATCGACTCGAGGTTGTGGCCGAGCAGGGCGGCATCACGTACATAGACGATTCCAAAGCGACCAACCCGCACGCGACGCTGGCTGCGCTGCGGGGCATGAAGGACGTGGTGCTGATCGCGGGAGGGCGAAGCAAGGGCATCGATCTCGGCCCCCTCGTCGCCGCGGCTCCCTCTCTGGTCGCGGTGATCGCGCTGGGCGAAGCGCGCTCGGAGCTAGAGAAGCTGTTCGAGAACGTCGTTCCCGTGGAGGTGGTGGACTCTATGGACGAGGCCGTGCGCGCCGCGGCCCGCAGATCTATATCCCCAGGATCCGTGTTGCTTTCCCCTGCTTGTGCGAGCCTGGACATGTACGAGAGCTACGTCGCGCGGGGCGAGGACTTCGCGCGGGCGGTCGGCAAGCTGCTGAAGGAACGGAAAGAGGGGTCGGATGGCGTCGCGTAGTCAAGCTCTACCGGGAGCGGCCGCGAGCAAGTCGCGCTCCGAGGCGAAGGCCACGACCAAGCGCCGGACCCAGCCCGCCGGGCTGTTGATGGTCTCGACCGGAGCGCTGGTTCTCCTCGGCCTCATCATGATCCTGTCCGCGAGCTCGGTCTCCTCCTTCGCGACCTACGGGTCGTCCTTCCTGTTCTTCAACAAGCAGCTCTTATGGGCGGGGATCGGTCTTGCCGGCTTCGTGTTCTTCTCTCGCTTCGACTACCGGAGACTCAAGGGGAAGGGCTACCTACTGCTGCCTGCGGTGGGGGTTCTGCTGCTGGCCGTGCTGATCCCCGGTGTCGGGATCGTCGCCGGAGGGAGCGCGCGCTGGATCGGCGCAGGTCCTCTGGCCTTCCAGCCCTCAGAGCTCGCCAAGCTGGCGTTGGTGCTCTTTCTGGCCGACGTCTTCTCTCGTAAAGAGGAGAGGACGTTGCAGGACCTATCGCACACCTTGCTGCCTTTCGCTCCGGTGGTCGGGATCCTCGCTCTGCTCGTGATGATGCAACCGGACATGGGGACGACGCTTCTCATCGGCTCGATCGGCCTCGGCATGCTGTTCGTGGCAGGAGCGCCGCTCCGTTATCTCGTTCCCATGGGCATCCTGAGCCTCGGTGCAGCTGCCGCGGCGGCCCTCAGCGCCGAGTACCGGCGCGAGCGCGTCTTGGCCTTCATGGATCCTTGGGCGGACCCCTTGAACACCGGGTATCACACGATCCAATCCTTGATCGCTTTGGGCTCGGGTGGATGGCTCGGCGTCGGTCTGGGTGCCAGCCGTCAGAAATGGTCGTACATCCCGAACGCGCATACCGACTTCATCTATTCGATCCTCGGGGAAGAGATGGGCCTGCTCGGCACCCTCACGGTCCTGGGCCTGTTCGCCTTCATCGTCTACCTCGGCATCCGGACGGCGCGCCACGCGCGCGATCGGTTCGGCATGTTCGTCGCGGTGGGGATCACGATCTGGATCGGCGTGCAGTCGATGGTGAACATGGGAGCCGTGACTGCCACGATGCCCATCACAGGTGTTCCGCTCCCACTCGTATCGTTCGGAGGTTCCTCGCTGGTGGTCTCGCTGATCGCGATGGGGATCCTCACGAACATCGCCAAGCAAGGCCGAAGCGTTCGCAGACCTGCCCAGGCGAGGCGCTCGGAGAAGACTTGAAGGTTGTGATCGCTGGCGGCGGCACGGCGGGTCACGTGAACCCCGCCGTGGCACTCGCGGAGGCGCTGGTCGGTGACCAGGTCTCGTTCATCGGGACGGCCAGGGGGGCCGAGGCTCGCATCGTGCCCGGCGCAGGCTTCCCGCTCGATGAGATCGAGGTAGCAGGGTTCGACCGCGCGCGACCGTGGTCCTTTCCCCGAACCGCGGGTAAGGCAGCGGGTGCGGTGATGTCCGCTCGTTCGTTGATCCGCGCGCAGCGACCCCAGGTCGTTGTCGGCATGGGGGGATACGTAAGTCTGCCGGCGTCTCTGGCTGCGGCCTCGTTGCGGATCCCTGTGGTCCTGCACGAGCAGAACATCGTGTTCGGCTTAGCGCATCGCGTTTCGAAGCCGTTCGCTCGGAAGGTGGCGGTGTCCTTCGAAGAGACCCTGGCCGTGGCGGGGTCGAAGGGCGTGTTCGTCGGGAACCCCGTTGCGAGACGCTTCGTGGACTTCGATCGCGAGCAGAGACGAACGCAGGCGCTGCAGGCGTTCGGCCTGGAGCCGCATCGGAGAACCCTTCTGGTCTTCGGCGGGAGCCAAGGTGCCCAGCGCGTGAACAGCGCGGCAGCGGGCTTGGCAGAGCTGTGGAGGGACCGTGCCGACCTCCAGGTCCTGCACATAACCGGCTCGGCAGCGTTCGAGGAGGTCCGCACGACCGTCGGAGCGCCGGACGGCAAGCTGCTCTACCGGGTGATCGAGTTCGTGGAGGACATGACCGAGGCCTATGCGGCGGCCGACCTAGCCGTCTGCCGTGGGGGAGCCTCTACGTGGGCCGAGATCACGGTGGTCGGACTGCCCGCGATCATCGTCCCGTATCCCTATCACCGAGACCGCCAACAGGAGAAGCACGGGCGCGTGGCCGAGCGTCACGGAGCCGCCGTGGTGCTCGACGACTCGGCTGCGACAGCCCTCTCGATCGCCGAGATTGCCACCCCACTTCTGGCCGACCACGCCAAACTGGAGGCCATGGCAGCCAACGCGAAGGGTCTCGGCCGCCCGGATGCGGCGGAGCGGCTCGCCGAAGTCGTCAGGCAGGCGGCTCGATGAGCCTGTTGGAACGCGGGCGCGTGCACTTCATAGGGATCGGCGGAGCCGGGATGTCGGCGATCGCGAAGGTGCTCCTCGAGAGAGGAGTAGAGGTCAGCGGCTCTGACCTGAAGAGGTCCCGGGCTGCGATCCAGTTAGAAGCCATGGGTGCCACCGTTCACGTCGGTCACGAGGCAGAGGCGGTCGTGGGCGCGGGAGTCGTCGTCGTCTCCGCGGCGATAAGGCCGTCCAACCCCGAGCTGCTCGCCGCGCAGGAACACGGCATCCCGGTGCTCTCGCGAGGCCAAGCGTTGGCGGACGTGCTCGCGGGACACAAGAGCATCATCGTTGCCGGTACGCACGGGAAGACGACGACCACATCGATGATCGTTACGATCCTCGAGCGCGCTGGACTAGACCCCACCTACCTGATCGGGGCGGGCTTGAACGATGCCGGAACCAACGCCCGGTCCGGTTCGGGAGAGCTTGCCGTCGCGGAGTCGGACGAGAGCGACGGCTCCTTCCTGTTGCTTAGTCCATCCGTCGCCGTCGTCACTAACGTGGAACAGGATCATGTCGATCACTGGGAGTCGATGGAGGCCCTATGGGAAGCCTTCGCCTCCTTCATCGCCTCGACCGAGGACGGAGGTGCGGTGATCGTTCCCGGCGGCGATGCGAGGTTGGAGGAGATAGCACGATCCAGCGGCCGGCGTGTCGTGCTTTTCGGCGAGGGTGGCGTGACCGCCGAGGACGCATCGCCCGGCGAGCGGGGCATCGACTTCCGCCTGACCTACGACGGCGCCGGCGAGAAGATCGCGCTGCAGGTGCCCGGCACTCACAATGTGTCCAACGCTCTGGCTGCGGCCGCGGCATGCCTGGAGGTAGGGGTGACCCTCAGCCAGATCGCATCCGGACTGGCTGCCTACAGCGGGGTCGAGCGGCGCTTCCAGCTGCGAGGCGAGGCCGCGGGGGTCTCGATCATCGACGACTACGCGCACCATCCCACCGAGGTGAAGGCCACCTTGGCCGCCGCTCGAGCCGGTCGATGGGAGCGAGTGCTCGCCGTGTTCCAGCCACATCGCTACTCCAGGACCCAGGCTTTCGCAGATGACTTCGGTGCGTCCTTCACCGACGCCGACCGCGTCGTGGTCACCGATGTGTATGGGGCCGGAGAGGAACCCGTGCCGGGGGTCAGCGGCAAGCTCATCTCCGATGCGGTTTGTGCTCGGCTCCCCGGTCGGCCGGTTGCCTACCTTCCTCACCGCGCCGAGTTGGTGTCCTACCTGAAGAGCTCCGTGAGGGCCGGGGATGCCGTTCTGACGATGGGTGCCGGCGACGTCACGTCGTTGGGTGAAGAGCTTCTGCTCGAGTTGCGTTCGGGGTCGACCTCATGACCGCCCGCGAGGTGGGCGAGCGGCTGCGCTCGATGGCCGAGGGCCGCGTAGCGTTCGATCAGGCGTTGGGGGTGCTCACGACATATCGGGTCGGCGGACCCGCTTCGGTGCTGTTCGAGCCGGCTTCGCCCGAAGACCTGACGCTACTCACGACGGCCAGCCGGGAGGCGGGCGTGGACCCGGCGACCCTGGATGTCGTGGTCATCGGTCGCGGCTCGAACGTCGTCATCTCCGACCAGGGGTTCGACGGGGTCGTCATCCGGATGACCCAGCCGATGTCCTGGATCCGCTCGGACGATCCCGAGCGGGTGGCGGCGGGGGCGGCTACTTCGCTGCCGCTGCTTGCCAACTGGGCTGCGCGTCGGTCTCTGGCCGGCCTGGAGTTCACGGTGGGCATCCCGGGCTCGGTAGGTGGCGGCGTGCGGATGAACGCCGGGGCTCACGAGGGTTCGATATCGGACACCTTGGTGGAGGTGCAGATCTTCGATCTGCACGCCGGCGTGCTGGAACAGCGCCCTGCCGAAGCCCTCGGGCTCAGCTACCGGCACTCGGATCTGGGGCCGTCCGAGGTCGTCGTCGCGGCGACCTTCGGGTTGCGTCCAGACGATCAGGAGGCGATCAAGGAGCGGATGGACCGTTACCGCAAGCACCGAGCCGACACCCAGCCCGGCGCGCTGCAGAACGCGGGCAGCACGTTCAAGAACCCGCCGGGCGATTCGGCCGGGAGGTTGGTCGAAGCCGCCGGTCTGAAGGGGCACAGGGTCGGGGGGGCCGCGGTCTCCGAGCTACACGCGAACTTCTTCCTGGCTTCCGACTCGGCCAGCGCTCAGGACGTCTTCGACCTCGTGCACGACGTACGCGCCAGGGTGATGGAGCGCTTCGGGATCGCACTCGAGCCGGAGGTGCGTTTCATCGGCCCTTTCGCGGACTCGGTGGATAGGGCAGGGGCGCCACGATGAGCAGCTCTGCTCGAGTGAGGACGGACCCACGCATCTCGCGCCGTCGGCGCGCGATCGAACGCAGCCGTCGCCGCAGGATGTTGATGACGGCTGTCGGCATCGCGGTGTTCGCGGCGTCCGTGTGGGTCGTGTTCTGGTCTCCGGTACTGAGGGTCAGGGAAGTGGTGGTCGTGGGTTCCAAACACGTCGACTCGGCCGATGTAGCGCGGGCGGCGGGGCTGGACTCATCGGACAACCTCTTGTTGGTCTCGCCGGGTGGTGTCGAGGACCAGGTCGCGCAGCTGCCCTGGGTGAAGCGTGCACGCGTGGATCGGAAGCTCCCGGGCACCGTGCGCGTGAGGATCGTGGAACGCAGGCCGGTCATGATCCTGTCACTGCACAACGAGCGGTGGACCTTGGATGGCTATGGCAACGTCCTGACCGAGGGCGTCTCCGATGCCCAACTACCCGTGCTGGCCGCCGCGTCGATCACAAAGCCGGAGGCGGGAGCGCGCCTCGAGGCCGAAGAGATCCAGGCGGCTCTGACGGCATGGCGGTCGCTCTCGAAGCAGGTGCGCTCTCGCGTCGCTGCCGTCCTGGCTCCGACGCCGGAGCGGATCACGCTGTCGCTAGAGACGGGGACCCAGGTCCGGTTCGGCGCGGCCGAATCGTTGGCTGCGAAGAACGAGGTGCTGGAGGTGCTCCTCGCCGAACTGGACGCCGAAGGTCGCAGCGTCACCTACATCGACGTGCGCGTGCCCAGCAGCCCCGCGCTCTCTCCCGAAGCCGCGGCGGGGGAGGAGACATCGTCGGCCGGACCTACACCTGCGCCGACCCCGTCGCCGACCGATTAGGACGCTTGCGCATGCGCGCGATCGAGCTTCATCGCGCGCACGGCCCCTTGACTCATAGGCATCCTCTCGCTATATTCCTCGACCATTACTACAGGTTGACATAACTATAAGCCTGAAGTAGAGGCTCAGGTGTTGATCCACCCCGCCTGACCTGCATAAACGCTTCCGCAACAGGTGCGGAGGCGACATCTCAAGTCGGGGTTGAGGGTGGGAGAGGAGGTCTCGATGGCAGCAGGACCGCAGAACTATCTCGCAGTTATCAAGGTCGTAGGCATCGGCGGCGGCGGAGTGAACGCCGTCAACCGGATGATCGAGGTCGGGTTGAAGGGCGTCGAGTTCATCGCCGTCAACACCGACGCGCAGGCGCTGTTGATGTCGGACGCCGACGTCAAGCTCGATATCGGGCGAGACCTCACCCGAGGTCTCGGCGCGGGTGCCGATCCCGAGGTCGGCCGACAGGCGGCAGAGGAGCACCGTGAGGAGATCGAAGAGGTGCTGAAGGGCGCCGACATGGTCTTCATCACCGCGGGCAAGGGCGGCGGCACCGGCACCGGTGGAGCGCCGATCGTGGCCGAGATCGCGAAGTCGATCGGGGCCCTCACGATCGGCGTGGTCACCAGGCCCTTCGGTTTCGAAGGGCGTCAGCGCGCGGTGAAGGCCGAGACCGGCATCGCGGCTCTGAAGGACAAGGTCGACACGCTGATCGTCATCCCGAACGATCGTCTCCTGGACGTCGGAGACGCGACCACGTCGGTGCTCGAGGCGTTCCGGATGGCGGACGAGGTCCTGCTCCAAGGTGTGCAGGGGATCACCGACCTGATCACGACACCGGGGTTGATCAACCTGGACTTCGCAGACGTGAAGGCGGTCATGACGGACGCCGGCTCCTCTCTCATGGGCATCGGCCAGGCTCGGGGCGACAACCGCGCTTCCGAGGCAGCCCAGTTGGCTATCTCGTCGCCTCTGCTCGAGGCTTCGATCGAGGGAGCTCGCGGTGTCCTGCTCAACATCGCCGGTGGTTCAGACCTCGGCCTGTTCGAGGTGAACGAAGCCGCCAGCATCATCTCCAAGGCGGCTCACCCCGACGCCAACATCATCTTCGGAGCGGTCGTAGACGACACGTTGGGCGATGAGGTCCGGGTCACGGTGATCGCGGCCGGATTCGACCGGTGGGGCCAGAAAGAGGCGGAGGATCTCGTGAAGCCGGACGAGGAGATTTTCTCCTTGCCGTCGATCGGCGATGACCAGCCGGCCTTCCTGGGTAGTGCCGAACGTGAGGACCGGCTCGTCTTCGATGCGGAGGAGGACCTGGACATCCCATCGTTCCTCCGCAACGAGTGATCGCTTAAGAGGTAGCGCTTCCCCGAAGAAGGGCGGGTTCCGAGAGAGGGCCCGCCCTTCTTCGCGTCCCGGTTTGGTATCCAGGTTCGATGACTTCTGCGACCTTGGAGGAGCGCACCCTCGGAGGGCTCCGTGTATCGACCGATCCCCACCAGGAGGGAGTCACGGTCCTGTTCACCGATCGCAACGGCGGTGTCAGCCCGGCCCCCTTCGACTCACTCAATCTGGCCGCGCGCGTGGGTGACGATCCGGCACTGGTGGCAGAGAACCGCTCTCGGGTTGCGAAGGGGGGCGGCTTCGATCCTGCGGCGATGCGTCTGGCGCGTCAGGTTCACGGTGCGGATCTGCTGGAGGTCAACTTCGAGGACAACGTGGTGGCGGGCGAGGCCGACGTGATCGCGACGCGGGAGCCCGGCCTCGTGATCGGGATCCTGACGGCCGACTGCACCCCCGTCGTCGTCGCGGGCGACGACCGGGTGGCGATCGCGCATGCGGGATGGCGGGGCCTGGTCGCCGGAGCCGTCGAGGTCGCGGTCGAATGGGTCGGCCGGCCATACGCGGCCTGGGTCGGCCCCAGCATCCGCAGCTGCTGTTACGAGGTCGGCCCGGAGGTCATCGCAGCCTTCGAGGAGAGGGGATTGCCGGTTGCGGCGCCCGACCGGGTCTCGCCCGGTGAGGCCGCCGTGTTCGCTTTGGAGCGCGCCGGGATCTCGAACGTGGCGGCCAGCTCCGATTGCACCTCCTGTGACCCGCGGTACTTCTCCTACCGTCGCGATGGGCTCACGGGCAGGCAGGGCGCCTTCGTTTGGATGTCATCCGCATGACGGTTGCCGAACGGCTCGCCGAGGTTAACGAGCGCATAGCGACCGCAGCGAAGAGGGCCGGACGTGATCCTGAGCGGGTCAGACTCGTCGCGGTCACCAAAGGCTTCGCGGCGGACGCCGCGATCGAGGCCTATCGAGCGGGGGCGCACGATCTCGGTGAGAACCGCGCACAGGAATTGAGGGAGAAGGCCTTGGCCGTGACGCTCCCGGTCGAGTGGCATTTCATCGGCCATCTGCAGACGAACAAGGCGAGACACGTCGTAGGCACCGCCCGATTGATCCACTCCGTCGACCGTTTGGGTCTCGCCGAGGCGATCGCGCGGAGAGCGCGATCGCTGGGTGTGGAGCAAGAAGTGTTGATCGAGGTCAACGTGTCTGGTGAGGCTTCGAAACACGGCGCGGAACCGGCCCGAGCACTGAGTCTGGCGGAGGAGGTCGACGCGCTCGGTGGGATCAAGGTGCGGGGCCTCATGACGATGGCCCCTCTTGCGGATAGAGCCGAGGCTTCCCGTCCGGTCTTCAGCGAGTTGAGGGACCTAGGAGAGCGACTGCGTCAGGCGTTCCCCGACGCGGTGGAGCTGTCGATGGGGATGAGCCGTGACTTCGAGGTGGCGATCGAGGAAGGGGCCACCCTGGTAAGGGTCGGTGAGGCGATCTTCGGCCCGCGTCGACGGCGCCTCGGATAACCGAAGACCTAGACCCGCTTCGGGATAGGCTTCGCGCGATGGGGATCTGGAGGAAGACACTCGTCTATCTCGGCCTGGTCGAGGACGATGACTACGACGACTACGCGTACGACGACTACGACCGAGAGGAAGAACATCCCCCACCCTCCCGGCGGTCCAAACGCGCTCCTTCCCACGAGGCCGTCTCTACTCAACGACGCGATGCGGTGGTTCGTTCCATACCTAGCCCCGCACAGGCGCGGTTCCATCTGGTGAATCCGACGCTCTTCAAGGCGGATGCTCAGGAGGTCGGCGACAAGTTCAGGGAGGGGCACTCGGTGCTCATGAACCTGCATGCGGCCGATCCGCGCGAGCGCCAGCGCCTCATCGATTTCGCCAGCGGCCTTGCGTATGGGATGGGTGGCGCCATCCAACCCGCGGGTGAGAACGTGATCCTCATCACACCCCCCGGGGTGCAGGTGTCGGCCGAGGAGCGCCAGCGGTTCCTGGAGGAACGCGGCTTCTTCAACCAGGCCTAGCCATCACCTATGGAGTTCCTCTGCATCCTGTTCTCCGCCTACTTCGTGGTGCTCCTGGCACGCATCATCCTGTCGTGGGCCACCATGGCCTGGTCCCCACCACCCTCCCTTGCGCCGGCGGTCCGGGTGATCTACGACCTGACCGAGCCCGTTCTCGGCCTCTTCCGGCGGTATATCCCGCCCATCGGAGGACTCGATCTATCGCCGCTGATCGTCTTCATCATCCTTCGCGTTCTGCAGGGCGCCGTCGGCTGTGGATAGCCGCCACTCCGGCACCGGGGTCTGAGATACTGCCCACATGGATCTGACCGCTCGACACATCCACGAGAAGCAGTTCCACGATGCGTGGCGCGGCTACAACCAAGAAGAGGTCGACGAGTTCCTCGACCGCATCGCAGAGCAGCTCAACCGGCTCGAACGTGATAACGCCGCGTTGCAGACCCGCCTGCGCGAGCTCGACCAGATGGTGGAGGCCAGTCGCAGCACCGAAGACATGCTGAAGAAGACGTTGGTGACCGCCCAGCAGGCCGCCGAGGAAGCGATCGCGACCGCGAAGACGAAGGCCGAAGCTCTGGTGGCCGAGGCGGAGCAGCGCGCTCAGCGCGCGAACGACGAGCTGAAGCATCGCGTCGCGACCGCGGAGGAAGAGGTGCGTCGTAAGACTGCGGAGGTCGAGCGACAGCAGCTCGCACGCAGACGAGATACCCAACAGTCGATCGAGCGGCTCGAAGCTTTCGAGTCCGAGATCAAGCAGCGGCTCCGCGCGTTCCTCGAGCAGCAGCTTTCGGCGTTGGACGGGTTGGTCGACAAAGGCAAAACGCAAGCCGCCGCGACCCTGGCGGCATTACAACCAACCGCGGCCCCCCCGGCGAAGGAGCCGGCAGCGGCGGCTCCCGAGCTCTCCGCGCGCCCGCATCCGACCCCGTCGGCTCGTCCCTCCGCGGGTACGACCCCGCAAGCTCGAGCCGCTGCGGAGACGGCGGAACCGCACTCGGTGGTCGCCACTGAGGAGCCGGAGTTCATGGACTTCGGTGGCGACGAAGCCGAGGTAGGGGACTACGTGAACGCCGAGAACGGCGATGCTCGCAAGCGTCCCCTGCGGGGCATCTTCCGGAGAGAGACCCGGGACGAGGACTGGCCTGAAGAGAGCCGGTAGATGACGGCTCTGATCGGCGGGTCGTTGCTCTTGATCGTTGCCGCAGCGGCCCTTCTGGTCGTGGGCTGGGTGAGCGCGGACCAGACGCTTATCTGGACCTCGATCGTCGCGAGCGTCGTGGCGGGCGTCCTTCTCTCCTTGGGCTACTACCGCAGCAAGGACGAAGCGGCGGCCGTTGCGCCCGAGCGCGACCGCCCCGACCGGTCCACGCCGCCATCGACGCGCCCCGACCCGGAGCACACGCAGGCAACACCGTTGGTGACCGCCGACGCCGATACGGATCGCGTGATCGCATATCCCGATCGCAGCCGCTTCCACCGTCCCGACTGCCGGTACGCGTCGCTGCCTGGGGGAGAGAAGCTCACCCGCGAGACAGCGACGCGTCGTGGCTACGATCCCTGTGGGGTCTGCAAGCCCTAGCTTCTCTTTCCCACCCCGATGATCACGTCTTTTCCCTCTAGGGCGACGGTGTCACGGGCGAGATCCTCCGGCGGCGACGTCCACTGTGTCTCCTGCGCGAGCACCTCGTTGGCGATGAACCGTTCGTGGTTGCGCAGCGCAGCTTCGAGGCCGGGATCGGTGGAGTGCAGCCATAGCTCGATGCGATCTTCAACCGCGAGCCCGCTGGATTTCCGAAGTTCCTGAACGGCGCGGACGACCTCGCGCGCTACGCCCTCGGCTAGCAGCTCCGGCGAGATGTCGAGGTCCAGTGCCACTCCATAGGGACCGTCTTGAGCTAGCGAGAAACCCTCGCGGCCCTCGACGCGTACTTCGAGGTCGTCGCTCGTGAGACTGACCTGCTCCCCGTCGACGTCGATGTGGACCGAGCCCTCGGACTCGAGCGCGTCCACCAGCTCTTTGGCATCGGAGGCCGAGATCGCCTGCGCAACCGACTTGACCCGCGGACCGAAGCGGGGGCCGAGCGCCTTGAAGTTCGGTTTCACCGTGTACGAGACGAGCTCGCCCACGCCGGTGACCTGTTCGATGCCTTTCACGTTCAGCTCCTCTGCAACCAGAGCCTCGAGCTCGCCCAGGATCGTTGCTTCGGATGCCGGGAGGACGACCAGCGCTCGCGCTAGCGGTTGCCGCACGCGCACCTTCGCTTCCGTGCGAGCCGAGCGACCGAGCGTGACGAGGCGTCGCACCAACGCCATCCGGCTCCGGAGGCCGTCGTCGCGTCGCTCGGGCATGGCCGCGGGCCAATCCGCGAGGTGCACGGAGTCCTCCGAGTCGCCGAGGGGCCCCGTCAGGTTCGTGTAGATCTCGTCGGCCACGAAGGGGACGAACGGCGCCGACAGCTTGGCGATCGTGACCAGGCACTCCCACAACGTGAGGAACGCAGCCCGCGTGTCTGCGTTCTCTCCGGACCTCCAGAACCTCCGGCGCGATCGGCGCACGTACCAGTTGGACAGATCATCGACGAAACGGTCGAGGCGACGTCCGGCGGTGGTGGCATCGAAACCGTCGAGCCCTGCGGTCACGACATCCACTGTGTCGGCGAGCTCGGCCAGGATCCAGCGATCGATCTCGGCTCGCTCCTCGATCGGGATCTCCAGGCCGGTGGGATCGAAGTTCTCGAGCGCTGCGTACGTCACCCAGAACGAATAGGTGTTCCAGAGGGTGAGCAGGAACTTACGCAGCGACTCCTCGATGATCTCGATCGAGACGCGACGTGCGGACCAGGGCGTGCCGGCGGTCAGCATGTACCAGCGAAGAGCGTCGGCTCCCTGCGCTTCGAGCACCGTCCAAGGGTCGATCACGTTGCCGATGGACTTCGACATCTTCTTGCCGTCTGCGTCCACGATGTGGCCCAGGCAGACGACGTTCTTGTAGGAGTTCTGTCCTCGCACGAGGGTGGCAACCGCGAGCAACGAGTAGAACCAGCCACGTGTCTGGTCGATCGCCTCGGAGATGAAGTCCGCGGGGAAACGAGTCTCGAACACCTCTTCGTTCTCGAACGGGTAGTGCCACTGACCGAAGGGCATCGAGCCGGAGTCGAACCACGTGTCGATTACGCTCAGGACACGCTTCGCTTCGCGACCGCACTCGGGACAGGGAAACGTGATGTCGTCCACATGGGGCCGGTGAGGATCGAAGTCGGGTCCCAGCTCTCGTCCGGCCCTCTCTCCGAGCTCGCTGAAGGATCCGATGCAGGTCGCGTGCTTCTCCTCGCATCGCCAGATCGGAAGTGGCGTGCCCCAGTAGCGGTCGCGCGACAGGGACCAGTCGACGTTGTTGGCCAGCCAGTCCCCGAATCGCCCGTACTTGATCGTTGGCGGCTGCCAGTTGGTGTCCTCGTTGGAAGCCTGCAGTTCCGCTCGGATCTGCGAGGTCCGGATGTACCAGTCGAGCCGGGGGAAATAGAGCAGAGCGGTGTGGCATCGCCAGCAGTGCGGATAGGAGTGCTCGTAGTCCTCGGCCCGGAACAACAGATCCCGAGCGCGCAGGTCCTCGATGATCTTCGGATCGGCCTCCTTGTGGTACAGCCCGGCGAACTGGCCGCCGGAGGCGACCACACGGCCCGACGGGTCGATCATCTGCGTGATGGGAAGGTCGTCGCGCTTGGCCACGACCATGTCGTCCTCTCCGTAGGGGGCGAGGTGAACGAGCCCCGACCCGTCGGTCGTGGTGACGAAATCTCCGGCGCGAACGGTGTGGGCGACACCTCCCCGCCGGACGAATCCGAAAGGCGGCTCGTAGGCGCGACCCAGGAGCTCGGCGCCGGTCCATCCGGCAAGGACCTCGACGTCGTCTCCGAGCAAGGGCTCGACCCGTTCTTTGGCCATGATCAAGAAGCGCCCGTCGAGGTCTGGATCGGGGACCTTCACGTAGGTCAGGTCGGGGCCGACCGCCACGGCCATGTTCGCGAGGAGCGTCCACGGGGTCGTGGTCCAGACCAGGTAAGCGGTGTCGGCCTCGTCGGTCGCGGGGTAGCGAACGTAGACGGAGGGGTCCGTGACCATCTTGTAGGCGCCGGTCTGGTGTTGCTCGTGGGATGACAGCGAGGTCTCGCAACGGGGGCAGTAGGGGACGACCTTGAAGTCCTCCTCGAGGAGCCCTTTGTCCCAGATCTGCTTGAGGATCCACCAGACCGTCTCGACGTAGTCCGGGTGCATCGTCCAGTAGGCGTCGGGCATGTCCACCCAGAACCCGATCCGGTCGGTGAATCGCTCCCATTCGTCCACGTACTTCATGACCGACTCGCGGCAGAGACGGGTGAACTCCTCGATCCCGACCTCTTCCTCGATCTGGCGCTTCTGGGTGATCCCCAACTGCTTCTCGACCTCGATCTCGACCGGGAGGCCGTGGCAGTCCCAGCCCCCCTTGCGGTGGACGTAACGGCCCTTCATGGCCTGGAAGCGGCAGAAGATGTCCTTGAAGATGCGCGGCTCGACGTGATGGAGCCCGGGCTTGCCGTTGGCCGTAGGGGGGCCCTCGTAGAAGACCCACTCGGGAGCCCCCTCCCTCTGGCTGACCGAGCGGTGGAACACGTCGTTGTCCCGCCACCGCTGAGCGATCTCGGCCTCCAGGGAGGGGAACGAGATACGAGGGTCGACCTTGCGGTAGAGGGCTTGCGGCATGGCCAGAAGAGTAGCCCCGCGTAGGGGGGCCGGAGGCGGTCCAAAGGCGCCTGCGTCATGTGCCCTTGTGCTATCGTCCCGCGGCCATGACACCGGCCAAGAAGCCCGTCCGAGCGAAGAAGACCCCGGCCAGGGCATCCGCGAAGAAGACCGCGGCCAAGAAGACCAGCGCTCGTAAGCCCGCGGCTCAGACCGCCAAGAAGCCGCTCGCTCGCAAGACCTCTGCCAAGAAGCCCACGGGGAAGAAGACGGCAGCCAAGAAGACCTCGGCGAAGAAGACTTCCGCACGCAAGGCGCCGCTGAAGAAGGCGACCCCCAAGAAGGCCCCTCCCAAGAAGACCGTGGCCAAGAAGACAACCGCCAAGGCGCCCGTCAAGAAGACCGTGACGAAAGCCCCCACCAAGAAGTCGGCTGCCAAGGCGCCGGTCAAGAAGACGACGGCGAAGGCGCCGGTGGGCAAGGCCCCCAAGGCCGTAGCGGAGAAGCCCGAGAAGGCTCCCAAGAAGACCACGGCCAAGGCTCCGATCGCCAAGAGCGGTCCGGTCAAGCCGTCCGGATGGAAGCCCAGCATCCCGATCCGCAAGCCGATCCGCGACACCGGGCCGTCTCGGCCCGTTCGAGCTGCGAAGTTCGACAAGGACCAGCTGAAGAAGATCCGGGAGGAGCTCGAGAAGGAACGCAGCGAGCTGCAGCGTCAGCAGGCGGACATCGAATCCGATTCGGACGGTACGCAATCCGACATGACCGGCGAGGTCGGTCTGGACGACGACTTCGCCGATGCCGGCACCGCCACGTTCGACCGGGAGCGCGACCTCTCCATCCGCAACAACATCCGAGACCTGATCGAGCAGATGACCCGCGCTATCGCTCGGATCGATGAGGGGAACTACGGCACCTGCGAGCGCTGCGGGAACCCGATCGACGCGGCGCGGATCAAGGCCCTCCCACACGCCCTGCTCTGCTTGGATTGCAAGCGCCGTGAGGAGCGCGTCCGGTAGACGCCACGCCCCACGTGGACGCCGGCGCGGCGTCCGAGCCCGCATCGAAACGTTCGCTCGTCTCGCTTTATCTGCGACTTCTCATCGCGGCCGCGATCATCCTGGCCGTCGATCAGGGGACCAAGCAGTGGGCCCTGAACACCCTGAGCGGGGATCCGATCGAGGTGATCGACGGCGTCCTGCGGCTGCGGCTCACGCTCAACACAGGTGGCGCCTTCGGTCTACTGCAAGGACTGCCGGGCTTCTTCCTCGTGGCCACCCTGGTGATCGTCGGGGGCATCCTGATCGGTGCCAGGAAGGTTGACGATCACCGTTGGGCCATCCCCCTGGGCACGGTGCTCGGTGGGGGACTGGGCAATGCGAGCGACCGCTTGTTGCGGGATACGGGCGGTGGGGTGGTCGACTTCATCGACCTATACGTGTGGCCGGTCTTCAACGTCGCCGATATGTCCATCGTTTTCGGGGCGCTGACGATCCTGGTGCTCGGATGGAGCTCACCCGACCGACAGGGATCCTGATGATCTCGTTCACGCCCGCCCCGGACGAGGTCGGGCAGCGCTTGGACGTCGTGTTGGCGGCCCGCGCGGGGGTCACCCGCACCTTGGCGCAACGCGGGTTGAAGAACGGCCTCGTCACGGTGGACGGTGCGAAGGTGCGACCGAGCCATCGGTTGGAGGAGGGCGAGACCATCCAGGGAGACCTCCCCGCGCCCGAGTCGCCTGCACCTCAAGCGGAAGACATCCCGCTTCAGATCCGTTACTCGGACGGATCCCTGCTCGTGGTGTCCAAGCCAGCGGGTCTGGTGACCCACCCGGCGCGAGGTCACGACAGCGGCACCCTGGTGAACGCGCTCCTCGCCCTGGGCGGCCCGTTGTCCAACAGCGCTTCGATCCGGCCCGGGATAGTTCACCGTCTGGACAAGGACACCTCGGGCCTGCTCCTCGTGGCGAAGGACGACGCCACCCAGGAGGCCCTGGTGGAGGCCATCAGGCGGCGCGAGGTCGAGCGCCGGTACCTCGCTCTGGTTCGCGGCGAGCCCGCATCCGCCACCGGGACGATCGAGGCCCCGATCGGCCGCCACCCCACGAAGCGACGCCAGATGGCGGTGGTCGCAGGCGGGAAGCCGTCGGTCACGCACTACTCGAAGCTCGCCACCGTCGACGATCTGACGCTGCTCGACGTGTCACTGGGAAGCGGCCGGACGCATCAGATCCGGGTCCACCTGGCGCATCTCGGGCACCCCGTGCTGGGCGACCGCTCCTACCGGGGCTATTCGGACCGGGCCCGGGAGCTGGGGCTCGAGCGGCCCTTCCTCCACGCCTGGCGCCTGGTCTTCAACCATCCGATCAGCGGCGAAGTGGTCCGGGTCACCGACCCGCTGCCGCCCGATCTGGAGAGTGTGCTGGTACGGGCAGGTTTCCAGATCCCGGAGCTGTGAGCGCCTAATCCACAGGATCTGGAGGGTTGTTGCCAACAGCCCGACCAGGTGATGCTGATTCCCGCATCGATCGACCTTGACGCGCGATACTCGAAGAAGTACATCCATGTGATTCAGTCATCAGCTAAGGAGCCGTTGCCCCCGTGAGTTTCGTCCATCTCCATGCCCACAGCGAGTACTCCATGCTCGACGGGGCCAGCCGGATAGGGGAGATGTTCGAGGCAGCCGAGGCGGCGGGCATGCCCGCCTGCGCCATCACGGACCACGGCGTCATGTACGGCGTCCTCGACTTCTACCGCACCGCCCAGAAGAACCGTAAGGACGGGAGATATGCCGTCAAGCCGATCCTTGGGATGGAGGGCTACCTCTTCGGCGGGGATCGTCGGGAGAAGCCCCCACAGAAGGAGAACGGGGCCAACACCTTCCATCTGACGCTGCTGGCCCAGAACGACCAGGGTTACCAGAACCTGATGAAGATCTCGTCCAGGGCGTGGCTGGAGGGCTTCCATTACTGGCCCCGCACCGATCACGAGCTTCTGGCCGAGTACTCCGAGGGTCTCATCTGCCTCTCCGGCTGTCTCTCGGCAGAGATCCCGAAGGCGATCGTGTCGGGGGATCTCGCTCTCGCCCGCCGGAAGGTCGCCCAGTACCGAGAGGTGTTCGGCGATCGCTTCTACCTCGAGATGCAGGACCACGGGATCGACGTCCAGGCCCCCCTGAACGACGAGCTGATGAAGATCGGTCAAGAGATGGGCATCCCGTGGGTGGCCACGAACGACTCTCACTACACGCACAAAGACGACTCGGTCGGCCACGACGTGTTGCTGTGCATCAACACCGGTTCGGTGATGTCGGATCCGCAGCGGTTCAAGTTCGACTCAGACGAGTTCTACCTGAAGACGCCCGAGGAGATGGAGAAGGCGTTCGCGCGTTGGCCCGGTGCCTGCGAGAACACCCTGGCGGTTGCCGAGCGTTGCAACGTCGAGATCTCGATGGGCCAGCTGCTCTTGCCGCGCTACGACGTGCCCGACGGCAAGACCTTGGAGGGCCATCTCCGCGACCTCGTGTTCGAGGGCCTGAAGAAGCGCTACGGCGACGTCGGCCGCGATGCACGCGAGAGGGCCGAGTACGAGCTCAAGGTGATCGAGGAGATGAAGTTCCCCGGCTACTTCCTCGTCGTGCAGGACTTCGTCAACTGGTCCAAGCAGCAGGGGATCCGGGTGGGTCCGGGCCGCGGCAGCGCGGCGGGCTCGATCGTGTCCTACGCGCTGGGGATCACCGAACTGGACCCGCTCCGCTACGACCTGATGTTCGAGCGCTTCCTGAACCCCGAGCGGATCCAGATGCCGGACATCGACATCGACTTCGACGATCGCAAGCGCGGCGAGGTCATCCGCTACGTGTGCGACAAGTACGGCAAGGATCACGTCGCGCAGATCGTCACCTACGGCACGATCAAGGGGAAGCAGGCGATCAAGGACGCAGCGCGCGTGCTCGGCTTCCCGTACCAGGAAGGCGATCGCCTGACGCGGATGTACCCGCCGCTCATCATGGGACGCGACTCGGGACTGGCGAGCGCTCTGGAGACTTCGGCCGAGCTGAAAGAGGCCTACGACGCCGGGGGGGCCGCCAAGGAGATCATCGACACGGCACTGAAGGTCGAGAACCTCAAGCGCTCGGCCGGCATCCACGCGGCCGGTGTGGTGATCGGTCGCGACCCACTCGTCGAGCACGTGCCCCTGAAGCGCGGCGATCACGACGAGGTCGTCACCCAGTTCGACATGAACGGCGTCGAGGAGCTGGGCCTCCTGAAGATGGACTTCCTCGGGCTTCGCAACCTGACGGTCATCGAGTTGGCTCGTGAGTACGTCAAGGCGAACCGCAACGAAGAAGTAGATGTCGACGACCTCGATTTCGAAGACGAGCGCGTCTACGCCATGTTGCAGAGGGGGGACACGGACGGGGTCTTCCAGCTCGAGTCGGACGGGATGCGCCGATACCTGGCGCAGTTGAAGCCGACGAAGTTCGAGCACATCATGGCGATGGTGGCGCTGTATCGCCCCGGTCCGATGGACCAGATCCCCAGCTACATCGAACGGATGCACGACGCATCCAAGATCACCTACCTCCACCCCGAGCTCGAAGAGATCACCAAGGAGACGTACGGGGTTCTCGTCTACCAGGAGCAGATCGTCTTGACCCTGCAGAAGCTGGCCGGGTACACGCCAGGCCAAGCCGACCTGGTCCGCAAAGCGATCGGGAAGAAGAAGCGGGACATCATGGCGGCCGAGAAGCCGCGCTTCATCGACGGCTGCGTCAAGGGCGGGGTTACACAGGCCGACGCAGATCACCTCTGGGGATTGATCGAGCGCTTCGCCGACTACTCGTTCAACCGCGCTCATGCTGCTTGCTACGCGTACATCGCGTACCAGACCGCGTGGCTGAAGGCCCACTACCCGGTGGAATACATGGCCGCGTTGCTCACCTCAGTGAAGGACCGCAAGGACGACAAGCCCAAGTACCTGACGATGGCGCGCAAGATGTCGATCCCGATCCTGCTGCCCGACGTCAACGGCTCCGACATGGACTTCACGCCGACCGGAGACTCGGTGCGTTACGGCTTGTCCGCCGTGCGGGGCGTGGGGGAGGGGGTCGTCGAGAAGATCGTGGAGGCTCGCCAGAAAGCCGGTCCCTTCAGCTCTTTTCATGACTTCTGCCGACGCGTCGACTACACGTGTCTGAACCGCAAGACGGTTGAATCGTTGATCAAGGCCGGCGCTTTCGAGTCACTCGGACACACTCGCAAGGGCCTGCTCGACAGCTTCGAGAACATCTCCGGCGAGATCATCGAGCAGAGGAAGATGCAGGAGCACGGCCAGTTCGGACTCTTCGATTCGATGGGCGACGACGATGCGACCCCGCACGACCAGCCGATCCCGCTGGGGGAGCACCCCAAGGAGCTGTTGCTCGCGCAAGAGAAGGAGGTCCTCGGCCGTTACGTATCCGACCACCCCTTGCTCGGGGTCGAGGGTTTGCTGGGCCGCATGACCGACTGCCCGATCACATCACTGGGTGACCGCCGTCCCGGCGAGATCCTCACGATCGGTGGCATCGTCGCCGGGATCACGAAGAAGCTCACACGCCGCGGCGAGATCATGTTGCTGCTTCAGGTCGAAGACGTCGCGGGAGCCTCCGTGGAAGTCGTCGTGTTCGCCCGCGTCTACGAGCAGTTCGCAGCGATGCTTCGGCCCGATGCGATCCTGCTGGTGAAGGGCCGTTTGGACCAGGATGCGCGCGACGACTCGATGAAGATGATGGCTCTGGAGTTCCTCGAGCCCGATCTCGGCGAGGATCGGCCCTTGGTGATCAACCTGGCCGTCGAGGCCTGCACCGCCCGCGTGGTCGACTCCTTGAAGGACGTGCTGGCCAACCACCCGGGCACCACGCAGGTCTTCCTGCACCTGGCGAAGGATAGGAAGACGACGGTGCTTCGCCTCGGCAGTCAGTTCTCCGTGGACACGTCCAACGGCCTCCACGCCGAGCTCAAAGCCCTCCTGGGCCCCGCCACCGTCCTCAGCTAGACCACTCGACGAGTTTCCAGACCTCGGGCAGCATCCCGGTCGGTTCGTCTCCGATCTCTGCCAGCGTGGTCGTCGCCCGCTTCAGGTGATCCATCGCCGCTTCCGTGTCGCCCTTCTGATGCAGGAGGTCGGCCACGTTGTTGTGCAGGGCGGCCTCGTGATGACGGTCTCCTTGTCGGGCGCATATCTCCAGCGCTTCGAGACTGAGTTGGAGCGCTCTATCGACGTCGCCTCTCGAGCGCGCGGTGAGGGCGAGGTTATTGAGGGCCGCGGCCCGGCCCCCGAAGTCGTCCAACTCGTCGGCCAGGCGCAAGCTGTCGCCCAGAGCGATCTCGGCCGCCTCGTGATCTCCGCGGGCGTTCTCGAGGATCCCCACCATGTTCTGGGCGTGCGCTCTGGCGCGGGCATCGTCGGCCACTTCCGCAGCTTCGAGAGCCCGCTTCGCCAGCTCGCGGGCTTCGTCCAAAGCGCCCGTCCGGTAGCAGTTGAAGCTCATCGAAGCGAAGAGCCGCGAGCGTGCCACCTCCTCGTCCTCGGCGAGCGATTCCAGCGCGGCGGCGAAGTGGTTCTGTGATAGGTCCCAGTCACCACGGCGTTGGTGCACGTCGCCGATGCGCTGTTCGATCGCGGCAACCTCGTCTGGCGCCGCGTGGGCGGCGGCGGCTTGGTAGCTGTTGAGCGCCTTGCCGTACTCGCCGAGAAGGACGTACATGTCACCCGCTCCTCGGTGCATCCGAGCCGGGTCCCCATGACCGAGAGACAGCGCCGCCTGATAGTGGTCCAAAGCCTCTCTGTTCGCATAGACGTCACGCGCTCGCTCGGCTGCCAGCTCCCGGAAGAGGGCCGCGTCGGCCTCGTTGCCGCCGAGCTCGTAGTGCCGGGCGACGAGAGCGGGCACCTGCGACTGACCCATGCCACGACTCGATAGAGCGAACGCGTCGGCGACCCTGCGGTGCAGGACTCGGCGGCGCGCCGGGCTCATCGACCCGTAGATGAAGGCCCGCAGCTTCTCGTGAGAGAAGTCGTACGTCACCTCCTGGTTCTCGGTGAGGGGGCCCTGGACCACGAGGCCGTGGCGCACGAGCTCTTCGAGCGCATCGACAACCTCCAGCTCCGTCCGTCCGCTCGCTCGCCACACCGTGTCGAAATCGAACGTGCGATCGATCACCGCAGCGGTGCCCAAGACCTGACGAGCGGTCTGACCCGCCAGGTTCACCCTCGAACGAAGGAGATCCTTGATCGTGGCCGGGAGCTCCCACCCTTCCGAGCCGGAGCCGGCGACGGCTAGGTACTCCACCACGAAGAACGGGATCCCTTCCGTCTCCACCAGCAGTCGTCGGGCGAGCTCGTCGGTCGGGTCTGCCGCGAGCCCGGAGTCGGCGATCAGCCCGAGGACGTCGTCCTCACCCAGACGCCCGAGCTCGATCACGACCCCGTGCTTGTCCCGCTGAGCCTCTTCAGCGATCCTTCTCAACCTGTCGTCGGGACCGACCTCCTCGGTCCGCCATGTCGCTATGAAGAGGACGGGAGTGTCGGACAACCTCCGGACCATGTAGGCGAGGGTCTCGATGGAAGCGCTGTCCGACCAGTGCAGGTCGTCGAGCAGAACGACTCCCGGCTGTTCGCCCCGGAGAGCGCCGGTGATGACAGCCCTGATGCCCTCGTAGAAGCGGGTGAGGCCGCCGGGATCCTCGATCGACCCGGCCGAGGTCCCGTTCTGGAGGCCGGGGACGAGTCGGCCCGCCTCGGCCAGAGCGTCGTCGGAGACGGATTCCACCCGCCCCACCAGTTGTGAGAGCAGGTCGGTGATGAGGGCGTAGGGCAATCCGCTCTCGCCCTCGTGCGAGCGAGCTGTTGCGACCTCGGCCCCCTGCGCTCGGGCGTGGTCGAGGAGCTCGCGAGCGAGCCGGGTCTTGCCGATGCCGGCTTCGCCCTGTAGCACCACGAACATCCCGGCCGACGCAGCCGCTCGTGCCTGCATCAGCGCGTCCCATTCGGCGTCCCGACCCCTCAGCGGGTAGGTCCGGACCCCTGTCTCGGGTGAAGCCGGAGGGGCGGACAGCTCGGTCTCGGTCACTGCCTCGACGTGACCCTCGCTGATCGCTTCGTACAGCTGCGTCGTCTCCTGAAGCGGTGCCACACCCAGCTCCCGATCGAGGATCGCAACGCACTCTCTGTACTGCTGCAAGGCATTGCTGCGCATCCCGCGCCAGGCGTAGATCTGCATCAACTGGCGATGCGCCGGCTCGTCCAAGGGGTCTAGCGAGACCTTCTTCCGGGCGGCCGACGTGGCCGCTTCTAGCTCGCCCAGCGCGACCCTGGCGCGCACCAGTTGGTCCAGCACCGCGGCTAGGTCGCGTTCGACGGATTGAGCCTCGAGGCTCTGCCACTCGTCGAAGGGATCGGCGTCCCGTAGCGAGAAACCCTGGAGGAAGGAGCCGTTAACGATGGAGGCGGCGTGCGAAAGCGCGGTGGCGCACTTGGCGCACGCCTCGCCGGATCCGTGGCCGTGGGCTCCGGCCTCTTCCAGCAACCCGCGGAATCGAGCCAGGTCCAGGTCGATGTCGTCGGTCTGCAGCGACACGGCGAAACGATCGGCCGTCACCCACCTGCCCCGCAGGGCGCTCTTCAGGGTCGAGAGCGTCCTGCGCAGCGCGGCCCGCGCCTTCTCCTGCTCGTAGTCGGGCCACAGGAGCCCGGTCAAGCGGTCCCGGCTCTGCGGGTGGCCCGTCACCGCCAGGTAGACAAGCAAGGCGGTGGCTTTGCGCGTATCCACCTCCACCGGGATGCCGTCGGCTCGCACCACGGGGCTCCCCAGTACCTCGATCTCTAGTCCGGCCACCCCTCTCCCTCCACTCGAGACCGCGACAACCTACGCAATCTTCGCAACGGCATTGTCCTTCACAGCCATTTTCGTAACGATTCTCGGACGGCGATGAAGGACATTGCGGGCGTGAAGAGACGGATCCCGGCCCTGGGATGGGGGCTGTGTGTACTCGCGCTCGGGGGCATGGTCGCAGGCGCCGCCCTGGAGGAGCACCTCGGACGAGGCGGCAACGACAGCCTGGTCGAGAGCATCGGCCTACTACTTGGGTTCGCCGCGTTCCCTGTTATCGGGGCGCTCATCTTCTCTCGACATCCGCAGAATCCGCTGGCGTGGATCTTCATCCTCATCGGCGTTGCCGTTGGGATCCTTGTGCCCTCCACCGAGTACGCGTACCTGGGTCTGGTGAATGAGCCGGGGAGATGGCCCGGTGCGTACTTCGCCGCCTGGCTCGAGCAGTGGCTCTGGTATCCGGGGCTGATGGCTATCCCGACCCTGGGCTTGTTGTTGTTCCCCGATGGACGGCCGCCGTCGCCGCGCTGGAGATGGGTCGGCTGGGCCAGCGTGCTGGTGATCGTCTTGGTGACGGGTGGAGCCATGTTTCAGTCCCGTCTACAGAGTGACGGCTATTCGATACGCAACCCGGTTGGATTCCTCCCGTTCGCCAATTCCGAGGAAGCCCTGGGGTTCCTCTTCGTCATCTTCTTCCCTCTGATGGCTCTCAGCCTCGCTTCGGTCGTAGTGAGGTTCCGGCGATCGGGCACTGAACAGAGACAACAATTGAAGTTGTTGCTCTGGGCCGCCGCCGTCTTCGGACTCAGCGTGACCCTCGGCGACACCTTCGATCTACCGGAGGTGATCTTTCCGCTCACCTTGTGGATGATCCCGGGCGCGATCGGTGTCGCCATCCTGAAGTACCGGCTTTATGACATCGACCTGATCGTCAATCGCACCCTGGTCTACAGCATCCTTACGAGCATCCTCGTGCTGGCCTATCTAGGGATCGTCTTCGTCCTCCAGGAGGCCCTGACCGGCGTCACGGAAGATTCCGACCTCGCGATCGCCGGATCCACCCTCGCTGTTGCCGGGTTGTTCCGGCCTCTGAGGGGGAGGGTCCAGGCCTTCATAGATCGTCGCTTCTATCGCCGGAAGTACGACGCTCGGCAGACCCTCGAGAGTTTCAGCTCCCGTCTGCGCGACGACGTGGATCTCGAACATCTAACCCAGGACCTGTCGCGCGTCGTGCACGACACGATGCAGCCCGCGCACGTCTCGGTGTGGCTGCGCGGCGCCGGGGAGGCTCGGTCGTGAGCGACCCTCGACGCCGGTGGGCTCTGGGGCTCTACGGCGTCGTCGTCGCCATGGGGGTCTCAGGGTTCCTGCTCAAGGGAGGAGTCACGGCCGACGACGTGTTCGGGATCCCTTTCTTCGCGTTCGCGACGATGGGTGTGGTCGTGGCAACCCGCCAGCCTCACAACCCCGTCGGGTGGATCTTCATCTGCGTCGGGCTGACCCCTACGACAGGTTTCTTCACCGGTGCCTACGCCGCACGCTCCCTTGCGATCCCCGGCGGGTTACCCGCCGGCTCGCTGCTCGAGTGGGTGTCTTCCTGGGCGTGGTTCCCCGGGATCGGGATGCTTTCGACCTTCGCGCTGCTTCTGTTCCCCGACGGCAAGCTGCCTTCTCGTCGGTGGCGCGCCGTCCCCTTCCTGGCCGGTGCGTTGATCGCCGTCGTAACCGCGAGCATGGCTTTCCTGCCCGGCCCGATGGAGCCCTTCGATACCTCGCTTCCCAGCAGTGAGAACCCCTTCGGCATCGAGAGCGCCCGCGCCCTGATAGGGGCCGTGGAGGGGGTGGCGTTCAGCCTGGTCCCGCTGCTGGCCCTCGTGTGCGCTCTCTCCCTGGCTTTCCGCTACCGCCGCGCCTCCTACCAACAGCGCCAACAGATCAAGTGGTTCGCCTACTCGGCCGTGGCTCTGGTCGTCGTCATCGCGTTCGAGGATCCGATCTCGAAAGTCCTGGGTGAGACCGTCGCAGAAGGCTTCTTCTTCGCAGGGATGATCTTCCCCTCTGTCGGCGCGGGCATCGGCATCCTGAGATACCGCTTGTACGACATCGACGTCGTCATCAACCGCACGATCGTCTACGCGATCCTGTCGG
>JBKHXK010000015.1:0-57857 GCA_046566065.1 Actinomycetota bacterium | reverse complement strand
GTCGGCCTGTTGACCGCGGGCCACGTCCTGACCGAGGGGGCCGGGTGGGTCGACGTCCTGGCCCGCGCCCGTTGCCGTTTGGTAGAGCGCTGCGAGTTGCGCGTTGTAATGACCGCCTCCCGCCGGACGGATGCTGTTCAATGCGCTCTCGAGCACGTCCATGTCGGTGGTGAGGTCGACCCGCTGTCGATAGACGAAATTCGGTTCGTGCTGGTTGGTGCCTTCGGGTCCCAACCGCGGGGGATTCGAATCCGGATAGTTGCGGTACTCGCCGAGCCCGAAGCGCGCCACGACACTCGAGCCATTGACCTCGTTGACGACGTCTTCGAGGGCTTCGACCATCGCCTCGATGAACGGTCCCTGGCTCGAGGACGTGTCCACCAGGAAGTAGATGTCGACCGGGCTGAGGACCTTGGGGAGCTTCAGGGAGAACGGCACGGTCTTCGAGTCGCCGGCGGGGATGCGTACGGTCTGCTGCTTCGGAGTGAGCTCGGGGTGCCCGGCCGGCGGCGCCGGCGTCCCCTCGATCAACGAGCCGTCGGGACGGATCAGGTTGCCCGGCGGGACCTCCACCGAGACCCCCACCGGCCCTCGGTAGATCTCGATCGTGGAGGAGGTGAACCCGTAGAAGCCGATCCCGCTGCGATCGGCGGTCAGGCCCGTCACCTCTCCACGAGGTGCCCTCGCGTCGACCCACGAGAAGATGTTCGGGGCATAGACCCATACGCGTCCCGCCGACGACATCAGACGGCTCTGCGCCAGATGGCCGTGAGCGATCGAGGTCGGCGTTCCGGGCGAGCTGATGCTCAGCCAGGTCTCACCACCGTCCTCGGACGCGGCCCCCTGTCCCTGACCCGGCTTGAACGCAACGATGCTGGCAGGGCCCTGTCCATGGAACACGTCGACAGGACCGGCGGGAGCCCCCGTGAACTCGTCCACATCGCGATAGGTGCGACCTCCGTCGGTCGAATGGAAGAGGCCGCTCGCGGCTCCCACCCACACGCTGTTGGCGTCGATCGGGTCCACCTTCACATCGATGACCCCGCCGTCGACCGACCGTTGGAAGTTCGAGCGCAGGGTCCAGGAGGTCCCGCCGTCGTCGCTCCCGTACAGGAACTGCACCGGGAAGCTCGCCGGCGCGCCCTCTGCGTCCATCGAGATACCCAGGTACAGCCTCTGGGGATCGCCCGGCGCCACCCGCAGCATCGAGGGCACGCCCGCGGGCGGAAGCCCTGCATCCGCAGGTTGCCAGGTCGCCCCGCCGTCGAGGCTGCGGAGGACGCGGGGGCGGATCGCAGGGCCGACCTTTTCGGCCAGTGTCAAGAAGGCCATGGTGGCGCCAGCCGGGGACTCGGGGATATCGATCGACACGACCCGGGTCTCGAGGGAGGACCCGAGGGGAAGGGTGCCGGGATCGGGCTCGTAGGCGAGCTTCCACCCGCATCCGCCGTCGGTGGACCTCATCACGACGGTCCCGTTGGTGGCGAACATCGTCGAGGGCCTCAGCGGATGGACCGCGTAGGCCGTCATCGGCCGGTCACCGGCCGGGAAATCCGGCGCCGGGATGCTCGTCCAGGATCCGGACACGGTGCCGCAACCGGTCTGAGCCTGGGCCCCCAGAGCGAAGGGCGCGACGAGAACGAGGCTGACGAGCAGCCCCACCAGGACCCTTCTCATCATCAGACCGGCACCGCCGTACATATCGCCTCTCGTCGGTGATCGCTTGGACTAAGGTTCTCCGGGTGGGGGGTTGTCCCTCCGCCTGCGAAGGAGGTGGCCAGTTGAGCCAGGTGAGGTCGAGCGACGCGAACGGCAGTGGCTCCGACGAGCGCGACCAGCGTGATGCGGGCGTCGTGGTCGATCTCGAACGCCTCGAAGCGCACGCCGACGCTCTCTACCTGAACCGATTCGTCGAGTATGTGAAGAAGGTCAGAGGCGAGCACGGTCGTTATCTAACCCTGCGTGCGGGGGACGAGCTTGCCATCCAGGCCGCCGGCGACGGCAGCGCCGAGTCGCTCGAGCAGGTCACAGCCTCGCCCGACGGCCCGGCCGGCCAGGACGCCTAGACCGGCCTCCTCGCCCCCGGCGCGGCCTGTCTGCCGGCCGCCACCCCGTTGCCGTCTCGCACCGAGAAGACCCGTCCAAGGGATGCGTCGCTACGAGGCACCCGCCTCAGGATCCCGTCCAGAGCGGTCCCCTCCAAGGTCTCGTCGACCTCCAGGCGCTCCGCCATCTCGTTCAAGAGCTCACGGTTGGCTTCCAGCAGGCCGCGGGCCTGCGTCTCGGCCTCTTCCAGCAGCCGCCTAACCTCGTTGTCGAACTCGACGTGGGTCTGGGAAGACAGGTTCGAGAACGCGGAGTCACCACCGAGGTACTGATCCACGTCGGATGCGAGGAGCCGGGCCCGGCCGAGCGCCGGGCTCATCCCATAGCGGCCGACGATGTCGCGGGCGATCTCGGTGGCCTGCTCGAGGTCCTGCTCGGCCCCCGTGGACGGCTCCTCCAGGACCAGCTCTTCGGCGGCCATCCCCGACATCGCCACGACCACGCGAGCGAAGAGCTGGTTGCGCGTCAGCAACAAGGTGTCGTCCTGGCGGTCCAGCCCCGTTCCACCGATGCCGCGCGAACGGGCCAGGATGCTGACCCGGTGCAGGTCGTCGGCTCGGCCGAGAGCTGCCGCCACGATCGCGTGACCGGACTCGTGATAGGCGGCGCGGCGCTCCTCCTCCGGGCTGAGCACCCGACCCCTGCGCTTCGGGCCATGGAGCACGCGTTGGATCGCTTCCTCGAGCTCGGCCGTCTCGATCTCGGGCTTCTTCTCTCGCAGAGTGAGCAACGCGGCCTCGTTGATCACGTTCGCCAGGTCGGCGCCCGAGAAACCCGGGGTGCGCTTCGCGATGTAGGCCATGTCGACCGACTTCGCCACGGGCTTGCCCTTCGCATGCAGCTGAAGGATCGCTAGACGTCCGGCGCCGTCCGGCTGATCGACGGTGATGTGCCTGTCGAAGCGACCTGGGCGCAGCAGCGCGGGGTCCAGGATGTCTGGACGGTTGGTCGCACCGATGACCACGATCCCGGAGCTGACCTCGAAACCGTCCATCTCGACGAGCATCTGGTTCAGGGTCTGCTCGCGCTCGTCGGAACCGCCACCTTCACCGTGACCGCGCTTGCGCCCGGCGGCGTCCAACTCGTCGATGAAAACGATGGCGGGAGCGACCGCACGCACGCGGGCGAACAGGTCGCGGACGCGAGCCGCTCCGATGCCGACCAGGGATTCGACGAACTCGGCGCCGGCCACCGAGAAGAACGGCACCCCCGCTTCACCGGCAACGGCCTTGGCGAGCAAGGTCTTGCCGCACCCGGGGGGGCCGAAGAGCAGCACGCCCTTGGGTGGGACCGCGCCGATCTCGTCGTACCGCTTCGGGTTCGTGAGGTAATCGACGACCTCTTTGAGCTCGATCACCGCCTCTTCGGCACCACCGACGTCCTTGAAGGTGGTGGCGCTGGTCGACTTCCCCTTCTTGCCCTTGCCGATCGTTCCGAAGGTCATGACATCGCCGATCGCTCCCCCGCCCCCCTTGCCGGCGGTGAAGAGCAGACCGAAGAAGCTGGCCAGGATCAGCAGCGGCAACAGGTAGGTCGAGACCGCCCGCACGATCGTCTTGGGGGTCTGCGGGTCGACGGTCACGCGCGCTCCCGCCTCGGTGACCATCTCGGCCAGGACCCCGAACGCCGCGTCGCTGGAGGGATAGGTCAGCCAGTACTCGCCGGCTCCCACCGGTGCCTTCGACGGCTCTTCCTCGGCGACCGGTTCGTCCGACCCCCCGGCGTTGGGCCCTTGTTTCTTGTCGCCATCGCCTTTGCCCTTGGCCGCGGTGTTGCCCTTGTCGTTCTTGCCCTCGGCGCCCTTGCCGCCGGGGTCCTTCTTCGGCTCGTCTTCGGCCACGATGGACCCGGCCGCGAACGTCCCCACGAGGCGGTTGTCCTCGTCGCGGAAGGTGGCGGTCTCTATCCGCTTCTCGTCGGCCAGAGCGCTCAGCTCGTCGATCGACACCTCCCGGCCGGTTGCAGTGGGGGTCAGGTAGTTGAGGGCGGCCGCGAAGGCTCCGAACAGGGCCAGCACGACGATCGACAGAACGATCGTGGTCGTGCGTCCCGAGGTCTTGCGCTTGGCGGTCTTCTTGCGCCGGCGGCGGAGCTTCCAGTCCTCGAACGCCTTCTTGAAGCCCTCCAGCCCGCCTCCGGACCTGCTGCTTGGATCCTCCGCCATCAAACCGCCTCTCGAGTCGGGTGTGCTCAGGAATCTACTGCCTGGAGGGGTACTACAGGCGTAGTCGACGGTCGAAGATTCGGCGCCCTTGCTCGCTTCCCTTCACCGCGCGGTGACCACTTTCAGGCCCTGACCTCACGCTTCAGGTCGGAGAATCGCTCGGCCAGCGCATCCAGCTGATAGTGGGCGTTCAAGCCGCTCGGGTTCGGAAGCAGCCAGACGCGGGTCACTCCGATCGTGATGTCCTGCGGCCCGACGGTCGCCCTCGCATCGCCGAACCCCACCCGATAAGCGCCCAGACCGAGCAGCGCCAGCCACCTCGGACGGTACCTCCGCACCTTCCTCCTCAACGTCTCGACCCCCCGCCGCAGCTCGTCGTCGCTCAGTTCGTCTGCCCTCGCGGTGGTCCGACCGACGATGTTGGTGACGCCGAGGTTCTCCTCCAGGAGCTGTCGCTCCTCGAAGGGGCCGAGCAACCGCCGGGTGAAACCCGAACGATGCAAGGCGGGCCAGAAACGGTTACCCGGCCGGGCGAAGTGATGGCCGACCGCGCCCGAATAGAGGCCTGGGTTGATCCCACAGAACAGAACGTCCAGGTCGGAGGCGATCACGTCCCGGATCTTCTTGCCGTAGGCGGCGGCCAGCTCCTCTTCGGTCGGACGCCAAGGTGCGGTCCTCGAGGACGCGGAGGTCAGACCGGCCGACCCTCCGAGCCGCTGGCCGAAAGCTGCGTGAGCTCTGCTTGGATGTAAGAGGCGAGCGCTGCCGCTTCCGTCTCCGGCAGGGACATCACGCAGCGTGCCTCGTCTCCGACCCAGACCGAGAAGCGGACGTGGTGGCCGGGGATCGTCACCGAGCCTTCCTCACTCTCGAACAGCTGGTCCTTGCGATAACAGGAAACTCGGAGGTAGGCGTGATCGGGGTCACCGTGACCTACCTTGACCCCGGCGAAGAAGCGCGTGGTCTTGGCGGGTTCCTGAGCCAGTAGCTGGCGTGGAAGCTCGTGACCGCAGCGGAGGCAGTAGGCGTGGCTCCGAGGTTGCTCGAGTCGGCATTGCGGACAGAAGAGCTTCATCTCCGACCTCCTTATCGATGCGCACTCCAAGCGTACGCCTCATAGCGGGGTCGCTTGTAGCCCCTCCAGCGCCTCGCTGGCTTCCTCCCAGTCCGCTTCCAGCTTCGCAACCCGGCGCTGACACCGTTCGTAGTCGCGGGACAGCTCGGCCACGTCGACATCGGTCGAGTAAACGTTCGGGTCCGCCAAGATCTCGCCGATCTTCTTCATCTCTTCCGCGGCCTTCTCGAGCTTCGTCTCAATCGCTCCGATGCGCTTGCGCAGCTCGCGTGTGCGCTCGCGCTCCTTCGCGTTCTGACGCCGACGCTCCTTGGCCGCGCTCGGCGGCGGGTTCGAAGCGCTTGGAACGGTCGCGGCAGCCGGAGACGACTGCGCCTCTCGCTCGCGCCGCTCGATGTAGAAGTCGTAATCCCCGTCGTACCAGGTCACCCTGCCGTCCACGACCTCGACGATGTGGTCGGCCACGCTTCTGATCAGGTGCCGGTCGTGCGTGATCAGAACCAGGGCGCCCTTGTAGTCCTCGAGGGCGTCCTCGAGCACGTCGCGGCTGGCGATATCGAGGTGGTTGGTCGGCTCGTCGAGACAGAGGAGGTTCAGGGGCGAGACCAGCATCTTGGCGAGGGCCACCCGCGTCCTCTCCCCGCCGGACAGGACCGAGATCGGTTTGTCGATGTCGTCCCCCGAGAACAAGAACCGACCCAGCAGGTCCCGCGGCTTCACCTGAACGCCCCGAGGGATCGAGGCTTCGATCTCCTGGATCACCCGCTTAGCCGGATCGAGCGCTTCGATCTGATGCTGCGCGAAGTAGCCGAGCTTCGTCTTGGGGCCCACCAGTCGCTCGCCGGCCGTCGGTGTCAGAACCCCGGCGACCAGCTTCAGCAGGGTGGACTTACCGGCCCCGTTCGGGCCCACGAGGGCGATCTTGTGATCGCGCTCGACCACCAGATCCAGACCCTGGTACACGGGCCGCTCTCCGTAAGCGAAGGAAACGTCGGCGAGCTCCACCGTCACGCGCGATGCAGGAGGTGGATCGGGGAAGGTAAGTCCCATCTTCTTGCGCGCCTTGGAGACGGGAGCGACCTTCTCCATCCGCTCCAGGCTCTTGATCCTGCTTTGAACCTGACGGGCCTTCGACGCCTTGTAACGGAAACGTCCGATGAACGCCTCGGTCGCGGCCCGCTGCCGGGCCTGGTTCTTCGCGGTCGCTTCGAGCTGCATCGCTATCTGCTCGCGCTGACGGACGAAGTCCTCGTAGTTGCCCGTGTAGACCGCCAACTTGGCCCGGTCGATCTCGACCACCTTGTTGGCGATCGCATTCATGAAGTCGCGGTCGTGCGAGATGAGAAGGATGGCGCCTTCGTACGCGGACAGGAAGCGCTCGAGCCACTCGACCGACTCGACATCCAGGTGGTTGGTGGGCTCGTCGAGCATCAACATGTCCGGCTTGGACAACAGCAGCTTCGCGAGGGCGATCCGCATCAGCCACCCGCCGGAAAGGGTCTCGGTCCTTCGCTCCAGATCCTCCTCGGTGAATCCGAGGCCGGCCAGGATCTTCTTGGCCTCCGCCTCCAAGCTGTATCCGCCGAGGGTCGAGAACCTGTCCTGCATGTGGGCGTACTCGCGCAGCAGACGGTCCCTCTCGTCGCCGGACGCTTCTGCCATCTCGTGCTCCAACACCTGCATGCGATGGCCGGCGTCGGTCACCTGGGCCGACACCGACAGCACCTCTTCGAGGATGGAGCGTCCCCGCAGATCGTCGGTCTCCTGGGGGAGGTAGCCCAGGACGATGTCTTTGGCGATCGAGATCTCGCCGCGATCGGGGGCTTGGAGGCCGGCCAGCATCTCCACCAGGGTCGTCTTGCCCGACCCGTTGGGGCCCACGAGTGCCACGCGGTCCCTGGCTCGGATCTGGAGATCGGTCTCGTCGAACAGATCCCGGGCTCCGAAGGACTTCGACAACCCGGTGACGGTGATGATCATGGCGCGCCCGACTGTAGCCTTCGGGACCGTGGATCACGTCGTCATCCGCAAGTTGGAGCACCTGACCGGAACGGGCCGCGGCCCCCAGGTCGCGTACGCCGTCGAGACGCGAGACCGTCCCGGGCCGGCACACAAGAACGGGGCCTTCCCCAACGACGGCGTCTGGATCCAGCTACACGGCGGCCTCTTCGTCGCGAAAGCCAGGATCGAGCTGTGCTGGATCGGCGAGTACTCGCACGTCAACGAAGTGCGCGCTCGCACCAGGGGCTCCGCGCTGCACGACCTGATCCCCTTCTGGACCGGACGGCCGAAGTACGGATACGCGGCGGTCGCTTCCTTGCGCCACGAATCCTGGGTGGAGCCTTTCTGGGCGGGGCCCCGGAGCTATGGCTACGAGTGGGTGCTGCTCGACGACGACAAGAAAAGGACGAGCTGGCTCGATCCGAAGCCGCCGCCTCGCTCGAAGGAGGACCTGAAACAGGCGTTCGAGGACTGGCGATCGACTAGGTCCTAGCGGGCGTCCGTTCGGCCGCAGCCGCAGCCTGCCGCTCGAGCTCCGCATTCAACTCGGCCCCCACGAGGACCGAGAGGGAGGTCAGGAACAACCACAGGATGAGCACCACCACGCCGGCTAGCGTCCCATAGGTCTTCCCGTAGGAGCTGAAGTTCTCGACGTAGATCGCGAACGCGGCCGACACCAGCAGCCACATGCCGGCGCCGACGATCCCGCCCGGGCTCACCCACGTCCATCGCGGAGAGTCGCGGTTCGGCCCGAGGTAATAGAAGAGGCTGAACAACACCATCACCGCTGCGACCGTGAGGATCCAACCCACCGCGGTGAACAACGTCGTGTCTCCGAAGGTGAAGAAGGGCGACGGGACGCCGCCGAGCAAGCCGATCGCGACGATCAACGCGAACGCGACGAGACGCGCCTTCAGGAACTTGCGCTCCTGCTGGATGTCGTAAGCGACGTTGAGGCCCTTCTGTAGGGCGACCAACCCAGAGGACGCGCTCCACAGAGCTACGGCCGTACCTATCAGAGCGGCCACCAACGATGCGTCCTCTTTCGGGTCCCTCGCGTTGGCTATCGCCTCACCGACGAGATCGCTCGCGCCCGCGGGAAGCGCCGAGTCGGTCGCCTTCTCCATCGACTCGTACAGCCTGTCGGGCGCGTCGATAAGCCCGAGGATCCCAACCGCCGCGATCAACGCTGGGAACAACGCCAGGAAACCGTAGTAGGCCATGCCGGCCGCGATCATCGTGGCGCGATCGTCCTTGATCTCTTTCACCGCTCGCATCGCGGTCTGCTTCCAGTCGAGCGGATCCAGCTCAAGAGGTGAGTCGGGCCCCGGCCCCTCGCCCGTCTGCACCGGAACGCCCCCTCCGTCACGGGGCACCTGAGCACCGTTGCCGGGGGAGGCCACCCCCACCGAGGGGGGCCGTGCCTCCGGGGGGCCCGGGGGTCGGGTCGTGGAGTCGCGCGGGGGTCGCCCGCGTCGGGCCTTCAGACCCTGCCAGACGAGCCGGACCGCAAGCAATCTGGAGATGACACCGATCATCGGACTTCCCTTACCCGTCCGGGTGGGGGCTACTCCTTGATCGTGCTGCAGCGCTTAGAACGGGCACCCCTTCTCCAGCCACCCCTCGGCCGCAGGAACGTTGCCGAACAGACGCAGAGAGGAGATCCGGCCGCGGCCCGCCAGCACCCTGGCCATCTCGACCGCGTCTCCCTCGATCGTCGCGATGGCACCGGTTCCGACCAGATAGGAACCCCCGGCCGGTCCTTCCAGGTTGACCCGCGCCGCGGCACCGGTGCGCCTCGACCAGTCGACCAACACATCTTCGATCAAACGCTGCTCGCGCCGTCCCAAACGGAGTTCGGTATCTGCTGCCCGGGAGATGTCGATCCGGTGCATGAACGCGTCTCGCGTGTAGATGGTGCTCGCCAGGTACGCGACGTTCGTGAAGCCGATGACGCTCCCTTCGTAGAACGGCAGCGCTTTGCCAACCACTCCCGCACGCCTACGCAACCGCTCGAACCTGGGCATGACGACCTCCCACCGTTCGAGCAGCTGTTGCGGCGACATCGAGGCGCGGTCATCGACCTGCACCTGATTCACAGCATCTAGCAGATTGCCCAGTTCCCTGGCCCGCCTCCTGCCTTCGAAGAGTTGACGACGGAACTGGGCGAAAGACGTCATCGCCTCCGCCCAGCCGATGAGGTGGGCCACGATGTCCTTGACCGTCCATGGATCGCAGTCGGTGACCGCGTGCCAGGCGTCCTCGGGCAGCTCGCGCAGTGTGCTGAGAAGCGCCTCGTACTGCGACGACATCAACCGGTTCGCCTCGATCCGGGTGAGGGCGACCGCCGGGACGACCTCCGCCGCCTGCGTTCTCATGGCGAGATGTTCTCACGCCTGCCGAGATGGAGGAAGGGGTCTCTAGGCGCTTCGGGAGAACTCCAGGATGTCCAGCCCCCGCTGGAGATCGAACGCATAGACGATCTTCTTCGAGATCCAGTAGGTGGCGATCGTGTTGCCGCCGATAGGCATGAAGTAGCCCACCTCGCTGATCTCGCCGCGCCCGTCTACATGAAGGAAGCGGGTGCCGTGCTCGAAGAAGCCCGACACCACTAACCCACCGTTACGGAAGCTGGGGTGATGCTGGAACCACATGGCGGTGCAGCCGAGCCCGTTCACCGCGGGGTTGCCGTCCGTGTAGGTCCCGTTGCCCACCCTGTACTCGTCGATCATCCGGAACGTGCGCGTCCTGCGATAGTCCGATGCGTCCCACGTCATGAAGGCCCCGGTGTCCCGATCGCAGACCTGGCTCAGAGGCGTCTCTCCCTGCACGAGGAAGAACCGGTCCTTGCCCTGCCGGGGCCACCGGTTCGAGTGGATCAAGCGGTTGTCGCCGGTCGATCCGATCGCGACCGTTTCGGGGTTCACTGGATCCCTGCGGGCATCGAGCAGTCTGATGACCCTCGTCGAGGTCAGCACCACACCGGGAGACACCTCCGTGACGTCGAAGCCGTCGTTCGGCATCGAAGCACCCCAGCTTCCGGCGAGCCGTGGCCTCGAAGGCACGCGCAGATCCACGATCGCTCCTCTCGACCCATAAGCCCACCGGCAATCGAGAACGCAAGAGAAGGTGTGGTCCTTCAGCCCCTCCACCCGGCCCAACAGCGTCGGATCCGTGCGATCGGTCACGTCGTACACCTCGAGCCCGGTGGCGACCGGCGTGTCCTGATTCGAGAGGAGGAGGATCTCGCCGTTCGTGTCGATGTCCTCGTTGGGGAAGCGCGGCCCGCTGAGCGTGGTGTTCAGAAGCGCGGGCTCAACAGGATCCGAGACGTCATAGATCGAGAAGCCCTTAGCCCCTCCGACGAACAAGGCGTCACCAACCTGGCGAGCCCCCGTCACGGTCCCGATCTCGAGAGGGATGGTCTTCACGTAGGTGACGTTCTCACTCGCCACGCCCAACCCGGGAGCAGCAGACATGGGGGCAAGCGCGGCGGACAGACCCAGAGCGACCGCCGCGACCCTCATCGTCCGTCGAAGTCGTGATCCCATCGGGTGCACCTTTCGCCATCACCGGCTACTACTCCTCTAGTAGCAGCCCGATCGCCCCTTCCGGTCATCCGGCCCGCGCCCCGGTCAGAAGGCGTGGGAAAGGGGTGAGATGGGAAAGATACGTCGAAAGCACACAGGTCGGACGAAGGAGGAGTGATGACCAAGAAAGCCCGCGACATCATGACCCCGGACGTGGAATGCGTTGGGGTCAACGACACGATCCAGGATGCGGCCAAGATGCTCGCGAAGCTCAACGTCGGCTCGATGCCGATCTGCGGCGACGACAACCGTCTCAAGGGGATGCTCACCGACCGCGACATCGTGGTGAAGGTGATAGCCGAGGGTCGAGACGTGTCGACGACGACCGTGGGGGAACTGGCAGAGGGCAAGCCGGTGACGATCGGAGCCGACGACTCGATCCATGAGGCGATCGAGACGATGGCCGAGCACAAGGTCCGCCGACTTCCCGTGATCGACGGGCACGAGCTCATAGGGATCGTCAGCCAGGCCGACATCGCCAAGCACGCCGAGGACGACGACATCGGCCGCCTCGTCGAGGTCATCTCCACCGGCGGCTAGATAACCGCTGCACGTCGCTTTTCGAACGGGTCCTTCGGGGCCCGTTCTTCGCGTCGGCCCGGTTCGGGCGTCGAGGCGGCTGCCGGATCCCAGGACTAGGATCACCGGGATGATCGAGGCTCGTTCCCACTTCACCGACATCCCCGATGTGTCCGAGAGACTGGGCTCGGTCGGCTACCTCGCGGACGAAGAGATCGCCACGATCGTGCACCTGGCAGATCGACTGGATAAGCCTCTGCTCGTCGAAGGGCCTGCCGGCGTGGGAAAGACCGAGCTTGCGAAGGCCGTGTCGCGATCGCTGTCGATCCCCTTGATCCGATTGCAGTGTTACGAAGGCGTCGACGAGACCCGCGCTCTATACGAATGGAACTACAAGAAGCAGCTGCTACGCATCCAGGCTGCGCCCGGCACCGACTGGGCCGAGCTCAGCGAGGACATCTTCAGCGAGGATTTCCTTCTGGAGCGTCCGGTGTTGAAAGCGATCCGCTCCTCCGAACCTGTCGTTCTCCTCATCGACGAGGTCGACAAGCTCGACTTCGAGGCGGAGGCCCTCTTGCTCGAGGTTCTCTCCGATCGGCAGGTCACGATCCCGGAGATGGGAACGGTCGCGGCGACCACACGCCCCTTCGTGGTGCTGACCTCGAACAACGAACGCGAGCTCTCGGAGGCCCTCAAGCGACGATGCCTCTACCTGCACATCGGATATCCCGATCAGGAACGCGAGGTAGCCATAGTGCGCGCCCGCGTTCCGGAGTTGGCAGCGCATCTTGCTCAGGAAGCCGTGCGCGTCGTGCAGAGCCTGCGCGACCTCGACCTGAAGAAGGCGCCCTCGATCGCAGAGACGATCGACTGGGCTCGAACCCTCGTGCACCTTGCAACCCAAGAGATCGACGAGAGCCTCTTGAAGGCAACGCTGCCCGTCCTGTTGAAGTACGAAGCCGACCTCACCAAAGCAGCCGCTCACCTGAAGGTCGCTCCGGCCTCGCGGCCCTAGATGATCCAACGCCTCGTCGACTTCTCGGGCGCTCTCCGAGAGGCCGGCGTGCCGGTCGGCCTCAGCGAGACCTCGGACGCAGCCAGGGCCATCGAGCACATCGACATCGCCGACCGGACGAGTCTGCGCGCTGCTCTGGCTGCCTCTCTCATCAAGACCGAGGGTCACCGGCCGGCTTTCGACACCCTTTTCGAGCTGTTCTTCCTCCCGGGCACAGTGCATGGCGCCGACGATGACGCGACAACGGTCTCCGATCCGGAGCAGATGGCTGAGGCGGTGATCGATGCTCTTCTGTCGGGCGATGCGGAAGCGGCCGGTGCGCTGGCGCGCGAGGCGGTGGGCAGCTTCGGCAGGCTCGACAGATCTCGATCCAAGGACTGGTATTCGAACTACGAGGTCGTGCGCGCTCTCGGCCTGAACACGATGACGGCGCGCCTGCAGCAGCGGCTGGACGAGCGAGGCATCACAGGTCTCGAACGTCGCCTCATCAACGACGAGTTCGAAAGGAACCTGCGCAGGTTCCGCGAAGCCACCCTGATGGAGACCCGCCGCCGCGTGGCCCAGGTGCGGGGACCGCAGGCGGTTGCCTCCTACGCGGTCGGTCCCCTGCCCGAGGATCTCAACTTCCTGAGCGCGACCGCGGACATGGCGGAGCTGCGCCGGGCGGTGCGACCGATGGCACGGAAGCTGGCCACTCGGATCTCGATGAAGCGCAGACGCGCGGCCCGCGGCCAGATCGACATCCGCAAGACGATCCGGCACTCGCTGTCCACGGGCGGGGTTCCGGTCGACACCTTCGACCGGAATCGGATCCCTCATCGCCCCGAGCTGTTCGTGCTCTGCGACGTCTCCAGTTCCGTGGCGCGGTTCTCGAGGTTCTCGCTCATGCTCACCCACGCACTGGCCGCTCAGTTCTCCAAGGTGCGGTCGTTCGCCTTCGTGGATCAGATCGACGAGGTGACCCGCTACTTCTCCAACGAAGACTTCGGAGCAGCAGTGCAGGAGATGAGCTCGGGCGCCAAGGTCGTGGGCGGTGACGGCCGCTCTGACTACGGCGGGGCCCTGGGGCAGTTCCTCGACACATACGGCGAGGAGGTGGGTCCGAAGACGACGATGCTGGTGCTCGGCGACGCCCGCACGAACTACCGCGACCCGCGGGCCGAAGCTCTGAGGGCCGTGGCGAAACGATGTCGTCACAGCTACTGGTTGAACCCGGAGCCCGTGCAGGACTGGGATACGGGAGATTCGGTAGCGTCGCGCTACGCGGCCCACGTCGACCAGATGGTCGAGGTCCGCAACCTCCGCCAACTAGAAGATTTCATAGCCCGCACCCTCTAAGGGCAGCCGGTCCACTCTGAGACACGAGCCCCTCGGGGCTAGGGCTGGGCGGGCTCGGTGGGGAGGGGGGCCGTGAAGGTCTCGCGATCGAAGTGCTCCTCCAGGTCGCGGCCCGAGAGGTTCTCTTTCTCGAGCAGCAACTCGGCCAGTTCGTCGAGGTCCCGGCGATTCTGGGCCAGGATGCCGCGTGCGCGCTCTTGGCCTTGCATCAAGATGCCCTTCACCTCACGGTCGATCGCGACCTCGGTCTCCTCCGAGACCTCTTCGGTCCTGCGGAACGCAGGCGAGAGGAACCGCGGCCCGTTGTCGGCGATATTGATCGGGCCGACGCGCGGCGACATCCCGAACTCCATCACCATCCGGCGAGCGATCTCGGTCGCCTTCTTCAGATCGTCCTGCGCCCCCGTGGTGGCGAAGCCGAAGACGGTCTCCTCCGCGGCCCGGCCCCCGAGGAGAACGGCGATGCGGTCGTGGAGCTCCGGCTCGGACATCAGGTAGCGCTCTTCGTCCGGTAGCTGCTGCGTGTAGCCGAGCGCTCCGATGCCTCTGGGGATGATCGAGACGCGGTGTACGGGATCCGAGTGATCGACGAAATGCGCAACCAGAGCGTGGCCCAGCTCGTGATACGCAACCAACCGGCGCTCGGACTCGGTGAGCACCTGAGACCTGCGCTCGAGTCCCGCGACCACACGATCGATCGCTTCTTCCAGCTCGCTCATGCCGACGGTGGTCTTGCCCCTGCGAGCGGCCAACAAGGCCCCCTCGTTGATCACGTTCGCCAACTGCGCCCCGGAGAAACCAGGTGTGCGTCGCGCCAGCACCTTGAGATCGACGCCCGGCTCCATGGCCACGCCTCGCGCGTGGATCTCGAGGATCTGCTCGCGGCCCTTGACCTCGGGGAGATTGACCTGGATCTGGCGGTCGAAGCGTCCGGGCCGAAGAAGTGCCTGATCGAGCACTTCCGGCCTGTTCGACGCCGCCACGATGATCACGCCCGTGTTGGCCTCGAATCCATCCATCTCGGTCAGCAACTGTTGGAGCGTTTGTTCCTGTTCCTGGTTCGAGCCCATCTGGTACCCGGCGGCGCCTGCACGGGATTGGCCGATCGCGTCGATCTCGTCGATGAAAACGATCGCGGGAGCGCGCTCCCGAGCTTGTTGGAAGAGGTCGCGCATCCGAGCGGCTCCCAGTCCGACGAACAGCTCGATGAACTCAGAGGCGGAGATGTAGAAGAACGGAACCTGCGCCTCCCCCGCCACGGCACGGGCTAGCAGCGTCTTCCCCGTGCCCGGAGGGCCGACGAGCAACACTCCCTTCGGTATCCGCGCGCCGACCTTCTTGAACTTGTCCGAGTTGCGGAGGTAGTCGACCAGCTCCACCAGCTCGGCCTCGACCTCGTCCACGCCGGCCACATCGTCGAACGTCGTCTTGAGGTCCGTGCGGTCGTAGAGCTTGGCCTTGTTCTTGCCGAGTGAGAGCGGTCCCCCTGCCCCACCACCGAGATTGCGCAGTCTGCGGAAGATGAAGAAGTAATAGAGGAACCCGATGAGGATGAAGGGAAGCAGCGAGAACAGCAGGGTGGTCAGGGCTCCAGGCTGCGTACCGCTGACGTCGACCCCGGCCTTGTCCAGTTGCCGGAACAGGCGCTCGGTGTCGTAGTTGGGAGGCAGCGTGGTGCTGAATCTGCCGGGCTCTGCATCGCCTTCGGCCGCGAACTCGCCCTCGACCGCTCCCTCGGAGATCGTGGCTTCTGTGACCTCACCCGCTTCGACCCGTTCGAGCAGCTTGGAGAGACTGACCTCCTCCGCACCGCCGGCGAAGCCGCCCTGCAGCGCATAGAAGAGAGCGAAGCTGCCCACCAACCACGCCAGCATGGTCCACCGCTGCTTGGCGGGATCGGGGGTGGTCGGGCGCGGGGGCGACGCGTGCTCGCCCTTGGGGGGGCCGGGCTCTTTCTTGCGGAAGCGGTCAACCATCGAGGTCAGACTAATGCTGGTTCGACCCCCATCAGGGCGCGGTCGAGAGCCGCGACTTGCCCTCTCGTTTCGAAGCGCGGGCACGCTCCTGAGCGGGGAGGATCACTTTCCGGAGACGGACGCGATGCGGCGTCACCTCCACGCATTCGTCCTCGCGGATGAACTCGAGGGCCTGTTCCAGCGACATCTCCTTGTGGGGCACCAGTCGAACGAGCTCGTCGGACGTAGAAGAACGCATGTTCGTGAGCTTCTTCTCTTTGGTGGGGTTGACGTCCATGTCGTCGGCGCGCGCGTTCTCACCCACGATCATCCCCTCGTAGACCTCCGTGGTCGGGGCGACGAACATCGTTCCGCGCTCCTGGAGGTTGAACAAGGCGTAAGCCGTTACGGGGTCGCTTCGATCGGCCACGAGGCTACCGGTGGGACGGGTCCGGAGCTCGCCGTGCCAGGGCTCGTAGCGATCGAACACGTGGTGGAGCAGACCGGTGCCGCGCGTCTCGGTCATGAACTCGGTGCGGAAGCCGATCAGCCCGCGGGCGGGGACCAGGTACTCCATGCGCACCCAACCCGTTCCATGATTCACCATGTTCTCGAGACGCCCCTTGCGAAGCGCGAGCAGCTGAGTGATCACGCCCATGAAGTCCTCGGGGGCGTCGATCGTCAGTCTCTCGACTGGTTCGCAGAGCCGGCCGTCGATCTCTTTCGTGACCACCTGAGGCTTGCCCACGGTGAGCTCGAATCCCTCGCGGCGCATCATCTCGACCAGCACGGCGAGCTGTAGCTCGCCCCTCCCCTGGACCTCCCAGGCGTCCGGCCGCTCGGTGTCGAGAACGCGGATCGACACGTTGCCGACCAGTTCCTGGTCGAGACGGTTCTTGACGAGACGGGCCGTCACCTTGCTCCCGTCTCGTCCCGAGAGCGGAGAGGTGTTGATCCCGATCGTCATCGACAGACTCGGGTCGTCGAAGTGGGTGACCGGAAGGGGCCGCGGGTCCTCGGGGTCGGCCAACGTCTCCCCGATCGTGACATCGGCGAGCCCGGCGATCGCGAAGATGTCGCCAGGCCCCACCTCGTCGGCATCCACACGATCGAGTGCCTCGGTCACGTAGAGCTCGGTGATCTTGATGTTCTGGATGGAGTCATCCGCACGGCACCACGCCACGGACTGCCCGCGCTTCAGGTTCCCGTGGAACATCCGACACAGAGCGATGCGCCCGACGTAAGGAGACGCGTCGAGGTTCGTGACCAGCGCCTGCAACGGATGATCCGCTTCGTAGGTGGGGCCGGGGATCGTTTCGAGCAGCACCTCGAACAGCGGCTTCAGGTCGCTTCCTTCGACGCCCTCCTCCAGCGAGGCCCACCCTGCTTTCGCGTTGCAGTAGACGATCGGGAACTCGATGTGATGCTCTTCTGCATCCAGATCGAGGAACAGCTCGTACACCTCGTTGACGACCTCTTTTATGCGCGCGTCGGGACGATCGACCTTGTTGACGACGAGGATGACCGGCAGATGTCCCTCCAACGCTTTACGAAGCACGAACCGCGTCTGAGGTAGCGGCCCCTCACTGGCATCGACCAACAGCAGGACGCCGTCGACCATCGTGAGCCCGCGTTCGACCTCGCCTCCGAAGTCCGCGTGGCCGGGGGTGTCGATGATGTTGATCTTCACGTCGCCATAGCGAACGGCCGTGTTCTTCGCGAGGATCGTGATGCCCTTCTCGCGCTCGAGATCCATCGAGTCCATGACGCGTTCGGCCACCTCTTGGTGCGCTCCGAAAACGCCTGACTGCCAGAGCATGGCATCGACCAATGTGGTCTTCCCGTGATCGACGTGGGCGACGATCGCAACGTTGCGAAGGTCATGGCGCGTGGGCATAGCTCAACTCCTTGATGGGGTCCCACCAGTGTAGGGGGGCGGTGCGGCCGGGAATCCGCCCTGCGTCGCTCGGGTTGATGACTTCATGGCAGACGGATCCGTGTCTTTCGAAGAGCTCGTGACCGAGGCGCTCGACTCCTTACCACCCGATATCGCCGGGATGATGAACAACGTCGAGGTGATCGTGGAAGACGAACCGCCCGTTCACCAGCTCCAGCGGCTTCCCCGTGGCCACACCCTGTTCGGTCTGTACGAGGGCATCCCGCTGACCAAGAGGGGCATCTACGACCGGGCCCTGCCCGACCGGATCACGATCTACAGAGGCCCGATAACCCGCAGCGCTCGTTCGTCCGCAGCCATCCGCGCACAGGTGAGAAAGACCGTGATCCACGAGATCGGTCACCACTTCGGCATCGAGGAGCACCGGCTCCACGAACTGGGCTGGGGCTAGCCCATCTCATAAGGAAAGACCCCGGGCTCCGGCCCGGGGTCTTTCGTCTTGGCAGCTCTATCGATCAGGGGTGATTCGCATCCCGTTGATCGTCATCCTGGCCCTTGTCCGGGTTCGGATCGGTCCCGGGGACGTGCGGGAGCGGCTGGGAATCACGCTGCTCCGAGTCGTTGCCGTGGTCCGGTTGCGGATCGGTGCCGGGCGTGTGCGGGGGCCGCGTGGGCGGTGGCCCCGGCGGGAAGGTATCGACCGGCGCCGGTGGCGGTGGCGTGCCACCTCCACCTCCACCTCCACCTCCTGGATTGCTCCCACCTCCACCTCCGGTGTTACCGCCCGCCGGAGGACCAGGAGGCGCGACCGGGGGCGGCTCGGTGGGTGGTAGTACCACCGGCGGTTCGACGGGAGGCGGTGGCGTCGGCGGGTTGTTCCCCGGCGGGTTGTTGTTGCCCGGCGGGCGGTTCCCGTTGTCGGACGGCTGGTTCCGCCCACCCTGGTCGTCGCCCTCGTCGGTCGGAGGAGCGATCACGGCGCCCTGAACGAGATCCGTGGTGTCGTCCTCAGGAGGCGGAGCTTCCTCTTTCTTCTTCTTGGGCTCGCGCTCGACACGTATGCCCAGCACGTCGTCCGCGAGCTCGGAGAACTCCCTGGCGCCGCCGTAAGGGGCGGCGAGCACGGACGCGCTTCCACCGGGAGCCGGCATCGAAGGAGCCACGACGCCGGCTACTGTCGCGACCGCGACGCCTGCGGCGGCGGTTGCGGAAGCGAGGCTCGCGCTGCCGACCTGCTTACCCCACACCAGCATGCGCATGAGGAACTCACGCGGTGCTTCTAGGATCTGAGCGAGTCCCACCGGGATAGGCATCTGCACGGAGTGATCCGCGAGGAATGCGTCCACGACCTTGGGATCGAACTGCTTCCCCTTCTCCTCCGTGATGATCGAGACGGCCTTCTTTCGAGGCATCCCTGTGCGGTACGGACGAGTGGAGGTCATGGCGTCGTAGGTGTCCGCCACGGCGATGATGCGTGAGAAGAGAGGGATCGAGTCGCCGGCGATCCCGTCCGGGTACCCCCCACCCTTGTACTCCTCGTGGTGGTGACGGATCGCCGTGATGATCCTCTCGTTGCGGATGTCTTGAACCATCCGCTCCCCGACCACGGGGTGCTGGTTCATGATCTCCTTCTCGGGAGGCTCGAGACGCCCGGGCTTGCGCAGGATGTCGTCGGGAACCGCGACCTTGCCCACATCGTGCAACGCGGCGGCCAGGCGCAGGTCTTCCAGTTCTTTCTCGGCGAGCTCCAGGTGCATACCCATCCGGTAGCAGTGTTTCTCTACGCGCCGGGAGTGACCGTGCGTGTAAGGGTCTTTCGTTTCGAGTGCATCGTTCAACTGATGCAGGACTTTCAGTTGTTCCTCGACGGTCAGGTTGACCTGTCCCACGGGACGGCCCTTACGGTCGAAGCCAAGTACGCGACTGCCGTCGTGAAGGCTCTTCTCGGCCCGGTAGCGCCGTATCCAACCCCAGATCATCAGGTCGCCGAAGCTCACGACGCCGGATCCAGGCCTTCGCATCCATACCGCGGTACCCGCCACGGTCGCCGCTATCGACAGAAGAACGCCAAGAGTGGCGCTGAGGAGGCGGGACGGGGGTGGTTCGATCAGCGAGACATAGGTCGAAACCAGGACCATAGGGACGGCCACCACCCACGCCGTCGCCAGGAGCGCGTGCGGAAGATAACGACGGATCTCCGTGTCGTGAGCCTGATGATCGGTCATGCCTAGCCCTCCCTCATCGCGCATCCGCTACCCCACCAAAAACTGTGCTCCCCCAACGTGCTGCTGTCTACGCCCACATAGCGGGCGAAATCACCTCATCCTTCTCAGTTGAACGACAGTTCTGCCGGCGGCACTGGTTTGCTCAAGAAATACCCCTGAGCCAGATCGCAACCGAGCTCGTGCAGCTTGTCCCACACCTCTTGCGTCTCGACCCCCTCGGCAACGATGTCGAGGCCCAACCCTCGTCCCAGCTCGATCGTCGAACGAACGATGATCTCGTCCTTGGCTTCGTCGTTGAGGTTCTGAACGAAGAGACGGTCGATCTTCAAACCGTTGACGGGGAGCCGGCGCAGATATTCGAGTGATGTGTAGCCGGTCCCGTAGTCGTCGATCGACAGGCGCATGCCCATGTCGGAGAGGGTCTGCAGGACGGCGGCGGAACGCGACTGGTCGTTCATGACCGTCGTCTCTGTCACCTCCAACTCGACCCATGCCGGATCGACGCTCCACTTGTCCAGAAGGCGTGCGATATCGCTGGGTAGCTCCGCGTCGAGCAGGTTGCGAGCCGAGATGTTCACCGCCACGCACACGTCGATACCTCGCAGATGCCACTCGCCGACCTGCTTGAACGCCTCTTCCAGTACGTACAGCGTGAGGGGCCGCATCAGGTCGGTCTCTTCTGCTAATGGGATGAAGGCATCGGGCGGAACGAACCCGCGCTCTGGGTGCACCCACCGCACCAGGGCCTCGACGCCGTGGATCTTGCCGTCCGCGAACGTAGCCTTGGGCTGATAGAAGAGCACCAGTTGTTCGTTCTCGATCGCCTGGCGCAATTCGGCGACGAGCGCGATGCGGTCCTCGCTCACGGCGTCGTGCTCCGGGGAGTAGATCTCGACACGGGTGCCGTTCTCACGTGCCCACGCCAACGCGACGCCGGCGTTGCGCATGATCGCCGAGGCATCCCGGCCGTGTTCGGGTGAAGCCGCGATCCCGAAGGTCCCTTGGACCTCGACCTTCACCTGGTCGACCTGAAGAGGTTCGTGCAATCCGTGTGTCAGCTTCTTCACAACGATCATCGCGCCCTCTTGGTCCTGCGCGCTCGGCAGCAGGATGGCGAACTCGCTCTCGGAGGGGCGGGCAAGGGTGTCGCTGTCACGCAGGAGTTGCTGCAACCGCTCGGCGAGCAGCTTGATCGTCCGGTCGGCAACCTCACGCCCCAACGCCGTCCGCATCTCCTCGAAGCGGTCGATCCCCATCAGGACGATCGGGACGACCGAACCGTCGCGCTCGCTGATCAGGATCGACTGTTGCAGTCGGTCGGCGAAGAGCTCCGCGTTGGGAAGGCCGGTCAACGGATCCTGTAGGGCCTGGATCTTCTGCGCTGCCCGGCGAGCCATCGTTGCGGAGATGCGCAGGAAGATCGCGTAGATCACTCCAAGGGCTCCCAGAACCACGAGGTGATAGCTGGAGTCCGCGAAGGAGAAATCGAAGCGGGGATCGAGCGGGAAACCGAAGCCGGCCAGCACCACCGCGAGCGGCAGGAGCAACAGAGCTATCCAGATCTGGCGGCCGAACGGCATCGTCCCTTGCATAGGCCCAAGTCAACGCCTCCGAGGAAGTTATTTCCATACGCAGAGATACGCAGGTCTCCACCCAGCCGGGCCAGGAAACACCTAGTTATCCACAGCTAGTCCCCCGCTGTTGGTTACCACCCCACAGGGCCATCCGCCATGGTCTGTACGCGCCAGCGGCCCGCCCAGGCGGGCCGCTGGCGCGAGGTGTCTCTCGTGAACGTTCAGCCCTCTTCGGCGGCTTCTTCTTCCTGCTCCCTGGGGTGATCGAAGGACTTGTGCTGCTCGAGCTCGGAACGCGACGTGAACCGGAGAGCGCAGTACGGGCACTGAAGGACGTCGGTCACGAGCTGGGACCCGGAGGTTGCTCTCCGCCGGGATCGGGCGTGGTGGCGGCCGGAGCCTCAGGAGCCGCCCCTGCGGGTGCGGCGGTCTCCGAGTTCGCCAGCTCGGTCTCGAGCGTCGAGATCTCTTCGATCAGTCTGTCGACCTCGGCCCCCGGAGCCATACCTCTGACCCGCTCGACGTGTATCAGGTAGCCGAGCTTCTGAGCGGCCTCGTCCATCCTCTTGCGGGTCTGTGCTTGCTCGATCTTCGTCTGAGCCTGAACCGTCGCACTCTTGGCCTGCGTGGCCACGTCCTGTGCTGCTGCCTTCACCTTGTCCATCAACCCCATGGCGCTACCTCCTGCGATCTCGCCTCAGGCCGACGGCGGTGTCGTCGGGCCGCTTGCCGGCGGTGGCGTGGGCTGGGTGCCGGGCGTAGTCGTGCCCGGCGCAGCGGGTCCCGGCGGAGGAGTGCCACCGAGGGTTCCGCCGGTCGCTGTGGTCGCGGCCGGCTCGTTCTGCATGTGCATGTAGCCGCCCGCGGCGATGCCGGCCGCTGGGATCCATGCCAACAGCATGGCGAGGCCGCGGCTGTACTCGAAACTCGCACCGCCGAAGTTGGACGACCCTTGGTCTCCTACGGGTCCGGCGAGAAGGGTGATCAGAAGGAGCAACGTAGCCAGGCCACCCAACGCCAGCAAACTCAGTCCCAAGGGGAAGGGCAGTTGCACATCCACCGCCGCAGCCCGCATCGCGACCAGGACCAGAGCAACGAGCGCCAGAACGAAGGCCAGCTTCGTGTAGAAGGGCGTCGCTGCCGACCAACCTCCGAAGCGTGTGCTGGAGCCGCCGAAGCCCGTTACCTCGGCTTCGAACTTCGCCCACATCGGCAAGAACGAAAGCAGGAGGAGCAGTGCCGCCGATGCTCCGGCCAGTTTCTCCCCCATCGACAGACGATCCATCCGTAGCTCCCTTCCTAGGGACTAAGAGCACCTCTCACGACTATAGAGAGACACCGGACGAGCCTCTAGTCCATCGGGGGGTTTTCTTCAAGCTGTTCCCCGAGAAGCGACGGCGATGAAGGGGAAACCGCCGGTTGGTGGAACCTCTTCCTTGGGACTATCGAAGGGGGTCGACCAGGTGTACCTGAAGGGCATCGCCAGCGTCCTGATCGCCGGGAGCGTTTTCTTCGGCGCCTCCGCCGCTCCCGCTGCGGGCAAGAAGGCCTCCACGGCTCCGAAGTGGGGTCCCGAGGATGCCCCTCTTCATCCGGGATCGCAGGCCGACACCGAGGCCGGACAGTGCACCTTCAACTTCGCCTTCTACAAGCCCGGCAGCAAGGGCCAGGCACCGGTGGCCTACATCGGGACCGCCGCACATTGCACCGAGAAGCTCGGTGAAGTGGTCCGCAACCCCGAGGTCGGTGAGGTGGGCACGGTCGTGTACGACTCTGATCTCGTCGACAGCGGGGTCGACTTCGCCCTGATCCAGCTGAACCCCGACGTCGTGGCGAAGACGAATCCCACCGTCTTGGGGTGGGGCGGTCCTACCCGCAGCGTCACGCCGGAGGATCTCGCGCTCGGCGACCGGGTCGATGTGTACGGCTACGGCCTCCTCCTGGGGGAGACCGAGCAGACGCGGCCCCGCTACGGGGTGCTCATGGCCTACACCGAGCGTGAGTACCAGGCCAACATGCCGGCCGTCAACGGCGATAGCGGAGCCCCGCTGCTGCACCACGAGACGGGTGCCGCTCTCGGCATCATCAGCCGTTACGGGTTGGCGATCCCTCCCACCACCGACATGGGGCCACTCATGCCCTGGATCTTCGAAGAGCTGAAAGCGGCCGGCTTCGCGGACGTGCGGCTGGCGACGGTCAAGGCCTAACCCGCTTCGCCTTCCAAAGCCGCGGCGAGTCTTCTGACGGCACCGCCGAGCCCCCACTGGTCGGCCAGGCCGTAGACATTCGGATCGGCAACGCCGGTCGGTCTCGCGAGATCGACCTCCGGGATCGGTAGGTCGGTCGGGATCGTCACGACGGGCACCGCGCGCTCTATGTAGTCCAACTGGGCCCGGATCTTTGCGAGCCCGGTACCAGGTTGTCCGGCGGTCGCGGCTTCCACGATCGCGTCGATCGATCCGAAGCGTGTGAGCAATCCGCTGGCGGTCTTGGGCCCGATGCCGCGCACCCCGGGAAGGCCGTCCGAGGGATCGCCGCGCATCACCGCGAAGTCCCTGTAGCTCCGACCCGGGATCTCGTACTTCTCCTCGATGTATCTCTCGTTCACCACGTCGACCTCGCTCACTCCCTGACGCGGATAGAGGATGGATATGTTGGGGTCGCGCACCAGCTGGAAGAGGTCGCGGTCCCCCGACACGATCGCGACCTTGCCGGGCGCTCGCTCAGCGAGCGTGCCGATGACGTCTTCGGCCTCGTAGCCGGGGTGTCCCACCACCGGGATCCCGCACATCTCGAGGATCTCGAACAGAACGGGCATCTGCGGCGCGAGAAGGTCCTCGGCCTGCTCCTGCGCGCTCCCCTCCTCGGCTCGGTGCGCCTTGTAGCTCTCGATCAGTGAAACGCGCCACTCGGGACGCCAGTCGGCGTCATCTGCACAGCAGATGAAGGCGGGATCGTGCATGGAGATCAGACGCGCCAGCATGTTGATGAAGCCGTGCGCGGCATTGATAGGAGTGCCGTCAGGAGCAACGACCGTGTCTGGGGTTGAAAAGAGAGCGCGGTAGATGAGGCTCGCCGCGTCGACGAGAAGCGTCAGCCCGTTCACCGGTGGAGAGTAAAGCTCGCGCGCAGCCGTCGCCCGGGCATCGACGGGGAAGGCCGCCAGATCGTGCTGTTCGATATCCTCCTCCATTTACTGCCATGACCTTCCTCGCGACGGGTAGGAATGGGACGGATCCCCTCGTGGTTCTACTAAGCACTGACCGAACTAGAAAAGGACCGATCGATGCCCGTAACCGATCTAACTCGCGAGACCTTCGGAGACTTCGTCAAGAACAACGAGGTCGGATTCATCGACTTCTGGGCAGCCTGGTGCGGGCCCTGCAGACAGTTCGCCCCCGCCTACGCGAGGGTCTCGGAGCGCCATCCCGAGGTCGCCTTCGGCAAGGTGGACACCGAAGACCAGCCCGAGCTCGCAGGCCACTTCAACATCATGTCGATACCCACTCTCATGGCTTTCCGGCAGGGTGTCATCCTGTACGCCCAGCCTGGAGCGATCCCCGAGGAAGCCTTGGAAGATCTGCTCGGGCAGATCATGGCCCTCGACATGGAGGAAGTGTTCAAGGAGCTGGAGACGGCCCAGAGCTGAGAGAGCCTTCTCTCAACCTATTGACGTCCTAGCCCGTTTCGCCTGAGTCTGGCATTACTCGAGGAACGGAGTGGGATGACATCGAACCGCTTGATCGACCGACGGCGGGAACTGGTCCTTACGTCGGTCGTGGTGGCCGTGGGTGCGGCGGGCGCAGCGATCCTGGCGCTCATGTTCGGCAGGGGCATGACCCTGACCGACCCGGACATCCTCGCCGTCCTCACGCTGGCCGTGATCGTCGCGGAACTGATGCCGATCAGGGTTCCGTGGCGCAACCAAGAGCTGAACTTCACCCTCTCGACCACGTTCGGGATGCTGATCCTCTTCGCCTACGGGCCCTTCGTGGCGGCGACGATCCTGGCCGGGGTCGTGATCGTGTCCTTCTGGGCGCAGGGCAAAGGCTGGATGAAGATCGTATTCAACGGCGGTCAGCAGGTCGTCTGCTTGGGCGTCGCGACCCTAGCCGCCACCCAGCTCGGCCTCGAGCCGGGTGCTCCGGAGCTGCTCCGTGGGGACCTGGAGCCACCGCTGCTCCCCGTCGTGGCAGCGGTGGTCAGCTATCTCGTGACCAACCTGGCTCTGACCTCGATCCCCCAAGCTCTTTCCAGCGGTACGCCTTTGTGGCCCCACCTACGGGCCTCATTCCGAACCGAGCTTCCGATGGAGATCGCGTACCTCTTACTGGTCCCGGTCATGCTCCTTGCATTAGGGCAAGGTCTAGGCACTCTGGCGGTCACGCTCGTCCCGGTCGCCGGGTTCTATTACGCCATCAGGTTGTCGCTTCAGAACGCCGTTCTGCAAGAAGACAAACGAAAGGCATCCGAACTACAGAGGCAGACCGAAGAGCGACTTCGACAGGCTCAGAAGATGGAGGCTATAGGCCAGCTGGCGGGTGGCATCGCGCACGACTTCAACAACCTGTTGAACGTGATCCTAGGGTTCACCGACGTACTCCGAGAGCGCATCGGTGATGCTGCAGCGGCAGAAGATCTTGAAGAGATACGGAAGGCTGCCGAGCGCGCCGCAGAGCTCACCCGACAGCTGTTGGCGTTCAGTCGCCGCGAAGTAGTGGCTCCGCGCGTCCTTCAGTTGAACGACCTCGTCGCGGATATGGAAAGGATGCTGCGACGCACCCTCGGCGAAGACATCGACCTGCGCTTCGAACGCACCGACGTTCCGCCGGTCAGGGTCGACCCCGGGCAACTCGAACAGATCCTCCTCAACCTGGCGATCAACGCTCGGGACGCCATGCCCAGGGGGGGCGGGCTCACGATCGAGACCGATCTTGTTGCGGTCTCAGAGGTCGAACCAGAGGCCGACCTCCCCTCTGGAAACTTCGTCGTGCTCCGGGTGAGAGACACGGGCTCTGGCATCGATCCCTCGATCCTCCCCCGTGTCTTCGAGCCCTTCTTCACCAGCAAAGAACGCGGTCACGGGACCGGTCTCGGTCTCGCCACCGTGTACGGCGCGGTCCAGCAAGCCGGCGGGCACGTAACCGTGAGCTCCGAGGTGGGCCACGGCACGGTTTTCTCGGTCTACCTGCCGGAGGCGGTCATGGAGACAGAGTCCATCTCGACGGAGGCGCCCGTCCCCGGTGCCCGTCTCAGCGGGCTTACGGCGTTGGTGGTTGAAGATGAAGAAGCGGTCAGCAGGCTCGTCACCCGCATCCTCGTGGGTCTCGGTATGAAGGTCTTCGCGGCGAGCAACGGCGAGGAAGCCCTGGCTATAAGCGCCGATCTCGGCGAGGGCATCGATGTGATCATCACCGATGTAGTCATGCCGGGCATGTCGGGCCGAGAACTGGCGAAGACCCTCGCCCGGCAGCGCCCGGGCGTGCCGGTCCTCTACATGTCGGGATACACGGATCAGATCATCGCCAAGAGCGGTGTCCTCGGGGCGGACGAGCATCTCCTCCAGAAGCCGTTCAGCAGGGACCAGCTGAAGACCGCCCTTGCATCGCTATTGCTGGAGTCTCCCTCTTCGGTAACCCCAGCAGCGCGGGGCTAGAAGCGCGGGGAACGAGTCGCCGCGCCTTAGCTCTTCTTGGCGCGGCTGCGCGATACACGAGGTGGCTCGTCCGGCTGTTTGGGATAGACCGGAGGCCACGGCGCGTCCAGAAGACCGCTGTCCCTGTCCCGTTGATGCATCTCGAGGAACGGCTCCAGCGACTGGGGACTGGCGTTCATGTCCCTCCAGGGGTCACCCCGCTCCTCGATGCGCGCCGGCAGTGACTCGATCGTGAGCTCGTCGGGGTGGATCAGTTCGATCTCGTCCCACCCGACCGGGGTGGAGACCTGTGCCCCGGGCCGGGCTCGCACGCACCAAGCTCCGAACACGGTCTTGTGTGGCGCGTTCTGATTGAAGTCCACGAAGATCCGTTCACCCCGATCCTCCTTCCACCACTCGGCGGTGAGAAGATCCGGCCGCCGTCTTTCCAGCTCTCTGGCGACCGCCACCGCCGCGAACCGCACCTGGTAGGAGTCCCAGCGAGGCTCCAGCCGGACGTAGACATGCAGGCCCTTGTTACCGGTCGTCTTCGGATAACCGACGACGCCCAACTCATCCAGGAGCCCTCTCAATTCCCGCGCCGCTTCTCGGATGTGCGTGAAGTCCGTGCCGGGTTGAGGGTCCAGGTCCAACCTCAGCTCATCGGTGAACTCCGGCGAAGCCGCGAGGTACGGCCAGACGTGGAAGCCGAGACATCCCATGTTGACGGCCCATGCGATGTGCGCAAGGTCCGCTGCCACGAGAGCCCTGGACTCGGTCCCGTTCGGTGTCGAGACGATCGTCGTCTGAAGCCAGGACGGGGCCGTTTCCGGGATCCGCTTCTGAAAGAAGGAAGACCCCGTTGCCCCCTCGGGGAAGCGTTGGAGAAGAAGAGGTCGCCCGCCCATCGTGCGCATGACGGGTCCCGAGAATCTGAGGTAGTGGTTGATCAGATCGAGCTTCGTCTCTCCGCGCTCCGGGAAGAACACCTTCCCGGGACTCGTGATGCGAACCTCGCGTCCATCGATGTCGAGTATCTCGGCGCCCCCCTTCGCAGCTGGCATACGCCAATCGTTCCACGCTCGTCGTATACGCCCGGTCCCGGGGTTGAAGAGGGATCGCCTTAGCGCCGAAGGGACATTCCAGACAATCACCGGAGATCGGGACTCTTCCGGGACACGCGGTTGACTTCCGTCCGACATGGGAGTGAGCTGGAACCGTCAGCATCGGATCACAGGGAGGTGGTCGCGTGTCAGACATCGACTACAAGCAGCTCGCCAAGGAGTGGATGGTAGAGATCAACGACCACAACCTAGATGCGTTCGACGATTACCTGACCGCGAATTTCGTCGAACACGAAACCCTGCCAGGGATCGAGGGCAATGGTCCCGAGGTACCAAAGCAGTTCTTCAGCATGATCATCGCTGCATTCCCCGACTTCCGGATGGACATCGAAGACATCGTCGTCGAGGCCGACAAGGTGTGCTGGCGCTATCGGATGACCGGCACGAACGAGGGCGAGTTCATGGGCATGCCTGCGACGGGCCGCAAGGTCGACGTCCAAGGCTTCGACATGCTGAGGATGGAAGGAGCGCGTGCCACGGAGCACTGGGGCGTGACGGACGAGATGAAGATGATGCAACAGCTAGGTCTCGCTCCGGACGGAGCGCCTGCCTAGCGCTCAGATGTAGGGGTCATCGGGCCGCTCCACGGTCTCCACAGAGTCCGCGTGAACCACGTAGGTCTCTCCCGAGCGCGCCAGGCTTCCCTGCACCCTCACCCACGTATCCAGCGCGTAACGACGGCCGTCCGGCGGGAGCACAGTGACGGTGTAAGGGACCGCGTCAGCAGCGCAGCAGAAGATCGAGAACCGTGTCAAGGCGAAGGTGTCAGAGGAGAGCTCTTCCCCTGCGCTAACGAAGCCCGTGAGGTCGATCTCGTACCCTTCCCCGATCCCCAGGGCAGCTGCATACTCTTCAGACTCGAGCGCGTAAGAGATCTCGGTGAAGGACACTTCATCACCCGGTTGCAGATCCGGCGGCTGAAGTGCTGCCGCGGAGACCACGCCGCCGGACGACTTCCGCGACGCAGCAAGTGAACCGAGGCTCGGTTCGGGAACGACGACCACTAGGAAGATCGGGACCAGCATGGCTGCGTATCCCAGCCACCAGCGAGGACCGCTCTCGTCGTGTTCCGCCGGTTTCAAGATGAGTTGGCCGATAGCAGCACAGGTCAGAGAGACCGCGCCGAACACGACGACCCAGTACGTGCGTGGCCCTATGTAGACGTTGACGCGCTTGCTGACAAGCAACCACAGGAAGAATCCCGCCCACGTGGAGAGCACGACCGTCTTGATGATGCGGGGATCCGTCATCTCACGAGAACCTCGAAGAACAACGACGCGGCAACGATCACCGGGATCACGACGAGTGCGAGAACGACGATGAAGCGCCTGGTGAAAGCGGCGCCGTAGAGGAACGTCAGCTTGAAGTCGAGGATAGGGCCGAACAACAAGAAGGCTAGTTGTGACCCCAAGGCGAACTGACTGAAGGACACGGCCACGAAGGCGTCCGCCTCGGAGCAGAGCGAGGAGATGAACGCGATCGCCATCAGTGCGAGTGTCCCGACAACGACCGTACGGGCAACACCGGAGACCAGGCTCTGGGGCAGCAGCGTCTGGAAACCGGCCGACAGTGCCGCCCCCACGATAAGGAACTTGCCCATGAAGAAGAAATCACCTGTCAGGTGAGTGAAGAGATCACGCAACCGTGCCACGCCTGCAACCGGTTCGCCTCCGGGCGACCTCCCTTCTACGTCGGAGCGGAGCAGCTTCTCGATACCGTCGCTGCCCAGCGTCCACCCGGCTATCAGAGCGACCAGGAGTCCCAAGAGGGCTCGCCCAGCCACCATCTGGGTCCCGAAGCCTCGCGGTGAGTACGCCACCCAGGTCGACAACAACACGATCGGGTTGAAGACAGGCGACGCGAGCATGAACGCGATACCGGCACTGGGATGCATGCCGCGACGGATCAGCCGTCGCGCCACCGGAACAGACCCACACTCGCAGACGGGGAAGGCGAAGCCGCCCACAGCCGCCGCGGGGAGCTGGAGGGCCGAGGGCAGTCGGGTGATACGCGAGAGCGCGTCATCAGACACATAAACCTCGATCGTGGCTGAAGCCAAGGCTCCGAGTAGCACGAACGGCAGCGCCTCCACGACGATGGCCGTGAAGATGATCGTGAAGGTCTGGGCGGCAGGGAAATCGGTGACTCCCGCAAGTCGGGCTGCCAGAAGGATGGCAGCGGCAATCGCAACGAACCACCCGACCGAGCGGTCGGCATGCTGATCGGCAACCGTCGGTGCGCTAACGGCCATCGGTTGAGCCACTCCGAGCACGGTGAGCGGCGTGGCCGGCGCTGGTTCCAGGCAAGTATGATCTCCCGTTCATGCGTTCACGAGGGGTTCAGATAAGGGCGATCGGGCCGTTCGACCTTTTCAACCTCGGTTGCATCGACGATCACTTCCTTGCCGATCGGATAGATGCGACCGGTGACCTTCACCCACTGGTCATCCTCGAACAGCCCGGGAGGCGCTCCCACAACGCGTAGCTGGATGTTCACGGCGTCGCCGGGGCAGCAGCTGATCATGAACCTGTTCAGCATGAACTCTCCTGCGCCACCGCCGGGAAGCGAGCTGACGAATCCGGTGAACGATGAGGTGGAGCCCGCGCGGGAGGCAAGCTTGCTGAGATCACCCGTGTACCTCAACCCGAAGATGTCGATCAGAGAGAGGTCGCCGGTGCTCAGATCGCGCCCCGACACGTCGACATACGCGCCTTTGATGCTCGTGGATCTCTTCGCAACCGCGTATGAGCCCAAGGTCGCGGGCGGGAACAGCAGGATCAGGAGGGCCGGTGCGACCAGGAGCGCCAGTGTCCGTAGCTGCCTGCCCGAGAGTCGATCTGGGACCGTTACTCGTGCCGAAGCCAATCGTCCGACAGCAGCGATGGTAAGGAAGATGGCGCCAACCGGAGCGAGCCAGTCGGTGCGCGAGGCGTAGTAGAGGCTGGTCCGCTCCGCCAACATCAGGAACCAGAAAAGGCCCGCCCATACGGTCAGCGCCGCGGCAACGCCCAGGCGGCTGGCACTCCAACTTCGCTGCATCAGACCAGCACCTCGATCCATAACGTGCCGACCAGCGTCACGATGAACACCACTGCGGTGAGGGTACGTAGGAAGCCCTTGCTGAAGGTGGCGTTGTAGAGGAACGCCAGCTTGGCATCCAGCATGGGACCGAACACCAGGAACGCAAGTTGCGGGCCCGGGCCGAACTGCACGAACGATGCGGCGACGAAAGCATCCGATTCCGAGCACAGCGACAGCGCAAACGCGAGCGCCATCATCACGATCAAGCTCACGATCGGCGTGTTCGCAACCGAACCTAGGACCGACTGGGGCAGCAGGGTCTGCAGAGCGGCAGCGACGGCCGTTCCGAGGATCAAGAAGCGGCCCATGAACATGAAGTCACCGGCGAAGTAGTTGAAGAACCTGGTGGTGCGTGACTCGGTGCCGTGGTGCGATCCGTCATCGGCGCATCCACAGGAGGCCTCTGCGTCACAGCCGCAAGAGTGGCCGTGATCGTGATCGTGATCACGTCTCGCTCGGAGGAATCCGGCTCGGTCCCTTTCGCCGACCACCCAGCCCACGATCATGGCAGCCACCAGACCCAGGCCGACACGGCCGAACACCATGGGCCACAGGATGTCACGGCCCCGATAAGCGATAGCGGTGGAAACGACGACGATCGGGTTCAAGATCGGCGCCGCAAGCATGAACGTTACGGCCGCCGATGGGATGAGCCCGCGATCGACCAAGCGGCGGGCGACGGGGACGGAACCACACTCACATACCGGGAAAGCGAAGCCGGCCAACCCCGCGGCGGGTATCTGGAGCGGCTCGGGCAACTTGCCGATCCTTGTGAATGCCGAGTCGGGCACGAAGGTTCCGATCAGCGCAGCCACGAACGCACCCATCATCACCAGTGGGATCGCCTGCAGAAGCAAAGAGCTGAAGACCACGACGAAGTTCGAGAACGCGGCCTGGGTCAACGCTCCCGCGAGATAGGACACCGTCAACAAAGCGAGTCCGGCGGCGGTCAGGACGAGCGCAAGCTGCTTGCGACGCGCGCTCGGCCGCGTCCCCACTACGGGGCCGGAGGGCCCGGACACGACCACGTCTGCCATCAGCAGAACCTCCCGAAGGTCACGGTGATGGAAGGGAACGCATCCGCAAAGAGCTTCTCTCCGGAACGATCGCGTAGCTTCGATAGTGCATCGAGGACGACCTCGTCCGACATCCCACGGGCCGCCAGCAGATCCTGGTCGAGGAAGAGCTCTCCCGGACCGACCGCCTCGATGACACGCTCCCTACCTGGTACTGCGGTCTCCAGCCACCGCAGGAGCCTCCCGCTGGTGAGGTCGGTGGGACCGAGTGAGCGATCGGCCGATCCGGTGCCTGCAACGACGAACAGAACGTGTTCACCAACGGTCTCCCGGGCCGCGCGGACGATGCGGTCGAGCTGGCGGTCCAGCCCTTCTACCGTGCCCTGCTGGGAGACGGCAAGCAGGTCCGGCACGTCATCCCTGCCCAGTCGAGTCCGCCGGAGCAGTTGTTCAGCCTGCACTGCGATGGCTTCAGCCGAGGAAGGAGCCGGCAGCATGGAAACCAGATCTCTGTCCGCCTCGACGTGCCAATCGCCCCCGATCAACCCCCTGTCCGGCGCTTCGCTTCCGACCAACGCGACCACGGGCTTCTGATCCATCTCTTCATCCAGGTCCTCGGCCAAGGTCGCGATGACATTGACCGGCGATCCACGGCTCCAGGCACCCACCAGCTCCGCCTCCTCATTGCGGACCAAGGAACCGGTGATGCCGTGCTCAGACGGAACGCCCCCGGTGCCGAGCGTCGTCAGCGCGGCGGCGGGATCCGACGACAGCGACCGGTTCTCGGCCTCCAGGGTCCCAGCGCCGGCAGCCATCAGGTCGGCCAGATGGGGCCAAGAGTCGGGCGCCGTCGCGAGGTCGACAGCCCCCACGCCCTTCCATGCCACCATCACCACCAGACGTGGCGATGTACCGCCTGCAACAACTGCCTGCACCGGCTCGCCCGAGCGAACCTCGGGATGCGGACGAGCGAACCCCAGGATCTTGCTGATCGTCGGGGCGACGTCGTCCAGCCCGGTGTCGGCAGGGAAGGTGGCGCCCGGGCCGATACCTGGACCAGACATCACGATCGGAACGGTGTCGGTAGGCCGCTCCAGAGAGGGCCATCGGGGCAGAAGTGGAGAGCGAGCGAAGGCGCTTCCTCCTACGAGAGAATCTCTCTCGCTCACAGCCAATAGGTCTCCCGATCTACCGTCCCGGGTCGAGACGGAGATCTTCCTCCGCATCTCCTCGGGCAGCGAGCAGAAGGGCGTGAACGCCGAGGCTTGTGCTGGGGTTTCGCAGGATCCTCCTACGCAAAGCAAACGAAGTGTCGCCGCGGGCGCCCCGGTCACGGCGGCCGCCAGCATGAAGGCCGTCGCCCGCTTACCCAGCCTCGTTGGAAGAAAGCGCTTCGGATTCACGGCAGATAGGAGAGGGGGTCCTGGGGGGACCCGTTCACGCGGATCTCGAAATGCAGGTGATCCCCTGTCGACGCACCCGTCGATCCGCAGGCGCCGATGGTCTGGCCCTGGGCGACGCTGCCACCCGACACGTAGAGCTCCGACATGTGCGCATATAGGGAGGCGAAGCCACCGCCGTGGTCGATCACGATGTAGTAACCGTAACCAGAGCCGTCGTAGGTAGCGGAAACGACGGTTCCGGCCTTGGAGGCTCGGATCGGGGCCCCAGTCACACAGTCGATGTCGATGCCGGAGTGCATCCGGCCCCAGCGGGGACCGTAGCCCGAGGTGATGGAGCCCGTGATCGGCCAAGCGAAGCCCGAGGCTCCTACGGAAGGAGCTGCAACCACGGCCGCGGGCACCGGAGCCGAGGCCTCGGCGAGCTGAGCCGTCACTCGCGCGCTCTCGGCGGCGATCGCGTCTGCCTCTCGGCGCGCCTCCTGGATCCGATCCCGCAGCTCCGCGAGCTCGAGGGACTGCGCCTGGCGGAGCTCGCGCAGATGCTGAGCTTGCTCCTCCTGACGGTTGCGCAGCGCGACCGCCTCTACGAGCTTGGCCTCTAGGTCCTTCGTCTCCACCGCCAGTTCGATCTCGATCCTTTCGGCCGCCACCATGACGCTCAGCTGTTCCTGGGTCACGGTGCTCGAGTACTCGAGGCCGGCCGTCAGCTCTTCTAGGCTCTTCGACGTCAGAACCGCATCCATCGCGCCGGTTGGTCCCGCCTTGTAAAGCGACACCGCGATCTTGACCGCTTGGGCCTGCGTATCCTCGAAGAGTCGGCGTTTGGCCCGGATGCGCTGACGCAGAACGGCGATCTCAGCCTGGGTTCTGTCGATCAACTGGCGAGAGGCTGAGAGTCCGGACTCGACCGCGGCCACCTGCTCATCCAGCGAGGCCAGCTGCTCCTCCACCGTCCCGGCTTGCTGCTGGATCCTTTCCACCTCGGCCCGAGCTTCATCCAACTTCTCATGGAGGTGGTCGGGGTCCGAACCCGGTACCTGAGCGGTTCCGGTTACGGAGACGAGCAAGGTTGCCAGAACCACCAAGAGCGGAACGAACCGGGCGAGTCGCCTCACCGCGAGCGCCCGTCTCGTTGGTCCGAGAGCTTGCGGAGGTTCTCTAGTCGCTTCTGCTCGAGCCGCGAAGGGTCGCTACGACGGATGACCCAAAGAGAGACCAGAACGACGACGACGCCAACCACCACATACTCCACCGGAACCTCCACTGCTAGACCGACAAACACGACAGGTGCCGGTGAAGATCAGCAGAGGAGGGGCGCCCCCTGAGGGGAGAGGCCGGAGCCCATGCGAGCAGGCGGCGGCGTATCGGGACGATCAGAGCCGGCCGCAACGTACGAGCCATCGAGAGCGGGCCGCACGAGTGCGCGGAGCATGAGAAGGCCGACCATGATCAGCAGCACGAACGCCTCCGCAGCCACGCCGAAGCCATCGCTGTGAGAATCGTGATGGGCTCCCGCGATATGTAGCCCACAGAGCAGCACGAAGAGGGCCAAGACCAGGATGCTCAACATCCTGCCCGTTCTGGTACCACCTAGGAAGGTGCGCAGCCGCATGTCAACCACTATAACGAAGGACAGATCGGTCACTTCGTTACCGAGGCCGAGTGCTCGTTCGTGGCAGAGATCGCGGAGGTGAACGTGCTAACGGAAAGATCGCAAGGCTCCGGGACACCCCTTGCCCGTAAAGAGGAGTTCGTCGGCATGGTGTTCGGTCTCTGGACGATCATCGGGCTATTCCTCGATGGCTGGGCACACTCTCATCAGAAACCTGAATCGTTCTTCAGCCCGTGGCACGGCGTCCTCTATAGCGGCTTCACCGCCGCGGCTTTGTGGGCAGGATTGATCGTGTGGCGCCGGCGGTCGTCGGGCCGCTCCCTCCTCGAGACCATCCCCCCAGGCCACCTCGCCTCGCTGCTCGGCTTCGCCTTGTTCGGCGCCGCAGCCGTAGGCGATCTCATCTGGCACGAGATCTTCGGGATCGAGGCGAACGTCGAAGCGCTCCTCAGTCCCACACACCTACTCCTTCTCGCCGGCGGTGCACTCGCGCTCTCGGCACCATTGCGAACGATGTTGCGCTCCCCCACGGTCGAGGTCTCTATGAGCGAGTTTCTTCCCGCCCTCCTGTCGCTGACGCTATTGACCGCGATCGGTGCGTTCTTCCTCGGCTTCTTGTCACCGTTCGGCACGACCGCGGTTGCGTATCCGAACGTGACTACCCACACCCACGATCTATCGCACATCACGCCATCGGTTGGGCGGGAACTTCGCGAGAACTGGGCGCTCGGGTCATTCCTCGTGACAACTGTGGTGCTCGTGTTCCCCGCGCTGTTCGTCAGGCGCCGGTGGAAGACCCCACGCGGGACATTCCTTTTCCTCTACACGTTCCTGTTGGTGTTGCAAACGGGCCTTGGCGAGTTCGAGCAATGGCCGTTGATCGCGATCGGCCTCGTCATCGGATCGGTCGCTGATGCCGGCATCCAGCGCGGGCTTCCACCCTGGCTGCTCGGCGCCGCGATCCCGCTCACTGCTTGGTCGACGTACTTCGTGGTTTTCGAGTTGCAGACCGGGATCGGTTGGTCGCCCGAGCTCTGGGCAGGCGTCACTCTGCTATCCAGTCTGCTCGGTGGGCTCTTGGGTTCGCTGGCCGACGGGCCGGCCTCGTGGGAGGTGGGGTCTCCGTCCATCACCTGAGCTACGTCGTCGCACGGGGACCCACGCGGTCTGGTGGGCGGTGACGGGATCGAACCGCCGACCCCTCGGGTGTAAACCGAGTGCTCTCCCTCTGAGCTAACCGCCCGTGGTCTGCCCCCTCAGGCTATCTCCAGAGAGTGCCGCCGCTCTCGGCCGCGGCGGTCGGGAGCTCATCGACCGGACGTCAGTTGGTCCGTGCGTCCAGCCGCCCCTCACGGGCATCGCGGTAGAGCCGTAAGGCAGCCAGTCGGAGCTCGAGGTTGTCCACCACGATCTCTGCCATCCCCTGAAGGATCTGTACCTGCTCCTCGGTCAGCTCGCGCGGCTTGGTATCGATGATGTTGATCGTTCCTAGGCTGTAGCCGTCCGCGGTTCTCAGCGGGGCGCCGGCGTAGAAGCGAAGTCCGAGCTCGCCGCGAACCAGGGGGTTGTCCAACGACCGAGGGTCGATGGCGGCATCGCTTACGACCCAGGCCTCGTCCGAGAGGACCGCGGAGGCGCAGAGCCCCGGCTCCCTATCGATCTGCTCGGCATCGATCCCGTACTTCGACTTGAACCAGATGCGGTCGTGATCAACGATCGTGATGGTTGCGATCGGGACCTGGAACACCCGGGCCGCCAGTTCGGTGATCCGGTCGAAGGCGCCGTCCCTCGGAGTGTCCAGGATCTCGTAGCGGCCCACGGCGGCCAAGCGGAGGCTCTCGTTCTCGGGGATCAGGGGCCCGGGCGGCGGCGCAGCCACCTCTACATCCCTGGGCGACCCGGTGACCACCAAAGGAGAGGAGCACACGGGGCAGGAGTCTTCGTCTGCTACCCCTCTGTAGACGGTCCTCACGCAGCTGGCACAGAAAGCTTCCTTGAGCATGTCTCTCCTTCGTAGTGAGTACCGCCGACGCACACTGCTGGGCGTCCCGGCGCTGTGTAACCCCTCAGTGAGATGAACCGAAGCAAGGCCCTTCGCATTCCTGAAGGCTCGTCTTTCTTACAAGGATCCCGATCGCAACCAGGTCACCGAGCCGACGGCACCGATGCGTCGTCGCGGAGATCGATGGTTTGCCCCACATCGAGGAATGCGTCGACAACGTGCGGGTCGAACTGCTTGCCTCGCTGGGACCGGATCTCCTCCAGCGCGTCCGCCGCGCTCCAGGCCTCTTTGTAGGGACGCTTGTGGGTCAGTGCATCAAAGACGTCGGTCACTGCGACGATCCGGCCCGAGATGGGGATGTCGGTCCCCGAGAGACCCACGCCATAGCCCGTGCCATCCCATCTCTCGTGATGGGCGGACGCGATCTGTTCCGCCATCTGAAGGGTGGGAGCAGAGCTTCGCGAGACGAGGCGCGCGCCGATCTCAGTGTGACGTTTCATGAGACTGCGCTCTGCCTCGGTCAGAGGCCCCGGCTTCAACAGCACGCTGTCGGGGATCCCGATCTTTCCCACATCGTGCAGAGGCGCGGCCCGTCGGATCAACTCGACCTCGGGAGAGGGCAAGCCCAAAGCTTCCGCCACGAGCGCAGCGACCGAACCGACACGCTGGGTGTGCTCCCCCGTCTGGTCGTCTCTGAACTCCGCAGCCATCGCCAGACGCTGCAGGATCTCGTCCTTCGCCTCGGCGACCTCTTTCGTTCGTTCCTGCACACGCTCCTCGAGATGAGCGTTCTGCTCTTGGAGCTCTCGGTGAAGGTGGCGGATGCGAAGCAGGTTCTGCATCCGCAGCTGGACCTCGACGCGGTCGAAGGGCTTGGTGAGGAAGTCGTTCGCTCCGGCGGAGAGGGCGCGGACCTTGGCCTCCGAAGATGCATCGGCGGTGAGCATCAGCACGGGCAGGAACCCGGGCCCGGCCTCGGCCCGTATCTGCGCCAGTACGTCGAGACCGGAGACCCGCGGCATGTGGAGATCGAGAAGCACGAGGTCGGGCTCGAAGTGGGTCCAGGTGTCGAGAGCCAGCTTCGGGTCGTTCACACAGACCACGTTCGTGTAGCCGAGATCTTCCAGGATCACTTCGAGAAGGAAGAGGTTCGCCTCGGTGTCGTCGACCGCCATGACACGCGAACGGGTGAGTGCTTCGTCCATCTGCAGCTCCTGCCGTCGTCCTCTCAGGCCCCCCTGTAAAGTTCTGGAAGCAGATGGGAACTCCTGCCGCCCTAGCCCAAGCCGGTTAGAGCCTTCTTACGCGGGTCGGGAAGTGGCGTGAGGACGTCCTTCAGCTTGTCCCTCAGGTGCTCGTAGTTGGGTGGTAACGAGAGCGCTTCGCCGAGCTTGTCGAGATCCTCGTCTGCATCGAACCCGGGTCCCAGCGTCGCTATCTCGAAGAGCACACCGGAGGGTTCCCGGAAATAGATCGAGCGGAAGTAGAAGCGATCGATGACGGGCGTGGGATGGGCGCCTGCGTCTTCCACCCTCTCGCGCCAGGCCTCGTGCTCGTCCATATGAGAGGCCCATGCCACGTGATGCACCGTTCCGGCTCCGTTCAGAGGCCGGGTCGCGGGCGGCGGGTCGAATCGGTAGAACCCGCCACGCTGCCGCCCCCTTACGTTCCAGGCCCCATCAGCGGTCGGCTCGAAGCCCAAGGTCTCCTCGAAGAGAGACCGGCTGGCTTCGGGCATGCTGCTGTAGGCGCGCACTCCCTCGAAACCACGGATCGCCATCTCGGCCGGGATCCCCGGGTAGATCGCTCGGAGAGGCTCGTCATCGGAGGTGTCGACCACCAACTCGAGGTCCAGCCCCTCGGGATCGGATAGCACCAGAGACCCTTCGGTCCGTTCGAGGTGCTTGGTCTCGCCCTGCAGCCGTTTCTCCCAGAAGTCGATCGCCGCCTCTGACCCCACGCGGAACGCGACGCGATGAACCATCCCGTCCCCGGCGCGGCCCTCGGGCACACCGGGGTATTCGAAGAAGGTGATGTCGGCACCGGCGCTGCCCTTCTCGTCGGCGTAGAAGAGGTGATAGACGGTCGGGTCGTCCTGATTCACCGTCTTCTTCACCATCCGGAGACCCAGGACTCCGACGTAGAACTCGACGTTCGCGGGTGCATCGCCCGTGATGGCAGTGACGTGATGGACGCCCTCAAGCTTCATGACCGAACCTTCCTCCTCGAACGGCTTTCCATCGGAGCAACCTCGATCCGGCCACGCCGATTCCCGTCTCGCAGTGGTACGTCTAATGTGCCTATCCATCGGCCGGCCTAGCGAAACCGGAGGTCACGTGCGCAGGACGAAGATCGTTGCCACTCTCGGACCCGCCAGCTGGGACGGCGCCGTGGTCCACGATCTGGTCGCAGCGGGCGTCGACGTATTCCGACTGAACCTCGCGCACGCCGATACGGACACGCACAAGGCATCCGCGGAAACGGCGCGGCGAGAGGCCGATCGACTCGGTCGCGTGGTCGGGCTCCTGGCGGACCTTCCCGGGCCGAAGATGCGAACGGGCCCGGTCGTAGGCGACGCGGTCAGTCTCGAGCCCGGCGAGCCCTTCGTGTTGGATCAGCGCAGCGGCGAAGGTGACTGGACCGGCGTGTCGACCACTGTTGAGAACCTCCACGAGATGGTCCATCCCGGCGAAGAGATCTTCCTCGCCGACGGAGCCATCATCTTGAGAGTGACAGAGGTCACGGGCGGATCGGTCCACACCGAGGTGATCAGGCGAGGACTCCTGCGTTCGCGCAAGGGCATGCACATCCCGAATGCCGAAGACAAGATCGACGCGTTCACCGAAGACGACCGTCGCTCTCTCGAGGCGGCCCTAAGCCTGAAGGTGGACCTCATCGGCCTGTCCTTCATCCGAGATGCAGAGGACATCGAACGCGTTCGCGCAGCGATGCCGAAACAGAAGGGAGGCCCTCTCCTCGTCGCCAAGATCGAGACCCGCTCCGCGATCCAGAACCTGTCCGAGATCGTTCATGCCGCCGACGCGGTGATGGTCGCGCGGGGGGACCTGGGCATCCAGATGCCGCTCGAAGAGGTGCCGCTGCTTCAGAAAGAGATCATCCAGATGTGCAACGGGACGGGGACCCCGGTGATCACGGCAACGCAGATGCTGGAGTCGATGACGCACGGTCCCCTACCCAGTAGAGCCGAGGTGAACGACGTCGCCAACGCAGTGCTCGACGGGACGGACGCGTTGATGCTGTCGGAGGAAACCGCCATCGGCAAATACCCGATCGCGACCGTGGAGACGATGGCAACGATCGCTCAGCGCGCCGAGCGCCAAGGGCGTATGCGCCCGGCGAACGTGTCCTATGAGGAGGCCGACGATCCGGTGTCCTGGGCGATAGCCCGCTCCGCCGTTCACGCCGCCGAAGAACTCGACGTGGCGGCGATCCTCTGCCCAACCAGGAGCGGTGCGACCGCGAGACGAGTGGCCGCGTTCCGGCCTCGCATGCCGATCCTGGGCCTAGGTCACCGAGAGGCCACGGTGCGCCCTCTCGCCCTCGTGTGGGGGGTGGTCCCGAAGACCGTGCCCTTCGTCGCCGAGGAGGAGATCGCAAGCGTCGGCATCAGCCGGGCTGTGGAAGCCGCCCGCGAAGCGGGACTCGCTCACGCCGGCCAACTGGTCGCCGTCGTTGCGGCCGGACCGGAGCCTCGTGCTGGAAGCACCGATTTCGTGCGCATCGTCTCCGCCTGAGGGGCCGGGGAATCATCCTGGGGCCGTATCCGTTCCCCTAGGTAGGGTAAGCACGAACCCATACGATGACCGGAAGGAGAGGAAATGGCGTACTCCCTGCCAGATCTCCCATATGACTACTCGGCGCTCGAGCCTCACATCGACGCCAAGACGATGGAGATCCACCACACGAAGCATCACCAGACCTACATCGACAAGCTGAACGCAGCGATCGAGGGCAAGGACGATCTGCAGTACGACAACGTCGACGACCTGTTGAAGAACTTCGACTCCGTTCCCGAGGACGTCAAGACGCCGGTCCGCAACCACGGAGGCGGGCACTCGAACCACACGCTGTTCTGGTCGATCATGGGACCTGACGGCGGCGGCGAGCCCTCCGGCGAGGTCGCGTCCGCGATCGACGACGCGTTCGGTTCCTTCAAGGAGTTCCGCGAGAAGTTCAACACCGCCGCGACCAACCACTTCGGTAGCGGGTGGGCATGGCTCGTGCTGGACGCCGGCAAGGTCGACGTCATCAGCCTGCCGAACCAGGACTCCCCGTTCATGCAGGGAAAGGTTCCCCTCCTGGGCCTGGACGTGTGGGAGCACGCGTACTACCTCAAGTACCAGAACAAGCGCCCGGACTACATCGAGGCGTGGTGGAACGTCGTCAACTGGGACGAGGTCAACAAGCGACTGACCGCAGCTCGCTAGCAGAACCCGCGATCACAAAGGGGGCCGGGCATATCGCCCGGCCCCCTTTTCATTACCGTGATGGGTCGACTAGGCGCAGGTCTTCCCGGAGCTCGGCGTGCAGCTGAAGGAGATGGAAGACGGAGCCGCCTCGGAGTCGTAGAGCAGCCGGCCGACGAACGGCGGCAGGGGACGCTGGGTACCGGCAACGTCCATCGTGGCGGGACTGACCTGCAGCATCAAACTCGCGGCCGCCGCGAAGTCCACATCCTCGAGCACGGCTTCTACCGTTCCCTGTCCAGGCGTAAGGGGAACGACGACTGAGGCCGCCGGCTCCACGTAGTCGGCACTGGTTGCGGAATCACACAACAGTGAGGCGATGTCGGGCCAGACGCGGATCTCGACGGCAGCCCCCGGTGTAGCGATCGTGTTCAGGACCACCTTCATGTCTCCCTTGACGGCTCCGCTGAGTTCACCAACGTAGGTAGGGAACAAGGTGTTCCCCGCACAGCGCGTGTTGGGACCGACCCCGTAGTTGGTGATGCCCTTCGACTTCGAGTCGGTGCCAGTGGGCTTCGTCGGATCCATGCTGAGGTACGCATCGGACACGACGGAGAAGCTCTCCATCTCGCCGAACCTCTCCGTCCCGTGGAGGTAAAGCGTGGTCGCGACCGGCTTTGCCTTCTTCTTCTTTCCGGCAGCGGCGGGCGAGAGCAGAGATGACGCGACCAGCCCGGCCAACAAACCAACGATCAGCAATCTTTTCATCGACTTCTCCTGATAGAGGCTTACGAGCAGGTCTTTGCGCCTGCGGCAGGGATGCAGTTGAACGTGATGCTGGTGGGGGCCGCGGTGGAGTCGTAGAGCAAACGCCCGACCTGGCCGCGGTAGTCGGACCCGCTAAGGGCAAGGATCTCGATCATGATCGAGTTCGCCGCCTTCAGCTTGAGCTTCGGGAAGGTCACCTCGACCGCGTTCTGGCCGGCGGGAACATCCACATCCACCTCAGATGCGGGCTCGATGTAGTTCTCGTTGCAAGCGGAGAACGGAGCGATGTCGGTCCAGATGCGAGCCTTGATGGCCGCCGGCGCGCTTGCGAAATGCAGGGTCATCTTCGCGTCGCCGACGATCGTCCCGGCGAGGGTCCCGGTGAAGGTCGGGAACCCGAGCGGCAGACCGGTGCACTGATCGTTCAGCGCGGGATTGAAATAGTTCATGGACTTCGGCATGGGGTCGGACGGCTCCGTGGTGTCCAGCGTCAGCGGGGACTGGAACCCGGCACCATCGGCGAACCACTGCACACCATCGACCTCTCCCGACGGCGTCTGTCCGTGCATGTAAAGCGTCGTCTTCACGGGCTTCGCCTTCTTGGCAGAGGCGGGAACAACGAAAGAGGAGCCCAACAGCCCCAGGGCCAGTGCTACGGCGATCGCTCTCTTCATCTTCATCTCCCAAGGTGAGTAAGGCTCTTTGCCTGCGTGGGGAGGATTCGCCCCGGACAGGTACGAATCCTGCGCCCGGCGGAGAAAAGGCCGGCCTACGGAGAGGCCCGGCCGCAACCGCGAGCCGTTGATCCTCTAGCCGAGGTTCGAGAAGCGCACCGCCGGAGTTCCTCCGACCGGGAAAGAGAAAGAGCCGACCCCTGAAGGGGTCGGCTCTTCTAGCGTCTTGATCGGTCTTAGGGCAGGTTCGAAAAGATGACGTTGATCTTGCCGCTCGTGGCCGCGCCGGGAACGCATCCGCTCACGCCGATGTCGGTCGCGGCGCCAACCCAGAAGTGAAGCTCGGTGCTCGGAGGGACGGCGATGGGCTCTTCGGTCTCTCCGCAGAAGTCCCCGTAGCTCTCGTCGTCACCGATCTCACCGTCGGTGTTGGCCGAGATCGAGACCGCCACCGGCTGGCCGTGCTGGTCGGTGACCTTCGCCGTGACGAAGTTCTCTTTGGGGCCGGTTAGGAAAGTCACACACCCGATCGCTCCCGTCTGGGAGCAGGTCCCGGCGATGACCAGAGGCGGTAGGTCGTAAGACCCCTCTGCCTCACGGGTCACCTTCTTGGGCTTCCTCTTGCCCGCCTCAGCGGGTGCGACCAACGCGCCGACCAGCAGGCCGAGCGAGAGGGCAACTGCGATGCTCTTCTTCATAGCGTCTCCTATTACTGGTTGCGATCGGTCCCTGTGACGGTTCTGCGTCCGGCGCGCGGTTCCTGCCTGTATCTGGGTTCGCCGGGGAACGAAGATCTGAGAGCGCCGAAGGCAGCCCCGCAAGAGACTTAAGCGGACGACTCAGACCTCTTCGTCGGTGAGAACCTCGATGCCGTTGCGTCGCAGGAGGGCGGCGGTTACCCCGTCTCCCTCGGCCAGCGTCGCGGTGAACGAACCGTCGTAGACACAACCCTTGCCGCACGAGGGGCTCCGAGACTTGAGCACGGCCGTCGTTGCCCCCGCCTGTCGTGCGGCCGCCAGCGCCAGCTCGGCCCCCCTGACGTACTCGGTAGTCACGTCGCCGCCCTGCTTCGTCACGACCCGAGCCTTGCCGTCCAGGACGTCATGACCATCGCCGCCCACGATCTCGGCCGGGGGCCGGGGGGTCCCCAGGCCGCCGTCTTCCTCGGGGCACACCAGGACGGCGCGACCTTCGACCACCAGGCGGCCTATGCCCTGGTCCGGGTTCGAGCCCCCGTCGTACCGACACGCCCTCCCAGCGAGGCAAGCCGACACCAATACGAGCCCAGAAAGCCCTGGATCCGACCTCTTCGACATCAGGACGAGATGTTACGGCCCAGGTGGCGGGAATATCGGCCGAGAGATCGCTGTTTTTGTACCTGAACCACAACAGGTAAGGGCTTCCCCTGGGGAAGGGATTCCTCTACCATGGGAGAACAGTTACTTCAGCACCAAACAGCTTCGATGCCCTCGTCTTCACGGATGACATCGGCGCCCGGCCCAGCCGCCTCGCGGCAGCCCCACGGGGGCACAGAGCCGGCCGATGACCGAGAAGGAGGTTGGGCCGGGCCCTCGCAGCGATGAGGGTTGGCTCGGGGCGCGCGAGCTGTATCGATCCATAGAGAGAGAGGTAATCACCGATGGCTACCGCATCCCGCTCTTACGAGTCCTCTCGTGAGGAAGCGGCACATGAGGATCTCGTTAGGCAGTACCTGCGCGAGATCGGTCAGTACCCGCTTCTCACCGACGTCGAAGAGGTCGAGCTCGCCCGCGCCATCGAGGAGGGCGAGAAGGCACAGCAGCGGCTCGACAACGGCCGCAAGCTCGCCGACAAGACCCGCATCGGTCTCGAGCGCAAGGCTCGTGAGGGCCAGGTTGCCAAGAAGCGCTTCATCCGCTCGAACCTCCGGCTGGTCGTCTCGATCGCCAAGAAGTACTCCGCGGCGGGGCTCCCCCTGCTCGACCTGATCCAGGAGGGCAACCTCGGCCTGATGCGCGCGGTCGAGAAGTTCGACTACCAGCGAGGCTTCAAGTTCTCCACCTACGCCACCTGGTGGATCCGCCAGGCCATCACGCGAGCGATCGCGGACAAGGCCCGGACGATCCGCATCCCGGTGCACATGGTGGAGACGCTCTACCGCGTGCGCAAGGTCCAGAGCGAGCTCCTCGAGAAGCACGGTCGCGAGCCGACGATAGACGAGATCGCCGAGGCTTCCGACCTCACGCCCGACAAGGTCCGCGAGGCGTTCCGCGTCCTGCCCGAGCCGGTCTCGCTGCACGAGCCGGTCGGCGACGAGGATGCCGAGCTCGGTGACTTCATCGAGGACGAGGACGTCGAAGGTCCGTTCCAGGCGGCCGCCGTTGCTCTGCGACAGGAGGACCTCTGGAACATGCTCGGCTCTCTCAGCGACCGCGAGCGCAAGGTCCTGGCCCTTCGATTCGGCCTCGTCACCGGCGAGCCCCGCACCCTCGAGGAGGTCGGCAAGGAGTTCAACCTCACCCGCGAGCGGATCCGCCAGATCGAGGCCAAGGCCCTCTCGAAGCTTCGCCACCCGAGCACGCCCGGCAAGCTCCGAGACATGGTGACGATCTAACCGTTCTGGGTTAACTGGAGCACGCCTGGACGTGCTTTTCGAACGTCAGAACAGCAACGGCGCACCTTCGGGTGCGCCGTTCTATGTAAGGAGTAGTTTCTAGACATGGTTACCACGGTCGTTCTTGCGGTATGCGATATCCACCAGATCCCCGAGACCGCTCAGCAGATCGCCGACCTGCCCGACGTTAGCGAGGTCTACTCGGTCGCCGGCGACTACGACCTGGTCATCATGGTCAGGGTCCGCAACCACGACGACCTTGCCCAGGTGGTCTCCGAGCAGATCGCGAAGGTGCCGGGCATCCTCCGGACCCAGACGCTCGTCGCGTTCAAGGTGTATTCCCGCCACGATGTCGACTCCCTCTTCTCCGTAGGGTTCGAAGAAGAGCTCTCCTAGTGATGGGCTTGGACTACCCCACCGCCCACTAAGCGATGGATGCACTCGTCGCGCACTACCACGAGGTCGGGCTGAAGGGTCGCAACCGCGACTTCTTCGAGGCGCAGCTCACCAAGAACCTGAAACGCGCCCTGCGCGGCATGGGCTACAACCGGGTTCGCCGCGGGTTCGGCCGGGTGGTGGTCGATTTCGACCAGGGGGCGCCGGTGCTCGAGGCGGCCGAGCGCGCGGCCCGGGTCTTCGGTGTGGCCTACATCGGTTGCGGAGTACGGATCGAACCGACCCTGGAAGAGATCACTCGGGTCGCGATCGAGTTGCTTCGGTCCGAGCCCTTCACCACCTTCGCGGTGCGATCCCGCAGGACCTACTCGAGCTTCGAGATGTCCTCGCAGAAGATCAATGTCGCGGTCGGGAAGTCGATCCAGGACGCGACCGGTGCTCCCGTCGATCTCAGCGATCCCGACGCCACTGCGTGGATCGACCTCTTCGGAGGAGCGGGGATCGTCTATCGCAAACGACTGCTGGGTCCGGGAGGGCTGCCGGCGGGCGTCTCCGGCAAGATGCTGGCGTTGCTGTCGGGTGGGATCGATTCGCCGGTCGCGGCTTGGCGTATGGGGCGCAGGGGGGCCGAGGTCGAGATGCTCCACTTCCACGGTCGCCCGTTCACGGACCCTTCCTCGATCAGGCAGGCCTCGGAGCTCGCCGAGGCCTTGACCAGGTACCAGCTACAGACCGTGCTGCACCTGGTTCCGCTCGGCGACATCCAACGGGAGATAGTGACGAACGCTCCGTCGAGCCTGCGCGTGATCCTGTACCGGCGCATGATGATGCGGATCGCCGTTGCGTTGGCGCGCCAGCGCGGAGCCTCGGCCCTCATCACCGGGGACTCGCTGGGCCAGGTTGCCTCGCAGACGATCGAGAACATCACCACGGTGGGGGCCGCTCTCGACGAAGGCGAGCCGATCCAGGTCCTTCGCCCACTGATCGGCATGGACAAACAAGAGATCGTCAACGACGCGAAGGCGATCGGCACCTACGAGATCTCGACCCGCAAGTACCAAGATTGCTGCGTCTTGTTCGAGCCTCGCTCCCCTGCCACGCGCTCACGTCCGGACCACGCAACCAAAGCCGAAGCCGCGCTGGATATCGAGGGCCTGATAGGCAAGGCCCTCGCCGAGATCGAAACGAGGATCCTGGAGCTCCCGCCTCCAGCCGGGGCTTAGAGCCTCGAGCGCAGGGTCTGCACGTAGCCGGCCGCGACGTCCTTCACTGCGCCCAGCTTGCCGCCGATCGTGCGCGCTCCGAGCACACCCGCCATCCCCCTGACGACCTTCTCCTGCACCTCGTTGTAGGGGTACCAGTACGGCTTCTTCATCCTCGGAGAGAGGCTGTCTGCGTGGTGGGTCGGGATAGCGAACTCCCGGACCCCGTAGACGCCGTTCAACCGTCCGAAGCCCGACTCGCCGACCCCGCCCCATGGGGCCCATCCCATCGCGGGCAGAGCGCCATGCTCGTTCGAGCTCAACACGCCGGCCTTGAGTCGGCTGGATATGCGCGAGATGCGGCGACGGTCCGTGGACCAGACAGACGCGGTGAGGTTAACGCCGTCCTCGTTCGCTCGACGGATCGCCTCGTCGTCGTCCTGGACTCGAGTGATGGTCACGACGGGGCCGAACGATTCCTCGCGGAAGACCTCCATCTCGTCGTTCACATCCGCCAGGACGGTCGGGGCATACCAGAAGCCCTGCTTCTCGCTCCAAGCCTCCGGTCCGCCGGAGAGGACGCGAGCACCCTTGTCGATCGCGTCCTGGACCTGGCGCTCCACCTTCTCGAGCTGTGGCTTGAAGGTGAGCGGCCCCATGGGGGATCCCCCCTGCCCGCGCTTGATTCGGGACACCTTCTCTAACAAGCGCTCCTCGAACCGGTCCGCGACCGCCTCGTGGACGAAGACACGCTCCATCGAGCAGCAGGTCTGCCCTGCGTTGTAGAAGGATCCCCACGCGACCCCGGAGCTGGCCACTTCGATGTCGGCGTCCTCACAGACGATCGAGGCGTCCTTGCCGCCGAGTTCCATCACCGTTGGCGTCAGGTGCTTGGCGGCTGCCTCCAGGATCTTGCGACCGGTCGGTGGAGACCCGATGAAGGAGATCTTGTCGCACGGAGCGTCGACCAGCGCGGCCCCCACGTCTCCCCCGCCTTGGATGATCGTGAAGACGTTCGGCGGCAGTACGTCGAGCAGTTCCCCGATCAGTTCACCGGAAGCCGGCGTGACCTCCGACGGCTTGCACACCACGGTGTTGCCCGCGTAGAGGGCACTGAGGAAACCCAGGAAACAGTTGGTCACCGGGTAGTTCCACGGGGTGATCGCACCGACTACTCCGTACGGGCGCCACTCCACCCGCGACCGAGTGCCGAAGATGATGCTCCCCATCAAGCGACCCGCCTTCTCCGGCTTCAAGGCCCTGGTCGCGACGTTGCCCATCGAAGAGAGCAGGATCAGGGTCGGGAAGACCTCAAGCGTGAGGACCTCTTGCGCGGACTTGCCGCTCTCCGCTCCGACGATGCGCACGATGTCGTCGATGCGGTCGTAGATCCGGTGGCGGACCTCGTTCAACATCCGAGCCCGACCCTCGACGCCGATCCCCGCCCACTCGGGAGCCATCTTGCGCGCTCGCTCCACCACCAGGGGCACCTCTTCTATCGGAGTAGCCGGGATCTCCCGCATGACCTCGCCCGTGCGCGGGTCGATCGATTTCAGGGTCTCCGGAACTGCCTTACGTCCACTCTTGCTCGCCGCCGCCATGGGATCCGTCTCCTAACCGTGGGTTTCAGCCGCCTGAGAACGGTGGCATCAAGGTTACCTCGTCACCTTCCCTGAGTACCTTGCGAGCGTCGCAGCGCTCGCCGTTCACGAGGACGGCGAACAGATCCCGTTGCCGCGCGCCGATGGCGCCGGCCGCGGTCGCGACGTCGGCGCCCTCGGGCACCTCGACCGAGATCCTGTTGCGAGAACCGCCGGGGGGCAGGTGATCCTTCAAGCGGCCGAAGCACACGAGGGTCACGTTCATCCGCCAAGAGTAGGCAGAGATGCGTGGCGGCCGGTACCTGCCCGAGGGAAACCGTGCCCGAGCTGGGACGCGCAGAGGCCGCCGCTCCCCCCGAGCGACGGCCTCCGGTGCCAGTAGCAGGTGTTGCAGTCAGCAGCACTACTTCTCTATAGGTACCCCAACGAGCGAGCCATATTCCGTCCAGGACCCGTCATAGTTTCGAACTCTTTCGAACCCCAGTAACTCACGCAACACGAACCACGAATGAGAAGAGCGCTCGCCGATCCGGCAATAGGTCACGACTTCCTTGTCTTGGGTGATCCCTTCGGCCGCATAGAGCTCTCGTAGCTCGTCGGCGTTCTTGAAGGTCCCGTCTTCGTTCACGGTCTTCGACCACGTGATGTTGGCCGAGCCGGGGATGTGACCCGGAACCTGTGCTTGTTCCTGCGGAAGGTGCGGTGGAGCGAGCAGCTCACCACGGAACTCCTCCGGTGAGCGGACATCGACCCACGCCTGCTCCCCGGCGTTCGCGCGCTGGATCACCTCGTCACGGAAGATCCTGAACTCCGGCTTCTCCGGACCGATCTGGAACGTCGTCGCGGAGCGGTTCGGTTCGTCCTGTGTCAGCAGCCGACTCTCCAGCTCCCACTTCTTGCGGCCGCCGTTCAGCAGTTTCACGTTATCGACGCCCCTGTACTTGAAGAGCCAGTAGGCGTAGGCGGCGAACCAGTTGTTGTTGCCGCTGTACAAGACGATGGTGTCGTCGTTCGAGATGCCCTTCGCGCCCAGCAGCGTCGCGAGCTCCTCTGACGAGATGAACTCGCGCCTGGGCTGGTCGTGGAGCTCGTTCTCCCAATCGATCACTATCGCGTTGGGGATGTGGCCCTTCTCGTAAGCCGTGATGTCCTCGTCGACCTCGACCAACACGATCGAGTCGTCGTTGAGGTTCTGCTCGACCCAGTCGGTGTCGACCAGAACCTCTCTGTTCGCGTAGTCCGTCACTTCCGCTCCTCCCTGTCCGTTCCCATCAGTTCTCTGATCCTCGTCAGTTGCGACATCGCGTCGGCCAGCATGCGCTCGAGCATCCTGAGCTCCACCTCGAGCTCGTTCTTCTGAGAGGTCGACTCGATCTCGACCCCCGCCTCGGATAGGGAGCCGGCTTCGCCCTCCCACGTGAAATAGACCTTGGCGGGGCGGCCTTTGGTCCGGCGCCGGGTCTCGGTGGCGAGGAAGCCCGCCTCCACCATCAGATCGAGATGGGCCCGGGCTACGTTGGGGTGGATCGAGAAGGCGTCGGAGATCTCCTTGACGGTCTTGGCCCCACTGCGCAGGAGCAGCGAGAGGATCGCGGCCCTCGTGGGCAGCGACAGAACCTTCGCCGTGCGTGTTGCGGCGTCGTCGCCGAGCTCGGTCATGTGAAGTTGATATCAGAGTTTGTCACTTATAGCAAGTGGTAATAGGACTAATGCGTCTAGCCGCCGCGTTCTGACGCACCGGAGCGGCATATAACCGCCTTGCACTCCCTCAGAATGTTCGCATGGGTCGCGACGGTGTCGCCCAGCTGCTCCGGACGCAGGCGGGCTACTGCCACCAGCTCGGTTCGTCGCTCTATGGCGAGCTGCTGGAGAGAGCCGCAGCGGACGCCGAGGCAGGAGGGCCGGTGTGGCAGCTGCTCGGGCCTCATGAGAACGATCCCGCCGGATCCGCCCTGGCCCTGCGCTTCATGGGGGCAACCCATCGCTTGGCGCTCGAGGGCCGGGCGCCGGAGCTGGCCCGCTGCTACCCGAGCGCGGGCGGGAGCGCGGATGCCGGGGCCGCGTGGGAGGCGCTGCGCTCTCTGCTGGTGGAGAGGGCGGAGGAGGTGGCGCCCCTCATCCGGCGGCCCGTGCAGACCAACGAGGTCGGGCGCGCCGCGGGATTGATCGGGGGGTTCCTCACGATCGCGGAGCGCACCGCCCTGCCTCTTCGGCTGCTCGAGGTCGGCGCCAGCGCGGGACTCCTGCTGCGCTGGGACAGGTTCCGGTACGAGGCACGCGGCGCGACCTGGGGGCCGGAGGACTCCCCCGTTCGGCTGTGTGACTTCAACTCTGAGGCCCCGTTGCCGTTCGACGCGCATGCTTCGGTAGCCAGCCGTCAAGGCTGCGACCCTGCACCGATCGACCCCACCTCCGAAGACGGGCGTCTCACCCTGCTGAGCTACGTCTGGCCCGACCAGGTAGCACGCATCCGCAATCTGCGCGCGGCGCTCGAGGTCGCGTCGCGGACACCGGCGCAGGTCCACCAAGCGGACGCCGCGACCTGGCTCGAGGAAACCCTGGCGGAACCGTCAGCAGGAACCGCGACCGTCGTCTACCACTCGATCGTGTGGCAGTACCTCTCCGACGACCAACTCGACCGGGTGGGCGCGGCGATCGAGACGGCCGCGTCACGAGCCACTGCGGAGGCACCGTTCGCCTGGTTGCGCATGGAAGCCGGGGGCGACATCGCCCACGTTCGCCTCTCGCTGTGGCCCGGCGGAGCCGACAAGCTGGTCACCACGTGCAGCTATCACGGCGCCGCGGTCCGTTGGCTCGGCTACTGAGCGTTCTGACGTTGGAAAAGCACGTCTGAGCGTGCTCCAGTTAACCCAGAACGGTTAGGGGGTGGGGTTGGATCCCTGGTCCAGGCCCTCCAGCAGCGTGTTCCACCCGAGCAGCGCGCACTTGATGCGCACGGGGTACTTCACGACTCCCTTGAGCGAGACGAGATCGCCCAGAGCGTCGGGGTCTCCCTCCTCTTCGCCGGCCATCATCCGCTTGATCGATTCGGCAACAGCCCGGGCGTCCTTCGCATCGAGACCTTTGACCTTCTCGGTCATCATCGACGTGCTGGCCAACGAGATCGAACAGCCCTTCCCATCGAACGAGATGTCCTGCAAGGTCCCGCCGTCGAACCTCAAGAAGAGCTCGATCTCGTCGCCGCAGAGGGGGTTGTTGCGCTCCAGTAGAACGTCGTGAGGGTCCAACCGGCCCTTGTTCCGCGGCGCGCGGTAGTGATCGAGGATGACCTCCTTGTAGAGATCTTCGAGACTCACGCGAACCATCCTTTCGACTTTTCGACCGCAGCTATCAGGGCGTCCACGTCCTGCGACGTGTTGTAGACGTAGAAACTAGCCCGCGCGGTGGCGGGAACGCCGAGCCTGCGCATCAAGGGCTGGGCGCAGTGATGGCCCGCTCGGATGCAGATGCCCTCCTGGTCGACGATCGTGGACATGTCGTGGGGATGCACCTCGTCGAGGTTGAACGAAACCACGCCCCCCCGGTCCTCCATCGATCGAGGGCCGTAGACGACCGCGCCGATCGCCTCGAGCCGTTCGATCGCATAAGCGGTCAGCTCGAGCTCGTGCGCCCGGATCGCTTCCATGCCGAGGCCCTCCAGATACTCGATAGCGGCCCCCATGCCAACCGCCTGCTCGACGTTCGGGGTACCCGCCTCGAACTTGTAAGGGATCTCGTTCCAGGTGGCCCGGTCCGCCCACACCTCACGGATCATCTCGCCACCACCGTGGAAGGGAGGCATCTCCTCGAGCAGGTCCTCGCGCCCGTAGAGGACGCCGGCCCCGGTCGGGCCGCACATCTTGTGGGCCGAGTAAGCGAGGAAGTCCGCGTCGAGCTCGTTGACGTCGAAGCTGAAGTGAGGCGCAGCTTGTGCGGCGTCCACCAGGACGCGCGCGCCGACCGCATGAGCTGCATCCGCCACCCGGCGAACGGGATTGATCGTGCCGAGAACGTTCGACATCAGGGTAAGAGCAACGAGCTTCGTCCTACCGGTGATGTACTCGTCCAAAAGATCGAGGCGCAGCTTGCCCTCGTCGTCGATCGGAAGGTGACGGAGGGTCGCGCCGGTCTCCTGGCAGAGCAGCTGCCACGGGATCAGGTTCGAGTGGTGCTCCATCTCAGTGACGAGCACCTCGTCACCCTCCTTGACGTTCTCGCGGGCCCATGTGAACCGCACTAGGTTGATCGCCTCGGTGGTGCCTCTGGTGAAGATGATCGAACGAGAGCTGCGAGCTCCGATGAAGCGACCACACAGATCGCGGGCGCCCTCGTAGGCAGCGGTGGCTTTCTCGCTCAGTTCGTACACGCCACGGTGAACGTTGGCGTTCTCGGTCTCGTAGAAGTGCGTCAGCCTGTCGAGGACCTGTCGAGGCTTCTGAGAGGTGGCGGCGGAATCGAGGTACACGAGCGGTTTGCCGTGCGCCTCGGTCTCGAAGATCGGGAAGTCCTTGCGGACGACCGCTGCGTCGAATGCCACTAGCGTCGTCTCTCCTTCACTCAGACCTTCTCACCCTCTACCGCGGCGACCTCTTCCTCGGAAAGGCCTAGGTCCTTGGCTATACCGGCGTACCCCTCGGCCTCGAGTCGCTCGGCGAGCTCGAACCCACCGGACTCGACGACACGGCCTCCCATGAGAACGTGGACGGTGGAGGGACGGATGTAGTTCAACAGTCGCTGGTAGTGGGTGATCAGCAGGATGCCGACCTCCGGCCCCGCGAGCTTGTTGACGCCGGCCGAAACGTGCTTAAGCGCGTCGATGTCCAGGCCGGAGTCGGTCTCATCGAGGATCGCGAGCTCCGGCTGGAGCACCGCCATCTGCAGCACCTCGTTGCGCTTCTTCTCGCCGCCGGAGAAGCCCTGGTTCACGTAACGGTCCACGAGCTCCGTCGGGATCTCGAGCAGATCCACCTTCTCCTGCAGATACATCCGGAAGGCCATCGCGGACTTCTGCTCGTCGGGGTGGATCGCGTTGTAGGCGGTTCGCAGGAAGTTGACGACGGACACGCCCGGAACCTCGGTCGGGTACTGGAAAGCGAGGAAGATGCCCTTCTGCGCACGCTCGTCGGGGGCCAGGTCGAGGATGTCCTCACCGTTGTAGAGGACCTTGCCGCCGGTGACCTCGTAGCCGGCGCGGCCGGCGATGACGCTCGCGAGCGTGCTCTTGCCCGAGCCATTCGGGCCCATGATGGCGTGGATCTCGCCCTTGTCGAGGGACAGGTTCAATCCCTTGAGGATCTCCTTGCCCTCGACCTCGACATGCAGGTCTTCGATATGAAGCAGCTTCTCGCCCATCAGTGTTCCTCTCCTCAGTTCTCGTTACGGGGGCCGACGAGCACCACGTCGCCCTCTACCTTGACCGGATAAGTCGCAACCGGCTTGGTCGCCGGCAGGATGCGCACGGAGCCGTCCATCACGTTGAACCTCGAACCGTGCAGCGGACACTCGACCTCCATCTCGTCGGGCTCGAACTCGCCCTCGGTCAGGAATGTCTCCTCGTGCGTGCAGTAATCGTTGATCGCCCACACCCGATCGCCGACCCGGTACAGACCCACGACATCTCCGTGAGCTGCGACCTGCTTCATCCCGCCGTCGGGAATCTCGTGCAAGGTTGCGACGCTCTGGAACTGGGTCATCACACCGACACCTCGAGCCGTTGCGAGCCTTCGACCTTCGAGGAGATCGCGGCGGACAGATCGTCTCGGACCTGCTCGACCCGGATGCGGTCGAGCACGTCGCGGAAGAACCCGAACACCACGAGCTTCTGCGCCGTCACGCGATCGATGCCTCGGCTCATCAGATAGAAGAGATGCTCCTCTTCGACCGGAGAGACTGTGGCGCCGTGCGTGCAGCGGACCTCGTTCGCTTCGATCTCGAGCTGGGGGATCGAACGGGCCATGGCCTCGTCGGAGAGAACCAGGTTCCTGTTCGCCTGATAAGCGTCGGTGCCCTGGGCTCCCTTCAGGACCTTGATCAACCCGGAGTACTCCGACCGGGAGTGCTCTTTCAGAGCCCCCTTGTAGAGCAGGTCGGACGTGGTGTGCGGCGAGTTGTGAGATTGCAACGTCCGCTGGGCGAAGTGCTGCTCGGTGTCCGCGAAGTAGAGGCCGAGCATCTCGGAGAACGAGCCATCACCCTTCAGGACCGATTCGACCTGGGTGCGGGCGAACTTGGAGCCCAGGTTCACCGCAAGGCTTCGCACGGTGGCATCGCGATGTCCGGTGAACCGCTGAGTCTGGAAGTGATGCACGCTGCGACCCCACTCCTGCAGCGAGATGTAGTTGACGGTGGCACCGCGCTTCGCCTCGACCTCGACCACGCTTGCACAGAGTGCAGGGTCGGGGAACTCATCTGAAGTGAACCGATCGACGAAGGTCAGCGAGGCGCGCTCGTCGACCACGATCGTCGTGTGGGGAAAGACGGAGCCCCCGCTCTCGACCCGGCGCAAGGCGTTCAACGGCAGCTCGACGTCGACCGCCGGAGGGACGTAGACGATCAGGCCGTCCGAGTGGAAGGCGCCGTGTAGTGCGGTGAAACGATGCTCGTCCACGGGCACGTCGGTGAAGAAATGCTCTTTGAGCAGCTCGGGATGCTCGTGAGCCGCCGCGGTGAGCTCCATGAACACGACTCCCTTGGAGCGGAGCTCGTCGGACAGCTCAGGGGTGTCCGTATGAGGGACCGGGGCCTGGAAACGGTCGAAATCGAATCCTCGGACGTCGACGTAACGCCACTCCTCGCCCTTCGGATCGGGGTCGTCCAGCTTCTCGAAGAGGTCGAAGGCCTGGATCCGGCGCTCGGCGAGCCAGCCCGGCTCGCCGGTCGACGATGCGAGCTTCTCGACGGCTTCTCGCGTGAGGTGTGGGGGCATCAGAAAGCTCAACTCCTGCTTGTGAATGGTTTCACGAACCTTACCAGTTAGGGCTACCTAACCCGGGTCCGCGAACGCGCGTTTACCCTGCTCACGTGGCTAAACCGGGGCGCGGCGACAGACATTCCGGGGCCCTCGTTCCCACCCTCGCCATCGCCCTCGCGGCGCTGCTCTGGGCGGTCGCGGCCGTCCTCGCTAGGGAGCTGTTCGATGCGGGCGTCCCACCGATCCAACTCGTCCAGGCCAGGGCTCTCGTCTCGGCCGCGGGCCTGGCTCTGCTGCCGGGGGCCTGGCGGCGGGGCAACGCCGATGGACGGGATCGGCGGACGATCCTGGTCGTGGTCGGACTGGGCCTGTCGATCGCTCTGGTCAACGCCGCCTATTACGCGGCCATCGCCCGGCTGGCCGTGGCCGTCGCCATCGTGCTCCAGTACCTCGGGCCCGCCTTCGTCGTGGCCTGGGTGGCGCTACGCGATCGCAAGATGCCTGCCATGGCGACCGTGGCCGCCTTGGTAGTGGCCTTCGCCGGGGTCGTTCTCGTGTCGGAGCTTCCCTCGGGAGATCTCGGGTCCGTCGACGGGATCGGGCTCGCGGGGGGCCTCGCCAGCGCTCTGTTCTTCGCGGCGTACACGCTGCAGAGCGAACGCGCCGCGGCTCATTACGGCTCGGTGGGTGCGCTCTTCCGCGCTTTCGCCGCGGCCTCGGTGCTCTGGATCGTCTACCAGGCCCCCCAAGGTCTGCCGAACGAGCTCCTCGAGCCCGAGAACTTCCCAAAGGTGGTTTTCGTCGGCTTAGCGGGAACGCTGGCGCCCTTCCTCCTCTATATATGGGCGGTCCAAAGGCTCCGAGCGGAGCGCGCCGTGATCACCGCGACCTTGGAACCGTTCTTCGCGGGATTGGTGGCCTGGCTGTGGCTCGATCAGATCCTGTCACCGTTACAGGTCGTGGGGGCCGGGCTGATCCTCACGGGCGTCGTGTGGGTGCAGATCAGGTCAAACCCTGTGCCAGGCTCGCCAGACGCTCCCCTGTCACCGGAGCGAATTTGAACCCGTGACCGCTGCACGCCGAGCCCACGACGATGCGGCCGTGTCTCTCGAGGATGAATCGTTCATCGTCGGTGTTCGTGTAGAGACATGTCTCGACCAGGTGCGGCGAGTCGTTGGCGGTCGGGTACCGCTGCTTCACCCAGGCCGACACGATCTCGACCGATCGGTTGCTGGGGTCCTTGGCCGAGTCCGGGTCGACCTCCGGGCCCGCGATGTGCTGAGCGGCCTTCAGTCCCTGTCCCGGGCTCGGGAGCGAGTAGATCGCGGGATCGTTCCAGTCGACCAGCGGCGGAGCGGGTTCGCCGAGCAGCTCGTAGTACGCGACGGTTTCACGCGTCGCCCGAACCGGAAGGTCGATGCCGGCCGTCGCCAGCAGGGGCTTGGCCCAGGCTCCCGCGGTCACAACGACGACCTCCGCTTCGAAGAGCCCATGCTCGGTCGAGACCCTGACGCTTCTGTCTGAGGGCTCTATCGCGGTGGCGGTTTCTCCCTCCCGGATCTCGACCCCGCCGGCAACCGCCAGACGGGCGAAGGCCGTGACCGATCTCTCGGCGGCAACGACTCCCCCGTCGGGTTGGTACAGAACCGGCTCGTAGGGGTCGAGCTGCAGCGAAGGGAAACGCTTGGAGACCTCTTTCCCATCGGACATCTCGTGTTCAACGCCGCACTCGCGCAAAGCACGAGCGTTGCGCTCGATGCCCTCGCCCGTATCGAGGCCTCCCATGGTTGTGAGCAGGGACTCGCCCGAATCCCTCTCGAGGCGCCGCCACAGCCGCAGGGCCTCCTTCGCCTTCTCGACATAGTGGGGGTCGGGATAGGAGAGCCGGAAGATACGGGTACGGCCGTGGCTCGATCCGTGCTTATGGCCGAAGTTGAAGCGTTCGAGCAGGACC
>JBKHXK010000014.1:0-62812 GCA_046566065.1 Actinomycetota bacterium | reverse complement strand
CGACCGGCTGCACGTCGCCGTCCTCGTCCAGCTCTTCCTCGTCGGCCTCTGCGAAGTCATCGTCCTCGTACACCGGGCCTTCGTCTTCGTAGTCGTCTTCGTCATCGTCTGCGTCGTCGGTCTCGACCCGGTCGGCGAGCCCCTTGACGAAGCCCCACGCGATCGCCCCGCCGGCCGTGATCCACGAACCGACACGACGGATCGGGGTGCGCGTGATGACCATCAGCCCGACGCCGAACAGGAGGATCAGCAAGAGCCACGCGGCCCAGACCCCGACGAGCTCTGAGATCGGACGCGCGATGAGGGCCCCGAAGATGCCGCCGATCTTCTGCAGCCGCTCGATCGGAGCGGAGATGGGACGGTTGCGAACGGCGAGGTGAACCATGGCCGCCACGGCGAGGGTGCAGATGCCGGTGCCGATCAGGACCCGGGCGGCTTGTTCGCGCAGACGCGGGATCAGCATCAAGGCAGCCGCCGCCAACATCAGCGGAGGCACCAGGATCACAAGACGACCGATCATCAGCCGGCCGAGATAAGCGATGACCGACCCGACCGGGCCCGCTCCCTGCGCGTAAACGCCGAGGGCGGCCACCAACGCCATGAACCCGATCAGCCCGCCCCACGCTTCGGGGGGAGCGCTCCGCACGTGGACCGCGCCCCACCGAGCCGCGTTCAAAACCTTCGAGGGCTGCTTCTTCTTGGGGCGTCTGGCGGGCGGTCTCTTCTGGGGGGCCCGCGCCCGGGGCCGGGACGAGCTCGACGGCCTGCGCTTCTTGGGGGGCGGTTTGCGGCGCGTTCGGGTAGCCATAGGGGCACAACTCTAACCAATAGTTAACAGGAATAACAGCATTCCCCACCCCCTACAGATTCTGAGGGAGTGTGGCGGTGCTATATCCCGCTGCGGTCCCTCAGAACGCGGTGGGGGTGATCTCGGTGAGGGTGGCGTCGTCGCCGATGAGGAAGAGCCGAAGCTCGTTCGGGGGGGCCGAGTAGGCCGTCGGCGGAACCAGCGCATAGAAGCGCTCGACGTCGCCCACCGTGTACGTCTCGGTGACGGCGACGATCCGGCCGTTCACCGCGATCGCGATCCGATCCGACCGCCCCGGACGGCTCCCGGTCAGCGCTCCCTTGACGAGGGCCGGGATCCGGCCGTCGGAAGCGGACGCCTCCTCGATGCCCTCGGCGTCCTCGAGGGTGGCGGCAACCCCGGGAGCGGCGGCGACCTCCCCGACGGGCAGGTCCAGCCAGATCCCGTGCTCGCCCGGAGCCAGCCGGAACAGGTCGAGCCAGTGGACCGCATCGGGGAAAACGGCGAACCTCCGCTCGACGGCGCGGCTCAGGGCCGAGGTGTCGTTCGGCAGCACGACCGTCCCCAGCAGACGCGGCTCGGGCCGTCCCCCCGTCTGCGAGAGGGGGACGCCCTGCATCGGAAGCGCTCCGTCGATCTCGAGCGCGGCGGTGATGGTCGGCACGATGTCGATCGTCTGCACCGGTTCGTCGACGATCGCTCCGGTGTCTTGATGAGGCATCTTCACGAACAGCGGCACCCAGGCGATGTCCCCAGCCGTGGTCCTCGTCGCTCCTCGCTTCGGGAGGCCGGGCGAGAACGCGACACCGTGATCCGCCGCGACCACGACCAGCGCCTCGTCGTAGACGCCGAGACGTTCCATCTCATCGATCAGGCTGCCCACCACACGGTCGACGAAGCCCACCTGCAGGAGATGGCGTTGTCGGGCTTGCTTGACCAGCCAGGGGTGATCGCGCCACTTGCGCCCGGGCCCCGGGATCTCGACCTGCCCCGGCATCGGACTCGTCCCGGGGTATTGCTGCCCAGAGGGCAGGTAGCGCCACGGGCTATGCGGAAGGATCATGTGAAGGAGGCAGAGGCAAGGCTCGTCGGTCGCCTCGAGGCCTTCCATGAAGGCGACCATCGGCGCTCCTCTGGGCTCCCTGCTCACCACGCGGAGCACCCGCTCGGGGCGACCTTGGACCCGAGGCGTCCGCGGACAACTCGAGAGGTCGCAGAGGTTGGGGAAAGCGCGCGACGTGCGCAGAGCGTGGGTCTCCTCCAGCAGGGTGAAGATGCTCTGCGGTCGCTGGCCGGTGAAGGACAACAGCGCTTGCTCCGGCTCCAAGCCGGTCAGCAGAGCCGGCAGGGCCCCCCTGGTGAACTCGGCCACCGTCGTGGCGTTCCGGTACCAGGTCGAGCCCTCCGCCAGAGCCGCGAAGTTGGGATAGAGGCCGGGGTCGATCTCGAGGTCTCGGTCGAGGAGAGAGGCGAGCGGGAACTCGTCGAACAGGACCATCACGACGGGGACCGGGTTCCGCGCTACGGGACTGGCCGGTCGGCGCGCCTCTGCGGGGCCGCTCAGCCGGCCCCCGGTCGGCCCGACCAAGGCCGCGAGCGCCAGCAACAGGCACACCGCGGCCGATGCCAAGCCCTGACGCGAGACCCCCTCATCCCCCACCGAGGAAGCGTAGTGCGACGCCTGTCGCTACACCAGGTACTTAGCTCGCCGGCTTCGGCCGGCGGACCAGCGCGATCGTCGACCCTCTCCTAGACCTCGATCACTACCGGCAGCAGCATGGGGCGGCGGCGGGTCGAACGCCATACGAACTCGCCGAGGGCGCGCCGACAGGCTTTCTTCACCGTGTCGCGATCCGTGACCTGGTCGTCCTCCAGGTCCTCGACCGCCTGAGCAACGAGCTCGGCGGCCTCGGACAGGAAGTCGCGCGACTCCTGTTCGTAAACGAAGCCGCGACTGATGAGGTCCGGCTGCGAGACCAGCTCGCCGTGCTGATCGATCGTGACCACGCACACGAGGATGCCGTCGCCCGCGAGCACCCGCCGGTCGCGCAGGACGACCGGGCCGACATCTCCGACACCGAGGCCGTCCACGAGCACCATGCCCGCTGGGACCGGCTGGCCCTTCGTCACTTTCCCGTCACGCAACTCCAATACGTCGCCGTCTTCAACGATGTTGATCACTTTCGGGGAGACGCCGTTCGCCTCGGCGATCTTCTTGTGCATCGAGAGATGTCGGTACTCGCCGTGTACGGGAGTGAAGTGACGAGGACGGACGGTCCGGATCATCTCGGCCAGCTCTTCCGACGCGGCGTGGCCCGAAACGTGCACCGGGCTCATCGAGATGTCGTAGACATCGGCCCCCGCCTTGTAGAGCCCATTGATCACGCGATGCACCGCGGATTCGTTGCCGGGGATCGGGCTGGCAGACAGGATCACGGTGTCGCCCTTGCCGGCCGTGACGAACTTGTGCTCGCCGGCTGCGATGAGAGCCAGGGCCGAGAACGGCTCCCCTTGCGAACCCGTGGAGATCACCGCGATCTTGCTCGGAGGGATGTGCTCGATCGCATCGATGTCGACGACCGTGCCGGAGGCCACCTTGATGTGGCCGAGCTCGCGCCCAACCTCGAAGTTGTTGATCATCGAGCGGCCTATGAACGCGACATGCCTTCCCGTCGCTTCAGCCGCTTCGCAGACCTGTTGGATGCGATGCAGGTTCGAGGCGAAGCAGGCGACGACCACGCGGCCCTGCGCCTGGGCGAACAGATCGCGCAGCCCGTTGCCGACCAGCGACTCCGAGGGTGTGCGGCCCGGGGTCTCGGCGTTCGTCGAGTCCGACAACAGGAGGTCGACCCCGCCGTCTCCGAGCTCTCGGAAACCATCCAGGTCCGTGTGGCGTCCGTCGATCGGAGCCTCGTCCAGTTTGAAGTCGCCCGTGTAGACGACGCGTCCATCCACGGTGTCGACCGCGATCGCGATCGCATCGGGGATCGAGTGCGACACGGCGAGGAAGCGACAGCGGAAGGGGCCGATCTCTCTCGTTCCGGGGGCCGAGATCTCGATCATCTCGGCTTCCTGGCCGGTCTCGTTCAGGCGCTTGCGAGCCATGCCGAGGGTCAGCGGCGTCCCGTACACCGGCACCTCTACCTCCTGCAGGAACCACGACAGGGCTCCGACGTGGTCCTCGTGACCATGCGTGAGGACGACCCCGATGCAGTCTTCGGCACGCTCCGACACATAAGTGAAATCCGGGAGCACAAGATCGACGCCGAGCATCTCGTCGTTCGGGAACGAGAGCCCCGTATCGATCACCAGGATCTTGCCCTGGGTCTCGATCACGAGCATGTTGCGACCGATCTCACCGAGCCCCCCCAGGAAGATGACCCGGGTGGGCCGTTTGCCGTTCTTGCTCACAGCACTCCCGCGGACTCCAGGGCCGCGCGGATCGTCTTGCTCTCAGCATCGGTCGGAGGCACCAGAGGCAACCGTGGTTCGCCGACATCGATGCCGAGCATGTTCACGGCGGCTTTGACGGGGATCGGGCTCGCGGTCAGACCCATGATCGTCTGCATCAGCGGCAGCAACTCGAGGTAGATGCGCTTGGCCTCGTCGACCTTCCCGTCGTTGAAGGCCGAGACGATCTGCTTGATCTGGGGGCCGATCAGGTGCGAACAGACGGACACGATCCCCACGGCCCCCGCAGACAGGTGCGGCAGCAACAGTGGGTCGTCTCCCGAGTAGATCTCGAATTCCGTGAGCCCTGCCTGATCAAGGTCGGCGCGCAGCTTCGCCGTCTCGCCGGCGTCGCCGACGGCCTCCTTGTCCGCCACGATCTGCGGATGTTTCGCGAGCTCGACCATCGTTTCGCGCTCGATCCTCTTCGCCGTGCGACCGGGTATGTCGTAGAGCATCAACGGAACCGGCGACGCGTCGGCGACCGCGGTGAAGTGCGCGATCAGACCGTTCTGTGGAGGCTTGGAGTAGTAAGGCGTGACCACCAGGCAGGCATGCACCCCGAGAGCGCCGGCCTCTTTCGTCAGCTCGATCGTCTCGGCCGTGTTGTACGTCCCAGTGCCGGCGATGACGCTGGCACGATCCCCCACCTCGTCGAGCACCGCGCTGAAGAGCGCCATCTTCTCTGCATGGGTGAGGGTCGGAGACTCCCCGGTCGTCCCGCAGACCACGAGCCCGTCGGAGCCGTGCTCGACGAGATGGCGCGCCAGCTCCCGGGCGCGGTCCACGTCCAGCGCTCCGTCCTTGCCGAACGGCGTCACCATGGCGGTCAGGACCTCACCGAATCTCGGCTCGCTCATCTCGTTCACCTCCGTAAGGGATCTACGGCTCTAACTATGGCACCTGGGCGCGACCCAGGAACGCTTTGCTGCAAAACGGGGCAAGCCTGCCCCTTTCTGCACCGAAGCTCGGCTACCGTCGGGCCATGAAGATCCTCATCGCGGGCGGCACAGGCGCCCTCGGCCAACGCATAGGTGCAGACCTGGCCAAGCGCGACCACGAGATCGTGATCCTCACGCGTTCGCCGCGGGCCGATGGGCCGTTCCGTCAGGTCGGCTGGGATGGCCGCAGCGTCGGATCGTGGAGCAGCAAGCTCCAGGACGCCGTACTGATCAACCTGGCCGGAGAGCTGGTGGATAAACGGCCGACCCGCGCCAACATCGAACTTCTCAGAAGGTCGCGGGTCGAACCCACCTCTGCGCTGGCAGAAGCATCGAGACAGCACGCTCCGGCCCTCTGGATCCAAGGCAGCTCCACCGCGATCCACGGGGATGCGGGCGACGCGATCATCACGGAGGAGTCGCCGATCCCCGAAGGCCCGCCACAGATGCCCGGCATGGCACGCCCGTGGGAACAGGCCGCTCAGGCTGCGGAGGTTCTACGTCAGGTCATCTTCCTAGCTCCCGAGAAACTCTCCTCGTTGGAGATCAGAGCGCTCGGTGGGCTTTTCTTTCCACAGGGCTTTCGCTGAGCGAAAGCGATGTGCCAAAGAAGAAAGTGCGGAAGCCGAAAGGTCAGCTCCGCTAGGGGGTGACCTCGGTTTCGATGCGGACCCCGCGGGCGCGTTCGGGCTCGGCTCCGTCGTAGACCTGGACCGAGTTGCCGACCGTTCCGTCTCGATCCGGGATGACGAGGTCGAACTCGATCGAGATCGAGTCTCCTTCTGCGAGAGGGCCGAAGGTGTAGGTCGCATCCGGGGGTGATTCGCCGGTCGGCTCGGGGCGGATGTCCTCGATGCCGGCGCGAGCCCGGTTCGGCAGCGGCTCGACTATCGGGTACGGAAGGCTCGGGTCCCCGACCCTCGCGAACGACACGACGACCGAGCTCATGTCCTCGGGGCCGGGGTTGGTCACGGAGATGACCGCGGTAACCACGTCTCCGGCTTGGGCCTGCTCGGGGAACTCTGCCGTCACGTGAGGCTTGCCGGTGCCGCTCTCGGTGAGGTTGGGGTCCGGGCCGGTGCATGCCGTAAGCAGGATCAGGCCCAACAGTGCTGCGAGGAACGGCTTGCTCAAGAACCGAGGTCCAGGAGATGTTCGAGGCCCACGGTCAGGGGGCCGAGCTCGGAGACCTTCTTCACCGCGAGGACGACGCCCGGCATGAACGAGCTCCGGTCGAGCGAGTCGTGGCGGATCGTCAGGGTCTCCCCCGGTGAGCCGAGCACCACCTCTTGGTGAGCGACCGATCCCTGCACGCGCAAGGAGTGGATGCGAAGACCATCCACTCGGCCCCCACGGCTCCCCGCGAGGGTCTCGTTCTCATCCGGCGGAGTCACCCAGTCCCCGTCATGCGCGGCGTTCATCAGCTGCGCGGTCCGCAGAGCCGTGCCCGACGGAGCGTCGACCTTGTTCTCGTGATGGCGCTCGACGATCTCTGCTGAGGAGAAATGCGGAGCCGCGGCGGCCGCGAACCGCATCATCAAGACGGCCCCGATCGCGAAGTTGGGCGCGATGAAGAGATTGCCCGCGGAGCCTGCGGCCAGCTCCCCTAGCTCGGAGATGTCCTCTTTGGACAGCCCGGTGGCGCCTACGACCGTGTGAACGTCGTGGTCCAGACAGAAGCGAACGTTGCCCTTGACCGACGACGGCGTCGAGAACTCGACGGCCACGTCGGTTCCGGCGTCCACGAGAACCTGCAACTCATCGTCTTGATCGATGCGTGCCACGAGTTCGAGCTCCGGGTCCGCGTCGACGGCCCTGCACACCTCGGAGCCCATGCGGCCCCTGGCTCCGATGACCGCGACCTTGAGAGGCATCGCTTACGCCGCGTCTTGGTCGAACGCGCCCTCGTCGAAGGGGCCGACGACCGTGGTCTGCCATTCCCCCGTCCCGAGCACCTCGTGAGCGACGCGACGGATGTCGTCCATATCCAGAGCTTCGAACTTGAGGATCAACTCGTCGATCGACAGGATCTCGCCGCTGGTCAGCTGCTGGCGGCCCAGTCGATTCATCCGGCTGCCGGGATCCTCAGACGACAGCACCAAAGCACCCTTGACGTGACCTTTCGATCGCTCGAGCTCGTCCGGAGTGATGCCGTCCTTAAGGACCGAATCGATCTCGGTCCGGAAGATGTCCAGAACGGTCTCTGCGTTCTGCGGCGTGGTGCCCGCGTAGATGGCGAACGAACCGGTGTCCGCGAACAGCGAGCGGTACGAATAGACCGAATAGGCGAGCCCGCGCCGCTCACGGACCTCTTGGAAGAGGCGTGACGACATGCCCCCGCCGAGCACCGTGTCGAGCACGCTCAACGCGTGGCGATCCTCGTGACTGCGGTGGATCCCCTCGGTTCCCATCACGATGTGAGCTTGTTCGGTCGGCCGCTTGAAGACCTTCGTGCCGCTGCCCGCGACCGGGACCGCATCGGAGCGAAGGGTCCGGCGTCCCCCGCCCCGGGCGAAGAGGCGATCGATCTCGGCGACCAGCACGTCGTGTTCCACGTTGCCGGCCGCTGCGACCACGAGGTTGCTGGGCGAGTACCGCTCTTTCCAGTACTTCGCCACCTCATCGCGAGCGACCTTGGAGATCGTCTCGTTGTAGCCCAGCACCGGGCGCCCCAACGGATGGTCCGCGAACATCGACCGATAGAAGAGATCGTGAACCAGCTCGTCCGGCGCGTCCTCGTGCATCGCGATCTCTTCGAGGATGACCTTGCGCTCGGACTCGAGCTCGTCGGCATCGATCAGCGAGTTGAGGATCATGTCCGACAGGACATCCAGCGCCATCGGCAGGTTCTCGTCGAGGACCCGAGAGTAATAGCAGGTGTACTCCTTACCGGTGAACGCGTTCACGTCCCCGCCGACATAGTCGAAGGCGTTGGCGATCTCCTTCGCGGTCCGGGTCGGCGTGCCCTTGAACAGCAGATGCTCGAGGAAATGCGACGTGCCGGCGAGCGTCTCCGGCTCGTCTCTGGAACCGACGTCGAACCAGAAACCGACGGACACCGAGCGGACCTCGGTCATCCGCTCGGTGACTACGGTCGCGCCCGAGTCAAGCGTGGTGCGCTGGAACTTCATCTACTCCCCGCGGGGTGGAGCCTGCTCGCGACGCGGCCCCCCGCCCTCCGGGCGTGGGCCCCTGTCGCGCTCGCGTCCACCCTCACGACGGGGGCCGCGGTCCCGACCGCGGTCTCCGCCGCGTCCGCCACGGTCTCCGCCGCCACGGCCGCCGCCGCCGGCTGCGGCCGCACGGGCCTCTTCGATCGTCTTGCCCTGCGCGACCTGGCGCTCGAGCCACGCCACCGGGGTGAGATTTATCCGACCCTGGCGGTCGACCTCGATGACCTCGACCTCGAGGGTGTCGCCCTCGTTGACGGCGTCTTCGACGCGCTCGATGCGACCCTCGCCCAGCTTGGAGATGTGAACCAGTCCGTCACGACCCGGCGCGATGTTCACGAAAGCACCGAACGGCATCGCCTTGACGACGGTCCCGGTGATCCGCTCGCCGACCTCGGGCATCTTCGGGTTGACCAGCTGCTCGATCAGCTCTGCCGCTGCTTCCGCAGATTCCTGATCGATCGAGCCGATGCGCACCGTACCGTCGTCGTCGATATCGATCTCGACACCGGTCGTCGAGGTGATCATGTTGATGTTCTTGCCCTTCGGACCGATCAGCTCGCCGATCTTGTCCGACGGGATCTGCAGGGCCAACACCCTCGGAGCGGCCGGAGCCAGCTCCTCGCGCGGTGCCGCGATCGTCTTGTTCATCTCACCGATGATGTGCAGTCGCGCCTTCTTGGCAGCCATCAGGGCCTCACGAAGGACCTCGGCGGGAACGCCGGAGATCTTCGTGTCGAGTTGCAGTGCGGTGACGGTGTCCTCGGTACCCGCGACCTTGAAGTCCATATCCCCCATCGCGTCCTCGTCTCCGAGGATGTCGGTCAAGGGGAGGAACTTGCCCTCTTCGGCCATGAGCCCCATGGCGACCCCGCCCACGTGCTTGCCACCGCGGATCGGGACACCTGCGTCCATCAGCGCGAGCGAGGAGCCACAGACGCTCGCCATGGACGTGGAGCCGTTCGAGGACATGATCTCGGAGACCATGCGCAGCGCGTAAGGGAAGTCCTCGCGCGAAGGGATCACCGGAAGGATCGCCTTCTCGGCGAGCGCTCCATGGCCGATCTCACGGCGCTTCGGTCCACGCATGAAGCCCGCCTCTCCGGTGGAGTAAGGCGGGAAGTTGTAGTGGTGCATGTAGCGCTTGCTCTCGTCCAACGAGAGGTCGTCGACCATCTGCTCCATCCGCTGCATGCCGAGGGTCAGGATCGACAGGCCCTGGGTCTCGCCTCGAGTGAACAGGCCGGAGCCGTGGACGCGCGGCAGGATGCCGACCTGGGTCCAGATCGGACGCACCTCGTCGGTCTTGCGGCCGTCGAGGCGGATGTTCTCCTCGATCACGCGCTTGCGAACGAGCTTCTTCTGGAGCGACCGAAGCGCGTTCTTGACCAGGTCCTCCTGCTCGGGGAACTCGGCCTCCAGAGCGGCGACGATCTCTTTCTCGATCAGCTTGATCTGGGTCCGGCGTTCCTTCTTCACGGTCAGAGCGATCGCCTGCTTGAACCGGTCCGTGGCGAGCTCGGAGACGCGGTTGAAGATCTCGTCGGTGTAGTCGACGAAGAGGGGGTAGTCCGTCTCGGGGCCGCCGAAGGAGGCCTTGGGCTTCCCGGCGAGCTGCACGAGCTCACGCTGCAGCGCGATGACCTCGGCGATGTAGGGCTTGGACTCCTCGATGCCTTCGGCCAGGAGCTCCTCGTCCGGACGGCGGGCGCCGGCCTCGACCAGATCGAAGACGTACTCCGAGGCACCGGCCTCGATCATCATGATGTCGACCTCGCCGCTGGAGTTCACACGCCCGGCTACGACCAGCTCGATCGTGGCCTCTTCCTGCAGTTGGTAGGTCGGGTTGGCGACCCACTGACCATCGATGTGCGACAAACGCACGCAGCCGACCGGGCCCTCGAATGGCATGTCCGAGATCGCGAGCGCGGCAGAAGCTGCGTTCACCGAGATGATGTCCATGGGGTTGACGTTGTCTACGGCGAGCGCCGTGACGACCACGTGCACCTCGTGACGGAAGCCATCCGGGAACGACGGGCGCAGAGGCCGGTCGATCAAACGTGCGTTCAGGATGCCCTTCTCAGAAGCGCGGCCCTCACGACGGAAGAAGCCGCCGGGGATCTTGCCGGCCGCGTACATCCGCTCTTCGACGTCGACCGTCAGCGGGAAGAAGTCGCCGCCGCGCGGGTCCGAAGAGGTGCCGGTGGCAAGAACGGTGGTCTCGCCGACCGATGCGAGAACCGCACCGCCGGCCTGGAAGGCAACGCGTCCGGTCTCGAACTTGAAGACCTCGTTGCCGATCTTTCTCTCTACTGAATGGATCTCTGGTGCCATGTGTCTCCTCCTGGATTCACACGGGCGCGACCTTCTGTCGCTACCCGTTCATTGGAGGAGAGGCGCCGATGCAGGCCAGTTTTCAGTGGTAAGGGCACTCTCTCGAATGGCCTTGCGACTGACAACCGACCTCGGGCGGCCTCTCCTGCTTGCTTTACTGCAGTGTCTTGGCCGGCGATCCTCCTCTCTGGAGATCTCCTACCTGCGGAGACCCAGCTTCCCGATCAGCGCTCGGTAGCGCTCGACGTCTTCCCGCTTCAGGTACTCGAGCAGGCGACGGCGACGACCGACCATCCGCAGCAGGCCGCGGCGGGAGTGGTGGTCCTTGGGGTGGGTCTTCAGGTGCTCGGTCAGCTCCGAGATCCGGCGTGAGAGAACGGCGACCTGCACCTCGGGAGAACCCGTGTCTTTATCGCCACGGGCGTTATCCGAGATTATCTGCGCCTTCTCTTCCTTGAGCAATGCCATACGCGGTGCTAAGAGCCTTTCCGTAGTCCTGATTGGTGACCGGCGGGGAGGTGCGGCCGGACCGTCGAGCATCCTAGCAGGTCAGAGCGCCCTGGGAGGCGGACCGACGGTCCTCCAGCAGCCCCCGAGCCTCGTCCCTAGCCAGGTTGAACGACCACAGGGACCGTTGCCCTTCCAACCTACCTTGCATCGACGCGAGGAGACAGGTCCGAGCGGGATCTTTGAGGCCCATCAGGGCCGGGACGGCGTCGGGGCCGAGGTCCGCCAGCACGTAGAGGTCGAGGTCCCCGGTCCGTTCGGAGCGAGCGATGTTCATCGAAGCGATACGGGCGTCGGGGTTGTAGAGGTTGAGACCGAGGATCGTGACCGCGCTCAGGGCAACGACGGCCCGAGGCAGCCACTCCCCTTGCCATCGGACACCTGCCACGATGAGCGCGACGAACAGCGCTGCCAACCAGATGATCGTCACGTCCACCAGGATGCGCGCTCGCGTGTATCCGAAGGCCGCCTGGTACAGGTTCATCCGGGTGAAAGCAGACACCAAGACGACGAGCGTTAGGAGACACAGCGCGCCCAGCAGCAAACGCATAGATCTCGGGCCAGACTCCCCCGTTTCGCCGGATCGAACGACCGCCGCCATGAGGCCCAAGGTCAGTATGGCTACGACCACAAGCTGGAAGAACCCCTCGCGCGCGTACTCGGCATAGGTCAGACCCGCGGTTTCCAGCACCCGGGTGTGACCACCGAACAGCACTCCCAGCTGGACGGTCACGAAGACGGCGAACAGGAGATCGACGGCGACGAGCGCGCTGATCCACTCGCCCCGGGCGAGCCTGAACCTGTTCGTGCCCTCGGCCAGACGCCAGGGAGAGACGACCGTCTCGCGTTCTCGCAGCACCAGCAACGAGCCCGCGCCGGCGACCACGATCGAACCGAGAAGGACGCGTGCGGGAAGGAGGCCCAGGTCCAGATCGGGCACGAGGAAGCGCTCGGCCAGCGAAGCGAACGCAGCATCGGCGCTGAAGAAAAGCGCCCCGAAGACGGCAAGCAGCAGCGCCACGAGCGCGGAGGAACGGAACACGACGGCCCGCCGCTCGCTGAGCCTCACCGCCCACCCCAACCAAGGTCGCAGCACGAACGCGGCCCCCCGAGCGAGGCCCCATACGAAGCCGGCCGGTCCCGAGACGAGCGAGCGCCAGGTAGACACGGGCAGGGCCGACGCGATCGCAAGTCCGCCGACCGCGAGCACATCGATAGCGAGCAGCCACTTGGCCCCCCGGATCGTGAAAGCAGCTCCGAGGAGTGCGGCCGCGCTGAGGCAAGAGCGTTCGAACCAACCCAGCTCCGACGCGTACCGGACCGCGACCGCAGCCAGCACCATCCAGATCACGATCGTCCAGGCCAGCCCGAACGAACGACCGGGCAGCGTCGCGGAAGCGAAGATCCCCGCGGCCAGCGCCAGGCCGGCAGGTGGAACCCTCCAAGGGTCGGTCATGGCGACAGGCTAGAGAGGCGATGCCGCGTCGCAGTGCGCGAGTTGTGCAGATATCGCGAAGCCACTGTTTTACGCGTAGCTAGCGTCGAAAAGCGGCGCTGGTTACGAACAAAAGGCTAGGGGCAGGCCGATCCCACGCAGGAGGCGTCGGCCACGAGGAGAGACTCCAGGCGTTCTGCCAGCCCGGGGGCGCTCGCGACCTGGTTCGTTAGCTGATCCGGATCGAGCAGCATGTTGTAGAGCTCGCGCTCACCGGTCTCGTACCTGATGTAGGTGGAGCCGGCCGTCACGATCGCCTTCCAGCTGGGAACCCGGCAGCAGGCTTCGGCCCAGTACTCGAGGAGCAGGTGATCGCGGCCCCCGGCGAACAAGGAGCGGCCGTCCAGGGGGTACGTGGGTTCGACACCGGCGGCCTCGTAGATCGTCGCGGCGATGTCGATGTTCGCGACGAGTCGGTCCGAACTTCCGGCGGTCACCCGACCGGGCCAGCGCACGTACAGAGGCACGCGCACGGAGGGCTCGTACGGGAAGCGCTTCTTGAACAGCCCGTGCTCCCACCACATGTAGCCGTTGTCCGAGGTGAAGATCACCATCGTGTTCTCGGCCCCCAGTTGCTCGACCCGATCCAAGAGGGCTTCCGTGAGGTCGTTGACCGAAGCGAGGCTCCGCAGCTGGAGCTTCCGCGCCTCGCTCACCTTGTCTTTGGACACGTTGAACCCCCTCACGTAGGCCGGCTTGTCAGACATGTTGGCCTCTCGACGGGGAGCGAAGGCGGAAACTGCTCTGTCCTCGTATTTCCGTTCCGGAGTGGCGGGGAGATGAGGAGCGTAGGGGCCGACGTAGAGGAACCATGGCTTTCCGCTGTCGTTCAGTTGATCCATGGTGGTTAGAGCGCGCTCTTGCAGGAAGGGAGACATGTGACCTCGCACCTTCCGCTCTTCTCCGTCGACCAGGAAGGTGGAGTCGTAGAAGCGGTTGATCGAGGTCTGGAGGGTCACGTGGTCGAAATGCGGGGCCTCGTGCACCTTATTCAGGTACTTGCCCACCAGGCCGGTTGCGTAGCCGTTGTCGTGCAAGGTGCGTTGAACGGTCCGGTCCTGATCGAATCCCTGTCCGTTGTTCTCGACGATCCCATGGTTGTGTGCGTAGCGCCCGGAGAAGATCGACGCGCGCGAGGGACAGCACAGCGGCGTGGTCACGTACGCCCTGTTGAACCGCAGAGGGAACCGCTCGAGCACGGGCAGCACGGCCCGGGTATCGGGGTTATCGGGTTGATCGTCGGTGACGATCAGAAGGATGTTGGGGCGAGACCCCTCGGACCCGGCCTGCGCTTTGGCTTCGTCAAGCCACCATCCATCGGCGGGGGCGACAACGGGGACGCTGAGACAAACGATGAGCGCTGCAAGGGTCCTGCCGGCGGTCCGGTTCATCGCACTCTCCTTCACCAAGCGAGATGTGCGGCGTGGGGGCCCCGGTGCCGCTGTTACATGGAAAGAGACACGCAGGAAGAGGAGAACGCTGCATCGGCGCGCGAAGAATGATCTTCAGTGAGCGCGTGCAACGTTTGACTTGAGTTAAGCGTCGAGCGTGGCGCGGACCGTGCTAGGACGCACTACTGGGCAGTACGCACCATCCAGTAAGGAGCCTGGTCCGCCACTCGATTGGACGTGAGTCTTCGAAGAACGCGCCCCTCCAGATCCATGACGAGGATCTCGAGATCCGCTCCCCCGACGGCCTTCGCGAAGACGATCGATGTCCCATCCGGCGAGAAGGACGCGGCTCCGTCCTGCACGTCATCATTAGTCAGTGGTCGTTGCTCGGTACCGTCACTTCGCATCAGCCAGATCTCACTGGCACTGCCCGTTCCTCGCGTGAAAGCGATCAGTGTGCCGTCCGGCGACACGTCTGCGTCGAAGTCGCGATCGGGTGCATCGGTCAGCCTCGTCCGTTCGCTTCCATCAGGCGCCATGCGGTAGATGTCGGAGTTCCCTTCCACCTGAGCATGGAAGGCGATGAATCCGGCGGGAGCAGCGGTCGTCGCTCCGGCTTCATGCTCGTCCGAGTTCGTCAGGATCCTCACCGCGCCGGTCGACACATCCATCTCGTAGAGATCCATGTCGCCGTCCCGATCGCTGTGGAACAGAAGTGCGGAGGGCTCCGGAGCCCAGTAGGGACCACCATCGTGATCGTCGTTACGGGTGAGGCGCCGGTGAGACGATCCGTCGACCTCCATCACGTAGAGCTCGTACCCGTTCGGGTGCCGCTTGCGGTAGGCGATCCACGCTCCCGTCGGGTCGCCGGCAGGGCTGAGGTCGTGTTCGCGATCGTTCGTGAGCCGGCGACGGCCGGTCCCCTCGGCGGTCATCGTGAACACATCGGCCTGACCGTTCGGTTTCGACACGAACACGATGCGGCCGTTCCTCCCGGCGTAGGTGGCGCGGGCCGCCGGAGATGTCGAAAGAAGCCCCATGAGCACGAGCAGGGTCAGCAAGGCGGCCAGCGCCCCCTGCTGCGATCTGCTGCCACTTCGTGTCCCGCAGTAGGTCATCTCTTCCCCCACTCCCCGCCCTACCGGTCTATCTCGCGCACAAGAAAGGCCTGGTTGCAACAGGTTTGGTGAGAAGCGATCCTCGTTCTGCGCGTAGCTAGCGTCGAGAAGCGGCGCTGGTTACGAACAAAGCGGGTTAGTGACCGATGAGAGCCCGGGTTCGGGCGATGTCTCGGTGCATCTGGTCGACGAGTGCCTGTGACGAGTCGAAGCGCTTCTCGTCGCGCAATCGCTCCCAGAACTCGACCCGTATCGTCTGGTCGTAGAGATCGCCCTCGAAGTCGAGCAGGTAGGCCTCGACGCGCACCGGGGTCGTCGCCTCGTCGCCTCCGAAGGTGGGGTTCACGCCGACGTTGATCGCGGCCGTGTACCAGACGTCTCCGACCCGGGCCCGTCCCGCGTAAACGCCACGGGGCGGCCGCACGAGCGCCGGATCGGGGGTGACGTTCGCGGTCGGCACTCCCAGACCTTTACCCCTCGCGTCGCCGTGCTCGACCACGCCGTCCAGATCGAAGGGACGCCCGAGCAGTTCCCTAGCGGCCCCCATCTGCCCGTCCGCGAGCAGCTTGCGGATGCGGGTGCTGGACGCCACCGCCCCCGCAACATGTTCGAGGGATACCGGGTCGACGGTGAAGCCGCTGGTCTCGCCGATCTGCGCCAGCAACTCGGTCGTGCCTCTGGCCTTGCGACCGAATCGCCAACCGTCCCCGACGATCACCTGCTTTGCCTGCAATCCCTTCCCCAGGACACCGGCTGCGAAATCCTCCGCCTCCATCGAGGACAGCTCGGCATCGAAAGGGAGCACGACCAGCAGGTCGGGGCCCAGCTCCCCTATGAGTTCCAGCTTGCGTTCGGGGCTAGCCAGCGCCGGAGGCGCTTTGTCGGGGCGCAGGGTGACGGCTGGATGCCGGTCCCACGTCACCACGCACGAGTTCAAACCAGCCGCGCCGGCGGCCGCGATCGCCTTGTTGATCAGCATCCGATGCCCGAGATGGACGCCGTCGAAGGTACCGATCGTGACCACGCTGCCCCGCTCTTCGTCCAGGGGAAGAGCGCCCAAACCGACGAACGTCCTCATCGTGGAAGCACCTTGTGGGCGATGAGCGTCGAACCTTTGCGCTCGTAGATCGCGAGAAGCTCACCGTCGTGGACAAGGGCGACCTTCTGCCCTTGGTCGAAGGCGTGATCGCCAACATCGACCGGACGTCCGTCCGCCACCAAGGCGGCCGCAGCGTCGTCCAGCTTCATCTGTGGCAACGACCTCACGATCTCTAACGGAGAACGGAGCTCCTCGCGACCCAGCAGATCGAGGGGCGTGGCGTCGCTCTCGGTGAAACCGGAGGCAGCGATCCGGCGCAGCTTCGTCATATGACCTCCACACCCCAGACGCTCGCCGATGTCGTGGATCAGGGTCCGCACGTAGGTACCGGCGCTGCAGGAGATGTCGAATGTGGCCCTATCGGGGGGCTGGAAGCCGGTCACTTCGAGACTGTGGATCGTGACCGAGCGCGGCTCGCGCTCGATCGTCTCCCCGCGTCGAGCCTTCATGTACAGGCGCTCCCCACCGACCTTCACGGCCGAGACCATCGGAGGGATCTGCTCGATCTCGCCCACGAACGCCGCTGCGGCCTGCTTCACCGAGCCTTCATCGATGTCGACCGGTCTCTCCTCGAGTACCTCGCCCGAGGCGTCCTGCGTCGTCGTCGTCGTCCCGAAGGCCGCTTCGGCCAGGTAGCGCTTGGCTCCGTCCTGCGCGAACGACAGCAGGCGGGTGGCGGTCCCCAGGCCCAGCACCAGGACTCCGGTTGCATCGGGGTCCAAGGTCCCGGCGTGTCCAACCTTGCGGGTGTCGAAGATCCTGCGAACGCGGTCGACCACGTCGTGCGAGGTCATGCCCGCGGGCTTGTCGACGACCACCACCCCATTCGGTGTCATGCGCCCCGCTTCGAGAGCTCGGCTATCAGTGACTTGGCCGTGGTGTCGACATCGGTGGCGGTGAAGCCGGCCGCCAGCTCGTGGCCGCCCCCGCCGCGCGAGCGCGCGAGCTCGCCGACGCTGGGGCCTTTGGAGCGCAGACTCACCCGCCAGGAACCGTCGGCTTGCTCCTTGAACATCGCCGCCACATCGGCTGCTCTCGTCGACCTGACCATGTCGATCAGGCCGTCGGTCTCGTCGCCCGCGACCTCCGTCTCCTCGAGATCCGAACGCTTGAACCAGGAGTACACGAACCGGTTCTCCTCATCCAGAACGGCTCTATCGAGCACTCGGCCGACTAGCTTCAGGAAGCCGAAGGGGGCGGACTCGTACACCTCCTGCGCGATGAGCGGGGCCTGGACGCCCTTGGACAACAGGTCCGCCGCCAGACGCAACGTGTCGGGTGTCGAGTTCGAGTACTGGAAACGGCCCGTATCCGTAAGGATCCCCACGTAGAGACAGGTAGCGATGTCTTCGTCGATCTCGACGCCTAGGTCCTGCAGCACGCGCGTGACGATCTCGGCGGTCGAGGACACGGTGGTCACCACGATGTTGTAGGTGGCGAAGGCGTCGTTCCCCGGGTGATGGTCGATGTTGACACTGACCGCGGCCGCTTTGGCGCGCTTCTCGAGCGAGCCGAGGCGATGCGCAGCTCCACAGTCCAGCGCGACGAAGAGGCGTTCTGAGGGAAGATCGCCGGGCTCCACGAGCAGGTCCGCTCCCGGAAGGAACGCGTACGAGGGAGGCACGTCCACTTTGGGGGCCCCCCAGGATGGGTACACGTCCTTGCCGAGCTGCTTCAATCCCAGAGCCATCGCCAGCAGAGCCCCCAGAGCGTCGCCATCGGGGTTCACATGGCACGCGAGGTTCACGACCGGCGCTTCCTTCAGGGCCGCCACCGCGACGTCCCAGTCCCGCGCCTCGAAGCGCATCAGGAACCCTCCTCATCCGACGAGGCCTCGCCGGTATGGATCCGGTGAAGGATCTCGTCGACGCGCTGCGCCTCCGCGGTCTTGTTGTCCAGCTCGAAGATCAGCTCGGGCAGGTACTTGGTTCTCATCTGACGACCCAGCTCGGCGCGGAGGTGGGGACGCGCGCTGTTGAGTCCCTTCATCGTGGCCTCGACCTCCTCGTCGGTGCCCAACACGCTGACGAAGACCCGAGCATGTCGCAGGTCGGGAGTGATCTTCACGAAGGTGACCGTAGCGAATCCGATCCGTGGATCCTTCAGGGTCTGTATCTCTTCGCCGAGGACCTGGCGCGCCAGCTTCTGGACCTTTTCCATCCGTTGGCTCACAGGAGGCTCCGGCCCCTCGTCAGGGATCGAGCGGCTGGCTTCTCCATCCGCTGGCTCACATGTCCTCCATATCCACCACGTCGATCGTGCGATCGATGATCTCCGCGTTCCCGATGACCGACCGGGCAACGATCTTTTCGACGTCTTGCAGCACCTTGTGACATCGCCCGGCCGATTCCGACACGCAGCTCACCCCTAGCGCACTCCTCTGCCACAGGTCCTGGTGATCAACCTCGGCCACGGCAACGTTCAGCTTGTTACGGACGGCTGCCATCGCGGAACGCACGACCTGTCTCTTGTCTTTCAACGACGAACTAGAGGGGATGAAGATCTCGAAGCGAGCCACCCCTATGTACATCTCGGTGTCCTTCGGGCTAGCGCGCTACCTCTTGGACCTCGAACGCCTGGATCAGGTCGCCCTCTTTCACGTCCTGGAAACCCTCGAGGCCGATACCGCACTCGTACCCGGCAGCGACCTCGCGAACGTCGTCCTTGAACCGCCGCAACGAGCTGATGCCGGTCTCGTAGATGACCGTTCCGTCCCGCACGAGCCTGGCCTTCGAGTTGCGGGCGATCTTTCCGTCGAGAACCATGCAACCTGCGACCACACCCAACCGGGGTACCCGGAAGGTCGCTCGGACCTCGGCCTGCCCTATAGGCACCTCACGGATCTCGGGACCGAGGAGACCCTTGGCGGCGGATTCGATGTCCTGAACCGCTTGGTAGATCACGCGATAGGTGCGAACATCCACGCCCGCCTCTTCCGCCATCGGGCGCGCCTGCGCGTTCTCGACCACGTTGAAGCCGATCACGATCGCGTTCGATGCCTGCGCCAACGTGATGTCGTTCTCCGTGATCCCGCCGACGCCCTTGCGGATGACGTTGATCTTCACGAGCGACTGATCCATCTTGGTGAGCTGATCGTCGAGAGCCTCCACCGAGCCCTGCGTGTCGGCCTTGATCAACACGTTCAGCTCGGGGGTCTCGCCCTCGCGGGTAGCAGCCAACAGCGTTTGGAGGGAGACGCCGCGGGCCGCGACGATCTCGGCCTCGCGCCTGTGGTGCCCGCGTTCTTCCGCGATCGAGCGCGCCTCGCGCTCGTCGTCGAGCGAGCGGAACTCGTCGCCCGCTTCGGGAACCGATTGCCAGCCCTGGACCTGGACGGGAACGCCCGGGCCTGCCGATTCGACGTTCTGACCGTTCTCGTCCTGCATCGCTCGCACGCGGCCCCAGGAGGCTCCCGCGAGGAGAGCGTCACCTTGGTACAGGGTCCCCTTCTTCACCAGCACGGTTGCCACCGGGCCGCGTCCCTTGTCGAGATGCGCCTCGATGACGACGCCTCGGGCGTGGGTCTCGGGGTTCGCCTTCAGGTCCAGCTGAACGTCGCTGGTGAGCAGGATCATCTCGATCAGCTGGTCGAGGTTGGTCCCGGCCTTCGCCGATACGTCGACGAAGACGGTGTCGCCTCCCCACTCCTCCGGAAGCAGACCCTGATCGGAGAGTTGTTGGCGGACCCGGGCCGGATCCGCTTCGGGCTTGTCGATCTTGTTGACGGCAACCACGATAGGCACACCCGCCGCCTTGGCGTGGTCGATGGCCTCTTGGGTCTGGGGCATCACGCCGTCATCGGCAGCGACGACCAGGACCGCTATGTCGGTCGCTTGTGCACCGCGAGCGCGCATAGCCGTGAACGCGGCGTGGCCCGGGGTGTCGATGAAGGTCACATCGCGGCCCTCGTGCTTCACCCGATAGGCGCCGATGTGCTGGGTGATCCCGCCCGCCTCGCCGCCGGCCACATTGGTCTTGCGGATCGCATCGAGGATGGCGGTCTTTCCGTGATCGACGTGTCCCATGACCGTGACAACCGGAGGCCGGGGAACGAGCTCGCCCTCATCCTCGTCGTCATCGAGGTCGTCGTCGGCTTCTTCCATCGTCGGATCGACCACCTGGACGGTGGCGCCGACCTCTGCCGCCACCAGTTCGACGGCGTCGTCACTCATCGACTGCGTGACCGTCACCATCTCGCCCAGACCGATGAGGATCTTGACGATCTCTGCAGGCGCCCTATCCACCTTCTCGGCGAAGTCCTTGACGGTGATGCCCCTGTGCACCTTGATGACGTCTCCGCCCGCCGCGGCCGGCGCCTCGACCGGCTCGGGCTCGACCTTTGCTTCGGCCACGGACTCGAACTTCGTGGTCTGGGCGGGTTCGGGTGCTGGGGCGGGCTTCTCCGGGGCCTTGGCCGACGGCTCGGGCGCCGGAGCTGCGGGCTTGCTGGGGGCCGGCTTGGTCGCCGTCGGCTTCGTGGCCGCCGGCTTCTCCGCAGCAGGTTTGGCCGCGGGCTTGGCAGAGGTCTTCTTGGCGGCGGGCTTGGCGGCGGGGCTTTTCGCGGTCGCGGGGGCCTCGGCGGGGGCCGCGCCGTTGCCCAACTCGCTGCGGACGCGGTCGGCCAGGGCCTCGTCGAGCGACGAGGCATGGCTCTTCACCGGCTCGCCGATCTTCTCGAGGTGAGCCAGCACGTCTTTCGAGCTAAGGCCCAGCTCCTTCGCTACCTCGTGGACCCTTGGCTTCGCCATCCAGTTCCTTTCTCATCAGGTCTTGCAGCAGCGACTCTTCAAGGCGCTCACTCCTCAGAGCCCGGCGGAGCCGGCCCGTCGTGAATGCCGTCTCGAAACACGCTGCGTCTCTGCAGAGGTAAGCGCCCCGTCCGGGGGCTCCCGCTCCAGAAGACACGGCGCCGTCGGAGCTACGGCTAAGCCTCGCCATCTGGCTCTGCGGCCGCTTGCTGCGACAACCCACGCAGGTCCGGATAGGACCTGCATCCATATTAGTCCGCGCCCCCTGCTTGCTCGGAGCCCGTGTCCGCCGCCTCCTCAGAGGACGCGACCACGGCGGGATCGGCCGCTGCCTCAGGGCCGGTCTCGGCCTCCGGAGGCTCGGTCTCCTTGCGCATCTGCGACTCGGATTTGATGTCCACCCTCAGGCCGGTGAGCCGAGCGGCGAGGCGAGCGTTCTGGCCCTCCTTGCCTATGGCCAACGACAGCTGGTAATCGGGGACGATCACCAGGGCGGTCTCCCCGTCTTCGGAGATCCGGACCTCTTTGACCTTGGCCGGGGACAGTGCGTTGGCTACGAACTCCTCGGTGTTGTCGGTCCACTTGATGATGTCGATCTTCTCGCCGCGCAACTCGTTCATGACCATGCGAACGCGAGATCCCTTGGAACCCACGCAGGCTCCGACCGGATCCACGTTGCGGTCGTTCGAGGCGACCGCGATCTTGGACCGGTGGCCGGGCTCCCTCGCCACGGACTTGATCTCGACGATCTGATCCATGATCTCGGGCACTTCCAGCTCGAAGAGGCGACGGATCAGGTTCGGATGGGTCCGGGAGACGATGATCTGGGGGCCGCGCGCGCTGCGGCGGACCTCGACGATGTACGCCTTGAGCCGCGCTCCATGCTCGTAACGCTCGTGCGGGATCTGCTCGGCCGGCGGCATCAGGGCCTCGGTCTTCCCAAGGTCGAGGATCGTGTAGCGATGATCCTGCTGCTGGACGATCCCGGTCACGATGTCGCCCTCACGCCCGGAGTACTCGCCGAAAGTGATGTCCCGCTCTGCATCGCGGATGCGAGAGACGATCACCTGTTTGGCGGCCTGAGCAGCGATCCGGCCGAAGTCCGCGGGGGTGTCCTCCCACTCTTTCAGAACCTTCACCTCGTCCGTCTCCGGATCGATCTCGACGTCCTGCCGGTAGACCGTGACCTCTTCCGTCTCGCGGTCGATGACCGCGCGAGCGCGGACGTTGGGCTCGTGCTCGGCGTTGATGATGCGCAGATAAGCCGAAGCGAGAGCTTTCTCGATCGCTTCGACCAGCGTCTCGAAAGAGATGCCCCGCTCGCGCTCTAGCTCGCGCAGAGAATCCATGGGGATCTTCATCGCTGCTCCCTTTCCTTTTTCAGTTCCACTCGAAGACCGTCCTAGCCGACTTGATCGCGTCGTACGGCACGTCCACCTTCTCTGAGCCAAGCTCGATGGTCACCGCCGCCTCGTCGGCCGCCCCGATCACGCCCTCCAGCCGATGGCTGTTGCCGAACAGCCTTTCCTTCGTTTTCATCACGATCCGCTTGCCGACCGAGAGCTCGAAGTGCTTCGGCAGCCGCAGGTTCCGCTCCAGCCCCGGCGATGAGACCTCGAGGGTGTAACGGCCTCCGATCGGATCCTTCAGATCCAGACCTCGTGAGATCTCCTCCGAGACCTCCGCCACCGTGTCGATGTCGACCCCGCCTTCGGCGTCGACGAAGACCCGCACCACACTGCGACCCGGTTGCCCGCCCATCTCGACGTCCCACAGGAGCAGCGACCGGCGCCTGGCTACCGCCTCGGCGAGGTCTCTGACCTCCTCGAGCGTCCCCATCCGCCCTCCTGACGAACGAAGCCCCTCCGGGAGGGGCTTCCATCACCAAACCGATCGTTTTCGTTGAAACTCCTGCTCAACGCAGGTTTCAGAGATTACCACGGTGACTGTGCGTAGCCGTCGGCTAGATTCTCTGTAACCGACCACCATCCGACCCGAAGGAGCCCCATGGCCAAGAGAGCTCGCAAGCGCCGGGCACGCAAGAAGAACAAGGCGAACCACGGGAAGAAGCCGAACGCCTAGCAGAGCAAGCACCATCGGACTAGGCTGTTCCTAGTCCATACGGCGCACGCACCTTTTGGCGCCTTCCGGGCCTAACGCAACGGAGCGGGCCTGCCGAAACTACGTGGGTATACCTACGTAGTTCTGAGGAGAGCGGATGGTCGGCGATTCCCTGATCCAGCTCATGCAAGCCGGGTCGCTCACCATGACGTTGTTCGCGGCGATCCTGATCCTCGTCGTCACGAGGAACCAGAAGGATCCCGCAACCCGCAGCCGGGTGGCCCTCACGATGATCGGTCTCTCGCTGCTCCTGTTCGCGATCCCTCTCTACGGCGACACCTTGGGGGCCGAGGGCTTCGTCGTGTTCGGTCAAGTGGCCCGGATCGCGGCCGCCGTCCTCCTCCCCTACGGCCTGTACTCGCTCGGCTCTTACGCAACCCCGGTCCTGAAAGGCCATGAGGACGTCGATGCCTGAGCTGCGCTTCCTCGACGTCTTCGAGCCGATCGCCCTAACCGGCATGGGCGTCGCCCTGATCGTGCTATCCGTACGGCTGTACCGGTTCGAAATCCTTCGCATGCCGGCTGCCGTCTCCCTGGGCATCTCGGGTGTGTTGGCGGTGGCGTGGAAGTACCCGGACCTGGTGTTCATGCCGGACGAGCTTCGTCTCCCCTTCGAGATCGCCCAGGTGCAGTTCTTCGTCGCGTTGTCTATCTGCATGACCCTCTTCGCCCTGGAGGTCTTCATCGGCCAGGCTCGCGCTCTGGCCAAGGCCGAGGAGATGCTGGCGCTGCAAGCCGCGGAGCTCGAGAAGACGGCCGTACTCGCTCAGATGGCTGCCATCATCGAGTCTTCGGATGACGCCGTCGTAAGTGAATCCCTCGATGGCCACATCGTCACGTGGAACCCCTCGGCCGAGCGGATCTTCGGCTGCACGATGAAGGAGGCGCAAGGGCGCTCTCTCGCTTCCTTCCTAGAAGGCTCGGGTCGAGAGCTCTTTCTGTTGTCCGTGAAGAAAGCGCGCGCCGGACAGAACGTCTCGAACCTCGAGGTCCTGTGCGAGACAGCAACCGGCGAGCTGTTCGAAGGCCTTCTGAACCTGTCCCCGATCAAGAACTCGTTGGGATACGTCACCGGGATCTCTGTGGTGGCTCGAGATCTGTCCGAGCACAAGAGGGCCGAGGAGATGGAACAGCTCGCGGTCACAGACGAGCTGACCGGGCTGAGGAACCGGCGGGGGTTCCTGCTGGCAGCCGAGGAGCTGGCGGTTAAAGCAGCACGAACGGGCAAGCCTTTCACCGTCTTGTTCGCCGATCTGAACGGGCTCAAGGAGATCAACGACAACCTGGGCCACCAGGAGGGCGATGCAGCGATCAGGGACGCTGCCGACATCCTGCGGGCAACGTTCCGTGAGACCGACGTCCTCGGTCGCATGGGTGGAGACGAGTTCTGCATCCTTCTGACCGACGAGAAGCAGCAGACCGAATCGCCGATCACGCGCCTCCAAGCGATGACCGACATCCACAACCTTCAGAGCGGCAGGCCCTTCAAGGTCTCTATGAGCGTCGGGACGGCCGTGTTCGACCCCTCCGCGCCGGTCCCCGTGGAGGACCTGATCGAGCAGGCCGACAAGGAGATGTACGAGGTCAAGTTGACGGGACCGCGGCGCTACAAGCTCCTGGTGGGAGATGACGACCCGTCGATCTGCTCGTTGGCCGAGGCGATGTTCGCCGACCAGTACGACGTCACCACTGCGTACACAGGCAAGCAGGTGGTAGAGGCCGCCAAGAGGACGCGGCCCGACCTGGTGCTGTTGGACCTGCATCTGCCGGACATGTTGGGAACCGAGGTTGTCCGTCAGATGCGCGCGGATCCAGCCACGAAACTGACGCCGGTGATCATGATCACCGGGGCCGGTGATGGGTCCAGCGAGCTGGAAAGCCTTCGCGCCGGAGTAGACGACTACGTCGAGAAGCCGTTCGATGAGGACAAGCTCCGCGCCCGCATGGAGGTCGCTCTGAAGAGGAAGTTGCGCCGCTAGCTACTTCGTCTGCGGCTCGCCTACCCCCACCTGGAGCAGGGCGTTGCGACGCCCGGCCCCCTTGAGGACCTCGACCGTGCCCTCGGTGAAGTCCCCCGACGCCCTGATCTCGGCGGCAACCCGTTCGGCTTCCTCCAATAGAGCATCCACCAGCCGGTCGTGAGGCACCCAGCCGATCTGCTTGCCCTTCGAGAACAGCAAGCCGCGACCGGGCCCCGCGGCGATGCCGATGTCCGCGTCGCGAGCTTCGCCGGGGCCGTTCACCTCGCACCCCATGACCGCGATCTGCATGGGTGGGAGATCCATCTTTTCGATCCGGGACTCCACCTCGCCCGCGAGAGCGAACACGTCGAGCTCCGCTCGGCCGCACGATGGGCAAGCCACGAGGTCGAACGTGTCCTGCCGGATCCCGAGCGCCGCGAGGATCTGCTTGCCCACCTTCACCTCTTCGACCGGTTCCGCCGTAAGCGAGACGCGGATCGTGTCGCCGATCCCTTCCGCCAGCAGGGTCCCGATGCCGATGGCCGACTTCACGATCCCCTGCTTGGGCGTTCCCGCCTCGGTCACACCGAGGTGCAGGGGGACGTCGGTCTTCGAAGCCAGCAAGCGGTAGGCATTGATCATCTCGGCAACGTTCTGGTGTTTGACCGAGACCTTCACGTCAGTGAAGCCATGCTCCTCCAGAAGTCCGATCTCGTAGAGCGCGCTCTCGACAAGAGCCTCCGCGGTCGGTCGCCCATACTTCTCGACCAGCTTCCGATCGAGCGAGCCCGCGTTCACGCCGATCCTGATCGGGATGCCTCGCTCCTTGGCCGCGTCTGCGACCTCCTTCACGTGTTTCGGATTGCGCATGTTGCCGGGGTTCAAGCGGAGGCCGTGCACACCCGCTTCGAGAGCCATCATGGCCAGGCGCACCGAGAAGTGGATGTCGGCGATGATCGGCACGCCGCCCTCTTGGACGATCATCGGGAGTGCCTTGGCGTCGCCCTCGTGCGGCACCGCAACGCGCACGATGTCGGCCCCCTGCGTGGCGAGCTCGTGGACCTGGATCAGGGTCGCTTGGACGTCCTCGGTCTTGGTGACCGTCATCGACTGGATCGAGATCGGAGCGCCGCCGCCGACCGCGACGGAACCGACCATGACCTGTCTGCTCTTGCGCCTCTCGTACATCACGGAACCAGTCTAGAAGCGCTCATGTGGAGAACCTGCGAACGAAATGGAAGCTTGTTATGACGTATCCCTCTCGGAAGTAGAACCTGTGGGCGTCCGTTCGCTGCGTCCCCGAATCGAGCTGCACCCCGCTGCAGCCTTCCGCCCGAGCGAGCTCTACGAGGTAGTCGTCGAGGGCTCTGCCGTATGACTTCGAACGATGATCCGAAGCCGTCACTAGATCGTCGATGTACAGGAACCGTCCGTGCAGGAATCCGTAGGTGAGGTGATATCCCGCCGCCGCGCGGCACTCGCCTTCGTCGAACAGCGCCGCGACCCGGTAGCCCGTGGGATATCCCGCCTCGTAGGTGGCTCTGAAGTCGTCGAGAGACATCTCCGTGCGGAGCTCGTGCATGACCGGGTAGACGTCGGCCAAGCGCGGGTCCTCCGGCGCGACCTCGAAGATCTCCATGTCTCTAGAACGGCATCTTCACGGGCCGCGCGAGGTCCAGGTAGAGGACCGCGACGAACAGGATGACGAAGAACCCGATCACCGCGGCCGCGACCGGGATCAGCTTCCTGATGTCGACCTTCTTCCCGGTGACCTTCTCCCACGCCAGCACGGCCAGATGCCCCCCGTCGAGAGGGGGCAGGGGGAGCAGGTTCATCAGGCCCACGAAGATCGTGAAACCCACGATCAGACCGACGAAGTTCAGGAACTGCCCGCTCTGCACGCTTTCGCCGGCGATCCTGCCGGCTCCCACGAGGCCCAGAGGGCCCTCGTCCACCTGACGCTCACCCTCGCCTTGCAGCGCGTCCCAGAGCTCTCCGCCGAACACCATCGTGAAGACCTCCCCGATGCCACGGAAGGACCGGGCGGTCACATCGACCACGATCCCTCCGCTCGTGCTCATCGCACCGATCGGGCCCTCGGTCTTGAACTCCGGCTCGGGCTGGACGCCGAGGAAGCCGACGGTCTCGGCGCCACTGGGAACGTCCGAGCTCACCTCTTCGCCGGGCGGCGCATACTCGAGCAGTTCGCCCTCTTCGCTGAAGACCGCCGTGCCGAGGCGGGCACTCAACTCCATGCGCTCGCCGTCCCGCTCGACCACGAGTTGCATGGTCTCGCCCGGTTCGGTCGCTCGGATCGCGGCCCTGGTGTCGTTCCAGTTCTGTGTCTCTCGCCCGTCGATCTCGACGATGACATCACCGGGCTTGAGCCCGGCTTCGGCCGCGGGGGCCAGATCGCCTTCGATCCGCCCCTCGACGAGAGCGACCTCGTTCGTGCCCTGGTTGGTCGGGAACCCGATCGTCATCGTGGTGATCACGAGGATGACGAAGGCGACGACCCAGTGCGTCGCCGAGCCCGCGACGAGGACCAGAGCGCGTTGCCAGGCGGGTTTGTTCGGGTAGGAGCGAGGCTCGTCCTCCGGAGCGACCTCCTCGTAAGGGTTCATGCCGACGATCTTCACGAACCCGCCCGCCGGGATCGCTGCGATGCCGTATTCGGTCTCGCCCTTCGTGAACGACCACAGGGGCGGGCCGAAACCGACGAAGAACTTGGTGGCTTTGAAACCGAACACCTTGGCAACGATCAGGTGACCGGCTTCGTGGATCATCACGACCACGAGGATCGCAACGATGAACAGGATGATCCCGAGACTCACTTAACGACCTCCAGTGAGAGCCGTCGAACGGCCCTCGATGTGTCGGCGGGCGCGGTTGCGCGCCCACTCATCTGCTTGCAACACCGCCGAGAGCTCTTTTACTTCCATCGGCTCGTGTTGTTCGAGTACCGCCTCCACCGTGGATGCGATCCCTTGGAAGCCGAGCTCGCCGGTCAGGAAAGCATGGACGGCCACCTCGTTAGCGGCGTTCAGCACCGCTGGGTACGAGCGGCCCCGACGGCCCGCTTCGAAAGCGAGCCTCACCGCGGGGAAGCGCGCACCGTCGAGCTCTTCGAACTCCAAGGTCGCTGCCGCGGACAGATCAAGGGGGCCGAGCGAGCGATGCAAAGCCGGGTCATCCAGCAGAGCGGCCTGGATCGGCAGACGCATGTCGGTGATCGCCGCATGCATCAGCAGCGAGCCGTCGCTGAGCTCGACGATGGCGTGGACCAGGCTCTGAGGGTGCACGACGACCGCGATGCGGTCGTAGGCGATCCCGAACAGGAAGTGGGCCTCGATGACCTCGAAACCCTTGTTCATGAGCGTTGCGGAGTCGATCGTGATCTTCGACCCCATCGACCAGGTCGGGTGAGCGAGGGCCTCCTCGACCGTCACCCCGGTGAGGTCACCGCGCCTACGGAAGGGGCCTCCCGACGCCGTGAGAACGATGCGAGCGACGTCGGAAGCTGGTCTCCCGGTCAGGCAGCGCGCCACGGACGCGTGCTCGGAATCGACGGGGACGATCCGGCCCCCACCGCGCTCCGCAGCCGCGAGACAGACTTCGCCGCCCGCGATGAGGCTCTCTTTGTTCGCGAGTGCGAGCGTCTTACCGGACTCGAGCGCGGCGACCGAGGCTCTCAAGCCCGCGGCCCCGACGATCGCGTTGAGCACGACGTCACACCCGTCCCACTCGGCGAGCTCGACCGCAGCCTCCGAGCCGAGCCCGGTTCTCACCTCTCCCGGCAGCGCTGCCGCTTGGCGCGCCAGAGCTTCCTCGTCGCTGCCCGCGACCAGGCCGACCACCTCGAGGTGATCGGGATGCTCGGCGATGACGTCCAGGGCTTGGCGTCCGATCGACCCGGTGGAACCGAGGATGGAGACGCGGCGCCGGCCTGCGCTCATGAAGAAGATTCTCACACGCCCTTCTGGGCTAACTGGAGCACGCCCACGCGTGCTTTTCCAACGTCAGAACGATCGGCCCGATCGGACATCCCGTTCTGATGCATCTGGAGCACGCTCAGACGTGCTTGAGTTAACCCAAAACGGCGAAGCGGAGGTAGAGGTAGACGGCGGGGGCGCAGAAGAGGATCGCGTCGAGACGGTCGAGCAAGCCTCCGTGGCCGGGAAGCAGCCGCCCGGAGTCCTTGATGCCGATCTCGCGCTTGGCCATGGATTCCGTCAGGTCCCCGATAGGGGCCAGGAGCCCGCTGATCGCTCCCACCGCGAGGCCGTCGAGTGGATCGAGGCTCTCCAGCAGGAAGGCGAAGAGGAGCCCACCCGCGAGCGAGGCCAGGAACCCGCCGACCCAACCCTCCCAGGACTTCGCCGGAGATATCGAGGGGGCCAACTTGTGCTTCCCGAACCGGGTGCCGGCGAAGTAGCCGCCGATGTCGTCCAGGGCCGTGATCAAGACGTAGGCGATCAAAAGCATCACGCCGTCGTCCAGCGTGAGGATCGATACGGCCCCGGCCCCCCCACCGCCGATCCACGCGACACCCAACACCGTCCAGGCGACATAGCTGGAAGGGCTCTTGCCCCGGTTCGGCCGCAGGGCGAGAGCGAAGGCCCCGTACATCGCCACCGCGAGAACGACGGCTATGAGCGCAGGGCGTTCGAGATAGGAGACGAGAAGAAGTGCGAGCCCGCAGGCCAGCCCGAGATACATGTTCGGGCGATGACCGGTCTGGATCAGCGCGTCGTACAACTCGAACAAGGCGATCAGGATCACCGTGGCCGCCAGCACGAAGAAGGCCAGGCTCCCCAGCAGGCCGCACACGACGATCAGGCCGAGCAGGATGAGGGCGGTGATCACCGCTTGCTTCAAGGAGCGACCGCCGGCCGGCATGGAGTCCTCGACCACGGGAGCCGGGCGATCTGTAGGGGTCACGACTAGACCTCGGAGAGCTCTGCTTCCTTGCGCTCCAGATTCTGGTCTACCTCGTGCACGTACTTGTCGGTCAGCTTCTGCAGCTGGTTCTCGGCCGCTCTCTCTTCGTCCTCGGAGAGGGTGCCGTCCTTCTTCATCCGCTCGAGCTCTTGCTTCGCGTGACGACGGACACCACGGATGGCGACACGCCCGTCTTCCGCGCGCACGTGAGCCAGTTTGATCATCTCCTTGCGGCGGTCCTCGGTGAGTTGAGGGAAGGCCAGCCGGATCACGTTGCCGTCGTTGTTCGGAGTGATGCCGAGGTCCGAGGCGTTGATCGCCTTCTCGATCGCCGAGATCGAGTTCTTGTCGTAGGGAGCGATCACGAGCAGTCGTGGCTCGGGCACGGACATGTTGGCGATCTGGTTCAACGGCGTCTGAGCCCCGTAGTAGTCGACCGTGATCTTGTTCAACAGGGCCGGGGTCGCGCGGCCGGAACGGATAGAGGCGAGCTCTTCGAGGTTGACCGACACGGCCTTGCGCATCTTGTCTTCGGCCTCGCGCATCACGTCATCTCGAGTCTCAGCCACTTCTCCTCCTATTCCGACGCGTCCGAGTGGACCAGCGTGCCGACCTCTTCGCCTGCGAGCACCTTCACGACGTTGCCCGGCTTGAGGTTGAAGACCACGATGGGCAAACGATTGTCCATGCACAGCGAGATGGCCGTCGAGTCCATGACCTTCAGACCGCGGTTCAGTACCTCGATGTAGGACACGGACCTGAACATCTCAGCGTCCGGATTGACCAAGGGGTCGGAGTCGTAGACGCCGTCCACGCGGGTGCCTTTGAGGATCGCTTCGGCCCCGATCTCCAGCGCCCGCAGGGCGGCGGTGGTGTCCGTCGAGAAATAAGGGTTCCCGGTGCCGCCGGCGAAGATCACCACCCGGCCCTTCTCGAGATGGCGGATCGCCCGTCTGCGGATGTACGGCTCGGCCAGCTCCTGCATCCAGATGGCGCTCTGGACGCGGGTGTCGACGCCCTCCTTCTCGAGGGCGTCCTGCATCGCCAGCGCATTGATGACGGTGGAAAGCATCCCCATGTAGTCGGCGGTCGTGCGGGCCGTCCCCTGGGCCGATGCCGAAAGGCCTCGGATGATGTTCCCGCCACCGATCACGAGCGAGAGCTGGGTGCCCGAGTCGCGCGCCTCCGCCACCTGCCGAGCGATCGAAGCCACGATGCGCGGGTCGATGCCGAAGCCCTGCGCGGGGTCCGCGAAAGCCTCTCCCGAGAGCTTGAGAAGCACCCTCTTGAACTTCGCCGCCGGCTTCACATCCCCATTGGACATCTACGCCTCTTTGCCCTCTCCCACGCGGATGCGCAGGAAGCGGCCGATCGAAACGTTCTCGCCCATCGATGACTTCGCCTCGTCGATCAGTTGAGAGATCGTCTTGGACTTGTCCTGGATCCACTCCTGGTCCATCAGTACGTTCTCTTTGTAGAACGCCTCGAGCTTGCCGGCGACGATCTTCTCGATCACCTGCTCGGGCTTGCCGGAGTCCTTCGCCTGCTTGGCGTAGATCGATGACTCCTCGTCGAGCACGTTCTGGGGAACCTCGTCGCGGGTGCTCCAGGAAGGGTCGGCGAAGGAGATGTGCATCGCCACGTCCTTAGCCAGCCTCTCGAACTGCTCGGTTTTGGCGACGAAGTCGGTCTCACAGTTCAGCTCCAGCAGCACGCCGAGCTTGGGCGGGTAACCGGGGGTCGGCTGGTGCATATAGGCGTAGACGATCCCCTCGCTGGCGGAGCGACCGCTGCGCTTCGCGGCGTCGGCAAGCCCCTTCTCACGCAGCAGGCGCTTGGCGGCCTCGAGGTCGCCTCCCGCCTCGGCGAGAGCCTTCTTGCAGTCCATCATCCCGGCGCCGGTAGCGTCTCGTAGCGCCTTCACATCTTTCGCGTTGATCTCAGCCATGCTCATACCTTCCTTGCTCTACCTAGATTCCTAGCTCGTGGTCTGGGGGCGGGGGTGCGACAGGTCGCCGGGCTCGTCGCCCTTGGCGTCGGCCTTGCCGTCATCCTCGGCGGTGATCGGCTTCGCCGGTGCGTTCTGCTCGGCCTGGGATTCGGCGCTCACCCGTTGCGCGGCCTCGGCTGCCTCTTCGGCTTCCAGCTGCAACTCCCATTCGGCCTTCGGCTCCGCCGCGGCCCCCGGAAGGACGTCGTCGCTCTTGGCCGGGGTCGGAGCGGGAGCGGATCCGTTATCGGCACCCTCTGGACGCATCGACTTGCCTTCGATGACGGCGTCGGCGATCACTCTGGTCAGGAGCTGTCCGGAGCGGATCGCGTCGTCGTTGCCGGGGATCGCATAGTCGACGTCGTCCGGGTCGCAGTTGGTGTCCAGCACGGCCACGATCGGGATGCCAAGCTTCTTGGCCTCGCGCACAGCGATCTCTTCCTTCTTGGTATCGAGGATGTAGACCGCGTCCGGCGCCTTGTCCATCCCCTTCATGCCGCTCAGGTTGCGGGCCAGCTTGTCGTACTCACGGCGAAGGCGGAGAGCCTCCTTCTTCGAGAGCGAATCGAGGGCGCCCGACTCCTCCATCTCCTCGAGCTCGCGCATCCGCTTGATCCGCTCGTGGATCGTGCGGAAGTTGGTCAGCATCCCGCCCAGCCAACGGAAGTTGACATACGGCATACCGCAGCGGATGGCCTGCTCTTCGACGGCGTCCTGCACCTGTTTCTTCGTGGCTACGAACAGGATCGTGCCGCCTCCGGCGACCGTGTCCCGCACGAAGGTGTAGGCGCGCTCGATCCCGGTCATCGTCTGCTGGAGATCGAGGATGTAGATGCCGTTGCGCTCGGTGAAGATGAATCGCTTCATCTTCGGGTTCCAACGGCGGGTCTGATGGCCGAAATGCACGCCGGCCTCCAGGAGCTGTCGCATAGTTACGACAGGCATAGTCAAGCCTCCTTCGGTTGGTCCTCCGCCCATCCGCCTCGCTCGCGCGAGGACCGAAAAGATGATGAGCGTGTGAATTTGTGTTGCGGGGCAAGGCTAACACCCGGGTAGGCGGGGCTAGTCGGAGGTGGTGACCTCGGCGATCTTGCTCTTCAGGCCGAGTACGGCCTTGGTGTGGATCTGGCACACCCTCGACTCGGTGACGCCCAGGACCTGCCCGATCTGCGCGAGTGTGAGCCCGACGAAGTAATAGAAAGTGATGACCTTCTTCTCACGCTCGGGCAACCGGTTGATCGCCGCCGTCAGGATCTCCTTCATCTCCTCCGACTCGAAGGCCTCCATGGGCCCGGCGGTCTTCGTGTCCTCCAGGGTCTCGAGGAGAGAGAGCTTGTCGCCCTTCTCGCCCTCCACCGACATCAGCTCGTCGAGAGCGATCAAAGAGACGCTGGAGAGCTGCGTGTAGATGTGGTTCAGCTCGTCGATCGAGACGCCCATCTCGTCTGCGATCTCCTGGTCCGACGGCGGCCTCTTCAGCTTGTTCTCCAGGGCCGCATAGGCCTTCTCCACCTCGCGGGCCTTGAAGCGGACGGACCGGGGCACCCAGTCGATCGCTCGAAGCTCGTCGATGATCGCCCCCCGGATGCGGCTGATCGCATAGGTCTCGAACTTGATGTTGCGGCCCCGGTCGTACTTGTCGATGGCGTCGATCAGCCCGAAGATCCCGTAGGAGATGAGGTCCGCCTGCTCGATATTGGCGGGGAGCCCCACCGCCACACGACCCGCCACGTATTTCACCAGAGGCGAGTAATGGAGGATCAGGGCGTCGCGAGCGCGCGAGTCACCCGTGGCCTTGTACTCGTCCCAGGCCTGGGTAACGCTGTCGGCCTTCTCCTGGATCTCTTCGAGACCCTCGGGTTCAGGCTCTGGGATGGCTTTGCTCATATACCGCCCTAGCGCGTTCGGTCGAGACGTGCGTGTAGATCTGTGTGGTGGCAAGGTTCTCATGGCCGAGCAGCTCCTGCACCGTACGTAGGTCCGCGCCGCCGTCCAGTAGATGCGTCGCGAACGAATGGCGCAACCCATGTGGGGAAACCGGGGGCAACTCGCCCTCGATCGCATAGCGCTTCATGCGCTCGCGAACACCCCGCGCGCCGAACCTGTTCCCGCGCGAGTTGAGAAACAGGGCAAAACGGTCAGGACCATCGGGCCTTCTCTCCATCAGGGCCGGACGACCGTGGCCTATGTAGGCGCGCAGCGCTGCAGCCGACCTGTCGCCGATGGGGACCTGACGCTGCTTCCTCCCCTTCCCCGTCACCCGAACCCGGCCCCCGCGCAGATCGAGGTCTTCGAGGTCGAGAGCGCACAGCTCCGCGACGCGGAGGCCGGATCCGTAGAGGAGCTCCAGGATCGCCCGATCCCGAAGCCCGTCCGGGGTGTCCGCCGGGGGGGCCTCGCAGAGAGAGGCCACGTGGTCCAGCTTCAAGACCTTCGGCAGGGGGCGATCGAGCTTCGGGATAGAGAGGTCCTCGGATGGATCGCTCGCCAGAAGGTCGTGGACGACGGCCCACCGGAAGAGCGCCCGCAGCGCGCTCGCCTTGCGAGCTATCGATCGGCGCGCGTACCTCCTCTGAGCGAGGAACGCCACGTAACGACGAAGGAGCGTGCGATCGATGCCCGCAAGCTCGCGGATAGCGCCGCGGTCTAACCACCCCCCGAACTGGAACAGATCGGCCCGGTAAGCGGCGATCGTCGCCGGCGATACGTCGCGTTCGGCCGAGAGCGCGTGCAGATAGCGCTCGATCGTGTCGGTGACCTCGGTGGTCTCGCCCATCCCTCACAGCCCCTCAGCCGATGCCCGCTCCCCAGGATGGGCTTGTCGTGTTGTTGTTGTCAACTACTGGTATCTACGCGGGCTCCCAGCGGCTCCGTGGCTACGGGCTCCCAGCAAGGCGGACCCCGGGGTCATATCCTCCTGCGCACGTCATCAGAGAAAGGAACGAGATGCCTGCAGCCGAGCTGAAGCGGAAGTTGGACGAAGCTACGAAGGATCACCGGATCTTGGAGCACCCCTTCTACAAGGCATGGGCCGCCGGGACCCTCACGCTCGAGGATCTCAGCCACTACTCCGCGCAGTACTGGCGTCAGGTCGAGGCGTTCCCCGGCTACCTCGAAAGCCTGGGCGCGCGTCTTCCCGAGGGATCCGCCAAGGAGATCGTCGCCGAGAACCTCCGCGACGAGGTCGAGGGTGACCACCTCGGACTGTGGCTCGACTTCGCTAACGGCGTGGGAGCCAGCACGGAGCAGGTACGTGCCACCCCGGGGGCCGCGCACACCGTCGAGTGCGTCGAGACCTTCTCGAACGGCATGAAGACGGCATCGCTGCCGTTCGCACTCGGGATGCTCTACGCGTACGAGTCGCAGACGCCCGGCGTGGCACAGACGAAGATCAGCGGGCTGCGCGAGCACTACGGCGTCGACGGGAAGCCGCTCGAGTACTTCGAGCTCCACGGTGAACTCGACGTCGAGCACTCCGACGACCTGGCGCGCGCGCTGGAAACTGTCCTGACGGACGAAGCATCGGTGGAGGAAGCCGAAGCGGGCGCCAGGGCGGGGGCCGAGGCCGTGTGGGGTCTGCTCACCGGTATCGCCGAAGCGCGTGGGATCGACTGCCTCAACTAACTCCGGATAGCACGACAAAGGCCCCGCCCCACGTGGGGCGGGGCCTTTCTTTCTGGTTGGTTAGCGAGCCGGGATCGCCATCGCGGCCCGCGCCCTCGCACCGGCGGTCGAGATCTCGATCCCCGCGCCGCGCCTGACGGCCAGACCGCGCACCTCGAGGCGCGCCAGAGCGAGAGAGACCGCGCCGACGTTCAGGCCCAGCTCCTCACACAACCGATCGGGACTAACCGGCGCATCGTCGAGGAGCGTCAGGATCCGGCCCTCGTCCTCTGACAGGTCGATCGGAGCGGGTTCGAGCGAGGGCCGCGGCGGGCCATCCCAAGCCCCCTCCCCCGCCAGCTCGTCGAAGATGTGTGAGATCTCGGTCACGAGCACGGCTTCACATCGGCGGATCAACTCGTTCGACCCTGCCGACATCACGTTGCGGAAACTGCCGGGCACGGCGAACACATGTCGATTCGCGTCGAGCGCGAAGCGAGCGGTGATCAGCGCCCCGCTCCGTGCCGCCCCCTCGATCACTAGGGTCCCTCGAGAGAGCCCGGCGATGATCCGGTTGCGTTGAGGGAAATGGAAGGCCAGCGGCGGCGTTCCGTCCTCGTATTCGGTGATCAAGGTCCCCTCTTGTGCGATCCGTTCCTTGAGCTTCCGGTTGCGGCGGGGGTAGGTGACGTCGAGACCGAACCCGAGGACCGCCGCCGTGTAGCCGCCGGCGTCGAGCGCGGCCTCGTGAGCGGCCGCGTCGATCCCCGAGGCCAGGCCCGAGACGATCCCGAACCCGGCCTCGACCAGGCCTTTGGTCAAGATGCGGGCCGCGTCCAGTCCCGCCGCCGTAGGTCGGCGAGAGCCGACGACCGCGATCAGGGGCCGAGCCGGGAACTCGCGTCCCACGAGGTGCAGAACGGCAGGGCTCTCGATCGGGACCATCTCGCTCAAAAGGGTGGGCCATGCATCGTCGTGCGGCCTGATCGTCCTGCGGCTCATGAGACCGCCTTCAACGCGGGACGCTGCAACCTGAGGTGAAGTGCCTCGGTCACGTGCGTGTCCGCCAGCTTCTCTTCGCCCTCGAGGTCGGCCACGGTCCGCGCGACGCGCAGGACCCGATCGAGACCACGCCCCGTGAGCGAGCGATCCTCGATCGCCCCGCTGAGCAGCGAGCGCGCCGACGAGGAGATCTCGACGTGGGGATCGAGCCGAGAGCGGGCCACCGATGCATTCGTGACCGTCGGATCGCCGTAGCGCTTGGTCTGTCGTTGACGCGCCGCGACCACCCTCTCCCTGATGGTCGCCGTGCTCTCACCCTCCGAAGCTCCCAACAGCTCCTTACTCGATAGCCGCGACATCGTGGCTTGAAGATCGATCCGATCGAGCAAGGGACCCGAGACCTTCGAGCTGTATAGGTCGATCTGATACTCGTTGCAGCGACACTCTTTCTTCGCGTCCCCGAGATAGCCGCACGGGCATGGGTTCATGGCGGCTATCAGCGAGACCCTGCACGGGAACGTGATCACCGAGCTGCTGCGCGCGATGCGCACCATGTTGTCCTCGAGGGGGCCGCGCAGACTGTCGAGGACGTCGCGCCGGAAGAGGGCGAGCTCGTCCATGAACAGGGTCCCGTGATGTGCGAGCGAAAGCTCGCCCGGACGGATCAGTCCGGAGCCACCTCCGATCAGACCGGCGAGGGAGACATGGTGGTGGGGAGCTCGGAACGGGCGCTGCTCGACCAGGGCCGAGCGCGGTGGCAGCAAGCCGGCCACGGAGTGGATCCGCGTGACGTCGAGGGACTCCTCGAAGGACATCGGCGGCAGAAGCCCCGGCATCCGCTGAGCGAGCATCGTCTTGCCCGAGCCCGGGGGGCCAACCATGAGCAGGTTGTGCGCACCGGCCGCCGCTACCTCGAGAGCGCGCTTCGCGAAGGGATGACCGCGCACGCCGCGCATTTCCGGCGGGGTCGGAACCTCTGCGGGCTGAAGGGCGACAACCGGCTCCGGCAACCAGTCTCCTCTGAAGAAGGCGACGCACTGCGTCAACGAGTCGACCCCGACCACCTCGATCCCTTCGACCAGAGCGGCCTCGGGCGCGTTCTCCAGCGGACAGACGATCCCTCGCTTGCCCACCGCCTTGCATTCGAGAGCCGCTGGCAGCGCGCCACGGATCCGGCGAACGCCGCCATCCAGGGCCAACTCGCCGACGAACACCCACTCCTTCAGCGGCTCGCTCTTCAGCCTGGCGTCGGCGGCGGCTACGGCCATCGCGAGAGCGAGATCGAAATGGGTGCCCTCCTTGCGCAACGCGCCCGGGGCGAGGTTGGCAGTCTTGCGCGAATTGGGCCACTCGAGCTTCGATCGAACGAGGGCCGAACGGATGCGCTGCTCTGCCTCGCGTACCGAAGCGTTGGGCAAGCCCACGATCCTGAAGCCGGGCACGCCCTGACCGATATCCAGTTCGACGTGCACGAGGTGAGCATCGGCCCCCACGAGAGCGACCGAATACGTCGTAGCCAGTGCCATAGACCGGGTCCCATCCCGGTTCCGAAAGCGCGTGGCTGGATGCTAGCGAGGGGGTGTGACAGCAACGAGAGGGGCTACCGCCCGGTGAAGCGCGGCTCTCTCTTCTCGAGGAACGCCATCACCGCTTCGCGCATGTCCTCGGTGCCGAACATGAACGTCTGCGCCATGGACTCCGCTCCGAGGTTCTCCTCCAGGCTGCGCTCGTGGGCGCGGTTGAGGTTCTCCTTCATCAGCGCCAGGGAGGCGGGAGGCATCGCCGTCAGGCGCTGGGCGAGGTCCTTCGTGACCGCGTCGATCTCGTCGGGGGTGCAAAGGCGGTTGACAAGACCGAGGCGATCCGCATCCTCCGCCGAGATCGTGTCGCCGAGGAAGGCGAGCTCCTTGGCGCGGTGAAGCGGTAGCAGGCGCGTGAGGGCCCAGGTGCCGCCGAAGTCGACCACGAGGCCGCGCTTCACGAATAGCTCCGCGAAGCTGGCCTCGGTCGACGCCACGATCAGGTCGCATCCAAGAGCGATGTTGCAGCCGGCTCCGGCGGCGACGCCCGTCACCTTCGCGATGGTCGGCTTGGGACAACCGATGAACGAACGCACGATTCCGTCGATCACACGCATGCGCTCTTTGAACTCGGACGTCGTGCTGACGAGGTTGGCCGGATCGGAGAGGTCTGCCCCCGAACAGAACGCCCCGCCTGTCCCCGTTACGACGATGCAGCGAATCTCTGGATCCGCGGCGGCCAGTTCGAAGGCGTCGCGGATCTCTTCGAACATCACCCACGACATCGCGTTGCGCTTCTCGGGGCGATTGAAGGTGATCGTGGCGACGCCGCCCTCGGTGTCCCACAGCAAGCTCTCGAAGTCGGGCACTCTGCTCCCTCGTGTCTAGAAGGCGTTCTCCAGTCGCCTAACCCTAGAGCCACGGCCGTCATCGACGATGGAGACGACATCGAAGCGGAGCTTCATGCCGTGCACCTTGTTGCGGGCGAGCCAGATCATGGCGAGCTTCCTCAAGCGAGCCTGCTTGGCGGGGGTGACCGCCTCGGCCGGGTCACCGAAGTAGTCGGTCCGGCGAGTCTTGACCTCGCAAACGACCAGGGTGCGGCCCTTGCGCGCGATCAGATCGATCTCGCCCTCGGAGCAGCTGAAGTTGCGTTCGAGGACCTCGTAGCCATCCTTCTCGTAACCGAGCGCGGCCAGGCCCTCGCCGGAGTAGCCGAACCTCATCCGTGGATCCATGGGCGCGACCGTACGGAGGGGGTGAGACAGGTTCGTTCTGACGGCGGAAAAGCACGCGTGGACGTGCTCCAGTTAACCCAGAACGGTTAGTTCGGGGGGGTTATGCCGGGGGGCTCGGGGAGGATGTCTCGCTCGGCGAGCTGGGCCAGCTCCTCGACGTTCAGGTCGCGGAAGGTCACGACCTTGACCTGGGAGACGAACCGGGCCGGGCGATGCATGTCCCAGACCCAGGCGTCGGAGAGCTCGACCTCGAACCACACCTTGGCGCCCAGATGGCGGGTCTCGACGTTGACCTCGTTGGCCAGGTAGAAGCGCCGCTCGGTCTCGACGACGAACTTGAACATCGGGAGGACGTCCCGGTACTCCTTGTAGAGCTGAAGCTCCATCTCGGCCTCGTACTTCTCGAGGTCCTCAACGCCCATCTAGGTCTCCTCCAGCTCTGGATCCAGCGCTTCTTCGTCAGATAAGTCTCGCGCTACGTGCGGCCGAATGACACCATCCTGGTCGGGAAATCCGGTGACCCCGAAGAAGGACCTGCGATGGATCTCGCATGGCCCGTGCTCTTTCAGCGCGTTCCAGTGATGCCGGGTGCCGTAGCCGACATTGGTGGCGAATCCATAGTGCTTGAAACGCTTGTGGTACCGCCGCATGGCGGCATCGCGGTGGACCTTGGCCACGATCGAGGCCGCGGCCACGTTCTTCGACACCGCGTCCGCCTTCTTCACGGCCAGGCTCGGCCAGCGCAGTCGCTTGAGCCGGAAGGCATCGACCAGGACGTAGTCCGGCTCCTCCCCGAGGCCGTTCAGGGCGCGCCGGAGCGCTCGCATGTTGCAGGGATTCAGCCCGTCCCGGTCGATCGAGTCGTGGCGGACGCGCACTATGCAGACCGCCAGCGCCTGTTCGTGGATCTGCTCGGCGAGTCGCTGCAGCTGCAGCTTGGTGCAGGTCTTGGAGTCGCGCAGCCCCGGTAGCTCGAGTCCCTCGGGAAGGATCACCGCAGCGGCCACGAGGGGGCCGGCGAGGGCCCCTCGTCCCACCTCGTCACATCCCGCGACCCTCTCGAAACCGGCGGCATTGAGGCGGGACTCCATCAGTCCCGAGGCGTCTCGGACCATCCGCGGCACTCTACGTCGCGACGGCCGTCAGGCGCGTTATTCGCGCTCCGGAGCTCGCAGGAGCCCGAGTTCGGACGGCGGCCACACCACCGCGAAAGCCTTGCCGACGACCTTCTCGATCGCGATGGGGCCCAGAGCCCGAGAATCCTCCGAGTTCCCGCGGTTGTCTCCCATCACGAAGATCTGACCGGCCGGAACCAGACAACCGTCCTCGGCGACCTCCATCTGGAGCCGGTCGCAGTCCGACCCCGTCACGGAAGGGCCGGTCCCGTCGACCTCCAGATCGAGGAAAGGCTCCGACACCTCCTCCCCGTCGACGGTCAAGGTCACCGGGTCACCGTCGTATCGGATGCTGTCCCCGGGCCCGGCGATCACTCGCTTGATGTAGTCCTGCTCGGCGCCGGTCGGGAAGCCGCCGAGCTCCTTCAAGAAGGTCAGGACATCGCGATGCCACGGCAGATCCTCGGGCTCGCTGAAGACCGACTTCTCGAAGACGACGACGTCTCCGGGCCGGGGGTCGCGAAGCCGGTAGGAGACCTTCTCCACGAGCACCCTGTTGCCGTGCACCAAGCCGGGATGCATGGACGCGCCGTCGACGAAGAAAGCCTGGACCAAGAAGGTCTTGATCAAGAGAGCGATGACAAGGGCGACCAGGAGCAGGAACGGCAGCCCGGTGAAGAAGTGCAGGACCCGCCGCCTCGGCGGATCCGCAGACACCTACAAACCCCGGAAGTCGTCGGCGGGCCAGATGATCACGAAGGCGCGGCCGATGATCTTGTCGCGGTCGATCGGTCCCAGGATGCGGGAGTCTTCCGAGTTGGCCCGGTTGTCGCCCATGACGAACACCTTGTCTGCAGGGACACGACACCCGCCGTCCACGGCATCCATCTCCAAACGCTTGCAGTCCGAAGAGGTGATCGTCGAACTGAACCGGTCCTTGCCACCCTTGACGTAGCTGAGATCGACCTCGTCGCCGTTGACGTACATCCTGCGGGGGTTCCCGACGTACCTCAGGGTGTCTCCCTCGACGGCCACGATGCGCTTGATGTAGTCCTCCTGGCCGCCCGTGGGCAGACCCAAGAGCTCTCTCAGGAAGTTGCGGGCGTCCTGGTACCAGGGAAGGTCCTGGCCTTCGCCGAAAGCCGACTTCTCGAACACGACGATGTCCCGCCGGCGCGGGTCGTGCAGCCGGTAGCTCAACTTCTCGACGAGCACCCGGTCGCCCACCTTCAGGGTCGGAAGCATCGATTTCGATGGGATGAAGAAAGCCTGGACCAGGAACGTCTTGATGATGATGGCGATCCCGAAAGCGATCAGAACGAGCATCGGCAGCTCGGTCAGATGCTTGATGAAACCCTTCATCCGGCTGCGCTTCTTCGGACGCAGCGGCGCCAGCGGGGCCTCGGGTGGTGGCGGTGGCGGTGGAGGCGGCTCGGGCGGCGTCTCGCCTAGAGCACGCGGTTCGGCTGTGGACACCGGTCCAACTTTAGAGGGTGTCGAAGTCGGCCGGCGGCCAGATCAGCAGAAAGGCATGTCCGACCACCGTGTCCGCCTCTATCGGACCGAAGTTGCGCGAGTCGTCCGAGTTGTTCCTGTTGTCGCCCATCACGAAGATCTTGCCTTCGGGGATCTCGATGGGACCGAACGGAGAGGTCTGCTGTCCGTCCGTGAGATAGGGCTCGTCGATCGGCTCGTCGTTGACGTACACGCGCCCATCGCGGCCCTCGATCCTGTCACCGGCGACCGCGATCACCCGCTTGATGAAGTCCTGCTCCGTCCCCGTCGGGAACCCGAACAAGCCCCGGATCGAGTCGACTATCCCGTCGACGAACGACCGGTCCTCCTCCTGGGGGTCCACCGGTAGAGCACCGGTGACCATGTCCTTCTCGAACACAACCACGTCACCGCGTTCCGGGCCCCCGAAGCGATAGCTGACCTTCTCTACGAGCACGCGATCGCCCTCGACCAGGGTCGGCTCCATGGAAGCGGACGGGATATAGAACGCCTGCAACAAGAAGGTCTTGATCAGAAGCGCCACCACGAAGGCGACGACGATCAGGACTGGGAGCTCGCGCCAGAAGCTGTGGTGTTTGCCGGGCTCGGCCTCCGACGGCGCGGGAGGAGACGGGGGTGGTGGCGGTGGAACCGAGTCCTGTCTAACCCGATGGTCGCCTTGCTGGTCGACCACTCCCTACGCTTCGCGCTTCTCTTTGACCTTGGCCTTCTTGCCGACGCGCGACCGCAGGTAGTAGAGCTTGGCCCTGCGGACGTCTCCGCGGGTGGCCACCTCGATCTTGGCGAGCATCGGCGAATGGACCGGGAAGGTCCGCTCGACCCCCACGCCGAACGAGATCTTGCGGACCGTGAAGGTCTCGGAGAGCTGGCTGCCTCGCCGGCGGATCACGATGCCCTCGAAGACCTGGACACGCTCGCGCTCGCCCTCGACGACGCGAACGTGCACCTTGACGGTGTCGCCGGGACGGAAATCGGGAAGGTCGTCGCGCAGGTAAGGCCTCTCGACCAGGTCCGTCCGGTTCATCTCCGTGTCTCCTCTTCGTCGTTCGCGACCACCTGGTCGCACATGCTTACTCGTAGCCCGGACGGGATTCGAACCCGTGATCTCCGCCCGTGGGTGGAGTCGGCGTTCCCGACGCCGCCCTGCTTTCCGTTACCAATACAACCTTCGTAGCCCGGACGGGATTCGAACCCGTGATCTCCGCCTTGAGAGGGCGGCGTCCTTGGCCAACTAGACTACCGGGCCGACGTCTTGCTGCAGCTGGGGCGCCTGGATTCGAACCAGGACTAGCGGAACCAGAATCCGCCGGGCTGCCAGGTTACCCCACGCCCCAAGGGCAGCGGGAAGGATACCAGCGGGCCTCGCTACCTCCCTCGGAGACGCTCCAGGGTTCGCTCTCGACCGAGGATCTCCAGCGACTCGAACAGCGGCGGAGAGATGAGCGTTCCGGTGACGGCGGCGCGTACGGGTTGGAAGGCTTTCTTCGGCTTCAGCTCCCTCTCCTCGGCGAGCCCTCTAAGGGCGGTCTCGATCCCGTCGGTCGACCAGGGATCGATCGACCCGAGGCGATCCGCCACCGCCGTCAGGTACTCACCCTGGCCGTCCAGGACCTTGGCCGCCTTCTCGTCCGGCTCCACCGGACCGAAGAGGAACCGCACCATCGGTGGCGCCTCCGTCAACCGCTTCATCCGTTCGGTGAGCAGCGGCGTGACCTGGATCAGCAGCGCGCGGCCCTCGTCGGTGTCTGCGGGCAGTCCCTCGCGCACGCAGAACGGAACCAAGGCCTCAGCGATCGTCGCCGGGTCCGACTCCCGGATGTAGTGGCCGTTCAGCCACTCGAGCTTCGCCACATCGAACGCGGCAGGGTTCTTACCGACGCGCTCGAGTGAGAACCTCTCGATCAGCTCCGGGACCGAGAAGATGTTGGTCTTGTCGTCGAAGGACCAGCCGAGTAGGGCGAGGTAGTTGACCATCGCCTCGGGAAGGAAACCCTGGTCGCGATAGGCGCGCACGGCGACGTCACCCCAGCGCTTCGACAGCGGCCTCCCCTTGTCGTCGACCAGGAGCGGAAGGTGAGCGAACACGGGAAGCTCGTCCACGCCCAACCCTCGCCGGACCAGGATCTGACGGGCGGTGGATGCGACGAGGTCGTTGCCGCGGATGATGTGGGTGATGCCCATCTCGACGTCGTCGACGGTGACCGCCAGCATGTAGGTCGGAGAGCCGTCGGAGCGCTGGATCACGAAATCGGGGGTCAGCCCCAGGTCCGTGGACATCTCGCCCAGGACCGCGTCCTCGAAAGTGATCGTTTCGCCCTGGGGGACCTTGAACCGCAGCGAGCTCTCGCGGCCCTCTTGCTCGAAGGCTTCGATCTCTTCCTGCGACAGACTGCGGCACCTGCCGCTGTATCCCGGGGAGCGCTTCTCGGCCTGAGCCTTCTTGCGCTCTTCCTCCAGCTCTTCGGCGGTGCAGTAGCAGCGGTAGGCCGCCCCCGAGCCCAGCAGCTTCGCAGCCGCCTCCTGATACAGATCGAAGCGCTCGCTCTGGCGGTAGGAGGCGTGGGGACCGCCGACGTCGGGGCCCTCGTCCCACTCGAGGCCCAGCCATCTCATGTCCTCCAGGACCGCCTGGTAGTTCTCCTCGGTCGCTCGCTTGGCGTCGGTGTCCGCGATCCGGAGCACGAAAGCCCCGCCGTGGCGGCGAGCGAACAGCCAGTTGAACAAGGCGGTCCGGGCGTTGCCGACGTGGATCGAACCGCTGGGCGCGGGCTCTATGCGGGTGCGGATCTGATCGGTCATGGACGCGACCCTAAGGGCCGCGTGGGCTCGACCCTAGCGGAGTGAGGGGCCTCCGACGAAGCGGCCGACGATCCCGTTCGGGTGCAGAGCGGTCGTGCCCCCACAGACCATCACGCAGTTGTCGGTCATCGAGGTCCACGGGGTTCCGTCGGGCGCGACCACGACGTCGATGAAATCGAGCGCCTCGTAGCAGCGACGGGGGCCGCACTCCCGCATGGCCAGTGCGTCCTCGGTGTTGTTGATCGTGCCGCTGTAGAAGACGGGGTCTTTGGCGAAGACGTCCGCGGACATCGTGAGGTAGCCATGCCACCGCACCTTCTCGTCGTAGGTCCTGTCCTCGACCTTGCCCTTCACGTCGTCGGTGCCGTAGTAGGCGATCGCGACCTTGCCCGGCCCCCCTGCGTCGAGCGTTGCCAGAGCCGTTTCGGTCAGGCCGGGGGCTCCGACCATCACCGGCTCTGACCACGACTTCCCCCCGTTGCGGGAGTAAGACAGATACGGGAGCCGGTCCTTCGAGATGAAGAGGTAGTAGACGTTGCCCTTGTCGTCGACCGCGACGCTGGGGTCCGGCCCCCAGATCGCCACCTTGTTCGAGACCCGCACGCGCTCCCAGGTAGCCCCTTCGTCCTTGCTGATGGCGACGAAGGGACGCTCGCAGTGCTCTTTGGGGAGGTAGACGGTGCCGTCGGGGCCCACCACTCCGTGACCGTGCAGACCGCCACAGCTATCGGGGGTGCCCTGGCCCTCGGTCCCATCGCCCGGATGGAAAGCCGGCGATCCAGTGACCGTCCAGGAGATGCCGCCGTCGAGAGACTTACCGCAGGACGAGGTCGCGACGTCGTTCCAGCAGTAGTAGACGAGGTTCTCGTATCCCCTCGGCGAGCTGGAGACGGGAGGCCCCCCGAACAGGGTCTGGTGATCGTTGACCGGACGCCCACAGGCGAGCGGGTTCGTGGTCCAGCTCTTGCCCAGGTCGTCGGAGAACGACATCAGCGAGCAGGCGACGGTCAGGTCGATCGTGAAGACGCGGTTCGTGTCCTCGTCCACGAAGATGTACGGATCGAGCGAGATCGCGTGCACGTTGCGGCCGGCGAGCTGCGGCGAGACGACCTTCCAGGTCTTACCGCCATCCGATGAGCGCACGACCTCGTTGCGGGTGCCCGCCGCGGTGTAGAAGACATCGCCCTTGTTCGTGATCCCGAGCGTCGGCTCGACCGCATCGTGGCCGACGTTGTAGAGGTCGGCCTCGGGCGCCTTGCTCGTGACCGACGGGGTGCTGATCGTGCGGCCGCCGGAGTTGTGCGCGACGGCCCGGCCCCCAGAGGGATCCCATGACTTGCCGCCCCCCGCCGAGGCGACCGAACCGCTCGCCAGGGAGATCGCCATGATCGAAGCCACGACCGCGGCCGTAGCGCCTTGCACGATGCCCGTCTTTGTCACGAATCTTGCCCCTTTTGTCCGTCTGTGCGCACCCTAGGTTTCGGCGCGGCAAGGGGTGTTCCTGCTCGGATGGGGCCCCGGAGGTGAACTACTCGACGAAGTCGAGCCAGTCGAAGTACTTCTCGTCCTTGCCCCGGCAGATGTCGGCGTAGCGCTGCTGCAGAGTCTGGGTGATCGGCCCGCACTCGAACCTGCGGCCGTCCACCTCGCAGATCGGCACGACCTCGGTGGCGCTCCCGGTCAGGAAGAGCTCCTCGGCCGAGTAGACGTCCGCCCGGGTAAGAGAGCGCTCCACGAGCGGCATGTCCAGGTCGTGTGCCACCTGGATGATCGACTCGCGCGTGATGCCCGGCAGCGGCCCGTCGATCAACGGCGGCGTGAGGATCTCGCCGTTGCGGACCATGAAGAGGTTCTGCCCGGTCCCCTCCGAGACGTGCCCCAAGGGGTTGAGCATGAGGGCCTCATCGAAGCCGGCCTGGGTCGCCTCCAGCTTCGCCATCGATGCGTTGATGTAGGCGCCGGTCGCCTTGGCGCTCGGCGGGATGATGTTGGGATCCCCGCGACGCCAGGAAGAGAAAGTGACGCGCACCCCTTTGGTGATCGCGTCGTCTCCGAGGTAGGCGCCCCACGACCACACCGCGATGGCCATGTCCACGGGATTGGCGGCCGGGTTGACCCCCATCTCGCCGCCGAAACCCCGATAAGCGAGGGGGCGGATGTAGCACTCCTTCAATCCGTTGGCCTTGATCACGTCGAAGGTGCCGCGCGTCAGCTCCTCCACGGAGTAAGGAAGCTCCATCTGGAAGATGCGTGCGGACCTCTCGAGGCGGCGATAGTGGTCCCCCAACCGGAAGACGGCCGGGCCGCGAGGCGTCTCGTAGCAACGCACCCCTTCGAAGACACCGGAGCCGTAGTGAAGGGCATGCGTGAGGACGTGGACGGTCGCGTCCTGCCAGTCGACGAGCTTCCCGTTCATCCACACCTTGTCGACCGGATCGATCGGCATGCGCGTCCTTTCTCCTACGGGCGAGTAGGCGACACTACTCGCCCACCACGATCGAGCGGGCGTCGGTCAGCCGGGCCCTCTCCTTGATCGAATCCAGCACCGCCTCGGGGATGGCGGAGTCGACCGCAACGCACATCAGGGCCTCCCCTCCCTCGCTGCGGCGGGCCACCTGCATGTTCGCGATGTTGACGCCCGCCTCACCCAGGAGCGTCCCAACGATGCCGACGATGCCGGGCCGGTCCTCGTAGCGGAAGAACACCATGATCGGAGCGAAGGCCATGTCGAGGTCGTATCCATAGACGCGGACCAGGCGCTCGGTGTCGCGCTTGCCTACGAGGACACCGGCGACGGAAACGGTCTCTCCCGTCCCCGCGGCCCTGACCTCTACGAGGTTCACATAGTCGAGAGATTGCGACGACTTCGACTCTTCGACGGAGATCCCGCGCTCCTTCGCCATCAGCGGAGCGTTCACGAAGGTAACCGGTTCGTGCACCACGGACGAGAACGCGCCCTTGAGGCCCGACAACGTCACGGCGCGGGTGTCGTGTTCGGCGATGCCGCCGTGGTATTCGAAACGCAAAGATTCGATCCCGCCGCCGGCGAGAGCAACGGCAACTCGGCCCAGCCTCTCCGCCAGCTGAAGGTACGGGCGCACGACCTCCGGGATATCCGCGCCGACGTCGACGTTCACGGCGTAGGGAACGAACTCACCACGGAGAGCGAGCAGGACCTGCTCCGCGATCGCCAGCCCGGCCTTGTCCTGCGCCTCGGCGGTGGAGGCGCCGAGATGTGGGGTCACGACCACGTTGGGAAGACCGAACAGCGGGTGGTCGGTGACGGGCTCGTTCTCGAAGACGTCCACGCCGGCGCCGGCGACCCGGCCGCTCTTCAAGGCCTCGACCAGGGCGTCCTCATCGATCAGGCCTCCGCGGGCCGTGTTGACGATGCGAACACCCGGCTTCACCTGTTCGAGCTCCTTGACGCCGATGAGCCCGACGGTCTCGGCCGTCTTCGGCATATGAATCGTGATGAAGTCGGCCCGGCTGCAGAGCTCGCCGACGGTATCGACGAGGGAGACGCCCATCTGTTGAGCTCGCGGCGGCGCCACGTAAGGGTCGTAGGCAACGAGACGCATCCCGAAGGCACTGGCTCGTTGCGCGACGAGAGTGCCGACGCGGCCCAAACCGATGATGCCGAGCGTCTTGCCGTGCAGCTCGACGCCCTGCCAGCGCTCTCTCTCCCACGAGCCCGCGGCCAGGGCTGCATGGGCCTGCGGGATGTTGCGGGCCTGCGCGAGGAGCAGAGCCATCGTGTGCTCCGCGGCCGACAGCACGTTCGATTGCGGCGCGTTGACGACCAGGACGCCATGTCGTGTGGCGGCATCGACGTCGACGTTGTCGAGGCCGATCCCGGCACGACCCACGACCTTCAGGTTCTCGCCGCGCTCGATGATCTCTGCGGTGACCTTCGTGGCGGAGCGGACGATCAGGGCGTCGTAAGCGGGGATCGCTTCGGCAAGCTCCTCAGGGGACATCCCCGGGCGGACGTCGACGTCCAGGTGCTCGCGGAGGCGCTCCACGCCGGCGCCGGAGAGCTTCTCGGAGATCAGGACCTTCATGCGGGGCATCGTACTAAGGCGTCGGGCGGGCCCAGCTAGCAGGTTTGCAGATCACAACGGCCGGGAACCCATGACGAAACGACCAAGGAGGAGATGGCGATGATGGGTGCGGGCCTGGCACTGGTAGCGATCGGATTGTTGGTAGCCCTGTTGCTCAACACCACGCTGGGCATCATCGTGCTGATCCTGGGCGTGGCCGCGGTCGCCATGTCGTTCTCGGGAGCCGCTCCGTGGGGTGCCAGCAGGCACACCACGATCATCGAGCGCGAGCGCCGCCCGGTGACGCGGGAACGCGAAACGATCCGCGAGACGGAGCTCTAGAGCTCGAAGCGTTTCCCGCTCAGCGCGATCCCGATACGAAGCCGCCCTCCCTCGACGCGGGCCGACTCGTAGGTCAGGCTCTCGAAGGTCTCGGGGATCTGAAGCGTCAACGGCCCGGTGGGCAGATCGAAGACGAGCGCGCCGTCGCTCACTTGCACCGTCTCGACGCTTACGGTCTGCCCCTGAGAGGACACGGTTGCGTTCGTTCCGTCGAAGGCGACGGTGGCATCAGCGCCAGCACGCTGCAACGCCCGGCTGATCGCGGCGGCGGACGCGAAGGCGCGGCCCTTTCCCCCGCCGACCGTGATCGCGCCATCCCCGGCGAAGACGTCGACCGGGTCGAAGTCGAGGGCGCGCAGCTCTAGGGCGAGATCCGAAACGGCAAGGCCGCCCGATCTCACACGCGCGATCTTCATCCGTAACCCATCGAGCTCTCCGGACAGGAGGGTCGGCAGGAACGGGAACGCATCGATCTCTGCCTCGACCCCGCTCACTCCCTCGATCGAGTCCTCTACCTGTGAGGCGATCCTGTTCTCCGCAACCTGCTTGGCCGCGACGTCTCCTACGACCGCGGCGACCACGACGATGATGACGAGTAGAGCGAGTGCTTTCACTCAGCCGAGAGCGGAGACCACGTGGTCGATCGAACGGGTGAGCAGTTCGACGTCTTCCGGCTCGATCGCGGGATACATCGCGATCCGAAGCTGGTTACGACCCAACTTGCGATACGGCTCGGTGTCCACGATCCCATTCGCCCGGAGCACCTTCGAGATCGACTTCGCATCGATGCTCTCAGCTATGTCGATCGTTCCAACGACCCGGCTCCGCTGGAGCGGGTCCTTCACGAAGGGGGCCGCGTACTCCGACGCCTCTGCCCACCGGTAGAGGATGTCGGCCGAACGATCGCAGCGCGCGGTCGACCAGGTGAGTCCTCCGTTCGACAGGATCCACTCGAGTTGCTCGAGCATGAGGAAGATCGTGGCGAGCGCCGGAGTGTTGTAGGTCTGCTCCTTCACGGAATTGTCCAGCGCGATCTTCAGGTCGAGGGAGGGAGGGACGTAGCGATCGCTGGTGGCGATCGCCTCGATCCGTTCGAGGGCCGCGGGCGAGCAGAGAGCGATCCACAGACCCCCGTCCGAGGCGAAGCCCTTCTGAGGTGCGAAGTAATAGACGTCGTACTCCGTCGCCTCGACGGGCAAGCCGGCAGCAGCCGAGGTCCCGTCCACGACCACCAAGCCTCGAGGCGACGGACGCCGGACGGGCATCTGCACCCCCGTCGAGGTCTCGTTGTGCGTGAGCGCGTACAGGTCGACGTCGTCGTTGACCTCCGGCAGCGGATGGGTGCCGGGCTCGGCTTCGATCACGCGAGGTTCGGCCAGGTGAGGGGCGAGGGCCGCCGCTGCGGCGCATTTGGAGGAAAACTCCCCAAACACGAGGTGCTCGCTCCGGTGCTCGATCAGCCCGAAGGCCATGGCGTCCCAGAAGGCCGTGCTGCCGCCGTTGCCGAGCACGACCTCGTAGCCCTCGGGCAGACCGAAGAGATCCCTGAGCCCGGAGCGCAGGCGGGCCACGGTGTCCTTGACCCCTGCTTGGCGGTGACTCGTGCCGAGGTACCCCGCGGCGGCCGAGGCTAGAGCCGCCACCGCCTCCGGCCTGACCTTGGAGGGACCCGAGCCGAAGCGACCGTCGGACGGCCTGAGCTCGGGCGGGATAACTATCTCTGGAGCGGATGCCATGTGCCTCCTCATCGAAGAATTAGGGTGCGAATCATGCCGCAGCCGCGACTGTCCCAGCGTTCCGCAGCCGTGACGGAGTCGTCGACCCTGGCGATCGATGCCAAGGCCAAGGCGCTGAAGGCCGCCGGCGAGAACGTGGTCGGCTTCGGGGCTGGCGAGCCGGACTTCCCCACCCCCGCCCACATCGTCGAGGCCGCGGCCGAGGCTGCGCACAACACCGTGTACCACCGCTACACCCCTGCGGCCGGGCTGCCCGAGCTGAGGGCCGCGGTCGCCACCAAGACTGCCCGGGACTCCGGTTACGAGGTCGAGCCGTCGCAGGTGTTGATCTCGAACGGGGGCAAGCACGCCCTGTTCAACGCGTTCCTGACTCTGATCGACCCCGGAGACGAGGTGCTGGTCCCGGCCCCCTATTGGGTCAGCTATCCAGAGATGATCAAGTTGGCGGGAGGCATCCCGGTCGAGCTACCGACGAACGAGGAGACGGGCTTCCAGGTCACCGTCGACCAGCTCGAGGCCGCGGTGACCGAGCGAACCAAGATGCTGCTGTTCGTCTCGCCCTCGAACCCAACGGGAGCCGTGTATCCCCGCCACATGGTCGAGGCGATCGGCCGTTGGGCCCACGAGCGCGGAATCTGGGTCCTCACCGACGAGATCTACGAGCACCTGACCTACGGTAGCGCGACCTTCACGTCGATGCCGGTGGTCGTGCCGGACATCGCCGACCGTTGCATCGTGATCAACGGGGTCGCCAAGACGTACGCGATGACCGGCTGGCGGGTCGGCTGGATGATCGGGCCGGCCGACATCATCAAAGCCGCTTCGTCGCTGCAATCGCATGCCACCTCCAACGTGTCGAACGTCGCACAGGTGGCCGCTCTCGCAGCCGTCTCCGGCGACCTAACGGCCGTAGCGGAGATGCGGGCCGCGTTCGACCGCAGACGCCAGACGATGCACAAGCTGCTGAACGACATCCCCGGCGTCAGCTCGTACGAGCCGGAGGGCGCGTTCTACTGCTTCCCCTCCTTCAAGGAGGTGATCGGTAAGAGCGTGCGGGGCCGGACGATCGAGAGCGCCCACCATCTCGCCGAGGTCGTCCTCGAAGAGGTGAAGGTCGCGTTCGTTCCCGGCGAGGGCTTCGGCGCGCCGGGCTACGCGAGGTTCAGCTACGCGTTGGGAGACGAAGACATCGCCGAAGGCCTCACTCGGATCGGGGATCTCCTAAGCGAGTAAGCGCGACCTCCTGCGCTTCGACGATGCGCTGTTGGACCGCCTCGAGCTTCCCCGCGCGCAGCAGCTCCAACGGGTCCGGCTGACCGTTGACGATCTCTTCGAAGAACACCTTCCGGTGCTCGTAGGTGGGTAGCGTCTCCTTGGCCCAGTCTCGGACCCCATCGAGCAGCAACGCCAGCTGCGGATACTCCGGCCCGAACATCTCCGCCGCCTCGCGCTTCATGCGCTTCGCGAGGGCCGGACTTGCACCCGCGGTAGAGATCGCGACCGTGAGCATCTCGTTCCGCACGATGGCGGGCAGGATGAAATTGCACAGCTCCGGGACGTCGACCACGTTCACGAGCATCGAGCGCGCCTCGGCGTCTTCGTAGATGCGCGTGTTCAAGGCGGTGTCGGAGGTCGCCGCGATCGCGAGGAAGCAACCGTCTAGGTCTGCTTCCTCGTAGGCCCGCTCGTGCAGGACGATCCGCCCGGCGTCGGCCAGCTCCATCACCCGCGCGACGGCACTGGTGGCGACGACCGTCACCTCAGCCTCGCAGGCCAGGAGGCCCTCGATCTTCTCCAGGCCCACCGGGCCCGCACCGACGACCAGCGTGCGTCGATCCCGCAGGTTCAGACAAGCGACGTAGAGGTTCGGCTCGAGCATGGAAGCCAGCGTAGTGCGGGGAAAGCGAAGCGCCCCCGGTTCCCCAGGGGCGCGTGGCCGTTCTCTCAGTGACGGGTGGTGCTTACTTCTTGGGCAGCCCCGAGATGCTGAAGGCATCGAAGCCGTTGGCGAAGTCGTTCGTGTACAGGGTGTCGCCCTTCTCCGCCCACAGGATCGAGTAGGTGCTGGCGTTCTCGCTCATGCCCCAGGCGACCTCGGTCGGCGAGGTCGGGTTGGACACGTTCAGAACGCTCCATCCACCGGTGAACCAGGTCACTCCGAGGTTGCGGGTGCCGGGCTGCCAGTCGAGACCGTGCGACAGGCACCACGAGGGGGCCCAGCCGACGTAGTTGCCGATCGTGCCGTCGCCGTCACCACGAGGGGCGGCCATGCTGCCCTGCGGCAATGGCACCCTCGGGTCGGAGATGTCGTAGATCCAAACGCGGCCCGTGGGGCTCTGGCCGGTGTGGCACTCGTGAGCGGCGAACGCCTCGTCGTCGATGGCGAGGATCTCGCCGTCGGAGCTGATCACGCCATAGTGCGAGTACTGGATCGCGGGGTTGAAGATGTAGCCGAGCACCGTCGGCTTCATCGGGTCGGACATGTCCCAGATCTGAGTCTCACCGCTACCGACCGCCCCGGCACATACTCCGAGCTTCTTGTCCTTGCTCATGTAGAAAGAGACGTCGTGGCAGTCCATGACGTTGGTGGCCTCGCCGGCAACCTTGGGCTTCCTCGGATCCGACACGTCGACGATGACCGCTCCGCGGCTGCCGCTGCCGGTCAGGTTCCCACCGGCCATGTAGATCAGGTTCGTTCCGGGAACGGGCTTGTGCGTGTGACCCGCACCGGTCTGGACGAGTCCCAGGATCTTGGGCTGACGGGGGTTGCTGACGTCGATCGTCATAAGGCCGGTCCCCGCCGACGGTACGCACTTGTTGCTGTGGAAAGACATGGTCACGAGGCCGGGCTTCACAACCTCGACGTCGTTGTCGTTGCCCGGGCAGTGCAGGAAGCCGACCTCTTTCGGGGTCTTGCCGGACACGTCGATGATGTGGAGTCCACCCTCTTCCGGCTTGGTGCCGCGGCTCGGCCGCTCGACGCCGCCGTCGAGCTCGCCGGTGTAGATGTACTTGCCGCTGCGCGCCAGCTCGGTTCCACCGTCGTAGACGATCGAGTCGAGCTGCTTCACGTTCTTACTGGTCTCGACCTTCGGGGGCTTGCCCTTACCTTCGGCCGCAGCCAGGCCCGGTACCGCCAGGGCACCCGCGACGAGCGCGGAGGCCACAACCGTTCTAAGCGCTTTCATCTCTTCGTCCTCCTAGTGGGTGCCTTCTGGCGTCTAGATACGACGCAGGCTCGGTGCTCCCTGCCTCAGTGCTTGTGCTTTCCTTCCTTCAGGCCTTTGACGGTGAAGACGTCGAGACCCTTCACACGGTCGTTGGCCCAGATGCGGCCGTCGTACCAGTAGGCCGACCAATAGTTCGTGATGTCTTCGCCGGTGCCCATGTAGTGAGCGACCTCGCTCGGGAGCGTCGGGTTCGAGAAGTCGACGACGCTCATGCCGCCCGCGTACCAGGAGCCCACCAGCGTGTAGGTGCCGGGGATGAAGTTGAAGAGGTGGGCGCTGCACCAGGTGTTGCGGTTGTAGTTCGACGAACCGGCCGGCAGGGGGCCGCGCTTCGGGCCCCAGTGGCCGATAAGGGCGGGGGCCTGACGGACGGTGAAGTCATAGGCCCAGAGCGAACCGGTCGGGCCACCGACGCAGTCGTTGCCCGCGATGGCCTCGTCACCGATCACGAAGTACTTGCCATCATGGGTGAAGGCGAACGAGTGCGGGAACTGCGCGGGAACCGGGATGTGAGCGACCGTCGAAGGAGCGAGCGGGTCGGACACGTCCCAGATCTGAGCCTCTCCGGCCCCGGCGCAGCCTGCGAGGGCTTCGTCCTTCGTGACGTAGAAGGCGAGGTCGTGACACCCGATCGGGCCGTTCGGGTTGAACTTGGCCGCGACCTTGGGCTTGTTCGGGTCCGACACGTCGAGGATCTGCTGCGTGCCGCCACCGTTCGCGAGGCCGCCCGGTGAGGCGTAGATGATGTCCTCGCCCGGGTAGGTCGTGAGCGTGTGGGTGCCGCCGGGCAGGTCGTTCACGGCGCCGAGCAGCTTCGGGTTCCTGGGGTCCTTCACGTCGATGAGACGCACGCCGCCACCGGAGCCGCCGCACTGGGTGGAGTGGTAGGCGATCGCGATCAGGCCGGGCTTGACGACGGCGACGTCGTTCTGGCCACCGGGGCAGGGGAAGAAACCGACCTTCTTCGGGGTGGCCTTCGAGGCGTCGATGATGTGGACGCCCCCCTTCTCGCCCTGCTGCATGGCGTAGACGTACTTGCCGGAGAAGTCGATGTCCGTGCCCCCAGAGAAGAAGTCCTTCTTCTCGTTCTCGTAGGGGAAGTTGGCGATCAACTTCACGTTGTCGGAGGCGTCGGCCTCACGAGCGGGCCGGGCCGAGGCGTACGGAGCCACAAGGGCGGCCACAAGGCCCAGGGCCAGAGCGAGTGCGATACGGCGCTTCATGATCGGTTGTCCCCTTTGTCGGTAATCGAAGGTCTGCTGAGAGATTCGCCCCCGCCGCCCGCCCTCCTGCAGCCCCCCAGCCCTGTGGCCACCTTCACACGGGTCAAGGCGATCAGGTGATTTCTTTTCGGAATGGCTACCGCTGAGCGGTCATCACTCCGCAAAGAAAGCCCGGACGTCGCGATGCTGGCCCTGCTCAAGACCCAAGCAGGGGTGGTCTCCAGGGAACAGCTGATGGACCTGGGTCTGACGAACCAGCAGATCCACAGGCGCGTCAGCAAAGGGATCCTCATCCGGGTACTGCCGCGCATCTTCCGGCACGCCTCTGCTCCCGAGACGTGGCTCCAGCAACTGTGGGCGGCGTTCGTGTGGACGAGGAGGCGAGCAGTGATCTCACACGAGGCGGCCGGCGCTCTATGGAACCTAGACGGATGCCCGGCTGGGCGGGTGGTGCTTCTGTCGACAGAAGCGCTCGAGAGTCCTCGGGAGCCGATCCGCATCCACCGTGCGACGCTGCTGGCGCCACATCACCTGACGCAACGGGACGGTCTGGCGGTTACAACCCCCACCCGAACCCTGTTGGACCTTTCCGGTGTGTTGGATGAAGAAGCCCTAGAAGCCGCTCTGGACTGCGCTTTGAGGCGAGGATCCACCTCCCTTCAACGGCTCGATTCGGAGCTAGGCCGCTCGACGGGCCGCGGGCAGCGCGGACGCAAGGCTCTCTTGCGCCTCCTGAGGGAGCGGTCGCCTGGTTACTCGCCCACCCACAGCGTTCTCGAGACTCGGTTCCGCCGGCTTCTCAAACGCAATGGCTTCCCGGCCCCCGGTCAGCAAGAGATCGTCCGTCGCCAACAGAACGGGTTCGCCGTTGTCGACTTCCTCTATCCGGAGCTGGGCCTGGTCATCGAGGTGGACGGTTACGCGGTGCATAGCGGCAGGCGTGCGTGGCAGCACGACCGTCACCGTCAGAACGACCTCGTGTCCGCCGGAAAGAAGGTGCTTCGCTTCAGCTGGTCGGACGTATGCAACGGAGAGGCGACCGTCGTGCGGACGCTGCGGTCCTTCCTTACACCATCGCTGCCTTTCTCTGCGGAGATATGACCGCCCAGCGGTCATGGTGCCGAAAAGAATGGCCCAAGTAGCCGAGGAACCGGGGCGTTAGGGGGTTGCCGCGCGGGTTAGGGAGGCCAGGATGCGCAGGTCTCGTTTGAAGATGCGGTACATGATCGGTTTGAAGGCCGTGATGCCGATGGCTCCGGCAAATCCGAGAGGCGGATAGAGCTCTTCTCTCCAGTAGAGATGGGTGCGGTCCCCGCCGAGGCCCGTCAGGAACATCTCGCCCTTGCCGGAGACCCAGCCCAGGTGCTCGATCTCGAGGCGCTTCTCGGGCTCCCAGCCGGTAACCCTCACCTTGTCGCGAGTGGAGATGCCTCCGATCTTGATCGTGGCTTCGGCTTCGACTCCGACGCCCTCGCGCTGCTCGGAGGTGACGACGAAGTCGGTGGCCTCGAGCATCCAGTCGTCCTGGTGCTCCCAGTCGGTGATCAGCTTCCACACGACAGCAGGGGGGCCGGGGAGAGTCTCGGACATCTCGAGAAGGACCGGCCAACCTTTGGTTACGACGTCAGCGGCCCCCACCGAACTAGGAACCGAGCTTCTTGCGCAGCAACTCGTTGACCATCCCCGGGTTGGCCTGGCCCTTCGTCTTCTTCATCACCTGGCCCACGAGGAATCCCAACGTGTTCATCTGACCGGCCCTCACCTTGTCCGCGGCCTCCGTGTTCTCTGCGATCACCTCGCTGACGGCGGTCTCGATGGCGCCGGCGTCGGAGACCTGCTCGAGGCCCTTGTCCGAAGCGACCTTCTCGGGATCGTCGCCGCTCTCGAACATGCCTGACAGGACCAGCTTCGCCTGCTTACCCGAGATCTTGCCTTCGTCGATCATCGTGATCAGGGCGGCCAGCTGCGCGGGCGTGAAGCGCGTCTCGTGCAGCTCCAGCTGAGCCTCGTTCAGCAGCCCGAAGAGGTCGGCGATGATCCAGTTGACGACCTTCTTCGCGTCTCCGCCATACGCGGCCGCAGCGGCTTCGAACCAGTCTGCCGTCTTGGTAGACGACGTGAGCACCGCGATGTCCCCCTCGCCCAAGCCGTACTCGGAGGCGAAACGCTCGCGGCGGGCCGCGGGTAGCTCGGGCAGAGAGCCGCGGATCTGCTCGACCCATTCAGATGAGGGCGCCAGAGGAACGAGATCGGGCTCGGGGAAGTAGCGGTAGTCGAAGGCGAACTCCTTGGTGCGCAGCGAAGACGTCGTGCCGGTTTTCTCGTCGAAGTGGCGGGTCTCTTGCACGAGGGTCTCTCCTGCGTCCAGCGCTTCACGTTGGCGCCGCTCTTCGTATTCGAGGGCGCGGCCCACCGAACGGATCGAGTTCATGTTCTTGACCTCGACCTTGGCTCCGAACTCCTTCTCGCCGATCCGGCGCACCGACACGTTGGCGTCGACGCGCATCGAGCCCTCCTCCATGCGCACGTCGGACACGCCGAGGGATTCGAGCAGGGCTCGCAGCTCCGCCACAAACACCCGGGCCTCTTCAGCGGAGCTGATGTCCGGCTCCGAGACGATCTCGACCAGAGGGGTGCCGGCCCGGTTGAAGTCCTCGAGCGAGTAGTCGGAGTCGGCGATGCGACCCGTACCGCCCATGTGAACGGACTTGCCGGTGTCCTCTTCGAGGTGGACACGTGTGATGCCGACGCGGGTGGAGCCGAACTCGCCCGAGATGTCGACGTGACCCTGCGAGCACAGTGGCGAGTCGTACTGGCTGATCTGATAGTTCTTCGGCATGTCCGGATAGAAGTAGTTCTTGCGGTGGAAGAGTGAGTGCTCGGCGATCTGACAGTTCAGAGCGAGGCCGATCTTCATCGTGTATTCGATCGCCTTCTCGTTCGGCACCGGAAGCGTTCCCGGCATCCCGAGACAGACCGGGCAGGTCCGGGAGTTCGGGTCGCCTGCGAACGACACGCTGCATCCGCAGAACATCTTCGATGCGGTCGCGAGCTCGACATGGATCTCGAGGCCGACGGTGGTCTCGTAGACGTCTTCGCGCACGCTCACAGGGACGGCCTCTCGTCGAAACCGAGTTCCTGCTCGAGGGCGTAAGCAGCGCGGAACATCGTCTTCTCGTCGAGCGACCTGGCGATGATCTGGAACCCGACGGGCAGGCCGTCGTCCGACAATCCGCAGGGGATGCTCATCGCAGCGTTGCCGGCGAGGTTCACCGGCACCGTGTAGACGTCGGAGAGATACATCGCCAACGGATCGTCCGTTCGCTCGCCGAGCTTGAAGGCCGTGGTCGGTGAGGTCGGCGAGACGATCAGGTCGACATCTTCGTAGGCCCGCTCGAAGTCGCGGGTGATCAGCGTGCGTACCTTCTGGGCCTTGCCGTAGTAGGCCTCGTAATAACCGGCCGACAGCGCGTACGTCCCGAGCATGATGCGACGCTTCACCTCGGCCCCGAAGCCCTCATCGCGCGTCCGAGACATCATCTGGACGATGTCATCGCCCTCGGCGCGGTAGCCGTAGCGAACGCCGTCGTAGCGCGCGAGGTTCGACGATGCCTCGGCTGGAGCGATCAGGTAGTAGGCCGAGATGCCGTGCTCGAACGAGGGCATCGAGACCTCCTCGAGCTGGGCACCAAGCTTCTCGAGACGCGTGAGGGCCTCGTCGACCCGGGCTCGCACGCCGGGCTGCGAGCCCTCGCCCTGGAACTCCTTGACGACTCCGATGCGCATCCCGCTGATGCCACCCTCGATCCCGTCCAGGTAGTCGGGTACCGGCTCCTTGAGGCAGGTGGAGTCCATGTCGTCGCCGCCCGCGGCCATCTGAAGCAGAGCGGCTGCGTCCTTCACGCTGCGGGTGATGGGCCCGGCCTGGTCCAGAGAGGAGGCGAAAGCGATCATCCCGTAGCGAGAAACCAGCCCATAGGTCGGCTTGACCCCGACGAGACCGCACAGCGCAGCCGGCTGACGGATCGAACCGCCGGTATCGGTCCCCCACGCCCAGGGCGCGGCCCCCGCGGCAACCACTGCGACTGACCCGCCGCTCGATCCGCCCGGCACCGTGTCCGTGTTCCAGGGGTTGCGCGTCGGTCCGAACGCCGAGTTCTCGGTCGATGAGCCCATCGCGAACTCATCCATGTTGAGCTTCCCGAGCATCGGGAGCCCGGCGGCGTCGCAGCGCGTCACCACGGTCGCGTCGTACGGCGGAACGAAGTTCTCCAGGATCTTGGAGCCGCAGGTGGTCTTGATGCCGCGGGTGACGAAGATGTCCTTGTAGCTAAGCGGTACACCGTCGTAGGGAGACCGCGCCTCTCCCTTCGACCGGCGCTGGTCCGCAGCGTCTGCATCGGACAGAGCGCGTTCGTCGGTGCGTTCGAGATAAGCGTTGAGCTTGGGGTCGACCTCGTCGGCCCTGGCGATCAGGGCCTCGGTGATCTCGCGCGACGAAACCTCGCCGGCGTCGAGTGCCTCTGCCAGCTCGGTCGCCGATGCCCACACCAGGTCCATCAGGCGTCCTCGATGATGCGCGGGACCCGGAAGCGACCGTCCTCGGCCTCGGGAGCGTTGGCGAGGGCCTCCTCCGGGGGCAGGGACGGCCTCGCAACATCGGGCCGGAGCACGTTGCTCAAGGGCAGCGAATGCGAGGTCGGAGGGACTCCGTCGAGGTCGAGGGCCTGGATCTTGTCGGCGTGACCGAGGATCTGGGTGAGCTCGGCTTGCATCCGCTCGCGCTCGTCCTCACTGAGGTCGAGGCGCGCCAAACGGGCGACGTGGTCGACGGCAGCACGGTCCAAAGACATGCGCCGAATCCTAGATGCGGCGTTCTGGCGTCGAAAAAGCACGCTGGAACGTGCTCCAGTTAACCGAAAACGGCTAACGTGGGGGCATGGGGTTTCCACGAGACCTGCTGGCGGACCACGAGAAGGTCGTCTTCGAGCTGCGCCCCCACTGGGTCGCCCTGATCCCCTCGGTCCTCTGGACCTTCGCCCTTGGGGCCGGCCTCTTTCTCGGCTACGCCGCCGCCGACGCCATCTTCGACAAGAACCCAGAGACCGCCAAGAGCGTGATCGGGGGGCTCATGACCCTGGGCTGGTTGATGCTCGCCATCATCCCGGCCCTTCGTTGGTACTTCACCTATTTCGTGCTGACATCCGATCGCTTGATCACGCGCAACGGCATCATCGCCAAGCACTCCCGCGAGATCCCTCTGGAGCGCATCAACGACGTCGCCTTCAGTCAGAGCGTCATCGAACGGGTGCTGGGGGCCGGAGACCTGCTGGTGGAATCTGCGGGAGAACGGGGCCAGACGCGGATCGAGAACGTGCGGAAGCCTGAGCAGGTCCAGCTGATGATCTACAAGGAGACCGAAGAGAACAACAACCGCATGATGCGTCCCGGCGCGGCGGCACAGCCCGCGGCCACTTCGATCCCGGAGCAGATCGCGGCCCTCGCCCGGCTGCACGAGCAAGGTGTCCTCAGCGCGGCCGAGTTCGAGAGTAAGAAACAAGAGCTGCTCAAACGCATCTAGCCTCTAAGGCTCTGGGGATATCGCCAGTCCTCCGCCGGCGAACTCGCCTAGCGGAACGACCTCGCCGGATTCCTTGACCAACCATGCTTCGGCACGGAACCCGACGATCCACGAGCGCTCCTCACCGATGCCCCAGCGGATCCTGCCGTCGCCGTCAACGGTCGCGTCGAGCATGCCTATCGCTTCGAGTCGCAGGTTCCCCGATCGGAAGGCATCCTCATCGATACCCAATCCGTCGAGCGAGACGACCTGCTTGTATGAGTCCGGCTGGATGCTCACCCGCGGGATCTCGACCAGGCCTACAGAATCGACGGGTTCACCCGGACGGCTTTCGATCCTGATGAGATGAACGCTGTCCGGTGTGCTCGAGGAGGGAGCGAAGTAACGTCCCTGCGGCCCGGGATCGAGTTCGAGAGGTCCCAACTCTCCAGTTGAGTCGTAGGACCACACACGGACATCCTCATGACCGGCGGACATCTCGACGTACACGAACCGTCCCGTCGTCTCCCATTCGATCGCTCGAGCAAGACCATCGAGTTGTAGATCACGACTGAAATCCGTGCCGATCTCTGTGATGAACAAGGTGGGGTTCTCCTTGTGCATCCGCCAGTACGCGAGTTGCCCATAGGACGACACCGCAGGGAGTGAGCCAGGCACCAGTTCAGTCTCTTCGCCGGTGGGCACGTCGACATAGAGCAGGTCCGAGTCAAGCGTCTGTGGATCACGACGCTCCACCACGATGGCGGGGCCGTTCGAATACAGGGCTTGAACGAACGAGGGATGCAGATCGGTCTTTGCCGGCGAGGTGATCACCTCGGTGCGGCCGTCGCCGAACATCGCGTACGTCTCACCCTCCCGGCCCTCCGAGCCACTGAACACCATGATCAGCTCATCCGGGGCAAGGGGCCGGGACAGTTCCCGCTCGGCTTCCGGTGAGGGCGTTGCTTCTGCTGTCTCGACCGGGACCGGCTCCGCGTCGGGCTTCACGATGCGGACCACCTCGTTGCTGTCGCGCAGCGTGACCCAGACGCCGTCGATGCCGGCGTAGACATCGCTCGGCTTGCCAGACAAGGAGTAGGGCGCGCCGGTCGGCTCCCCGGTGGCGACATCGATCTCAACCAGCTCCCCGCGATCGCCGCCTTCGTGGCCGACGAGGGCCCAAACAGAGCCGTAACCGGCGGCGAGGTCAGCGTAGTCGCCGTCGAGTCGAGCGATCACCTTCTCCCCGGTGACGAGGTCGAGCCTCATGAGCCGTCCGCCCTCTCCTGAGACCCACAGGACATCGGGGGTCAGCAGAAGGTCCGCGTAGGTGCCGACGGGAGCGGTGGGAAGAGGCGCGTCCCCGTCGACGACACCTCGGCCCTCGTTGACGCCGGGGCCCGCTCGGAGCTGATGAAGGTCGCCCGTGTCGCCGTCCAGGAGCCAGGTCTCCTCGCCGGTGCTCGCGACGTCGGTGGCTTGGAAGCCATCCGGGTTCGCACAGACCTCGGACTCGAGCCGGGTGACGTCTGCTACGCAACCAGAGGACGTCACCAACCAGACCGGCCCACCCTCATCGGTCGCCGCCATGTCCACGACGTCGGGGGGGAAGTCGATGATGCCCGTGCCGGATCCATCGGCGGATGCGATCTCCATGACCTGCCCTCGGCCCGCAGCCCAAACGCTTTCACCTGCGATGACCACCTGAGAGGCTTCGTCCACCTCGTGTTCGAAGATCTCGCCCGTCGCCGGGTCGAGCCCGGACACGACGCCTGCGGCGCGGCTCGCGACCCAGATCCTGCCCTTACCGAC